>NZ_JBFAYE010000002.1:0-894129 GCF_040681145.1 Actinoplanes sp. NPDC051861
AGGCTCCCAGCTAGACGACTGGGTTGATAGGCCGGAGATGTAAGCACGGTAACGTGTTGAGTTGACCGGTACTAATAGGCCGAGGGCTTAACCACCTAATACTTTGCGCTTGCGTCCACTGTGTGATTCACAGCAAACGAACAACCACCCCACCACGTGTGGGTTGCTGGTTGGTTCAGTGCTGATGGTTGTTTCGGTGGTCATAGCGGTGGGGAAACGCCCGGTCACATTCCGAACCCGGTAGCTAAGCCCGCCAGCGCCGATGGTACTGCACTCGGGAGGGTGTGGGAGAGTAGGACGCCGCCGGACTCAACGTGAACAGAAAGGCCCACCCTCCGGGGTGGGCCTTTCTGCATTTCAGGGGCGTAATCCGGCGGACACGATCTCCACCATGTGGGTGCGTGACGGGACGGCGACGCATGCCCCGATCAGGGCCTTGACCTCGTCGCGGGTGACGCCGGAGCGGACTGCGCCGGCGGCCTGGGCGTTGTGGAGCAGGGTTGACTCCAGGGTGGCCAGGTCCTCCTCCGTCCCGTCGACGGCCTTTTCGATGTCGTAGCCGCCGCCTGACATGGCCTCGGCCAGGCCGCGGTTGGTGGCGGCCTCCTCGACCATGTAGGCGAAGTACGCGAAGAACGCGTCGGCCGGCGGCAGGGTTTCGATCAGCGTGCGGGCCTCGGTGGCGATCTCGGTGACCTTGGCCAGGACGATGGCGGCGTAGAGAGACTCCTTCGTGGGGAAGTGCCGGCTCACGGTGCCGGTGCCGACGCCCGCGCGGCGGCCGATCTCCGCGACCGAGATGGACAGGCCCTCGGTGGCGAAGGCCGTCATCGCGGCCTTGATGACCTTGGCGCGGTTACGTTCGGCGTCTGCTCGCATCTGATCTCCGGGGAACGACTGGTTGATAAACGGGATGGGCGTCCCGTATCGTCGCGGTAAGCGGGACGGGTGTCCCGATTATAGGAGGCTCAGTATGTGGAGCGCAGCTGACATCCCTGACCTGCGTGGGCGCGTGGCGTTGGTGACGGGCGGGAACTCCGGTATCGGGTACGAGGTGGCGAGGGAGCTGGCCGGCAGGCGTGCCATCGTGGTGGTCGCCGGGCGGGATCCGGCGAGGATCGGTGCCGTGGCACGGGAGATCAAAGGGGAGGCGCTGCTGCTGAATCTGGCCGATCTCGGGTCGGTGCGCGCCGCGGCCGAGGAGTTCCGGGACCGGCACGAGCGGCTGGATCTGCTGGTCAACAACGCGGGCGTGATGATTCCGCCGTTCGAGCTGACGAGCGACGGGTTCGAGCTCACGTTCGGGGTCAATCATCTGGGGCATTTCGCGTTCACTGGTCTGCTGCTGGATCGGCTGCTGGCGGCGCCCGGCGCTCGGGTGGTGACGGTCAGCAGCAACGGGCATCGGCGCGGGGTCATGGACTTCGAGAATCTGCGGGCCGAGAAGGGATACGACCCGTGGGGGGCGTATTGCGGTTCGAAGCTGGCCAACCTGCTGTTCGCGTTCGAGCTGCAGCGTCGGTACCCCGGGCTGGTGAGCATCGGCGCGCACCCGGGGGCGGCGAGGACTCCGTTGATGCGGCACAGTCCGTGGCATTACCGGCTGGCGGCGTCACGGCGTACGAAATGGGTTATGTCTTGGTTGATCCAAGACCAATTGGCAGGAGCGCAACCGATTCTCCGGGCCGCCACCGATGTCGCCGCTCGCGGCGGCGAGTATTACGGACCGGACGGCAGAGGGGAGAACACGGGACGGCCCGTGCGGGTGCTGGCGGTGGAGGCGGCCTACGACCCGGTGGCACAACGGCGGCTCTGGGAGGTGTCGGAGCGGCTAACGGGTGTCAGGTTCCCCGTCGTCGCCGGTATGCTGACGGACGGGCCGTGACTGGCGCGTTCGGATGGTTGACCATCGGGGAGCGGCCTCGTCGAGACGACGACTTGCCGTGCGCCTGGGCCTCTTCACTACGTGATAGGGAGGTCCCATGTCTGAGTTGAACGCGGAATCCGTAGCCTTTCGCTCCGCCCTCGAGGTGGTCCGGTCCGTCGAGCCGCGCATTGCCGACGCGATCGCCAAGGAGCTGACCGATCAGCGTGAGTCGCTGAAGCTGATCGCGAGTGAGAACTACGCTTCGCCGGCCGTCCTGCTCGCCATGGGTAACTGGCTCTCCGACAAGTACGCGGAGGGCACGATCGGCCGCCGGTTCTACGCCGGCTGCCAGAACGTCGACACCGTCGAGTCGGTGGCCGTCGAGCACGCCAAGGCGCTGTTCGGCGCGCCCTACGCCTACGTGCAGCCGCACTCCGGCATCGACGCGAACCTGGTCGCCTACTGGGCCATCCTGGCCGACCGGGTCGAGGTGCCGTACCTGAAGAAGTTCGAGAAGCGCCAGATCAACGACCTGACCGACGCCGAGTGGGCCGAGCTGCGGCAGGCGTTCGGCAACCAGCGGCTGCTCGGCATGTCCCTGGACGCCGGCGGTCACCTCACCCACGGATTCCGGCCCAACATCTCCGGGAAGATGTTCGACCAGCGCAGCTACGGCGTGGATCCGGCCACCGGCCAGATCGACTACGCGGCGCTGCGGGAGACCGCCAAGGAGTTCAAGCCCGCGGTGATCGTGGGCGGCTATTCGGCGTACCCCCGGAAGGTGAACTTCGCGACGATGCGCGAGATCGCCGATGAGGTCGGCGCCACCTTCATGGTCGACATGGCGCACTTCGCCGGCCTGGTCGCCGGTGGCGTCTTCACCGGCGACTACAACCCGATCCCGCACGCGCACATCGTCACCACGACGACCCACAAGAGCCTGCGCGGCCCGCGTGGTGGTGCCGTGCTCTGCCAGCCGGAGCTCTCGTCGCAGGTGGACCGCGGCTGCCCGATGGTCCTCGGCGGCCCGCTGCCGCACGTGATGGCGGCCAAGGCGATCGCGTTCGCGGAGGCGCGGCGGCCCGAGTTCGCCACCTACGCCCAGCAGATCGTCACGAACAGCCAGGCACTCGCCGAGGGCCTGCTCAAGCGTGGCGTGCAGCTCGTCTCCGGCGGCACCGACAACCACCTGGTGCTGATCGACGTGCACCCGTTCGGCATCACCGGACGCCAGGCGGAGCAGGCGCTGCTGGACAGCGGCATCGTCACCAACCGCAACGCGATCCCGAACGACCCGAACGGCGCCTGGTACACCTCCGGCATCCGCGTCGGCACGCCGGCGCTGACCAGCCGGGGCCTGGGCGTCGGCGAGATGGACCAGATCGCCGAGCTCATCCACAACGTGCTCGCGGCCACCAGCCCGGCCGAGGGTTCCAAGGCCAAGTTCACCCTGGACGCGGCCCTCTCCGACCGCATCAGCAAGCAGGCGTCGGAGCTGCTGGCCCCGTTCCCGCTGTACCCGTCGGTCGATCTCGGCTGATCTGTTTCCGTCACCGCCCCCGCCGGCCCCACGCCGGCGGGGGCGGTTTTCTGTCGGGAAGCGCTTCCGCGCAACGGTCTCGTACCATGAATACTGATTATTCCTTCTTGCGTGGTGTGGGCGTTCTCGCGCGCGTCGCCGGAACCGGTTCCGGCTTCGGTGTTATCAGCGGGCGTAATCCCAGTTGAGGCCGCCTAGCACGGGTTTTGTGCGAGAAGACGTGCAGGTTCCGGAACTGTTACCAACTATGGACATGAATTCGTTGCTCTCCTTACGTTCGGCCGGGAAGCGCTCTCCCAAGATCCGTTAGAGCGCTTCCCGGGTGCGCAAGCCGTCCCCTTGCCGTCCGTCCCGCTCCCCGAGGAGAAGCAATGAGACGTTCCCCCTGGCGCCTCGCCGCCATCGGTGGTCTGGTGACCGCCATGGTGGCCGGGTTCGCCGCGGTCACCACCACATCGGCCTCGGCCGCCGAGGTCCTCCTGTCCCAGGGCAAGCCGGCCACGGCCTCCTCCACCGAGGCGGCGGGCGCGTACAACCCCGCTGAGGCGTTCGACGGCAATACCGGCACCCGCTGGGCGTCCGCCTTCTCCGACCCGCAGTGGATCCAGGTCGACCTGGGCACGTCGCAGGCGATCACCCGGGTCGAGCTGAACTGGGAGACGGCCGCCGCGAGGGCGTTCCAGATCCAGGTGTCGAACAACGCCTCGACCTGGACGACCATCTACTCGACCACCACCGGCACCGGTGGCAACCAGTCGTTGACCGTCAGCGGCACCGGGCGCTACGTGCGTATGTACGGCACCCAGCGCACCACCGGATACGGCTACTCGCTGTGGGAGTTCAAGGTCTTCGGCGAGGACGGCGGAACCAGCGTCCCGGGCGGTGGCAGCCTCGGCGCCAACGTGATCGTCTTCGACCCGTCGATGTCGTCGGCCAGCATCCAGGCGCGCGCCGACGAGATCTTCCGCCAGCAGGAGACCGCCCAGTTCGGCACCGGCCGCTACGTGCTGGCGTTCCGGCCGGGCACCTACAACAACCTGAACATCCAGGTGGGCTTCTACACCTCGGTGGTCGGTCTCGGTCAGAACCCGCAGGACGTACGGATCAACGGTGACATCACCGTCGACGCGGGCTGGTTCGCGGGCAACGCCACCCAGAACTTCTGGCGCTCCACCGAGAACCTCTCCGTCTACCCGGTGAACGGCACCAACCGGTGGGCCGTCTCGCAGGCCGCCCCGTTCCGGCGGATGGACATCCACGGCAACCTGAACCTGGCGCCGAACGGGTACGGCTGGGCCTCCGGCGGCTACGTCGCCGACTCGCGGATCAGCGGCACGCTGGGGCAGTACTCCCAGCAGCAGTGGCTCACGCGCAACAGCTCGATCGCCTCGAACACCAACGCGGTGTGGAACCAGGCGTTCGTCGGTGTGCAGGGTGCCCCGTCGGGTGCGGGTTACCCGAACCCGCCGTACACCACGATTGCGAACACCCCGGTGATCCGGGAGAAGCCGTACCTGTACCACACCGGTTCCGACTACGCGGTGTTCGTGCCGAACCTGCGGACCAACAGCGTCGGCGCGAGCTGGGTGAACGGCAACACGCCCGGTACCAGCATCCCGCTGAGCCAGTTCTACGTGGCGAAGCCGGGCGACAGCGCGGCGACGATCAACGCGGCCCTCGCCTCGGGCCTCAACCTGATCTTCCAGCCGGGTATCTACCGGGTGAACCAGACGATCAACGTGAACCGGGCCAACACCGTGGTGCTCGGCCTCGGCTACGCCACGGTCATCCCGGAGAACGGCGTCACCGCGATGCAGGTGGCCGATGTGGACGGCGTGAAGGTCGCCGGCATCCTCTTCGACGCGGGCACCACGCTCTCGCCGAACCTGCTGGTGATGGGCCAGAGCGGGTCGACGGCGAACCACGCCGCGAACCCGTCGTCGGTGCAGGACGTGTTCCTGCGGGTCGGTGGCTACATCGCCGGCAAGGCCACCAACAGCCTGCTGGTCAACAGCAACAACGTGATCATCGACCACATCTGGGCGTGGCGTGCCGACCACGGCAACGCGGGCACCTACAACTGGGACACCGCACTCGGTGACCACGGCCTGATCGTCAACGGCAACGACGTCACGGCGTACGGGCTGTTCGTCGAGCACTACCAGAAGTACCAGGTGATCTGGAACGGCAACGGTGGCCGGACGTACTTCTTCCAGAACGAGATGCCGTACGACCCGCCGACCCAGGCGGCCTGGCGGACCGGGGCGGAAGGGTATGCCGCGTACAAGGTGGCGGACTCGGTGAACACGCACGAGGCGTGGGCGATGGGTAGCTACTGCTACTTCAACGTCAACCCGTCGATCCACGCGGACCGGGGCTTCGAGGTGCCGGTGAAGTCCGGCGTCCGTCTGCACAACCTGCTGACCGTCTCGCTCGGTGGCAACGGCGTGATCGACAACGTCGTCAACACCACCGGTGGGCCGGCGCAGGGCACCGCGACCGTACCGTCCTACGTGGTCAACTTCCCCTGATCGGCAACTCACCACTGCCGCGCGGGATCAGGGTTGTCGCCACCCTGATCTCGCGCGGCGGGCCGTCGTGGCCGTCGATGCGCTCGAAGAGCGCGTCGGCGGCCGCTCGGCCTATCCGGGCCGGATGCTGCGCCACCACGGTGACGGCCGGATCCAGCAGATCGGCGAGCGGGAAGTCGTCGAAGCCGACCAGGGCGACCTGGTGGTGCCGGCCCAGCCGGCGCAGCGCGCGGACCGCCCCGATGGTGATCAGGTTCTGACTCGTGAAAAGGGCGGTCGGAGCACCGGCGCGGCGCATCAGCGCCAGCGTGGCGCGTTCAGCGGCGACCTCGCCGTGCAGGTCGTGCAGCACCGGCCCGGCCCGGCCACCGAGCGCCTGCAGGTAGCCGCGGAACCGGTCGCCCGCGGTGGGTATGCGCTGGTAGTCGCCGAGGAACGCGATGCGCCGGTGCCCGTGCGCGACGAGGTGCCGCACCGCACCGGCGGCGCCCGCGACGTTGGTGGAGACCACCGTGTCGGCCTGGAAACCGCTCGGGCCGCGATCCACGAAGACCACCGGCGTACCGGTGAACCGGGTCAGGTATGACTGATCGGAAGCGGTCGGCGCCACGATGAGGCCGTCGGTCTGCCGCTGCCGGAACGCGCGCGCCAGATCCCGTTCGCGGCGCTCGTCCTCGTCCAGGCTGGCGACCAGCACGTGCACCCCGCGGCTGCGGGCCTGGTCCTCGATCGCCCGGTGCAGGGCGGCCGAGAACGGGTTGGACACGTCCTCCAGCAGCACCCCGATGGTCCGGGTCCGCCGGTCCTGCCGCCGCATCATGCTGGCGCCCAGGTGCGGCCGGTAGTCGAGCGACTCGACCGCCGCACGCACGCGGGCGGCCAGGTCAGGGGCGACCGTCGGCTCGCCGTTGACCACACGGGACACGGTTTTCAGGCTGACGCCGGCGGTACGGGCGACGTCGTTCATGGTCGGCCGCGCCATGGCCCACTCCCACGATCACTCGGCGCAACGTGTTGGAAACTCATTGTTGACACTCCGGAGGGCTGGGCGTCTACTCCAAGACAACGTTGTCTTTCGATGTCTCGTCTCTCGAAGCCCGGAGGAGGCATGCGCCAGCGATCACCGTTGCTCGCGGCCGCCGGTTGTGCGGTCCTGCTGCTCGCGGGCCTGACGGCCTGCAACCGAGGTTCCGGCGAACCGGTCGTCGGACTGATCACCAAGACCGACACCAACCCGTTCTTCGTGACCATGAAGAAGGGCGCGCAGGAGGCCGCCGCCCAGTACGGGGTCGAGCTCCAGACGTTCGCCGGGAAGGTGGACGGCGACAACGAGTCACAGGTGCTGGCGATCGAGAACCTGATCTCCTTCGGCGCCAAGGGCTTCCTGATCACCCCGAACGACTCCAAGGCCATCGTGCCCGCCATCGACCGGGCACACGAGGCGGACATGCTGGTCATCGCGCTGGACACGCCGGTCGATCCGCCCGACGCGGCGGACGCCACGTTCGCCACCGACAACTTCGAGGCCGGCCGCCTGATCGGGCAGTGGGCCAAGGCGAAGTTCGACTCCGAGGGCAAGCAGGCGAGGATCGCGATGCTCGACCTCAACGCCAACCAGGTCTCCGTCGACGTGCAGCGCGACCAGGGGTTCATGGAGGGCTTCGGCATCCAGGTGGGCGACCCGGCCCGGATCGGCGACGAGAACGACCCGCGGATCGCCGGCCACGACGTCACCGACGGCAACGAGGAGGGCGGGCGGACCGCGATGGAGAACCTGCTGCAGAAGGATCCGTCGATCAACCTGGTCTACACCATCAACGAGCCGGCGGCAGCGGGGGCGTACGAGGCGCTCAAGGCGGCCGGCAAGGAGCGCGACGTCACGGTCGTCTCGGTCGACGGCGGGTGCCCGGGTGTGGACAACGTCGCGGCCGGCGTGATCGGTGCGACCTCGATGCAGTTCCCGATCAAGATGGCGCAGATGGGCGTCGAGGCCATCGCGCAGTACGCGAAGGACGGCACGCTGCCGCAGAACACCGCCGGTAAGAGCTTCGTGGACACCGGCGTCGAACTGATCACCGACGAGCCGCAGGCCGGCGTGGAGGCGAAGGACTCCGCGTGGGGCAAGCAGAACTGCTGGGGCTGACCATGGCTACCGCCACCGCGGACTTCGAGACCCGCCAACACGACTCGTTCGGCCTGCGCCTGCAGCACCGGCTGCACAGCAACCCGGTGCTCGGCCCGCTGGCCGTCCTGATCGTGGCGATCATCGCCTTCTCGATCGTCAACGCCCGCTTCTTCTCGGCGGCGAACCTCTCCCTGGTGCTGTTGCAGGTCACCGTGATCGCCACGCTGGCGCTCGGGCAGACCCTGATCATCCTGACCGCGGGCATCGACCTGTCGGCCGGCGCGATCGCGGTCTTCTCGTCGATCCTGATGGCGCTCTTCTGCACCGACGCCGGGATACCCGGGCCGATCGCGCTGCTGCTCGGCTTCGCCTGCGGCACCGCGATGGGCGCGCTGAACGGCATGCTGGTCACCCGGATCAAGCTGCCACCGTTCATCGTCACGCTGGGCACGCTGACCATCTTCTTCTCGCTCAACTCGGTGGTCAGCAACAGCGAGACGGTCCGTGGCGCGGACATGCCGGGGCTGATGACGTGGACCGGCGAGTCGATCCCGATCGGGAACTTCCGGCTCAGCTACGGAACGATCATCATGTTGCTGCTGTTCGGCTTCTTCGCGTACGTCCTCAGCTCGACGGCCTGGGGCAAGCACGTCTATGCCACCGGTGACGACATCGAGGCGGCCCGGCTCGCCGGCATCCGCACCGGTCGCGTGCTGTTCTCGGTCTACACCACGGCCGGGCTGCTCTACGCGGTGGCCGGCTGGATCCTCATCGGGCGGCTCGCCTCGGCCAGCCCGAACGTCGGCACCGAGTACAACCTGGACTCGATCACCGCGGTCGTGCTCGGCGGCACGAGCCTGTTCGGCGGCCGCGGCGGGGTGATCGGCACGCTGATCGGCGCGCTCATCGTCGGTGTCTTCCGCAACGGCCTGCAGCTGGCCGGCGTCGAGGTGGTCTGGCAGGGCTTCGCGATCGGCCTGCTGGTGCTGATCGCGGTCTCGCTGGACCAGTGGATCAGGAAGGTGAAGGGCTGATGACGACTCCGGTTCTCGAGGCGAGGGGACTCACCAAGCGGTACGGCCGGGTCGTCGCGATCGACGGCAGCGACCTGGAACTGCTGCCCGGCGAGATCCTCGCGGTGATCGGCGACAACGGCGCCGGCAAGTCCAGCCTGATCAAGGCGCTCTCCGGCGCGCTGATCCCGGACTCCGGGGAGATCCTGCTGGACGGCAAGACGGTGCAGTTCCGCAACCCGATGGAGGCCCGCACGGCCGGGATCGAGACCGTCTACCAGACTCTCGCGGTCGCACCGGGTCTCGACATCGCGGACAACCTGTTCCTCGGCCGCGAGGAGCGCCGGGCCGGCCCGCTGGGATCGGTCTTCCGGATGCTGGACAAGAAGCACATGCGCTCGGAGGCCGCCCGGCACATGAGCGAGCTCGGCGTGGCCACCCTGCAGAACATCGGCCAGGCCGTGGAGTCGCTCTCCGGCGGCCAGCGGCAGGCGGTGGCGGTCGCCCGGTCCGCCGCCTTCGGCAGCAAGGTGGTGATCCTCGACGAGCCCACCGCGGCGCTCGGCGTCAAGGAGGGCAACCGGGTGCTGCAACTCATCCGCGACGTCCGGGACCGCGGGCTGCCGGTCATCCTGATCAGCCACAACATGCCGCACGTCTTCGAGGTCGCCGACCGCATCCACATCCAGCGTCTCGGCCGCCGGGTCGCGGTGATCACCCCGCAGTCCCACTCCATGTCCGACGCGGTGGCGATCATGACGGGAGCGGCGCCGGCGCCGGGTTCCGCCGCGGATGAGGCGGGTACAGCCAAGGCATGACAATCGGGGTTACCGGAGCGTCGGGAAATGTCGGATCGAGGGTGACACGCCTGCTCGTCCAGGCGGGCGAGCGGCCACGGCTGCTGGTGCGCGATCCCGGGCGGCTCGAGCCCGGGCTGGCCGAGGCGGCCGAGGTGCGCACCGGTGACCTGCGGGACCGGGATTTCGTCGCCGGTGCCGCGGCCGGGCTGGACGCACTGCTCTGGGTGACGCCGGAGAACTTCACCGCGGTGGACCCGCTGGGCGAGATGGTCACGGTGGCGGAGAGCGGCGCCGCCGCGATCAAAACAGCAGGCGTACGCCGGGTCGTGCTGATCAGCAGTGTCGGAGCGGAGCGGCGCCACGGCGCGGGCCTGATCGACGGGCTGGCACACGCCGAGGAGGTGTTCACGGCGACCGGTGCCGACGTGACCGTGCTCCGCAACGGCTACTACTTCACCAACCTGCTCGGCAACCTGGACGAGCTGCGCGAGGGCCGGCTCACCACCACGATGCCGGCCGACCGTCCGGTGCCCTGGGTCGACCCGCGCGACGTCGGCGAGGTCGCCGCGGCCCGGCTGCTCGCCGCCGGCTGGTCCGGCACGGTGGTTCAGGCCGTGCACGGCCCCGCCGATCTGACCTGGGCCGGTGTCGCCGAGGCGATCGCGGCGGCCACCGGGGTGAAGGTGCGCCTCGACGTCGTGCCGGACGAGGCGATGCTCGACGGGCTCCGGCAGGCCGGCCTCTCCGACGCGGCGGCGGGCGCACTGGTCGGCATGACCGCCGGGACCCGCGACGACTTCCGGCCGGAACAGGCGCGGACCGCGGTGACCACCACGCCCACGACGCTGGAGCAGTGGATCACCGCGACACTTGCTCCGATGCTGCGGGGCTGAATCCCTCAAGGTGCGGCGGGTCACGTCGATCTGTGTCGCATGTTCCCCCGCCGAGCCCGCAGGCGTCCTGGCGCACGCACGAGCACCCGGCTGTTCGCGACATACGCCGCGGCCAGCCTGGTGCCCGTCATGGCGCTGGGCGCGATGATGGTGCAGACCTATCGCGCGGACGCCGCCGAGCAAGGTCGAGCGCAGGGACTCTCGCAGGCGGCGGTCATCGCCGAGATGGCGATCGCGCCCGCGCTGAACACCGGTGAGACGCTGCCGAGCGACGGGCTCAACGACGGCCTGACCACCGCGCAGCTCGACGGGATGCGGGCCGCCACCGAGCAGGCCGTGTTCCGCGGTTCGGTGCTGCGGCTGCGGCTGCGCAGCTTCACCGGCCGGGTGGTCTTCTCCGACGACGGCTCGACCAGCGGCGGCGTGCTGACCTCGGACCCCGACTTCCAGGCCGCGGCGGCGGGCGAGTCCCGTGCCGCCGTGATGGCCGAGCAGATCCAGGTCATCCGGGTGGTCCAGCCGCAGGTGGCGAGCGCCTCCGGGCAGTCGGTCGGCGTCCTCGAGGTGTATCTGCCGTACGACGCGATCGCCGACCAGATCCACGCGCAGATGGAACGTACCTGGTGGCGGCTGGGTGGCGCGCTGGTCGCCCTCTATCTGGTGCTGGCCCTGCTGGCCTGGTCCACCACCCGGTCGCTGAGCCGGTACGCGGCCCGCCAGGAGTACCAGGCCACCCACGACGCGCTGACCGGCCTGCCGAACCGGGCGGCGTACCGGGCGCATGCCGAGGTGGTACTGGGGAACGCCGAGCGCAACGGGGCGATCGGCGCCATCGTGCTGGTCGACCTCAATCGCTTCAAGGAGGTCAACGACACCCTCGGCCACCACGCCGGCGACGAGCTGCTGCGGGTGGTCGCGGACCGGATGGGTTCCGCGCTCGGGCCGGACGACCTGCTGGCGCGGCTGGGCGGCGACGAGTTCGCCATCCTGCTGCCCGGCCGCGCCCGCGACGAGGCGGTTGCCCTGCTGGAGTCGATGCGCGACAGGGTCTCCGACGAGATGGTCCTCGACGGCGTGCCGCTGAGCATCGAGGCGAGCTTCGGCGTGGCTCTCTATCCCGAGCACGGGCTGCAGCTGGAGAAGTTGAAGCAGCGTGCGGACACGGCCATGTACCAGGGCAAGCGCGGCGCGGCGGACGTCGTCGTGTACGCAGGTGGCGACACCGGGCAGTCGCATCAGTGGCTGGTGATCCAGGCCGAGCTGCGGCACGCGTTGGAGCGCGACGAACTGGTGCTCTTCTACCAGCCGAAGGTCGGTCTCCCGGCCGGCGAGATCAGCGGCGTGGAGGCGCTGGTGCGCTGGCAGCACCCGCAGCGTGGGCTGCTCCCGCCGGGCGAGTTCCTGCCCGCCGCCGAGCACTCCGGCCTGATCGTGCCGCTGACCGAGTGGGTACTGCGCCGGGCGCTGGCCGGTCAGGCGCGGTGGACGGCGTACGGCTGGGACTGGTCGCTGTCGGTGAACGTGTCGGCCCGCAACCTCGAGGTGCCCGGGTTCCCGCAGCTCGTCCGGGACATGCTGGTCGAGTTCGGCACCCCGCCGGAGCGGCTGATCCTGGAGATCACCGAGACCGCGCTGGCGTCCGACACGGACAGCGTGCTCCGCACCATCATGGAGCTCGGTGAGCTGGGCGTCGGCATCTCGGTCGACGACTTCGGCGCGGGTTACACCAGTCTGGCGTACCTGCGCGGCCTGCCGATCACCGAAATCAAGATCGACCGCGCGTTCGTCTCCGACGTGGTCCGCGACCCGCAGAGTCAGGCGATCGTACGGTCGGTGATCGAGCTCGCCCACGGTCTCGGCAGCCACGTCACCGCCGAAGGGGTGGAGACGGCCGAGATCGGCTATTGGCTGGCCGCGGCCGGCTGTGACCAGGCGCAGGGCTACTTCTTCGGCCGCCCGGCGCCATGGCCCGAGATTTCTGTAACAGCACCGGTACTGGAGGGGGCAGGACTATGAGGTATTTCCGACGGACTCTGGCGGCGACCGGCACCCTCCTGGTGCTCGCGATCGCGGGATGCGGCACGGCCGAGAAGGCGAGTACGCAGGCGAGCGTCCTGGACGCGACCGGCGCCGTGGCGATGGATCAGGACCTGCACGCTCGGCTGCCCGAGTCGGTGCGCGCCCGCGGCTCGATGCGACTGGTGACCGACGCCAGCTACGCGCCGATGGAGTACTTCGCGGCCGACGGGCGTACGGTCATCGGCTTCTCGCCGGACCTGGCCGCCGCGCTCGGTGACGTCCTCGGCATCCGGGTCGACATGGTGACCGGGGTGTTCAGCACCGCGCTGGACGAGGTCGACGCGGGCACGTACGACGGTGTGCTCTCGTCGATGACCGACACGCCCGAGCGGCGCGACAAGGCCGACTTCGTCGACTACCTGAACGCCGGCACCGCGATCGTGGTGCAGCGGGGCAACCCCCGGACGATCTCGGCCATGAAGGACCTCTGCGGCCAGAAGGTGGCGACCGAGCACGGCACCCTGCAGGAGGAGATCCTGCAGCGCCTGCAGAAGAAGGAGTGCGCGGCCTGGCCGATCGTCATCGACTCACGCCGTACGAACGCGGACGCTCTCGTGCAGCTGCGCACCGGGCGGGTGGCGGCCGTGCTGATCGACTCCCCGCCCGCGGCCTACCTGGTCGCCGACTCGCGGACCAGCGCCTTCTACCAGCTCGCCAACGACGAGCAGTACGAGCCGGGCCAGTTCGGCATCGCCGTGGACAAGGAGAACAAGGCGCTGCGGGACTGCCTGCAGGCGGCGCTGCAGCGGCTGATCGACTCCGGTACCTACACCGAGCTGCTGACCCGGTGGGGACTGCAGAGCAGCGGTGTCACCGAGGCGACAGTGAACGGGGCATCGAAGACCGCCTAGCTACACGCGCGTGTAGTACGCTACACGTGTGAGTAGTGACAGTGACCTGACCGCCCGCGCCCGGATCCGTGACGCCGCGATCGCGCTCTTCACCGAGCGCGGCATCACCGGCGCCACGATCCGGGACATCGCGCAGGCCGCCGACGTCTCGTCGGGACTGCTGAGGCACCACTTCGGGTCGAAGGAGGGCCTGCGCGACGCCTGCGACGAGTGGGCGATGGGCCAGATCGTCCAGCTGCAGATGCGATTCACCGACTCGCAGACGATCGGCCCGCTGACACCCGAGGTGGTGGCCCTCCAGCAATACCTGGTGCGGTCACTGATGGACGGCTCCCCCCGGGGCGCGGCCATGTTCAAGCAGGCGGTCGAGCAGGGCGAGATCTGGCTGGCGAGCACCCACCTCGAGACGTCCGACCGGCGGGCGTACGTGGCTGTCCTGGGCGCCATGAAGATGGGCATGTTCCTGATGGGCGACCAGCTCACGGCCGTGCTCGGCGAGGATGTCCGGGAGATACCGGGCTACCTGCGCATGATCCGGGCGTCGATCGAGATCTTCTCGCAGCCGCTACTCACTCCCGAACAGACCGACCAGGCACTCAAGGCACTGGATCGGCTGGGCAACCCCTGAGGGAGTGTCATGACCGAGGCAATTGATGTCGACGGACTGATCAAACGGTTCGGGGCGGTCACCGCCCTGGACTCGCTCGACCTGACGGTGCGGACCGGCGAGGTGCACGGCTTCCTCGGCCCCAACGGCGCCGGGAAGACCACCACCATCCGGATCCTGCTCGGGCTGATGCGGCCGGACGGCGGGACCGCGCGGCTGCTCGGCGGCGACCCGTGGGCCGACGCGACGGCGCTGCACCGCCGCTTGGCGTACGTGCCGGGCGACGTCACGTTCTGGCCGAACCTCACCGGCGGCGAGGTGATCGACCTGCTCGGCCGGCTGCGCGGTGGCCTCGACAAGAAACGCCGCGACGACCTGATCGAGCGCTTCGAACTGGACCCGCGCAAGAAGGGCCGGGCGTATTCGAAGGGCAACCGGCAGAAGGTCGCCCTGGTCGCGGCGCTCGCCTCCGATGTGGAGCTGCTCATCCTCGACGAGCCCACCTCCGGCCTGGACCCGCTCATGGAGGAGGTCTTCCGTGAGGTGATCCTGCAGGAGAAACGGCGCGGTGACCGGACGGTGCTGCTCTCCAGCCACATCCTCGCCGAGGTCGAGGTGCTCTGCGACCGCCTGACCATCATCCGGGCCGGGCGTGCGGTGGAGACCGGCACCCTCGACGACCTGCGGCACCTGACCCGGACCAGCATCCGCGCCGAGCTGACCGGCCCGGTGAACGGTCTCGCCACCCTCTCCGGCGTGCACGACCTGGTCGGCGACGACGGCCGGGTGACGTTCGACGTGGACGCCGACGCGCTGGAGCCCGCCCTGCAGGCACTGGTCGCCGCCGGGGTGCGCAGCCTGGTCAGCCAGCCGCCCTCGCTGGAGGAGCTGTTCCTGCGGCACTACGCGAGGAGTGAGAAATGACGGGGTGCGGCCGGCTGATCCGGCTCATCCTGCGGCGCGACCGGGTCATCATGCCGATCTGGATCCTGGTGTTCGGCGTCCTGCCCGCGGTCTACCTCGCCAGCTTCGAGACGCTGTTCGCCACTGATCAGGAGCGGATCGACTACGCGCGGCTCAGCGCCGAGAACGCCGGGTTCGTGGCGCTCTACGGTCCGCTGCACGGATACAGCCTCGGCGAGCTCGTGGTCTGGCGGGGCGGATTCATCCCGGTCATGATCGGGCTGGCCGCGCTGCTCACCGTCATCCGGCACACCCGCGCCTACGAGGAGGCCGGGCGGACCGAGCTGATCGGCGCCACTGTGGTCGGCCGGTTCGCCCCGCTCGCCGCCGCGCTGCTGGCGACGGCCGGTGCCTGCCTGGTCGCGGGCGTGATCGTGGCGGTCACGATGATCAACGCGGGACAGCCGGCCGGCGGGTCGATCGCGCTGGGTGCGGTGTTCACGCTCTCCGGCTGGATCTTCGCCGGCGTGGGCGGGGTCGCTGCCCAGGTCAGCGGCGGGGCACGCGGGGCGCGCACGCTCGCGGTCGTGGTTCTTGGAGCGACGTACGTGCTCCGCCTCGGCGGCGACATCTCGACGCTCGGGGACGGGCGCCTGGAGTGGCTGTCCTGGCTGTCACCGATCGGCTGGGTGCATCGGATCTTTCCCTACGGCGTGAACAATTTCGGTCCGGCGCTACTCGCCGTCGCCTCCTCGCTCGGACTGTGCGTGCTTTCGGCGTACCTCCTGAAGAAGCGTGACCTCGGCGCTGGCCTGCTCGCCCAACGGCTCGGACCGGCGACGGCGGCCGCGGGTCTTCGCTCGCCCGTCGCGCTGGCCTGGCGGCTGCACCGGGGGCTGCTCGCGGGCTGGACGGCTGGGTTCGCGGCGCTGGGCCTGATCTTCGGTGGTGTCGGCAGCAGTGTGGTGCAGATCGCTGAGGACGCCGGTGGGGTCAGCGACATGTTCACCAGGATCGGGGGCGCGGGGGCGATCAGCGACGCCTACTTCGCGACTACCGCGGCTATGTGCGGGCTGATCGCGGCGTGTTACGCGGTGCAGGCGGCGCTGCGGATGCGCGATGAGGAACAGTCGGGGCATGCGGAGGCGCTGCTGAGTACGGCGGTGAGCCGATACGCGTGGGCCGGCAGTCACCTGCTGTTCGCGCTGCTCGGGCCGGCCTGTGCGCTGTTCGCTGAGGGGCTGCTCGCGGGTCTCGTGCACCGTGACCTCGGCCCGGTACTCGGCGCGTCGATGGCTCAGCTGCCGGCCGTGTGGGTGCTGGCCGGCGTGACGATGTTGCTGATCGGTGTGCTGCCGCGG
The DNA here is from genome assembly GCF_040681145.1 of Actinoplanes sp. NPDC051861. Lineage (NCBI taxonomy): Bacteria > Bacillati > Actinomycetota > Actinomycetes > Micromonosporales > Micromonosporaceae > Actinoplanes > Actinoplanes sp. NPDC051861. The sequence goes on from NZ_JBFAYE010000002.1 coordinate 16,571, forward strand.
CTGGCGGCGGTGGCCTGGGGTGCGATCGCGGTCTGCCTGCTGGTCCTGCTCGTGGGGCCGTTGCTCTCCGTTGACCAGTGGGTGCTGGACCTGTCGCCGTTCACGCACGTTCCGCACCTGCCGGGGTCGGAGCTGAGTGCGCTGCCGTTGGTGGTGTTGACGGTGGTCGCGGTGGCGCTGGGCGGCGCCGGCCTGCTCACCCTCCACCGCCGAGACATCCCCGCCTGAACCCTCGTGTGTGGAGTTCGGCCCCGCTCCGCGGCCGAACTCCACACACTGGGTTGGGTGGCTTTTGGTGTGTGGAGTTGGGGTGTGTATGGGGGTCGTACTTCACACGTTGGGTTGAGCGCTTGTTTGTGTGTGGAGTTTGGCCCCGGTGCGCGCCTCAACTCCACACGCGGGTTAGTCCTTGGGGCGTTTGGGGAGGACGAGTTCTTCGTGGTCGAGTTCGCGGTTGAGGACTCGGAGGCTGTCGTCGTTGAGGCGGCCGGCGTCGCGCCAGCGGAGCAACTCCTCGCGCTCCGCGTCGATGACCGCCTGGCGGACCATGAGGGCTGCTTCGTACTGGGGGGACTTCGGCAGTTCGTGGGACTCCACCTGGTCGAGGAGGTCCAGGCGGCGTCGGTAGCGGTCGAGGCGTACCTCGAGTTGGCGGCGCATGGTCTCCATGGCCTCCTCCTCGACGTTGTCGTGCTGCTGCTCCTGGATGTCGTCGAGCCGGTCCAGGGCGGCCCGCACCGCCGCCGAGCGGGCCTCGTTGCGCAGTCGGGCCTTGTCCTTCTCGTTGGCGCGCAGGCCCAGGCGGCGCACGAGTGGTGCGAACGTCAGGCCCTGGCCGACCAGGGTGACCAGCACCACCGAGATCGCGCAGAAGAACAGCAGTTCGCGGTCCGGGAAGCCGTGCGGCAGGGTGAACACCGCGGCGAGCGTGATGACGCCCCGGGTGCCGGCCCAGCTCAGCGCCGTCACCTCTTTGCTGTTCAGCGGGGCCTCGCGCATCGTGGTGCTGTTGTCGTCGTCCGCCTCGCTGCCCTCCTGGCCGCCGAGACGGGTGTGCAGCGGCCGGGGCAGGAGCTGGGTCGCCACCAGCCAGAGCGGGCGCAGCAGCAGGACGACGCCGAGGGTGATCGACAGCGCGATGACGATCGTGCTGGTCGAGTAGTTGGACAGGCCCCGCAGCACGTCCGGCACCTGCATGCCGATCAGCAGGAAGACCGCGCCCTCCAGCAGGAAGTCGATCAGCCGCCAGACGGCGCTCGTCTGCAGGCGGCTGGCGCCGGTGGCGTAGCGAGGAGTGTCGTGGCCGATGATCAGGCCGGCCACCACGACGGCGAGGACGCCGGAGATGAAGACGTAGTGGTGGACGAACGAGTTCTCGCAGATCAGGTACGCGGCGAGCGGGGTGATCAGGGAGAGCGCGTTGGAGTTCAGCGGGTCGGCGCGCAGGGCTTTGAGCATGCGTACGGCGTACGCGACCGCGATGCCGACCAGGACACCGCCGAACGCGGAGATCACGAACTTGCCGACCGCGTTGTCGAAGTTGAAGTTGTCGGTCTGCTCCGCGGTCACCGCCACGGTCAGGATGGTCAGCGCGGTGGCGTCGTTGAGCAGGCCCTCGCCCTGGATCAGGGTGACCAGTTTGCCTGGCAGGCCCGCCCTGCGGCCGACGGCGAGAGCCGCCACCGGGTCGGGCGGTGCCACCGCGGCGCCGAGAGCGACACCGGCCGCGAGGGTGGCGCCGGCTACCCACAGGGAGAAGCCGACGCCGATCAGGAGTGCGGTGACCAGCACCAGCACCACGGAGAGGCTGATCACCGTACGCATGTTGCGCCGGATGTCCAGCAGTGAGGAATCGAGTGCCGCGTTGTAGAGCAGCGGTGGCAGGATGAAGGTGAGGATCCACTCGGGCTCGAGTTCGACGTTCGGGCCCGGCATGTAGGCGTAGATGATGCCGATCAGGGTCAGCAGCACGGCCGCGGGGAGGCCGGTCTTCTCGGTGACCCAGCGGACCGCCACGATCACCGCGACGGCGCCCAGGGCGAAAAGGAGGATCTCCTCGGGTTTCATTTGATCATTGTCGCTGCTGGTGATTGATCACTGACGGGCGGCATCACCGATCCGGTGATGGATCACCTGTGTGAATGATCGCTGATCTTGTGTAGGGCGGCCTGGTGTTGCTCGACGACCGGGATGGCCGATGTGACGATCTTCCGGACGGCCGGTTCGGTGCCGGTGGCCAGCACGATCTTCGCAAGCTTCAGGGCGAGCTCGTGCGCGGCCAGTTGGGTGGACACGAACAGGGTGTCGAACTCCGCGCCCGAGGCCGCCCTGTACTGCGCGATCAGGGTCTTCTGCTCGGAGTTCGGCGTGCTGGGCAGGTTGACGTCCATGGCGGCGGCGGCCTTGCGCACCGACACGTCGAGCTTGCGGTGGTAGGAGGCGAATTCGCGCCCGAGGTCGCGGACCGGAGTGCCGGCGGCCTTGCGACCAGCCAGTTTGCCGATCTTGATCTGGGCCAGGTTCGCCTGGTGCGCGGCGATCAGGAAGTCGGCGTCCGGTCCGACCGGCCGGACCACGGCCGGTGCGAGCGGCGGGGTCTGCGGATGCGCCTGCGCGACGGCGGCGGGTGCCAGCACAGCGGCGAGGACGCCCAGCGCGGCGATGAGGTTACGAAAAGGCATAACCGCAGGATATCGGGATGAAACGGGCGCATTGGTCGCTCACCCGAACGGGACCGGGCCGGGCTTGCGGGGATGCCGCCTGCCCGGCCCGATCTCGCAAATCAGAAGTGGATCAGTAGCGGTAGTGCTCGGGCTTGAACGGCCCGTCGATGTCCACGCCCAGGTACTCCGCCTGCTTCTTGGTGAGGGTGGTGAGGCGTACGCCCAGGGCGTCCAGGTGCAGGCGCGCCACCTTCTCGTCCAGGTGCTTGGGGAGGACGTAGACCTGCTTGTCGTACTCACCCGGCTTGGTCCAGAGCTCGATCTGGGCCATCACCTGGTTGGTGAACGAGTTCGACATGACGAAGCTCGGGTGGCCGGTGGCGTTGCCGAGGTTCATGAGCCGGCCCTCGGACAGGACGATCACCGAGTGGCCGTCCGGGAAGCGCCACTCGTGCACCTGCGGCTTGATCTCGACCTTCTCGATGCCGGCGACCTTGGCCAGGCCCGCCATGTCGATCTCGTCGTCGAAGTGACCGACGTTGCCGACGATCGCGTTGTGCTTCATCGCCGACAGGTGGTCGACCGTGATGATGTCGGTGCCGCCGGTGGTGGTGATGAAGATGTCGGCCTCGCCGACCACGTCCTCGATCCGGACGACCTGCATGCCGTCCATCGCCGCCTGCAGCGCGCAGATCGGGTCCACCTCGGTGACGACGACGCGGGCGCCCTGGCCGCGCAGCGTCTCCGCCGAGCCCTTGCCGACGTCGCCGTAGCCGCAGACCACGGCGAGCTTGCCGCCGAGCATCACGTCGGTGGCCCGGTTCAGGCCGTCGACCAGCGAGTGGCGGATGCCGTACTTGTTGTCGAACTTGCTCTTGGTGACCGCGTCGTTGACGTTGATCGCCGGGAAGAGCAGCGTGCCCTCCTTGGCCAGCTTGTAGAGCCGGGCCACGCCGGTGGTGGTCTCCTCGGTGACGCCCTTGATCTCTGCGGCGATCTTGGTGAACCGCTGCGCGTCCGAGGCCAGGCTGCCCCGCAGGGTCTCCAGGATGATCCGGTACTCGTGGACGTCGTCCTCGGTGGGCTGCGGCACGGCGCCGGCACCCTCGAACTCGACGCCCTTGTGCACGAGCAGGGTGGCGTCACCGCCGTCGTCGAGGATCATGTTCGGGCCGAGGCCGTTGCCGAAATCGAACAGCCGCATGGTGGCCCACCAGTACTCCTCCAGCGTCTCGCCCTTCCAGGCGAAGACCGGGACGCCGGTGGGCGCGTCGACGGTGCCGTCGCCGACGACGACCGCGGCGGCCGCCTCGTCCTGGGTGGAGAAGATGTTGCAGGAGACCCAGCGGACCTGGGCGCCGAGCGCGACGAGCGTCTCGATCAGCACGGCGGTCTGCACGGTCATGTGCAGCGAGCCGGCGATCCGGGCGCCGGCCAGCGGCTTCGAGTCACCGAACTCGGTGCGCAGAGACATGAGGCCGGGCATCTCGTGCTCGGCGAGACGCAGCTGGTGCCGGCCGGCCTCGGCCAGGCTCAGGTCGGCCACCGCGAAGTCGAGGCCGTTGATGGAACGGAACTTCTCGGACATGAAAAGAGGGCTCCTCCCTCTCAGGAGGCGCCCTTGCGTCATTGAACCCGGCCGAGCGTGGCGGATCCGCGGATCCGTTGCAGCGCCTCTCGAACGGGCAGGAACCACCTTAGCCAACGCGGCGCTAGATCACATCCGCCGGAGTGTTCCGTCGGTGTCCGTGATCACGAAGGTGCCGTCGCCCATCGGCCTCAGGTCGTACGGGTCGATCGTGACGATCGGCAGCTCACCGAGCACCTCACCGGTGCTGGTGGAGACGCGGAAGTGCCGCCACCACTCGTCCCCTCGGGAATCCTCGCCGGAGATCACCACGATCGCGGTGTCGGCATCCAGATAACCGCCGGTCCACTCGAAGGACGCCTCCGCGATCTCCACCCGGGCCAGCACCTCACCGCCGGGGAACGCGTGGAAGGCCACGTCCTCCTGCTCGTGGTGCACGGTCATGAACTGACTCTCGTCCGGCGAGACGTCGGACACCGAGCGGTCGATCCACGGGAACGCCCGCACCTCGCCGTCCGGCCCGGCCAGGAAGATCCGGGTGCCGTCCTGGCCCTCGCCGACATCCAGCAGCATCCGGCCGTCGCTCAGGGCGAGATGACTGCCGCCGTGTCCAGCGGTCGGCAGCGCGTGCCGCCGTCGCACCTCTCCGGTGGCCGCCTCGACGATCAGCCACTGGTCACCGCCGTCCCGACCGGCCATCTCGTTGGGCAGGTAGACCCAGAGCAGGCGGTCGTCGGGGGAGAAGGCACAGCCCGCACAACTGTTGCCCCGGGGCCGCTGCGCGCCGAGCTCGAGACGCCACACCTCGGTGCCGTCGGGGCGGACGAGCGCCACCGCTGAATCGGTCACCAGAGCGATGCCGTCCAACGTGGACGTGACCGCGTGCGACTCCGCGCTCGGGGCCGGGATCGTGTGCAGGAGGTCCAGCGCGGCGTCGAAGACCTCGACGCCCTGATCGGTCAGGCGAGAGATCACGGGCACGGTGCGAGCCTAATCCGGGTTCAATTCGTCACGCGAAGGGGTTGGAAACACATCAAGGACCTTCCATAGACCATCAAAAAACCCTCACTCTGGTACGTGTGAAGCACCCGTACCGCATCCGGGAGATCGCCGCGCAATCCGGGCTGAGCCAGGCCACCGTGGATCGCGTGCTGCACAACCGCGGGGGCGTGCGGGACAGCACCATCCGTCAGGTGCATCAGGCGATCGCCGAACTCGACCGGCAGGAGTCCCAGGCGCCGCTCGGCGGGCGCACCTTTCTGATCGACGTGATCCTGTTCACCTCGCGGCGCAACGGGGCCGCGGTCCGGGCGGCGGTGGAGGCCGAGGTGCCGGATTTTGCCCCGGCTGTCCTGAAGCCGCGATTCGCCACGGTCGAACCCGGTGCCGACCTGATCCAGGCCCTCGATCAGGTCGGCCGGTCCCGCTCGCACGGAGCGATCGTGATGGCTCCACCGGGCCCGGACGTGGCGGACGCGGTCGCCCGGCTGGGCGTTCCGGTGGTCACGCTCAACGGCGACCTGCCGGCCGGCAAGCGGATCGCCCACGTCGGCGTCTCCGACTTCGACTCCGGTGCGACCGCGGCATACCTGGTCGAGCAGCGGCTCGCCGACCGGGCCGGCGACGTGCTGGTGATCAACGGCAGAGGTGACCGGGAAGCCGGATTCCGCGCGGTGCTGGTGGAACGAGCGCCCGCCCGGCGGTTGCTCACCGTCGACAGCGCCGGCGTTTCGCTCGTGCGTGCCACCCTCGCGGCGAACCCGTCGATCCGTGCCGTGTACTCGGCGGGCACCTGCGGCAACGCCGAAGTCGTCGCCGCGTTCGCCGCCGAGCGCCGCAACTATGACGTGTTCGTGGCGCACGGCCTGGACCGGGAGAACGTCGAGTTGCTGCGCGCCCAGCAGCTCTCCGCGGTGCTGCATCAGGATCTCGGCGCCGATCTGCGGCACGCCTGCCTGGCGATCCTGCGGGCGCAGGGCGCGCTGCCCGGCCCGATCCGGTCCCGCCCGTCCGCGGTGCAGGTGATCACGCCGTTCAACGTCCCGCCGAGTGAATTCTGACGGTCTGTTGATTTTAGTCGGCTAAGTCCCTACCCGGCCGGGCCGATGGATTGGCATGGCAGCTAATCGTGGGCCGGCGCAGTGGTGCCGGGATCGCAAGGTTTCCACGAAGGTGCTCGCGGTCGCCGGTATCGCGATCGCCGGGACCGTGGCGACCGGTGCGCTGAGCATCCTGGGGATCGCCCAGCTGCAGGACACCCGCAACGGCGAGATCGCGAAGGTGCTGCCGTACAGCACCAATCTCAACCAGGCGGCGCTGATGGCGAAGAGCGCCGCCAACGACGAGCGCGGTTATCTGATCAAGGGCAACGCCGACTTCGCGAAGGAGGCGCTCGGCCGTCAGGCGAAGGTGGACGAGGCGCTGGCGAACGCCCGCGCGGTCGCCGAGCCGGCCGCCGCGGCACGCGTCGACGCGATCAAGGCGGCCACCGACGCCTGGTTCACCGCGCTGGCCGCGGAGTTCGAGCTGTTCGAGAAGCGTCCCGCGGCGGCGACCGAGATCGCCCTGGGCGCGAACCGCGATCTGCGCAAGACGTACGAGGGCCTGCTCGGGGCCGAGATCGAGTACGCCAACCGGGCGCTGCTCGAGGGCGAGGACTTCGATCACATGGTGACGCAGGCGCGGACCGAGACGATCGTGGTGCTCAGCGTGGTGCTGGTGCTCGCGGTGGCCGGCGCCCTCTACGTGGCCCGCCTCATCGTCCACCCGCTGCGCCGGGTCGGCCTGGTGCTCGACCAGGTGGCCGCGGGCGACCTCTCCGGTGATCCGCGGGTCGAGCAGCGCGACGAACTCGGTCACATGGCCGACGCGCTGCGCCGGGCCACCGGCACCCTCCGGGAGACCGTCACCGACCTGGCCGCGCACTCGAAGGCGCTGGCGGCACAGGCCGGCTCGCTGGCCGAGACCAGCCGTGTCAGCTCGAGCAGCGCCGACGAGGGTGCCCGGCAGGCCGCGACGGTCGCCGACTCGGCCGCGACGATGTCGCTGAACATCCAGACGGTGGCGGCCGGCGCCGAGGAGATGGGCGCCTCGATCCGGGAGATCAGCGAGAGCGCGACCCAGGCCGCGGAGGTGGCGTCGCGCGCGGTGGGTGTCACCGCCAACACCAGCGCGGTGATGGCCAAGCTGGGCGAGTCGTCGGCGGAGATCGGCGACGTGATCAAGACGATCACCGCGATCGCCGAGCAGACCAACCTGCTGGCGCTGAACGCGACGATCGAGGCGGCTCGGGCCGGTGAGATGGGCAAGGGCTTCGCGGTGGTGGCCAGCGAGGTCAAGGAGCTGTCCCAGGAGACGGCCCGGGCGACCGAGGACATCGGGCAGCGCGTCTCGGCGATCCAGGCCGACACGGCCGGCGCGGTGGCGGCGATCGCCGAGATCAGCGAGATCATCCGGCAGATCAACGACTTCCAGACCACCATCGCCTCGGCGGTGGAGGAGCAGACCGTCACCACCAACGAGATGAGCCGCAACGTCACCGAGGCGGCCGGCGCCGGCGGCCGGGTCGCCGACACCATCACCGCGGTGGCCGCGTCCGTGCAGCAGACCACCACCGGCGTCGCGGAGACCGACCGGGCCGCGGCGCACCTGGCCGGGATGTCCGACGACCTGCGTCGCGTGGTGGAGCGTTTCCGGCTGTAACTAATTGGCCTGCTCTTGCAAGAAGAGAGCAGAAAGACGAAAAACATCTACGTACTCTTGTGAGTTAGATCACCGGGCGTCTATCGTCGGCTCACCCGTCGCTCCTGACGAGGAACCCCGTCGTTCCTGACGAGGAATCGAAGAGAAACGAGCCCTCGATGTCATTGAAAGCGAGGCGGGCCGGCGTTCCACCGCGCTGGACCGCCCTGGCCGTCGGCGTGGTGGTCGGCGTGACCGGCACCGCGCAGGCCGCCGCCGGCGCACCAGCAACCGCGTCCACGGCCGCACCGGCCGTCACCCGAGCCGCTCTCGACCCCGCTCTGGTCGCTGGGCGCGGCGCCACCGTCGCCTTCCTGGAGCAGGAGGCCGAGCGCGCGAACACCAACGGGACGGTCATCGGGCCGGACCGGACCGCTTACACACTGCCCGCCGAGGCGTCCGGCCGGTCCGCCGTGACGCTGGACCCGGGGGAGTGGGTCGAGTTCACGCTGCCCCGGTCCGCCAACGCGATCACCGTGCGATACAGCATTCCGGACGCGCCGGGCGGCGGCGGGATCACCGCCCCGCTGGCCGTGACGACGAAGCACGGCACCCGGACGATGACGCTGACCTCGCAGTACTCCTGGCTCTACAACCAGTACCCGTTCACCAACGACCCCCAGGCCGACCTGCTGCACCCGGACTGGTGGATCACCGAGTGCCAGTGCGTGCCGGCCGCGACCGAGCCGCGCCCGGTGATCACCAAGCCGTTCCGGCCCGCCCACTTCTACGACGAGCAGCGGCTGCTGCTCGGGCTCACGTACCGGGCCGGCGACAGGGTCCGGCTCACCGCGAAGACCGTGCCGACCACGATCGACCTGCTCGACTCCGAGCTGGTCGGGCTGCCGAAGGTCGACCTCACCGCGGTCAACGTGCTGGCCTTCGGCGCCGACCCGACCGGGCGCCGGGACGCGGCGCCGGCCATCGAGAAGGCGATCGCGTACGCCAAGAAGACCCACCGCCGCGTCTACCTGCCGCCGGGCGTGTTCCAGGTGAACCGGCACATCCTGGTCGACGACGTGACGATCACCGGCGCCGGGAACTGGTACACGATCGTGCGCGGCCGCGAGGTGGCGCTCAGCGAACCCGCACCGGACGGCTCGGTGCACACGGGCGTCGGCTTCTACGGTCGGACCGCCGAGGAGGGTGGCAGCCGCAACGTGCACCTGGCCGACTTCGCGATCCAGGGCGACGTGCGCGAGCGCATCGACACCGACCAGGTCAACGGTATCGGCGGGGCGATGAGCGACTCCACGATCCGGGGCCTGCACATCCAGCACACCAAGGTGGGCCTGTGGTTCGACGGCCCGATGTCGAACACCCGGGTGACCGGCAACGTCATCGTCGACCAGATCGCCGACGGGCTGAACTTCCACACCGGGGTCACCGGCTCGCTGGTGCGTGACAACTTCGTGCGCAACACCGGCGACGACGCGCTCGCGATGTGGGCGGAGAAGACCACCAACTCCGGCAACACCTTCGACCGCAACACGATTCAGTCGCCGACGCTGGCCAACGGCATCGCGATCTACGGCGGCAACGACATCATTGTGTCGAACAACCTGGTCGCGGATCCGGTCCGGGAGGGCAGCGCGCTGCACGCGGGCAGCCGGTTCGGCGCGCAGCCGTTCACCGGGAAGCTGCGTTTCACGGACAACACCACGGTGCGTGCCGGGACGTACGAGCTGAACTGGAACATCGGGCTCGGGGCGATCTGGTTCTACGCCCTCGAGCGCGACATCGACGCGGACGTCCAGGTGACCGGTGACCACTTCCTGGACAACACCTACAACGCGATCATGCTGGTGGCCGACTGGCCGGTGAAGGACCTTTACTCGATCAACGGCGTCAAGTTCAAGGACATCAAAGTCGACGGTACGGGTACGAGCGTTCTCAGTGCCCGAGTGGGCGGCTCGGCGAGCTTCGAGAACGTCGACGCCCGCAACGTCGGCGCGGTCGGGGTGAACAACTGCGGCCGGTTCCACTTCACGCCGGCGGGCTCCGAGTTCGGCCTCACCGACCTCGGCGGCAACGACGGCGGCTGGCTCGGGCCGTACCTGCCCAACGTCATCACCTGCAACGACCGTCCGCCGGTGGTGGCGCCGCCCGCGCCCGCGCCGTGGTGATCCTCGCTTCAGAACACTGACCGGTAGGCCGCGCCGGCCGTGACGACCAGCAGGATGTCGTCGCGGCCGGTTGCGGCCACCGGTGTCTCCGGGGTCGTCCGCTGTCGCCAGGTCCGCCCGTCCGCGGCGATCCAGAGGCCTCCGCCGGCCAGCACCAGTTGTCCGCTGACCGCCGCGAGCGACTGCACGCCGCTGGGTGCGCCGCCGAAGGACGGCTCCTCGGTCCAGGTGTCGTCGCGCAGCCGCCAGGTGGCGAAAGAGGTGCCGCGCGGGCCGGCCGCCACCACGGTGCCGTCGATCACGACCGCTCGCTGCATCTCCGACCACTCCGATCCGGCCGGCGGCGCGGTCGATCCGGGCGGCGGCGCGTCCGGTCCGGGTGGCGTGGACAGGTGCCAGCGGCGGCCGTCGTGGCTTGTCCAGGCGGCGGCCCGGTTGCCGCGGCTGCCGATCACCAGCCATCGGCCGTCCGGCAGCGCGACGGCGTCCCGGGCGGCGGTTGGTGCGGCGGCTGTCGACGCCAGACCGGGTGCGTTCTCGAAGAGCGTGAAGCCGGTGCCGTCCGGGGAGAGCCAGGCCGCGGCGCCGCTGGAGCGGTTGCCGGCGATCGCGAAGCCGCGCGGCCCGGCCGCCAGGTGTGCCACGTCGACAGCGGTGTCACCGCCGTACGTCTCGAAGGGCGCCGCGTTCTCGGCCATCCGCCCGTTCGGCAGCCGGTGCCACGTGCTCACCCGGGGGTTGCCGTGCGCTCCGCCGCGCGCCGAGCCGAGCATGACCACCCGTCCGGCCGCGCACGCCACCGCGGAGATCACGTTCTGCGGGCCGTACTGGCTGGTGGGCAGCGGGTCGAACCCGACCGGTTCCCACGAGATCGCGTCGGCGCTGGTCCACCCGGCCGGCCGGGTGTCGCCTTCGTCGTCGACGTGACCGCCGACCAGGTAGAACCGGCCGTCGCAGTCGGCGATCGCCCGCAGATCGGCGTTCGGCGCGCCGGGCAGGCCGAGCCGGATCCACGCTGGTCCGGCGGGCGCGGTGGTGCACGCACCGAGGAGCAGGGTGAGAAGAATCAGGGCCCGGCGGCGCACTCCGCTCTCCCCTCGGTCGTTGACACTGAGAGATTAGGGCCGGCCCACGGTAAGTGAGCAGTTGGTTTCCGGCCCGGGGGCTTGGGTAGCCTTGTCGCGCTTCGAGGGATCTGGAGATGGGGAGAACGTTGAGCCGAACGCTGTTGGTCACCGGTGGTGCCGGTTTCGTCGGCGGTGCACTGATCAGGTCGCTGCTGGTCGATTACCCCGACGCGGCGATCGTCTCCCTGGACAACTACTTCATCGGGACCCCGGAGAACCACGTCAACGACCCCCGCGTCACCTACATCGACGGGTCGACGACGGACATCGCGAAGATCTGGGCCGACCGTGGCCTGCCCGCGCCGCAGACGGTCTTCCACATGGGTGAGTATTCGCGGATCGTCCAGTCGTTCCAGGACCACGACCTGACCTGGGACTTCAACATGCTGGGGACCAAGGAGGTGGTGAAGTTCACGGCCGGGCACGGCGCGAAACTGATCTACGCCGGGTCCAGCTCGAAGTTCGGCAACGACGGCCAGGACGAGAACCTGAATCCGTACGCGTGGACCAAGGCCAAGAACATCGAGTACATCCGGAACTACGCGAACTGGTACGGACTGGACTACGCGATCACGTACTTCTACAACGTGTACGGGCCGGGGCAGGTCAGCAACGGCAAGTACGCCACCGTGATCGGCATCTTCGAGCGGCAGTACCTGGCCGGTGAGCCGCTCACCGTCGTCTCACCGGGGACGCAGACCCGCGACTTCACCCATATCGACGACATCATCCGCGGCCTCGTGCTGGTCGCCCGCGGCGGCGCCGGCGACGGCTACCTGCTCGGCACCGGCACCGAGTGGCCGCTGCTGGACGTGGCCAAGATGTTCGGCGGGGAACACGTGATGGTCCCGGCGCTGCCCGGCGAGCGCACCCGTGGCCAGGCCGACATCACCAAGGCCGGCGAGGTCGGGTGGCGCCCCGAGCGCCGGCTCGACGAGTACATCGCCGAGTTCGTGGCCACCAACCCCCGCTGACACGACCCTCGCTCGACGATCGGAAACGGTCGGAGGGAAATCGCAGGAATGTTTTGGCCCGATCGGGGCATGCGAGCGGCATGGAGAACCGGATTCGGGTGGCGGTCGTCGACGAGAACGAGCGGTTCGTCCGTGCCCTGGAGACGCTCATCCCCGAGGTGAGCGGGGGTCGGGCGGCCGTCGTGGCGACCGCGGCGGACGTGGGGCAGGCGCGGCGTGCGGTACGTGACAGCGTGCCCGAGGTGGTCCTGCTCGGCCTGCACCTGCCGCCGGTCGGCGGGCTCCGCGCGCTCGGCGCGGTCCGGGAGGCCGCTCCCCGCGCCCGGATCCTGACCGTCGCCGAGGACGAGGACCCCGCTCTCGTGATCGAGGCGCTGCGGGCCGGAGCGGCCGGCTTCATGCGGCGCAGCACCGACCCGGCCCAGCTGAGGCAGCCGCTGCTGGCGGCGCTGGACGGGTGGGCGGTCCTGCCGCCGCACCTGCTGACCGCGCTGGCCGAGAAGAGCCGCCCGCCGTCGGCGCACGCCGCGTCCCACCTCGACGACGCCGACCGCCGGTTGCTGCGGCTGATCGCCGAGGGCGCGTCGACCAACGACATCGCCGGGGTGCTGCACGTCTCCGACCGCACGGTGAAGCGGCTGACCGCGAGCCTGCTGCGCAAGCTGAAGGTCTCCAGCCGTACCGAGGCCGCCGCGCTGGCGGGCAGCGCCGGGCTGCTGGAGCCGCAGCTCATCTGAGGGGGCGGTCATCCCGCGACCCCCCGCCGTGTCCCGGCGGCCGCGCTGCGGCCGGGACCCGGCAGGTGGTCGCGAGTCATTCCTCATGAGTACGCGATTGCGCGTACCGTAAAAATCAGCCGGTGGCCCGCGGCCTGGAGGTGACCGCGGAGAGCGGGGTGGCGACCTCCTCCAATGATTTGCCCTCGGCGTCGATGCCGATGAACGCCTCGACCAGACCGCCGACCGCCATGACCGCGGCGCCGATGAGATAGCCGATGAAGAGCTTGCTCGGATCGTCGCCCTCGCCGATGAGCGCGCCGTAGAAGACCGGGCCGATCGCGCCGAAGCACTGCGCGATGGCGAAGAAGACCGCGATGGCCTGCGCCCGGATCTCCAGCGGGAAGATCTCGCTGACCGTCAGGTATGCCGAGCTGGCACCCGCCGAGGCGAAGAAGAAGATCACGCTCCAGGCGATCGTCTGTGTCGTCACGTTGAGCGCACCGGCGTCGAAGAGGAACGCCGTTATCGCCAGCAGCGCGCCGGACAGCAGATACGTCCCGGCGATCATCTTGCGCCGCCCGACGGTGTCGAAGAGCCGGCCGATGGTCAGTGGGCCGATCAGGTTCCCGAGCGCGAACGCGACCAGATAGAGCGGCGCGTTCTTCTCGTCGACGCCGTAGAACTTCGTCAACACCAGGGTGTACGTGAAGAAGATCGCGTTGTAGAGGAACGACTGAGTGATCATGAGCGTGGCACCCAGGATCGATCTCGTGGGATAGAGCTTGAACAGCACCCGCAGCAGCGACAGGTAGCCGTGTGGCCTGCTCGGCTGGATGTCGATCGCCTTGGAGTCGTCCAGCGGGGCGAGCGTCTGCCCGGAGGCCTCGGCGGCGCGCTCGATCCGCGCGATGTTCTCCTCGGCCTCCTCCTCACGGCCGTGCATGATCAGCCAGCGCGGGCTCTCCGGCAGGTGCCGGCGCAGGCCCCAGATGGCCACACCGATGAGCGGGCCGATGAGGAAGGCGATCCGCCACGCCCAGTTGAGCTCAACGTTGTTGAGCAGGATGTAGGTGCCCAGGGTGCCGATGATGGCGCCGCCCCAGTAGGTCCCGTTGACGCCGATGTCGACGCGGCCGCGGTACTTGGCCGGCATCATCTCGTCGATCGCGGAGTTGATCGCGGCGTACTCGCCGCCGATACCGGCTCCGGCGATGAATCTCGTCAGATACAGGAAGACCAGTGCGGCTGGGCCGTTACCCCAGGTCAGTGCGGTCAGGGCGTTGCCGCCGAGATAGACCGCGAGGGTGATGATGAACAGGTTCTTGCGGCCGAGGGCGTCGGAGAGGCGGCCGAAGAACAGCGCGCCGAAGACCTCACCGAGCAGATAGACCGTGGCGATCAGGCCGACCTGTGTGGAGCTCAGGGCCAGGGTCTCCTGTTCGGCCAGGACCGGGCCGACCGCGCTGGCCACCGTGATCTCGAGTCCGTCGAGGACCCAGGCGGTGCCGAGCGCCAGGATGATTCTGGTGTGGAACGGTGACCAGCTGAGCCGGTCGATGCGAGCTGGGATCAGGCTCCGGATGGTTCCCGAGTCGGAGGCCGGGGCTGGTGAGCCGAGGCTCTGCGCCATGGATTCACCTCCATCTAAGTGATGTTGCTCACTGTGTACCCAGGAAGTTCACAGCTATCCCACGGAGGTCTTTCGGATGCGGTCGGTCGGGGTCGGTGTTGTCGGGTTCGGGTGGATGGGGCGGGTTCATGCGCAGGCGTATAGCCGGGTGCGGCAGCACTATCCGTCGCTTCCCGCGCCGGTGCTGGTGGGCGTCGCTGACGAGGTGCCGGGGAGGGCTGCAGACGCTTCCGACTTGTACGGATTTTTGGCTGCTTTTGAGGATTGGCGGGACCTCGTTGATGACCCGCGGATCGAGGCGGTGAGCATTACCGCGCCCAACTTCCTGCACCGGGAGATGGGTAGCGCGTTCGCGGCGGCCGGCAAGCACATCTGGATCGAGAAGCCGGTGGGACTGTCGGCGGCCGATGCCCGGGCGATCGTGGGGCCGGGGCAGGTTTGTGTGGGGTTCAACTATCGGCACGCGCCGGCGGTGGCGCGGGCGATGTCGTTGCTGCGGGACGGGGCGATCGGACGGGTCACGCATGCGCGGTTCCGGTGGTTCAGTGACTATGCTGCGTCGCCTTCGGGGGCTTTGACGTGGCGGTTCTCTGCTGCGCGGGGTGGCAACGGGGTGTTGGGCGATCTGGGGTCGCATGCGGTGGACATGGTGCGGTTCCTGCTGGGTCCCGTCTCGGAGATCTGGGGAGAAACGGCGATTTTCATCCCGGCTCGGCCGCGGGCCGTGGGTGCTACGACGGGGCATGCGGTGGGCTCGGGTGCGCTCGGGCCGGTGGAGAACCCGGACTGGTTCTCGGCGGTGCTGCGGATGGTGTCGGGTGCGAGGGTGACGGTGGAGGCGAGTCGGGTCGCGGTCGGGTCGCAGAACCAGTACGGCTTCGTCATTCACGGGACTCGCGGCCGGCTGGAGTGGGACTTCCGGCGGATGGGCGAGCTGCGGATCGGCGACGCCGTGGTGTTCGTGGGTCCGGGGGACGGGGAGTATTCGTCGTTCCAGCCGGGGGCGGGGATCGCGATGAGCTACGACGATTTGAAGGTGATCGAGGCGGCGCTGTTTCTGCGGTCCATCTCGGAGGGCGTGGGGTATGGAGCGGGGCTGGAGGACGCGATCCGGGCGGCGGAGGTGCTGGAGGCGGTCGCCCTCTCGGCAGAGACCGGCGAGTGGGTGCCTTTGGGTTGATGACGCTCAGGAGGTGCGGCTTCAACGCCTTGGGATTTGAGGGCTACTCAGTCATGACGAAGTGGCCCGCTTCTTCGAGCAGGTGCACTGTCACGGGCATCGAGGTTCGGTCGTCGAACCGCAGCGTGAAGACAGGGTCGATCTCACAGAGGATCGTCATGCCTTCATGCGCTTGCTCGCTCGCGCTGACCAGGCGGCCGTGCGCGTCCCAACCGGTGTCGGTCGTGGTGATGACGACTGTGACCTCGTCACCGGCAAGGTTGGTCGAGGAGTTGGCCCACCAGTCCAGCCAGCAGCGGCCCTCGAAGCGATCCATGCCCCATTTGATCTCACGATCAACCGGTCCGTCACTCGCATATCCGCAACTTGAGCTCGTTTCACGGTCTGTGGCCGGGCAGAGTGGCCACGCTCGCGGACAGCGCGCCGAGGTTGCCGAGCCGGTGGCCGGTGCTCGATGCTCAGGTCTACGCCAAGTGTCTCGACGGCGACCGGGTGGCACATCGACGATTCGTGTCCGCCCAGCTCAGAGCGGATTACTAGAGAAGGATCAGGTGCCCCCGGCAGTGTCCTGGCTCATGACATAGGAAACCCCTGTCTCAAGACATCGGAAACCGGTGTGTCAGGACATAGGAAACCCTGGATGGTGGTGATCGTCGCGGGTGTCCAAAGCCCGTCTCGTGATTACCGCTGTTGTCATCGAGGGCCGTAGCCAGGCCGAGACCGCCCGCGCCTACGGGGTCTCGAAAGGCTGGGTCTCAAAGCTGATCGCCCGGTACCGGGCCGAGGGTGAGGCCGCCTTCGAGCCGCATTCCCGGCGGCCGAACACCTCACCCGCTGCGATCGGCCCGAGCGTCGTCGAGCTGATCGTGGCAGTCCGTAAGGGGCTGGCTGAACGCGGCCTGGACGCGGGGCCGGAAACGATCCGCTGGCACCTGCAGCACACCCACCACGTCACCGTCTCGCGGGCCACCATCGCCCGACACCTGGCCGCCCAGAATCTGGTCGTGCCCGAGCCGGCCAGCAACGAACAGACGGGCGCCGGAGATGGCGAAGGGCCCGGCCGCCTCCCCTCGATGGCAGCCGGGCCCTTCGGTTCCGGGGCGCCTCGGCCGGGTCGAGGGCCAGGGCGTCAAAGATGAAGTTGGGACTCAGGAACGTGGTGCCGCTGCTGCCGCCTTCAGACTTTCGGAAAACTGCCCCATACTCGAAAGTGCGGAGGCGGCAGAGGGGGTGGCCAGTGAGCTTCACGGCGAAGAAGGCGAGACAGCGCGCTCTCAAGCAAGCCGGGAGGCGCAGGGTGAGACGCGCGGAGGTCGAGCGTGTCCTGTCCCGTGTCGGAAGACTGGAGCGGATCGCTAGCCGGATCACCGGCGACGATCAGAGCCGAGCCGAGATCCTCCAGGTCAGCAGGGACTTCCTCGACGACCTGGATCCGATTCCCGCGTCTGTGGCGGCGCCGCTGCTCGATGTCAGCGAACCCACGGTCAGGAGCTGGGTCCGCCGCGGCCTGCTGATACACGCTGACCCGCCGGGTGGTGGGCTGGATGTGCGCCGCCTGTACGACGTCGTTGTCCTGGTTCGCGAGCTGCGCGCCGCCGGGCACAACCATGACTTGTTGAACAAGGTCTGGGCCCGGCTCGCCGATCAGGCTCTTCTCGACCGCGATGACCTTCGGGAGAGCCTGGCGCAGATGCGCGGCGGTGACGGAATCCCCACCGACATCGACGAACTGGAGCGAGAGCTGGGGCTCGCGGACTAGTCACATGAAAGTCTCGATAACGCGGACGCCTCGCGCCGATCAGCAGTTGAAGAGCCTCCACCGAAGCGGGCAGAAACGGGCGCTCGCCTTCTTGCGGGACCTTGAGACCAACGGGTGCGCTGCTCTGTCGTACCGGTTGACGGGCACGAGCCCTCTGGAACGACTCTGCGACAAACATCTTGGTGGCGCGTTGCGGGCAGTGGTCGCATTCGAATCGCAGACCAAAGCGTGGCTCCTGCTCGTGGCTGATCACAACGATGAAGATCCCGAGTTCAACATATACGCCGAGTTGTACCGGCTTATCGGACACGAGCCGGAGCCGGGAGAGAAGCGCACCAAGCCGCCGTGTTGCGGTGCGGACGGTGCGGCGCCCGAGTTGGGGCGTGAGGCCGAGGATCTCGCGCTTCGTGCCGCGGCGGTGCGCAAGACCCGTCGTTAGCGCCGCGTATGGCGAAGGGCCCGGCCGCCTCCCCTCGATGGCAGCCGGGCCCTTCGGTTCCGGGGCGCCTAGGCCGGGTCGAGGGCCAGGGCGTCGAAGATGAAGTTGGGGCTCAGGAACGTGGTGCCGCTGCTGCCGCTCAGGACCGAGAGGGAGAGGGTGTTGGTGCCGGCCTTCAGGGCGCTCGCGGGGATGGTGAACGTGGAGGTCGTGTTGAGGCCCCGCCAGGTGCCTCGGGTGATGTTGCGGGAGTTGAGGTTCGTGGGGGCCGGTGACGCTGAGGTCGGTGAGGTCCAGTTGCCGATGGTGACGGCCGGGCGGCCGCCGGCGAACGACGAGGTGGTGGCGACGCGCAGCCGGGCGCCGTTGGTGGGGACCGCGGACAGGGTGAAGGTCAGCGCGATCGGGGAGTTGACCGCCTTGAACTCGGCCATCGGGAAGGTGGCGGCGCCGGCGGAGACGTTGTGGGTGCCCGTCCAGGAGGACATCCGGGAGTCGGACGGGTGCATCGTCTCGATCCTGTCGGCGTTGCGGAAGCCGGCCGGGGTGCCGTCGAAGGTGCCCAGTTGGAAGAGGGTGCCGGCGGTGGGGACGCTGCCGGTCAGGGCCAGCTGGGTGGTCGCGCCGGCGGTCACGGTGATCGTCTTGGTGGCGCCCACGGCCAGCTCGCCGGCGTACAGGGTGGCGGTGTAGGTGCCGGGCTTGACGTGGCCGATCACGAACTGGCCGGCCTTGACCTGGCCCCAGTACTGACCGTTCGGGCCGGCCAGCCCGACGGTTGCCCGCAGGCCGTTCCAGGTGCCGCCGGCGGTGCCGCTGACCCCGCCACGCTGCGCGTTGGAGAGCATGCCGGGAAGGAACGCGGCCAGGAAATCCATGCTGCGGGCGGCCGGCGCGGGGCCGTCGGTCAGGGCGAGGGCGTACGGTCCGTGCAGTCCCAACCGCAACGGCTCGGTCTGCTGGTGGCCGCTGAACATGTAGTGGGTGATGTTGACCGCGCTGCCGGTGTCGTTGACCTCGATGTCACGGAAGAACGGGCCGCCGGAGGTCATGTCGGTGTACGCGGGGATGACGTACGCACCGTGCCCGTTGCCGCTCGCGCCGAAGGGCTGCTGGGCGATCAGGCGCTGTGAGCTGTAGAACTTCGACGCGGTCCGCCCGTCGGTGAAGGAGAACACGTCCGAGCCCTCGACGGTGGCCGTGGTGCCGCCGGTCTTCGCGGCCGTCGGCGACGTGGTCAGCAGCGACGACTTGAGCCGGCTGATGAAACGGGCTTCGCCGGGGTTCAGCGCCTTGGTGATGTCGGTGGCGATGTAGAGCGTGTTGTCGTTCTTGCGGGCGAAGTAGTACATCGTCACGCCGATGCCGGGGTTCGCCGCGCTGACCAGGATCGAGTTGCCGCTGTTGAACGTCTGGCTCGTCACGGTGGCCGAGGACCAGCCCGACTGGAACTGACCGGCGGCCTGCCCGGAGGCGGCCAGCTCGGTGCCGTTGTGCTTGAGCGACGTCACGTTGCCGTTCGTGCCGTTGACCGTGAAGGCCAGCCCGGTCCCGGTGTCGAAGCTGACGTTCGCCGCGGCGTTGGCCCACGGCTGGCCGACGCCGAACAGGCCGGCGCCGGCCAGCACCGCGGCGGTGGCGATGCCGCCCGCCAGCGCTCTCCGCCTCGTACGGGAAGCGGGACGCCGGCGATGCTGGGGATGAGACATCGAACCACCTATGAGTGTCGTTGGGGGACACGCATAGGTGGTCGCGGCGGCCGGAAAGGTTGCCCGGGATCCTGATCTTTTTTACGGGGCCGGGTATTCCCAGGTCACGGCGAGCTCGTTGCGCTGGCCGAAGCGTTCGAGGTGTGAGCCGACGACCCGGGTGACGACCCGCAGGTCGTCGTCGGAGCCGGCGGTGGCGGTCAGCTCCAGTGCCGCGGGGGTGCTGTGCAGCCGGCACTCGCCGACGGTCAGCACGATGGCGACGTCCTCGCCGATCTCGCGGATCTCGCTGCGCCGGCCCAGGTGGGAGGCGAGCTGCTTGGCGTAACGCGGGGCGTTGTCGGTGGCCACGCTGGCGGTGGCGGTGTGCTGTGCGGTCATGATTTCTCCTCGGGTCCGTCGGCCAGCAGTAGGTAGAGCGCGCGGCGGGTGTCGGCCAGGATCCGGGCGGCCGCCTCGACCTGGGACGGTGTCCCGGTCCGCCCGACCTGCCGGGCGGCGTCGTGCACCTGCTCCAGCAGGGGGCGCAGGTCGGTGCCGCCGGTGCGCTCGGGGAACGCGGCGAACGGGTCGGACCAGGTGCCACCCTGCTCGGCGATGTGCCGCCGGCCGGCCTCGGAGAGCGTCACGAGCTTGCGCCCGGCGCTCGCCGTGATCGTGACCAGCCCCTCGTCCTCGAGCTGGCTGAGGGTCGGATAGATGGCGCCGGGGCTGGGTTGCCAGCGCCCGCCGGTGCGGTGCGCGATCGCGTGCATCAACTGATAGCCGTGCATCGGGTGCTCGGCGAGGAGCAGCAGGACGGCGGTGCGCACGTCGCCGCGCGGCATTCGCCGGCCGGGGTGTCCTCTCATGACGCTAACGATATATCGCTAGCTTCATGAAAGACAACGGTCCAGGCCGCTAAGGTGATCTCGTGACGACGTTCCAGATCGGCGAGGCGGCCGAGCTCCTCGGCGTCAGCCCGGACACGGTTCGCCGCTGGGTCGACGCCGGGCGGCTGGCTGCCGGACGTGACGAGCACGGACACCGGGTGATCGACGGGGTGGAGCTGGCGGCGTTCTGCCGGGCACAGGCCGCCGAGCCGGACGACCGCGCCGACGAGTCGTCGGCACGCAACCGGCTGCGCGGGATCGTCACGGCGGTCGTCAAGGACACCGTGATGGCGCAGGTGGACATCCAGGCCGGGCCGTTCCGGCTGGTGTCGCTGATGAGCCGGGAAGCGGTCGACGAACTCGGCCTCGAGGTCGGCTCGGTCGCCGTCGCCGTGATCAAGTCGACGACCGTTGTGGTCGAGCGGGCGGGCCGGGGAAGGCAACCGTGAGACCCGCATGAGCAGGTCGCGGCGCGCTTCGGTACCCGTACCCCTGCTTTTGCCTGCGGTTTTGGGTTTGATCTTCCTGATCCTTCCGCTGGCCGGACTGATCGCACGGACGCCCTGGTCGACGCTGCCGCAGCGGCTCGCGGAGCCGGAGGTCGTCGCCGCGCTGAAGCTGTCGCTGATCACCTCGAGCGTCGCCACCGTGCTCTGCCTCGTCCTCGGCGTGCCGCTGGCGTGGCTGCTGGCCCGCGTGGAGTTCCCCGGGCGCCGCCTGGTCCGCGCGCTGATCACCGTCCCGCTCGTGCTGCCACCGGTGGTCGGCGGCATCGCGCTGCTGCTCGCGCTGGGCCGGCGCGGGCTGGTCGGGCAGTGGCTGGACAGCACGTTCGGGATCACGCTGCCGTTCACCACCGCGGGCGTGGTGATCGCCGAGTCGTTCGTGGCGCTGCCGTTCCTTGTGATCGCCGTCGAGGGTGCGCTGCGCGGCGCCGACACCCGGTACGAGGAGGCGGCGGCGACCCTCGGTGCCACCCGCTGGACCAGCTTCACCCACGTGACGTTGCCGCTGGTCGCACCGGGCGTGGCGGCAGGCGCGGTGCTCTGCTGGGCGCGAGCGCTCGGCGAGTTCGGCGCCACCATCACTTTCGCCGGCAACTTTCCGGGGATCACTCAGACGATGCCGCTCGCGGTCTACCAGACCATGGAGAGCGGTGACCTGGAGGGCGCTGTCGTGCTCAGCCTGATCCTGCTCGCCGTCTCGGTCACCATTCTGGCCGGCCTCCGCGACCGCTGGCTGACCGCGCCGTGACCCTCCTCGACGCCCACCTGGTCGTGCAGCGCGGCACGTTCACCCTCGACGTCGGCCTGCGGATCGACCCTGGCGAGACGGTCGCGCTGCTCGGGCCGAACGGCGCCGGCAAGACCACCGCGCTGCGCGCCCTCGCCGGGCTGACCCCGCTCTCCGGCGGGCGGCTCACCCTCGACGGCCGGGATCTGGACGTGCCGGAGACCCGGCTGTGGATGCCGCCGGAGGAGCGGCCGATCGGGGTCGTGTTCCAGGACTATCTGCTGTTCCCGCACCTCAGCGCGCGGGACAACGTCGCCTTCGGGCCGCGGCGGCACGGGGTCGACCGGCGTACGGCGTACGCAACCGCCGAACGCTGGCTGGACCGCGTGGGCCTCGCCGACTACGGCCGCCGCAAACCGCGGCACCTCTCCGGAGGACAGGCTCAGCGGGTGGCCCTGGCACGGGCGCTCGCCGTCGACCCGGTTCTGCTGCTGCTCGACGAGCCGCTGGCGGCGCTGGACGCGCGTACGCGACTGGAGACCCGCGCCGAACTGGGGCGACATCTCTCCGCCCACCCGGGTGCGACGCTGCTCGTCACCCACGATCCGCTGGACGCGCTGGTCCTCGCCGACCGGCTGGTGGTCGTGGAGGACGGGCGCGTGGTCCAGGAGGGCGACGCGTCGGCGATCACCGCTCGGCCGCGTACCGATTACGTGGCCCGGCTGGTCGGGCTGAACCTCTACCGCGGGCGGGCCGCCGGGCACACCGTGGCGCTCAGTGACGAGTTCGCGCTGACCGCGACGGACAGCGTGGAGGGTGAGGCGTTCGTGGCGTTCCCGCCGGCGGCTGTCGCGCTGCATCCACGGCGCCCGGAGGGCAGCCCGCGCAACACGTGGCAGGCGGTGCTCGCGGACATCCAGCGGCACGGGGACAGCCTGCGGGTACGGCTGGAGGGGCCGATCTCGGTGGCTGCGGACATCACGCCGGCGGCCGCGGCGCAGCTGGGACTGGAGCCGGGGCGGGAGATGTGGGTGGCGGTCAAGGCCAGCGAGACGCGCGCCTATCCGGCGGACTGAACGCGGTCGACCAGGATCGTGCTGACGTCGGCGGTCACCCGGACGTCGTACCGGTTCTTCGCCGTCGACCAGCCGGATTCGCGGAGGGTGGCACCGGCCTTGACGTCACGACGCGGCTTGCCGTCGAGGGTGGCCAGGCCGGCGCCCCTACCCAGGCGGACCCGGGCCGGGGCCCCGGTCGCGGTGCGAACGGTCAGATCGCTCACCGCGCCGGTGATCGTGAGCGGAACCGTGCCCTTGGGCTCGGAGAGTTGCAGCACGGCGCGGGAGACACCGGCCGCGAGCTCCATGCCGACGAGACCGCCGGCACGCGAGTCCACGTCGAGGTCGATCGCCCCGCCGGTGAGCTTCAGCGTCCAGGCGACCCTGGTGTTGAGAACCACCTCGGCGCCGACTGTGCCGGACGGCCCGGGGGTCAGGGTCAGCACCGAACCCTGGGCGGTGTCGGTCAGCTGGAGCCCGGCGCCCTGGTCAGGTGCGGCGGCGGTGAACAGCGACTCGCCCAGGTCGGCCGTACGCACACGCAGCGTGGTCGCGGCACCGGAGAGCTCGAGGCGGCGCTCCTTGACGGCGCCGAGCGGGGCGGTCAGCGGTGCCGGCGGCTGGACAACCGGGGACGGCACCGGCGCGCTGATCTGCGCGGCCGCCGCCGGACGCGACGGCGGCTGGTAGGCCTCGGTCTGGCCCAGCACCACGCCGATGGTGAGCGACACGAGCGCGGCCGTGAACACGAGCAGTCGCCACGGCTTGCGGATCTGGTGCTCGTAGATGAGCACGACCCGCCCGGCGACCCGCGGCGGCGGAGGGCGGCGGGTGATCGCGGGCTTGATGATGGGCAGACGATCGGTGGCCTCGTCCACGAAGGCCGGGACCGGGCGCCCGGCGACCGGCATCCCGTCGGCTCCGCCATGGGATCCGGGTTCACCCTCCGACCCGAGGCGGAACTCGACGTCTGCCACCTGGCACCTCCATCACGAGATACGGAAGACAGACCTGTTTCGGATCGATGAACTTCGCGGTTCGCAGCTCATCCTTACACGAATGTCCACTCCACGGTGATCATGACGGTGAGCTGTTGCCGGCCGGGCTCGATCGGGACCGCCGAGTCGGCCGCCACCAGCTTGTTCTGTTCCCCGCCCGCGTAGTACCGCGCGCTCTCCTCGCTCACCCGGACGACCCGGTCGAGCTTCCGGCCGGCCTCCTGGGCGTACAGCTCGGCCTTCCCTCGGGCGTCGGCGAACGCCTTCTTGCGCGCGTCGGCGAGCAGTGCGGCGTCGTCCTCGATCGCGAAGGACACACCGTTCAGCCGGGCCGCGTCACCGCCCGCCGCGGTGGCCGCGGAGATGATCGCGCCGGCCTGCGGCAGGTTACGGGTCTTCGCGGTGAGGCCCTGCAGCACGGTGTAGCCGGTGATCACCCGGTCGTCGTTCTGCTTCGAGGTGATGCTGACCTCGGAGGTCTGCAGGTCGGCCTTCGTGATCCCGGCGCGGACCAGCGCGTCCCGCATCCGGGTGGCCGCCGTGTTGGCGCTGGTGAGGGCGGCGTCGACGGTGGCGGCGGTGGTCTCGACAGCGAAGTTCGCGGTCAGGGTGTCGGGTTCACCGAACACCTCGCCGGTTCCGGTGACCACCACACCTTCCCGTGGTTCGTCGGTTTCCTGTGCGGCGGCGGCCGGGGCCGGGTGGACACCGATGAGCGTGACCAGGGCGACGAGTGCCGGTACCGCAATGCGTGACCTAATCATCCCGCTATTTTCTCCGGTTTAGCGGGTATGTGTCTCGATTTGACACGGTACTCGTCGGGATCATTTGTCGTATTGTCGGGCGGTGCCGGAATCCGTGAAGAGCAAACGTCCCGCCGCTGGTCCGCAGCCACTCAAGACAAAGGCCGAGAAACGGGCCGAGGCGAAGGTGGCCAAGGCGCGCGCCCGGGCGGCCCGCAAGCGCCGCGAGGTGTTGACCATGGTCGGGGCGGCGGTGGTCGTGGTTGCCCTCCTCGCCGGTCTGGTCCTGTGGATCAAGAGTTCGTCGCCGACGCAGCCTGATCCGGCCGCGAGTGCGGCGCCCGAGCCGGCCGCCGCCGCTCCCAGCGCGGCCGCCTTCCCGCCCTTGCCCGAGGGCGCGGACCCGGCGCTGAGCACGAAGCCGGTCGTGAAGGCGGGCACCGGCAAGGTCGACAAGCTCAAGACGACGACCCTCGTTCAGGGCGCGGGCGCGGCGGTCGAGTCGGGCCAGACGATCGACGTGAACTACGTGGGCGTCACCTATGCCGACGGCAAGGAGTTCGACTCGTCCTGGAGTCGTTCGGAGTCGTTCAGCTTCGCGGTCGGGGCCGGCAGCGTCATTCAGGGCTGGGACCAGGGTCTGGTCGGGGTCAAGGTGGGTAGCCGGGTTCAGCTCGACATTCCGGCTGAGCTCGCGTACGGGGAGAAGCCGAGCGGCACGCAGCCGGCCGGGGTGCTCCGCTTCGTGGTGGACGTTCTGTCTGCCGCTTGACGCTTTCCCATATGGGAATATGATTGCTGCCGTGGCACGAGCAGCGACGACGTCGGACGCCTTCAACGCGATCGCCGAGCCGCAGCGCCGGGACATCCTGGCGCTGCTGCGGGCGGGTGAGCGGCCGGTGACCGATCTGGCCCGGGAGCTGGGGATGAGCCAGCCCGGCGCGTCCAAGCACCTGCGGGTGCTCCGCGAGGTGGGGCTGGTGCGGGTCCGTGAGGCGGGCAAGCAGCGCCTCTACGGCCTCGATGCCCGCGGGCTGCGGCCGGTCCACGAGTGGATCGGCGGATTCGAGCAGTTCTGGAGCGAGAGCTTCGACCGGCTGGACGCGTACGTGCGGGACCTCAAGGAGGATGACCGATGACGGAGGCAGATCGGGAGATCGTCATCTCGCGGGTGATCGACGCACCGCGGGAGCTGGTCTTCAAGGCGTTCACCGAGGTCCAGCACCTCTCCCGGTGGTGGGGCCCGTCCGGGTTCAGCACCACCACGCGCTCCTTCGAGTTCCACGCCGGCGGAGTCTGGGACTTCGTGATGCACGGGCCGGACGGCACCGACTACTCCGAGTGGATCACCTGGACCGAGATCGTCCCGCCGGAGCGGATCACGCTGCTGCACGGCGAGTTCCGCGACGACCCGAACGCCTTCGAGTCGATCCTGACCTTCGCCCCGGACGGCGTGGCGACCCAGATCGTGATGCGCACGGTGTTCCCCACGAGCGAGCTGCGCGACGAGGCCATCGAGAAGTACCACGCGATCGAGGGCGGCCGGCAGACCCTCGACAACCTGGCCGCCTACGTGGGCGAGATGATCCGGTGACGGTCTTCTTCAGCGTGGCGATGTCGCTGGACGGTTTCATCGCACCCCCGTCGATGCGGGGCATCCTCGCCACACCCGAGGAGCGGGCACAGGACCCTCGCCTCGACCGCTGGGTGGGGCAGTGGATGGAGCTGCATGCGTGGATGTTCCCGCTGCGTTTCTTCCGGGAGAACCTCAAGCTGGGCGATGGCGGCGAGGAGGGGCGGGACAACAACATCGCAAAGCAAACGTACGAGAGGACAGGCGCCAGCATCATGGGCAAGCGCATGTTCGACCTCGGTGAGCCGACGTGGCCCGAGGAGGCGCCCTTCCACACCCCGGTCTACGTCGTCACGCACACCGAGCGCGACCCGTGGGAGCGACCGGGCGGCACCACCTTCCACTTCGTCAACGACGGCATCAAGTCGGCCCTCGACCAGGCCCGCGAGGCCGCCGGCACCCGAGACGTCCGCATCGCGGGCGGCGCCGCGACGATCCTCGAGTACGTGAACGCGGGCCTGGTCGACGAGTTCTCGATCGCGCTGTCACCGGTGCTGCTCGGCGCGGGCACCCGCCTGTTCGACGGGGTGGACGAGTCCCGGGTCGCCCTGGAGCCGATCCGCTCGGAGCCGTCGCCGCGAGTTACGCACCTGACATACGCGGTGCGGCCGCGCTAGTTCACACCGTATCGTTGGGGTGTACCGTCCGACGTCGATGGCATCGTGCGCCGACAAGCACGTCACTCATGAATCTGGAACGCTTCCGCCCCGTCCGGTGAGGCCCGCCATCCGGGTCCGGACCCCGCAAGAAATCCGGTCGGCTCGGCGCCCCCGCCGGCACCGCTGCTGGGGCCACCTCATCGCAGCGCCTCTCTGGCCCATGCACGGCGCCAACCTCGGCACCCTGCTGCGCACCTGTGACGCCGTCGGCGCGTGCCTGGCGGTGCCACCGTTCGACTGGGTGGACCGGGCCCTCGCCCGCGGAAACACGCTTCGTCAGCCGACGTGCGTGCACCGCGTCGGCAGTCCGCTGCGCTGGCTCGCCGACGAACGCGCCGCAGGCACGAACATCCTCGGCGTGGAACTCGCCGACGAAGCGACAAGGCTCGCCGACCTGCCCACCGCCCAGCGCCGGACCGTCATGGTCCTCGGCCACGAAGCCACCGGCATCCCACCCGACGCCCTCGACCTACTCGACGGCGCGGTGGAGATCCCCATGATCGGCACCGGCGCCTGCCTCAACGTCGCCGTAGCCGGCTCACTGGTGCTGTACAAACTCGCCGGCCTGCTGTGACCCCAGGCCTGTTCAGTAGAGCCACCGATCGAGCACCCCGGGCCAGAACTGCCTCTCGTGGTCACCGTCGGCGATGGCTTCCGGGTCGACGGCTTCGATGCGGCGGAGCAGTTCGGCAAGCTCGGCGTGAGCCTGCTCCTCCGCCTCGTCACTCTCGTCCCAGCTGTCGATGACGGCTGACTCGGTCAGCCAGGTGCCGACCATGTGCAGCGAGCACAGCCATTGAGTGATCGAGGAGTTCACGAAGGAGCTCTCCCCGTGCCCGCCGGGCGACCACAGCCGAACCTCACCGGTTTCCGGCACGGCACCGTACTCCAAGGTCATGTCCGCGGGCCCGGCGTCGCGCCCCAGCCGGTACATCATCGGCGCGGCGCCGAACGAGACCTCACTGACGAAATCGTCGACCAACGGCACGCCACTGGAGATCAGCACGGCCTTCGCCGTCCCGGGGAGCAGCCACGCCGCCACCTCTGCCTCGGTCGCACGCAGGACACGGCCGGTGCCCGCCCACGACTCGAGTTCCGCCGTCGTCGGCGGCCTCAGCGGCTGATCGGGAACCACGCCGCATCCTTGCACGCCGCGCGGGTGGTGACGCTCGGGCTCGGCGGCGGGCACGCTATCCTGAGCGTCGCGCCCTCGTAGCTCAGGGGATAGAGCAACGGTTTCCTAAACCGTGTGTCGCAGGTTCGATTCCTGCCGGGGGCACCCAGGCCACAGTCTTGATCGGCTCGTTTGAGCTGGTCACATGGTGCGGTTCATGGCACGAATCCACCACGGCCAACGTCATGGCAGGTGGGTCCGGTGCCACGGGCCGCGACCCTGGCCGCATCGAGAAGCATCCCAGCGGTTCCCTTCGGGCGAAGGTCTACGCGGGTACCGATCCGTTGACCGGGCACCGGCGCGACCTGACCGAGCACGTGAGTCATGGTGCTTTGCGAGGACACCAGGCGGTGACGAAAGCGCAGCATCAACTCAGCAGTAGCCTTAACGTCTCGGCGAGTACCGCTATTGCTAAGAACATGATGGCGACCAGCTGAGCGAGAAGTGCTCTATTAACGTGACGCGACTTCGTTATGTTTCCGGCGCGGACAGTGGTTAAAGTCTTGACGTTCAGGCCGATGATAAGCCATCGCGCATCACCCGCCGACAAACCCCAGGCGTCATCCTCCCTAAGCGAGAGGATGCTACTCTCGTCAACGACGCTGTAGAAGCGGGAACGATTCGCCAATAGTGCGTAGAGCGAAGCGGTGGCCAAGAATAGAATGGCAAGCGCAAAGCTTGCAACTGCAATCGCTGTAGGTCGATATGTCGTCGGCCGAACCAGGGTAAGGGCCGCCAGGCCAGACAGGATGGTGACAAGCGTGCTGGACGAGGTTATTACTGTTATGCCGCGCTGATCTAGCATGACACGCCGCTCACGTTCTAGCTTAAGCTCCCCTGCGGCAAAGTCCGCGAAGATCAGCCCGGCTTCAGCGGAAGCCTCATTTTTTGGCGAAGTCAATTCGCGACCCTCACGAGAAAGACGACAGCGACAAGCAGGTTGGCTGCAACTAACGCCGTCAGGACTAAGAAAAGCGCCAACGTCACCTTGGAGCGTCGCACGTTCCTCTCGAACCAGTCAGCTAACACCAGCCGCGAGACCCGGCCAGGCAAGTGGGCCAAGATGAAACTTTTCATTCGCCAGAGGCGACTTTCCTGCTGAGCCGAAATCGCCGCGTAAGCCCGCTCAATGTTCATCCGATCCGACTGTCTTGCCGCGTCATAAAGACGTGCGAAGCTGGCCGAATCAACTGAGTCTGACATTTGTCTCATGTTGATCCTGCGCTCAATATCGTGGACGGTCCGACGATCAATACGCCCGACCGCCCTTGATGCCGCGTCGGGAGATTCGCCATGATCAGAATGTGCTGAGTCGGCCAAGTTGACCTCCTGGTTGCGCGTGCTTCATCACACGTACCAGTCAGAGTAGTTGACTGGTACGTGATTCAGAGTCCTGAAAATCTCGAATTGGTTGAGGGTTGTGGAATTCCACTCGACAACGCCCGACTGTCGCCGTAGGGCCTTCTGAAGCGACCACATGCGATCGGTAGGTGGTTCTTACGAGCCTCGGTCGCGGCCGCCGGCGGCCGAGGCCCAGAGGGCGCGAGCCGCCGTCTCGAGGCGGACGGTGAGTTCTCAAGGCTCGGAGCCACACGGTGCGACACCGTAGTTGCTGGTAGAAGCCACGGGGCGCCCGGTCATGGCCGTTCGGGCGCCTTCCTGTTCATGGCTGGCGGGATGGCCCAGCGCTGGGGCAATCGTTTGTGGCTGGATACTTGATTTCGGCGTGATTACGAGCCTAGTCTCCGAGCACAGCGGATCGCAATCGATTGCGATGCCTGCCGGAAGGAGTCCTCCTTTGACCGTTACCCTTCCTTCGCAGACGCCGTCCGAGCAGAGCGGGCGTGAGCTCTGGAGCGCGTTCATCGGTGGCGAGTGGGTGGCCGCTGAGGGCGGCGACACGTTCACCGTGCACGAGCCGGCGACCGGGCGGCCGATCGCGCGGGTTCTCGATACGCCGGCCGAGTTGGTCGACCGGGCGGTGGCCGATTCGCGGGAGGCCGGGAAGGCCTGGCGTGCGATGCCGCCGCGCGAGCGTGGGCGGCTCATGCGGCGGGTCGCGGCGAAGATTCGGGAGCATGCCGACGAGCTTGCCGACCTGGAGGCCCGTGAGGTGGGCAAACCTCGCCGGGATGCCTTCCGCTTCGACATCTCCTACAGCCACGCCGCGTTCGACTACTACGCCGGACTGGCCGACACGCTGCACGGCGAGATCATCGATCAGGGCCCGATCGAGGCCCGCGTGATCTACGAGCCGTACGGGGTGGTGGCCGCCATCCTGCCGTTCAACTGGCCGCCGATTCACTTCAGCAAGAAGTCCGCGCCCGCCCTCGCGGCCGGCAACACCGTCATCATCAAGCCGGGGGAGCAGGCGCCGCTGACCGTGCTGCGCCTGGTCGAGCTGGCCAACGAGGTGCTGCCTCCCGGTGTGCTGAACGCCGTCCCAGGGATCACGGCCGGGCCGGCGCTATCCACCCACCCTCGGGTCGAACGGATCACGTTCACCGGCGCCACCGTCACCGGGCAGCGGGTGCTGCGCAGCGCCGCCGAGAACCTCACGTTCGCGACGATGGAGCTGGGCGGCAAGAACGCGCTGCTGGTCCTGCACGACGCCGACCTCGACGTGGCCATCGACGTGGCGCTCGAAGGCATGTTCTACAACCAGGGTGAGGCCTGCACCTCCACCGCGCGGATCCTGGTACACGACTCGATCCACGACGAGTTCCTCGAGCGTTTCGCCCGGGCGGCCGAGCGGCTGGTCGTCGGCGACGGGCTCGATCCCGCGACCGACATCGGTGCGATGGTCGACGCGGCGCAGCGCGACAAGGTGCTGACGTACCTGAAGATCGGCCTGGAGGAGGGCGCGCGCCTGGTCACGCAGGGTGCGCTGCCGACCGATGAGCGGCTCAAGGACGGGTACTGGGTGGCGCCGACCGTGCTGGCCGACGTCACTCCGTCGATGACGCTGGCGCAGGAGGAGATCTTCGGGCCGATCGCGTGTGTCATGCGCTTCTCCGACGAGCAGGAGGCGATCGACATCTGCAACGACACCGCGTACGGGCTGACCGCGGCCCTGTGCACCGTTGACGAGGGCCGCGCATACCGGATCGCGCAGCAGCTCGAGGTCGGCATGGTGTTCGTCAACAACTACATGCGGCGTGCGTTCCTCGGCTCGCCGTTCGGCGGGCAGAAGGGCAGCGGGTTCGGCCGCGAGAACGCCATCGAGACCCTGCACGAGTTCGTCCGCTCCAAGAACATCCGCTTCCCGTCCGGCCGCGGTGTCATCCCGACCTGGCCACCCGTCGCATGACCGGCTGGAACCCGGTGCGCGTCGAGCCGCTGCCCGGGTCGGACAGCCCCGCGCACTACTACCTGGCGGAGACTCTTGACGGTCTCTACACGCCGTACGCTCTGCGCCTTCCACCCGGCGACGGACCGCACCCGTTCGTCTTCGTCGCCTACGGCAACGGGGGCGGCGGCATGGACTGGCTGCATGACCGGGTGCACCGGTTCCGGTACGTCACGGATGTGCTGCTCGAAGCCGGATACGCCTGTGCGTGGAGCCGCTATCGCACCGAGGTCGAGCTCGGTTACCAGACCGGAGGCGTGCTGCACACCGACGTACGGCAGGGGATGGACCTGATGAGCCGTGCGCCGCTGGAGTTCGAGGACGAGGTCGCCGTCCTGCGGCACGTCGCGAAGCTGCCGGCCGTCGACGGCGACCGGTTGTTCCACCTGGGCGTGAGCCACGCCGGCGAGATGTTGTTCAAGCTGCTCTCGCAGTACCCGGGGCTGCTCCGGGCGGGTGTCGCGGCAGAGCCGGCCTCGCACGAGTTGCTGACGCTGAAACTGGACGTCGAACAGGAGCACGGCCTGCGCGACATCGAGAGCCTCGAGATGCGCAGCACCGAGCGTGCCCGGCGGGCGATCACCGACCCGGACGAGGTCTCCCGGCGGCTCGACGGCGTCGACATCCCGGTGCTCGTGCTCGGCCGCGAGCAGGACGAACTGCAGGGGATCTTCCGGCTCACATACGAGTTGCTGGCGGCCAGGCGCGCCGACGCCGAGTGGCGTTCGTGGAGTCATGACGTGCACGGATACATCTACCCGGAGGGCGAGCCCGATGACGTCCAGCGAGAAGCCCTCGGGGCCATCGTCGAGTTCTTCAACAGATACCGCTGAAGCAGATACCGCTGTAACAGATACCGCTGATGTCGTCCTGATCGGCGCCGGCCACAACGGACTGGTCTGCGCCGGTTACCTCGCCGCGGCCGGGCTCCAGGTGCTCGTGCTCGAAGCAGCCGAACGGCCGGGCGGCAACACGATCACCGAGGAGCTGACCCTGCCGGGGTTCGCGCACGACTCGTGCTCGTCGGCGCACGTGCTGATCCAGTCGAACCCGCTGCTGGCCGACGACGAGCTGGGGCTGCTGTCGCGGTGGGGTCTGCAATACGTGCACACCGACCCGGCGGTGGTGCTGCCTCGCGCGGACGGTGAGACGATCACCGTGCATCGTGACCTGGACGCCACCGCCGACGAGATCGGCAAGTGGTCGGCGGCCGACGCGGCGGCGTTCCGCGAGCTCATCGGGGAGTGGAACGGCGGGCTCGCGGCTGTGCACGGCCGCTGGTCGTCGGGTTTCGAGCTGGGCGCGGGGGCGGCCGCTGACGCGTACCGGGAGTTGCGGTCCCGCTCGGCCTGGGACGTCATCCACGAGCGGTTCGAGCATCCGGCCGTCCGCGATCTGATGTTGTGGCTGTCCCTGGCGACGATCCAGGATCCGCGCCGTCCCGGCACCGGCGTGCTGCCGTCCTCGATCACTGCCGGTCGGCTGCGGTTCGGCTGGTCGACTCCGATCGGCGGGTCCGGCGCGCTGCCGGCCGCACTGATCCGCCTGCTCGAGGCCCATGGTGGCGCGGTCGTCTGCGGCGCCGCGGCCGAGCACATCGAGGTACGCGACGGCCGCGCGGTCGCCGTGCACACCGCCGACGGCCGCCGGTTCGCTGCCCGCCGCGCCGTGATCGCCGGCAGCCACCTGGCTCGTCTGCCCGACATGCTCGACTCGGTGCCGGATGATCTGGCCACGGCCCGCGACGCGTGGCGTCCCGGGCTGAGCGTCTTCGCCGTGCACGCCGCGCTGCGCGGCGACCTCTCCACGCGATCGGCCGCGGCCGGTCTGGGCAGCACCGACGGCATCGCCCGTCAGCTCGACGCGTTCGCCCGGGGCGAGACCGACGCCACCGACCCGTGGCTGCTGGTGGTCAACCAGAGCGTCGTCGACGCGACCCGGGCGCCCGGCGACGCCGGCACCTTCAAGATCCTGACAATCGCGCCCTGGGACCGGTCCGACGGCCGGCCCTGGTCGGAGGCCAAACACGAGTTCGCCGAGCAGATCGTGCAGCGGGTCCGCGAGCGTGTCGGCGGCCTGGAACCGGACGACATCCTCGCGCTGCGTGCCGAGTCGCCCCGCGACGTGGCCGCACACAACACCCACAACCTGGGCGGTTCGTGTCACGGCGGCGAGTTCCAGCTGCCCGGAGGGGAGTGGCTGGTCGGCTGGCCCGACTACGACACGGGGGTCGGCGGCCTGTTCCTGACCGGCTCGACCAGTCACCCCGGCGGCAGCGTCAGCGGCCGTCCGGGCCGCAACAGCGCCCGCAAGGTGCTTTCCGACCTGGGCCTGGACCCGGCGACCGTGATGGGGTCGCGCTAGCGGCTGAGGGGTGGTGCGGTGGAGGAGCGCACCACCAGCGACGGCGCCAGCAGGATCGACCGGGCGTGCCGATCCGGCTCCTCGATCGTGTCCAGGAGCAGCCGGGCGGCCTCGACCCCGATGTCGTACTGCGGGATGGCGACGGTGCTCAGCGGCGGCCGCATCTTGTCCAGGAACGGCATCTCGTTGAAGCCGATCACGCTCATGTCGTCGGGGCAGTGCAGGCCGCGCTCGGCGAAGACGTCGTAGCAGCCCAGCGCGATCAGGTCGTTCCCGGCCACGATCGCGGTGAACGTCGTGCCCGAGTCGAGGAGCTTGCGCAGGGCGATCGCCCCCTCGCTCTCCGACCAGTAACCGCACTCGACGGTGAGCGCCGCGTCGTTGACCAGCCCGTGGTCGAGCAGCGCGTTCCGGAACGCGCGGGCCCGGCTCACCCCGGTCGACGTGCCCTGTGGGCCGGCCAGGTGGGCGATGCGGGTGTGGCCCTGCTCGACCAGGTGCGCGACCGCGAGGCCGATCCCGGTGTCGTCGTCCGCGGTCACCGACGGAAGGTCCAGGCCGTCCACCCTCCGGTTCACCAACACCATCGGTACGCCCTGCGCGTGCAACTGGACGAGCAGCGGATGGTTTCGCCGGGCCGTGGCGACGATCAGTCCCTCGACCTGCCGGGAGCGCAGCGACTCGATCTGCGTCTCCTCCCGATCCGGGTCGTTGTCGGTGTTGACGATCCACGCGTTGTAGCCGGCGGCGTTGAGCACGTCCTCGATGCCGCGCACGATCGGCGGGAACAGCGGGTTGGTCAGGTCGGGGATGACCAGGCCGATCGTGCTGCTGCGGGCGGTCTTGAGGCTGCGGGCGATCGGGTTGGGCTGGTAGCCGATCGACTCGGCGGCGCGCAGCACCTTGCGCGCCGTCTCCGCGTTGACCTGCGGTCGGGTCAGCGGGTTGAGCGCACGCGAGGCGGTTGCGGGATGCACTCCGGCGATCAGTGCGACGTCGCGGAGCGTCGGCGTGGTCACCCGTCCGATTTTAGGGGTGCCCATGTGAGCCTCCGGCTGCCGGGACGGTGGGACGCCAGCGTGCGCGAGCCACGGTGGCGAGGATGCCCAGCGGGACGGCCGCGACAGCCAGGGCCGCGTACACGGTGCCATAGCTCCCGGCGTCGGCCGGTCCCGCCAGCAGCGCCGCCGCCAGCGCGCTGCCGGCGAACAGCGACCCGGCGAACCCGGAGACGACGGTCGCCCGGGCCGACGGCAGCACCTCGGTCGCCCAGGTCTGCAGCGAGGAGTGCATGGCGGCCCAGGCCACGCCGATCAGCGTGGCCGCCGCGGTGGCCGTCGCGACGTGCTGCGAGAACGCGGCCAGCGCGCACCCGGCCACGGCGGCGCAGGCCCCGACGGCGATCAGGCGCCACACCGGCCAGCGGCGTGACAGCCGGCCGGTGACCGGGGCGAAGATGAGCACCGCGACGCCGTACACCGCGGTGACCGCGCCGGCGACCGCCGGGCTGACCCCGGTGGACTCGACGGCGGGCGGCAGCAGGGTGATCGCGCCGAGCAGCACGCCGCCCTCGACGAGCGCGAGCAGCAGCACCAGCCGGGTCGACCCGGAGCGCGCCACCCGGCCGAGCGGGGCCAGCGGGCTCTCCCGTGGCCGTTCGACAGCCGGCTCGGGCAGCCCGCGCAGCAGCACGGCCAGGACGAGCGCGCCGATCGCGGAGACCACGAACGCCGCCCGCCAGCTGATCACCTGGGCCAGCGCGCCGGCGCCGACCGACGCGATCGCGGTGCCCACCGCAACGCCGACCATCAGGTTCGTGACCTCGGTCTGCCGCCGCGGGCCGGGGACGGTGTCGCCGATGTAGATCAGGCTCGCCGGCACGGCGGCGCTGAACGCCGCCCCGGCCAGCGCACGGGTCACGCCGAGCTGGGTCACGTCCGCGACCGCCGCCGACGCGCCGGTGGCCAGAGCCGCGACGGTCAGCGTGATCCGCAGCGTGCGTACCCGGCCGAGCCGGTCGGAGACGATGCCCCAGACCGGCTGCATCAGCCCGTACGCGAGGAAGTAGAGGCTCGCCGTGTGGACCACCGAGGCCAGCGGGACCCCGAGCGCTCGCGCCATGATGATCAGCATCGGCGGCATCAGGAACCGGTCCGTGGTGCTGACGAATGTGGTGATCTGGAGCAGCCGCAGCGACCGGCGGCTGGGACCGGTCATGTGAGCGCCGCGGACAGCGGGTCGCCGTCCAGTGCCGGGCCGAACCGGCGGCGCAGGCCGACCAGCGTGCGCAGGGACTCCCGGTCGACCACGCCGTCCGGCACGAGTCCCTCGGCCGGTGTCCGCAGCCGTTGCAGGTAGCGCTCGGCCAGTGGCCGGTCGAGGCCGAGGGCCGCCGTCGCCTCGTCGGCGACGAGCTGGTCGTGCCGGCCGCCGGTGATCTCGGCGGCGACCGCGGTGAGCGCGGACGCCAGGCCGGTGACCGGTGCCGGGTCGAGTGCGGCCAGAACGGTGCCGAGGTAGGGGTGGCAGACCTCGGAGGCCCGGGCCAGGGCACGGAATCCGGCGGCTTCCGCGAGCAGTTCGTTGCCGGCGTTGAGCATGGTGGCGTCGCACTCTCCGGCCAGCAGCGCTTGCAGCCGCTTCGGTGTCGAGCCGAGGGCGATCACCTCGTAGTCGCCCCGGCGCAGCCCGAGAGACTCGGCCAGCGCGTACATCGCGAAGGCGAATCCGGAGCCGGGGACGTCGACGGCCAGCCGCGCGCCGCGCAGGTCGTCGCGGTTGCTGTAGAGGGCCAGGCCCATGCCGCGGTCGACGGCGGCGACCATCTCGGCCCCGGCGTGTTCGCCGAGCGGGTTGACCGGGCTGTACCGGTAGGCCAGGACGTTGTCCGGGCTGGTCAGGACCGCGTCGTAGCGACCGTCGATCAGCGCGCGGAACTGTGCCGGTGACGACGGGACGAGCTCTTCGACCACATCGGACTCGAGGCGGCCGAGCCGGCGCGCGACACGCAGGAGCACTGACGGGGTGAACGAGCCGAGCCGGACGATGGTCGTCATGGCAGGAGCGTAACCGCAACCGATTGCAGCGCAACAGACCTTGATTTATCCGCTTGCGAGCTGCTTCTATTCGCACTCTTGACACGTGCGTAACATCACGTACATCCTGACTTCGCAAACGATTGCGGCCTGTCTCCCCGGAGCCGACCCCGCCGGGGAGATCCTCGAAGTGGAGGGCCTTGATGATCGAAAAATCCGTCTCCCGACGTTCTGTCCTCGCCGCCTTACTCGTCAGCGCCATCGGCATCGGCATGACCGGCTGCGGTTCCCGCCCGTCCGAGAAAGCCGCCGAACAAACCGACAAACCCCTGGTCATAGGCATCTCGCTGCCACTGACCGGCGACTTCTCCCAGCCCGGCACCGAAGCGAAGCGCGGGTACGAGGTCTGGGCCGACCAGATCAACAAGTCCGGCGGGCTGCTCGGCCGCCAGGTCCAGCTCAAGATCGTCGACGACGCCAGCAACCAGGACACCGTCGTCAGCGACTACACCAAGCTGATCACGCAGGACAAGGTCGACCTGCTGCTCGGCACGTTCTCCTCGCTGCTCAACTTCCCGGCCTCGGCCGTCGCGGAGAAGAACGGCATGGTCTTCGTGGAGCCGGCCGGCGGCGCGCCGAACATGTTCAACCGCGGATTCAAATACCTGTTCTTCGCACAGCCGGCCACCGCGCCGCACCAGGCCGACGTGTTCGTCGACTGGATCAAGTCGCTGCCCGAGGACCAGAGGCCCAAGACCGCGGCGTACCCGATGCAGGACGACCCGTTCGCGGCGCCGGTCATCCAGAGCATGCAGAAGCAGCTCGAGGCGCTCGGGGTGCAGACGGTGTACAGCGAGCTCTACCCGCCGGACACCACGAACTTCCAGTCGATCGCGAGCCAGATGGCCGCCAAGAAGCCCGACCTGATCGCACAGGGCGCGGTGTTCGAGGACGGGGTCGGTCTGGTCCGCTCGCTCAAGCAGCTCGACTACTCGCCCAAGATGCTGTTCCAGACGTCCGCGCCCAGCAACGCCGGGCAGTACAGCTCGGGTGTCGGGGTGGAGAGCACCGAGGGCATCTTCTACACGGTCAGCTGGCACCAGGACGCCAAGACGCCGAAGAACACCGACTTCGTGGCCGGCTACAAGGCGATGTTCGCGAACGCGGACCCGGCCGAGGACGCAGCCGACGCGTACGCGGCGGCCGAGGTGCTGGCGGCGGCGACCACCGCGGTCGGCGCGGTCGATCAGGTCAAGATCCGTGACTGGCTGCACGCCAACACGGTGGAGACCATCCTGGGCCCGCTGGCCTGGGAGGAGACCGGCGAACCGAAGGGGAAGTTCCTCCTCGGGCAGTGGCAGTCCGGCAAGGCTCAGGTGGTGGCGCCGGCCGAAGCGGCCACGTCCCAGACGATCGTGAACCCCAAGCCCGACTGGAAGTGATGGCATGGCCCAGTTCGTCCAGGCGATAGCACTCGGCGTTCTGATCGGCGGCATCTACGCCCTGATGGCCTCCGGCCTGACGCTGATCTTCGGTGTGCTTCGGATAGTCAACATCGCCCAGGGTGCCTTTCTGATCCTGGTCGCAACGCTCACCTGGTGGTTGTGGCGCACGCTCGGGCTCGACCCGATCCTCGCCTCGGTCATCACCGCCCCGCTGATGTTCGGCCTGGGGTGGCTGCTCTACCGGTTCGTGGTCTCCCGCATCCGAGGCCAGGCGGCGTCGATGTCGGTGCTGCTGACCTTCGGGTTGGCGCTGGTCATCGAGGGCTCCCTGAGCATCGTGACGGGCAACCGGTTCCGGTCGGCCACCCCGGCGTATTTCGAGCAGAGCTTCCGGGTGGGTGACGTGCTGCTGCCCAAGGCACAGGTCTACGGCTTCCTCGCCGCGGTCGTGGTGCTGGGCGTGCTCTATCTGGTGCTCACCCGTACCTGGACCGGCCGGGCCATCCGGGCCACCTCGCAGAACCCGTCAGCAGCGTCGCTGGTCGGGATCGCCGCGGCGGCCACCGCGGCGCTGGCGTTCGCGCTGGGCAGTGCGAGCGCCGGCGTCGGCGGGTCGATCCTGTCGGTGCTCTACCCGTTCTTCCCGGCGTCGCACTACGACTGGATCTCCCGGCTGCTCGGCATCGTGGTGCTGGGCGGGATGGGCAGTCTGCCCGGCGCGCTTGTCGGGGCGCTGGTGCTCGGCCTGGCCGAGACATTGACGGCAACCTACGGGTCGTTGCAGTGGTCGACGCTCGTCTTCTACCTCGTGATCATGGCGGTGTTGCTGGTTCGGCCGCAGGGCCTGTTCGGCGCACGGCTGCGGGAGGACGCCGTATGAACGTCATCCGAAGGGTTCCCCGCCAGCACCTGATCGCCGGCATCGTGCTGCTCGCACTGGTCCTGTACCCGGTGATCAACCCCTGGCAGCCGTACCCCCAAGGGGTCTTGCTGATGATGTTCCTGCTGGCCGTCCAGGCCGCGAGCTGGAACCTCATCTCCGGCTACGCCGGTTACATCTCGCTCGGGCACAGCATGTTCCTCGGCGTCGGCGCCTACACAGCGGCGATCATCGCCCTGCACACCGGTGTGAACCCGCTGTGGGTCGCTCCGATCGGCGGCGTCACGGCGGTCCTGATCGCGGTCGCGTTCGGGTCGGTGGTGCTGCGTACCCGGGGGCACGCGTTCGTCATCATCACGATCGCGCTGCTGCTGTCGGCGCAGATCGTGGCGACGAACTGGAAATCGCTGACCAACGGCTCCGACGGCATCACCCTCGAACTGCCGTTCTGGAGCGCCGACTTCCAGAACATCCCGTTCTACTACGCGTTCCTCTTCCTGCTGGTGCTGACCGTGCTGTTCAGCGCCTGGATCGCGCGCACCAAGTTCGGCACCGGCCTCGTCGCGATCCGCGAGGACGAGGGAAAAGCAGCCTCGATCGGCGTCAACACCACAATCTTCAAGATCCTTGCGTACGGGGCCAGCAGCTTCTTCATCGGCGTGGCCGGCGGTGTGTACGCGTACTACCAGACGTTCCTGAACCCGGTCGGCTCGTTCGCCATCCTCGGCAGCGTGCTGATCGTGCTCTCGGCGCTGCTCGGCGGGCGCGGCACGCTGTACGGCCCGGTGCTGGGTGCGTTCATCGTCAGCCTGGTCAACGAGGCGGCCACCGTCTACGGCGGTAGCTCGCAGTCGAGGGTGCTGATCCTCGGCCTGATCCTGGTCGCGGTGGTGCTGTTCCTGCCGGCCGGGCTGCTGCCGACGATCGAGGCGGCCTGGCGCAAGCGGCACCCGGTGAAGGTCGAGTACACCGACCAGATCGGCGCGCTGTCGCACAACATCGCGGTGGTGCGGGAACGAGTACCGGAGGCCAGACCCGGGCCGTTGCTCGAGGTGCGGGGCGTCACCAAGCGCTTCGGTGGACTCACCGCGGTCGACAACGCGGACCTCACCGTCGAGCAGGGATCGATCACCGCGCTGATCGGCCCGAACGGCTCCGGCAAGACCACTCTGTTCAACCTGATCACCGGCGGCATGCCGGCCGACGCCGGCGCGATCACGTTCAACGGCAAGCGGATCGAGAAGCTGCCGCCGTGGACCCGCGGGCATCTGGGGCTGGGCCGCACCTTTCAGGTGACCCGGCTGTTCAAGGAGATGACGGTGCTGCAGAACGTGGTGGCGCCGCAGCCCGACGCGAAGCTGCGCACCATGCTGGCCGACGCGGTCAGCGGAACCGAGGCCGCCCGGGCCCGGGAACTGCTGAACATCGTCGGGCTGGGCAGCTTCGAGCAGCAGAAGGCCGGAGCGCTCTCGTACGGCCAGCAGAAGCTGGTCGAACTGGCCCAGGTGCTGATGCTCGAACCGCAGCTGATCCTGCTCGACGAACCGGCCGGCGGGGTCAATCCGAGCCTGCTGGGCCGGCTCACCGAAGTGATCCGCGAACTGAACCGCGGCGGCATCACGTTCCTGATCGTCGAGCACAACATCCCGCTCGTGCTGGACCTGTGCGACCCGGTCCACGTGTTCGCCCGTGGCACCTGCATCGCCTCCGGGCCGCCAGCGCAGATCCGCAACGATCCGCTGGTGCTCGAGGCGTACCTCGGCGACGACTGGAGGCCGCAGAATGCTCACGCTTAAGGACGTCACGGCCGGATACGGCGGCGGCAACGTGTTGCAGGGCGTCGACCTGCACTGCGCGGCGAACACGGTGACCTGCATCGTCGGCCCGAACGGGGCGGGCAAGTCCACGGTGCTCAAGGTGATCAGCGGGCTGCTGAAGTGCCGGACCGGCTCGATCGAGATGGCCGGTACCCGCACCGACGGGCTGCCGCCCGAGCGGGTGCTGGCCCTCGGGGTCACCCAGGTGCCGCAGTCGCAGGCACTGTTCCCCGGCATGTCGGTGCGGGAGAACGTGCTGCTCGGCGGGTATCTGATCAGGCGCGACCGGAAACTGCTGGCGCAACGCTTCGACGCGGTCCGCGAACGCATCCCGATCGTCGCCGAGCGGGCCGGTGACAACGCCGGCAACCTCTCCGGCGGGCAGCGCCGGATGGTGGAGATCGCCCGCTGCCTGATGCTCGACCCGCGCCTGCTGCTGCTCGACGAACCGTCGCTCGGCCTCGACCCCAGGAGCATGGCCGGCGTGGCCGATCTGATCCAGAGCCTCAACGCCGCCGGCACCACGGTGCTCCTCGTCGAGCAGAACGTGCGGCTCGGACTCGGCCTGGCCACGCACGGCGTGGTGATGGAGGGCGGCAAGGTCCGGCTGGTCGGCACCGCCGCCGAGGTCCGCGACCACCCCGAGATGGCTTCGCTCTAC
Source organism: Actinoplanes sp. NPDC051861 (assembly GCF_040681145.1). Taxonomy (NCBI): domain Bacteria; kingdom Bacillati; phylum Actinomycetota; class Actinomycetes; order Micromonosporales; family Micromonosporaceae; genus Actinoplanes; species Actinoplanes sp. NPDC051861. Next base: position 58,147 of record NZ_JBFAYE010000002.1, read on the forward strand.
CTGGGCGGCACGACGCCCGCACCGTCCGCCTCCTGATCCGTTTTACAAGGAGTAGATGAACATGGCAGACAACGACCTCACCGTCGGCTGGATCGGCGCGGGCCGGATGGGCGCCGCCATGGCGATCCGGCTGGCCCGGGCCGGAGTGGCCCCGGCCGTCTGGAATCGCACCCGCTCCAAGGCGGAGGCGACCGTCGAGCACGGGTGCTCGGTGGCCTCCCGGGTCGCCGACCTGCGCGATCGGGATGTGGTGTTCACGATGGTGTCCACCTCGTCGGACCTGCACGCGGTCCTGCTGGGTGACGACGGCCTGCTCGCCGATCCGTCCCGGCTGCCCGGGATGGTGGTGGACTGCTCGACCGTGTCCACCGAGGCCTCGGAGCATGTCCGGGCCGAGTGCCTGGCCAGGGGAGTCGCCTTCCTGGCCGCGCCGGTCAGCGGGAACGGCAAGGTGGTCAAGGCCGGCAAGCTGAGCATCGCCGTCTCCGGCCCGTTCGACGCCTACCAGCGGGTCGAGCACCTGCTGGGCTACATCGGGCGCTCGGTGACGTACGTGGGCGAGGGCGACGTGGCCCGGCTCGTCAAGATCTGCCACAACCTGATGCTCGGTGTGGTGACCCAGTGCATGGCCGAGGTCACGGTCCTGGCCGAGCAGGGCGGGGTGTCGCGGGCGGCGTTCCTGGCGTTCCTGAACGACAGCGTGATGGGCTCGGTGTTCACCCGGTACAAGTCACCGGCGTTCGTCAACCTCGACTACACGGCCACGTTCACCCCGCTGCTGCTGCGCAAGGACTTCGACCTCGGCCTGGCCGCCGGTCACGAGCTGAACGTGCCGATGCCGCTGGCCGCGCTGACCGCCCAGCTGGTGCAGCAGACCGTGTCGAGCGGCCGGGTCACCGAGGACTTCGCGATCCTGCTGGACCAGCAGGCGGCCGCCGCGGGCGTGACCCTGAAGCCCGAGGACGTCCAGGTCGACGACGGGCTCTCGGCATGAGCCGCCCGATCCCCGCGCCGGGGCACATGGCCGTCGACTACGAGGAGCGGGTCGACTTCGACCGGCTGCGCCGGTACCGCCTCGATCGCGCCCAGAAAGCCCTGGCCGGTTCCGAGTGCGGCGCCTTCCTGCTGTTCGACTTCTACAACATCCGGTACACGACGCAGACCTGGATCGGCGGTGCGCTCGGCGACAAGATGACCCGCTACGCACTGCTGACCCGGGGCGCCTCGCCGGTGCTGTGGGACTTCGGGTCGGCCGCCCGGCACCACAGGCTCTACGCGCCGTGGCTTGACCCGGACGACTGCCGGGCCGGGATGCTCGGGATGCGCGGCGCGATCGCCCCGTCGGCCGGCCTGATGGTGTCGGCGGTCCGGGAGATCAAGGGCATGCTGACCGACGCCGGCCTGGCCGACCAGCCCGTCGGCGTGGACATCGTCGAACCCGCGTTCCTGTTCGAGATGCAGCGGCAGGGTCTGCGGGTCGTCGACTGCCAGCAGCTCATGCTGGACGCCCGGCTGATCAAGTCGAACGACGAGATCATGCTGCTGAACCAGGCCGCGGCCATGGTCGACGGCGTCTACCAGGACATCGTCGAGGTGCTCAAGCCGGGCATCCGGGAGAACGAGATCGTGGCGCTGGCCAACAAGCGGCTCTACGACATGGGCTCCGACCAGGTCGAGGCGATCAACGCGGTGTCGGGAGAACGGTGCAACCCGCACCCGCACAACTTCTCCGACCGCATCATCCGCCCGGGAGACCAGGCGTTCTTCGACATCATCCACTCGTACAACGGCTACCGGACCTGCTACTACCGCACGCTCTCGGTGGGCCGCTCGACCGCGTCGCAGCGTGCGGCGTACGCCAAGGCCCGGGAGTGGATGGACGCGGCGATCGCTGTCGTCCGTCCCGGCGTGGGCACCGACGAGATCGCGGCGGTGTGGCCGAAGGCCACCGAGTTCGGCTTCGAGAACGAGATGGCGGCGTTCGGCCTGCAGTTCGGCCACGGGCTGGGGCTGGGCCTGCACGAACGGCCGATCATCTCGCGGCTCAACAGCATGACCGAGCCGGTCGAGCTGCAGGTCGGCATGGTGTTCGCCCTCGAGACGTACTGCCCAGCCAGCGACGGCTTCTCGGCCGCCCGGATCGAGGAGGAGGTCGTGGTGACCGCCGACGGGCCGCGCATTCTCACCCTGTTCCCGGCCGAGGACCTGGTCGTCGCCAACCCGTACTAGGAGTTTCTGTGCAGACGGACCTGTTCATCGGCGGCAAGTGGGTGCCCGCGGCCGGCCGATTCGACGTGCTGGACCCGGCGACCGGCGAGGTGATCGCGTCGGTCGCCGACGGCGACGAGACAGACGCGATCGCCGCGGTGGAGGCGGCGGCGGGTGCGGGCCCGGCTTGGTCCGCGACACCTCCGAGGGTACGAGCGGAGGTGCTCCGTAAGGCTTTCGAGCTGATGACGGAGCGGGCGAGCGAGCTGGCGCACCTGATCAGCCTGGAGAACGGCAAGGCGCTGACCGACGCCCGTGGCGAGGTGGCGTACGCGGCGGAGTTCTTCCGCTGGTACGCCGAGGAGGCCGTGCGGGGTGAGGGGACGGTGGTGACCGCGCCGTCGGGCGCCAACCGGATCCTCGTCGTGCGGCAGCCGGTCGGGGTGTGCGTGCTGGTCACGCCGTGGAACTTCCCGGCCGCGATGGCCACCCGCAAGATCGGGCCGGCGCTGGCGGCCGGTTGCACGGTGATTCTCAAACCGGCCAGCGACACTCCGCTGACCGCCCTGGCGATGGCCGAGATCCTGGCCGAGGCCGGCGTTCCGGCCGGCGTGGTGAACGTACTGCCGTCGCGCAGCTCGGGCCGGGTCGTCTCGGCGATGCTGCACGACCCGCGCGTACGCAAGGTGTCGTTCACCGGGTCGACCGAGGTGGGCCGGATTCTTCTCGCGCAGGCCGCCGACAACGTCGTCAACACGTCGATGGAGCTGGGCGGCAACGCGCCGTTCCTGGTCTTCGAAGACGCCGACCTGGACTCCGCGGTCGACGGGGCGATGGTGGCGAAGATGCGCAACGCGGGGGAGGCCTGTACGGCCGCCAACCGCTTCTACGTCCACGAGTCGGTCGCCGCCGACTTCGCGTCGCGCCTGGCCACGCGGATGGCGGCGCTGCGGGTGGGCCCGGGAACGTCACCCGGGACCGAGGTCGGCCCACTGGTCAACGAGGACACAGTGGGCAAGGTGGACGGGCTCGTCCGGGACGCGCTGGCCGCCGGAGCTGTGGCTGCCACCGGTGGCGCGCGGCCGGACGGGCCCGGCTACTACTACCCGCCCACGGTCCTGACCGGTGTGGCACCGGACGCGGCGATCCTGCGCAAGGAGATCTTCGGCCCGGTGGCGCCGATCGTCACGTTCGGCTCGGAGGCCGAGGCGGTCGCGATGGCCAACGACACCGAGTACGGCCTGGTGGCGTACGTCTACACCACCGACCTGGCCCGTGGCCTGCGGGTGAGCGAGGCGATCGAGGCCGGGATGATCGGGTTGAACCGGGGGCTCGTCAGCGACCCGGCCGCGCCGTTCGGCGGGGTCAAGCAGAGCGGGGTGGGCCGGGAGGGCGGCCACGAGGGCATGCTGGACTACCTCGAGTCGAAATACATCGCCGTCACCTGGTGACGTTCTTCTCGAACACCTCGGGATGACGCAGGAGTTCGATGCGGGTCCGCCGGATGTGCCCGGCCAGCAGGCGGCCCGCGTCGACCTCGTCGCGCCGCTCGACCGCGTCGATCAGCAGGCGGTGCTCGGCGTTCACCACCCAGCGCCGGCTCGGCCCGGTGATCTGCATGAACGCCCGCCGATAATACTGCGTCGAGTTCCACAGCCGGGTCACCGTGGTGGTCAGCTGGTCGATCGCGCAGGCGCTGTAGGTGCGCAGGTGGAACTCCCGGTCCAGCGTCAGGAAGCGCTCGACGTCGACGCCGCTCTCGATCTCGTCCTGGATCTCGTCGAGCCGTACCAGATCGGTGGGGGCGAGCAGCGGCAGACTCTCGCCGAGTGCGAGTGGTTCGAGCTGCTCACGCATCCGGTACATGACGTCGACCTCGTGCATCGACAGCCAGGGCACCCGGGCGCCCTTGTTCGGCTCGTGCTCGACCAGGCCCTCGGCCGCGAGCATCTGCAGCGCCTCGCGTACCGGTAGCCGGCTGGCGCCGAGCTGCTGGGCGACGTCCTCCTGGCGGACGCGCTCGCCCGGGGCGATGGCGCCGCCGAGGATGGCGCGGCGCAGATGGTCGGCGACGCGCTGGGTGGCGACGGTCATTTTCTCTCGTTCCGGAAGAAGGCCCGGCCGTGCGGGTAGGACACCAGCTCGAACTGCATGCCCCATGGTGCCAGGAAGTAGATCCACCGCTGGCCCTCGTGCGGCCCGCGGCTCGAGGTCGGCTCCCCGCAGACGGTGACGCCGTGCTCGCGCAGGTGGGCCACCGCCGCGTCGAGGTCGTCGACGTAGAGCGCGACGTGGTGGCCGCCGACATCGCTGTTGCGCGGTGGCTCGGTGCGCCGATCCGGTGCGGTGTACGCGAACACCTCGAAAATCGCCTGGTCGCCGAGCCGGAAGAACCGGTTCTCCGGGATGGTCGCGCGCGGGTGCACGTTGAGGTGGTCGGCCATCCACGAGCCGTCGTCGGCGAACGGGCCCAGCGAGTACAGGTACTCACAGCCGAGCACGTCGACGAGGAACGCCTGCGCCTCGTCGAGGTCGGGCACCGTGAAGCCGACGTGGTCGAGCCGCCGCAGTCCTGGCAGTCCCATCCGCACACCTCCTCAAGTATGGATCCAATTCAGCCTACATTTGCGTCGGAGAACCTGACAGGGCTAGCGATTGGATCCAATCAGTGGCAGTCTGGCCTCCATGCCGGACCGTCAGCCGTTGCACCCCGACGCACCCTGGACCGAGATCGCCGCCACCGACGCCGACTGGGACGCGGCCGATCCCGAGCTGCTCGCCGCGATGTTCCACCAACTCGTGCTCATCCGCGCCTTCGAGGAATACGTGCTGGAGCTGGCCGGTGCCGGCCTCGTGCACGGCCCGGCGCACTCCAGCATCGGGCAGGAGGGCGGCGCGGTCGGCTCGGTCCTCGCGCTCGCGCCGGGTGACGCGGTGAACGGCTCGCACCGGGGCCACCACCAGTTCCTCGCCAAGGCGCTGCAGCACGTCGCGCCCAAGGGCTTCGACCTGACCGCCGAGGTGTCCGCCGAGATCCACACCGTGCTCCTGCGCACGCTGGCCGAGATCTGCGGCCTCGACCGCGGTTACAGCCACGGCCGGGGCGGCTCGATGCATCTGCAGTGGAAGGAGGCCGGTGCGATGGGCACCAACGCGATCGTCGGCGGCGGTGTCCCGCTCGCGGCCGGCTTCGCCTGGGCCGCCCGGCAGGCCGCCACCGACGCGGTCGCGGTGACCTACTTCGGCGACGGCGCCGCCAACATCGGGTCCACCCTGGAGTCGTTCAACCTGGCCGCCGCCTGGCGGCTCCCGGTGTGCTTCTTCGTGGAGAACAACCAGTACGCGGTCTCCACCAGCGTTGCCGAGGCCACCGGCGAGCCCCGGCTCTCGGCCCGTGGCCCCGGGTTCGGCATCGCGAGCTGGCGGGTCGACGGGATGGATCCACTCGCGGTCCACCTGGCGATGCGGGAGGCGGTCGCCCACATGCGCGACGGACACGGCCCGGCCCTGGTCGAGGCCGACACATACCGGTATTTCCACCAGAACGGACCGTTCCCCGGCAGCGCCTTCCGCTATCGCGACCGGGAGGAGGAGGCCCGCTGGCGCGAGCGCGACCCGATCGACCTGACCGCCCGGCACATGATCCGCCGCGGCCTGCTCACCGAGGAGGCGCGCGCCGCGGCGGTGGCCGGGGCGCGGGCGGCCATGGACCGGGCCGGCGAGACACTGCTCGAGGCGCTGCCCGGCGGCAAACCCGGCGAGCGCCGGATCCGCCCGGCCGAGTGGCCCGACCCCGCGTTCGTCGACGTCGGCGTCCGCGGCGACCTGAGCGAGCTCGACGGCGCCCGGATGGCCGACGACGGCATCGCGATCCGCGAGACCAAGTTCATCGACGCCGTCGCCGAGGTGATGCGCCGCCGGATGGAGACCGATGATCGCATCGTCGTGATGGGTGAGGACGTGCACCGCCTCAACGGCGGCACCAACGGCGCCACGAAGGGCCTGGCGGCCGCCTTCCCCGGCCGCATCCTCGGCACCCCGATCAGCGAGAACGCGTTCACCGGCCTGGCCGGCGGCATCGCGCTCGACGGCCGGTTCCGCCCGGTGGTCGAGTTCATGTACGCGGACTTCATGTGGGTCGCCGCCGACCAGCTGTTCAACCAGGTCGGCAAGGCCCGGCACATGTTCGGCGGGGACGGCCCGGTGCCGTTCGTGCTGCGCAGCAAGGTGGCCACCGGCACCGGGTACGGGTCACAGCACTCGATGGACCCGGCCGGCATCTTCGCGACCGCTCCCGGCTGGCGGATCGTCGCGCCGTCCAACCCGTACGACTACGTGGGCCTGATGAACACGGCCCTGCGGTGCGAGGACCCGGTCGTCGTGCTCGAACACGTCGACCTCTACAACAGCACCGGCGACGGCCCGGTCGACGACTACGACTATCACCTGCCGGTCGGGCGGGCGGCGGTGCGGCGTACCGGTGCGGCGGTCACCGTCATCGCGTACCTCTCCATGGTCGCGGAGGCACTCGCCGCCGCCGAGGAAACCGGGGTCGACGCCGAGGTGATCGACCTGCGGTGGCTCGACCGGGCCAGCCTCGACTGGGAGACCGTCGGCGCCAGCATCCGCAAGACCAATCGCATCCTCGTCGTCGAGCAGGGCCCAATCGGTACCTCGTACGGCGGGTGGCTGGCCGACGAGATCCAGCGCCGCTTCTTCGACTGGCTGGACGCCCCGATCCAGCGGGTCACCGGCGGGGAGGCGTCACCCAGCATCAGCAAGGCCCTCGAACGTGCGGCCATCGCCCGCCGCGAGGAGATCGCGACCGCCCTGCGGCACATCGAGGAGGTCTGAGATGGCCGCCCTGCTGCGGATGCCCGCGATCTCCGCCAACCTGTCCGAGGCCGTGCTCAACGAGTGGCCGCTGGCCGAGAACGCGTCGTTCTCCGCCGGCGACCCGATCGCGACGGTCGAGACCGACAAGGCCGTCGTCGACATCCCGGCAGACACCGACGGCGTCCTGCTCAAAACGCTGATCGAACCGGGGCGCACGGTGGCTGTCGGCACACCCCTGGCGGTGCTGGCGGCACCGGGCGAGGTGATCGACGATGTGGATGCGCTGGTCTCGAACCTGACCGGCTCGCAGCCCGCCGCTGTCGACCGGCCCGAGCGGAGGTTCGCCAGCCCGCTGGCCCGGAAGCTGGCCCGCGACAACGGCCTTACCCTCGCCGACCTGGACGGTACCGGGCCCGGTGGCCGGATCGTCCGAGCCGACATCCACCGAGCTCTGGCCACCCGGACCGCGCCCGCCACGTCCGCACCCGTTGAGCCGGTTGATGTCGAGGACGTGCCGCACTCGCGCATGCGGCGGGCCATCGCGGAACGGCTCTCCGACAGCGCGCGAGACGTGCCGGTCTTCACGATCCGGGGGAGCGCGCGGGTCGACGCGCTGCTGGAGATGCGGGCGCAGCTCAACACGGGCGCCGGCGTCAAGATCTCGCTGAACGACCTGATCGTGGCAGCGGCGGCACGCACCCATGTGGCGATCCCGGACATGAACGTGATCTGGACCGAGAACGCGGTGCGGAAGTTCCGTGACGTCGACATCGCCATCGCCGTGGCCACGGACAGGGGCCTGGTCACACCGGTGGTCCGCGGGGTGTCGGGAATGCGGGTGTCCGCGCTGGCCGCTGCGAGCGCCGACCTCGTCGCCCGCGCGCGGGACGGCCGGTTGCGGCAGAACGAGCTGGAGGGCGGCACGCTCACCGTCACGAACCTCGGCGTCTTCGGCACCGAGGAGTTCGACGCGGTGATCAACCCGCCGCAGGCGGCGATCCTGGCGGTGGGAGCCGCGCGGCCCGAGGCCGTTGCCGTCGACGGCGAACTCGCGATCGCCACCGTGCTGCGCGTGACGCTCTCGGTCGATCACCGCCCGGTGGACGGCGCTCTCGCCGCCGCCTGGATGGCCCACTTCCTCGGCCTGCTCGAGGCCCCGCTCCGCATCCTCGCCTGATGGAGGTTCCCCATGCCTGACGCCGCGATCGAGACCGCGCTCGCCCACTGGGCGCCACGCCTGATTCAGAACGGGGTGGACTACAACGATCTGATGGCGACCGTCGCCCGCACCCGGACCTGGGCGGACTGGCTTCCGGAGTGGAACCGGACGGCCGACGAGCAGGCCGAGTTCGCGCGCGAGGCGGACGCGGCCGGGCACCGCCTGACCGCCGGCCAGGCGTGGCGGAGGGCGTCGGTGAACCGGCACTTCGGCAAGTTCGTCTGGATGGTCGACCAGGACCTGGCCGCCGAGGCCACCCGCCGGTCGGTCCAGGAGACCATGACGGCGCTGGCGCGGCTCGACCCGTCCGGCGAGCGGCTGGAGGTGTCACTGCGGGACGGCACCGCGTACGCCAATCTTCGCCGCCCGCCGGGTGCCGTCCGCCCGCCCTACGTGGTGATCATCCCGGGCCTGGACTCGACGAAGGAGGAGTTCTTCTACTTCGAGCAGTCGTTCCTCGACCGCGGTATGGCCACCGTGTCCCTGGACGGTCCCGGCCAGGGCGAGACCGGCCTGGCGCTGCCGATCAGCGCCGAGTACGAGGTGGCCGTCACCCCGCTGCTCGACCTGCTGGCCACCCGCACCGACCTGGACCACGGGCGGATCGGCGTGGCCGGGGTGAGCCTGGGCGGCTACTACGCCCCGAGAGCGGTCGCCCACGAACCGCGGGTGGCGGCGGTGGCGGGCATCAGTGGCCCGTTCCGCTTCGGTGACATGTGGGACGACCTGCCGCCCATGACCCGCCAGACGTTCGTCGTGAAGTCCGGCGCCCGGGACGACGAGGAGGGCCGCCGTCTGGCGCTGACTCTCGACCTGACCGGCGTCTGCCGGAACATCGCGGTCCCGGCGCTCTACGTCACCGGCAAGCTGGACCGCCTGATCCCCTGGCAACAGACACAACGCCAGGCCGACGAGACGCCGAACGGCAAGTTCGTGCTCTTCCCCGACGGCAACCACGGCGTCTCCAACCTGCCGTCCAAGGCCCGTCCGATGATCGCCGACTGGATGGCCGATCAACTCGGAGTAACCGGCTAGCCCGCGAGGGTGGCCTCCGCCTCGGCGATCAGTGCCGCGAACACCGCGTCGTCGTGGTTCCAGGCGGCGGTGATGGCCTGGAGCAGGGCGGCGCCGTTCTGGTAGATGTCACGTTTCGTGAAGCCGTCCAGCGGCAGGTCCTCCAGCAGGAGGATCCGCGCCACGTATTCAGCCTTCATCGGGTCGACCTCGGCCGTGGAGATCGACTGGGCCGCTCGCACCAGCGCCGCCACCTCGTGGACCTCCGGCGACGGCGGCAGATAGCGGGGGAGGGCCCCGGCCAGCGTCGCCCGCAGGATCCGGAAGCGCGCCGTGCTGTCCACGGCACCGGGTGCCGGGGTCCGGGCCGAGGGGATCAGCGAACCGTGCAGATGGCGGCCGGCCGGAGTGGACGGACGGCCGCGGTGCAGGTCGGACGGGACGGTGCGGTGCGGCCGTGGTTCCCGTGCCGGGCGCAGATCAGTGCCGGTCAGGAGGCGCCGGTGGATCCGCCGGTAGCGGTGGACCGGGACCACTTCGTCGTCCGGTGGCGCTGCCAGTTCGCGCGCCGACGCGGCTTCCCGCTCGGCCTCGGACAGGAGCGCGTCGATCTCACTGCCGGTGAGCTCCAGCTCGTCGGCGAGTGCGAGCGTCGTCGCGTACATCAGCTGGGGTGAACCGGAACCACCGATAAGGGTGACCTCGCCGGTGACGCCTCGCACCGCGGCCTCGATGTCCCGCATCGGAAAGTCCGTGCCGCCGGGCACGATGTCCCTGACCTGACGTGCGAAACGAGTGACCGCGCGACGGTCCACATCGGCCGGGAAGCGGCGCCGGGCCGCGACGACGAACACGGCCGTGAGGATCGCGGTCGGCATGATCCGGTCGCGGTCCTGCTCGGCGCCGCGCAGTGCGGCGCCGAGCAAACGGATCTCAGGTGTCATCGTCGCTTTCTCGCTGCCCGAATGATGATCCAAACTATCGCGACGACGAGGCTTGTCGCATTCGCCGGGTCGATCCCGTCACCCGCGGGACTGTTGTGGGTGACGCCGGGTGGACCGCGTGGCTGAGCGACGCCGGGTTCAGCGGTGGCACCGTCGGCCAGTGAACCCGCGAAGCCCGGGAAGTCACCGATGTCGTCGTCGGGCAGCTGATCGAGCAGGTTGCCGACCAGGTCCTGCGCGTCCCGGTTCGCCTTGTCGATGAGGTCCTGCAGCTTCTGCGCACGCCCGTGGTAGTCCGGCAGGGTGGGCGGTTTCCCCTGGGGTTTGGCGGCCGGCGGTTTCGGTTTGGTGGTGTGCGGCGTCTTCTTCGGCTTCTTCGGTGGCTTCTTCTGTCCGCTCGGCTTGCCGGTCCGCTTTCCGCCGTTCGACTTCTTGGTCTTGGCCGGCTTCTTGCCGGTCGACTTCTTGTTGCCGCTCCCTCGCTTCTGCGTCGGCTTCTTGTGTTTCGTCGTGGTCGGTTTCTTCGGCTTCGCCTTGCTGTGGCGGGCCGGGTTCTGCCGCATGATCTGCTTCTCGCGATCAGCGATCGAACGCGACGAACTGCTCTTGGGCGAGGGCTTGCCCTTGGGGGCCTTCTTGCGGATCTTGACCTTGGACTTCGGCTTGAGCTTGGGCAGGCGGATGATGGGCCCCGGCCCGCGCGGCATGAACACCCCGCCGCCACCACCTCCGCCTCCACCGGCCACCGGGATGCGCATGCCGTCCGGATCGCTGAAGCTCACCGGGCTGTTGTTGGCGTACGCGTACCCGTTGAGCATCGACGGATCGAAGTAGTCGATCAGCGGGTCGACACTGAGGAACCGCCCGGTGCTCGGGTCGTACTCGCGGGCGCCGAGATGCACCAGCCCGAGAGTGCTGTCGACCGCCCCGCCGACGAAGCCCTTGTTGTCCGGCCACGTCACCGCCGTCCCGCGCGCCTCCCCGAACGGGGTGGTGCGCCGCCGCACGGTGGTGAGCCCGGTCGCGTCCACGGCCAGCTGCCCGGTGCCGTGATGATCGGTCGCGATCCAGATCAGGCCGGCGTCGCTGGTCCGGATCGCGTCGCCGTAGTACCTGGTCGCGGTGACCTGGCCGGTGGCCGAGGCCCGAACCTCGGTGTGCCCCATCTCCAGGGTGGTGCCGCTGGCGTCGCTCACCAGCAGGCGGGTGCCGCCGGCGTCGTACACGTTGCGGTGCCGGCCGCCCTCGGCGGTGGTGATCTCCTCGAGCTGGCCCTCCAGGTTCCAGGTGAACCGATCGGTTCCGCCGCCGCGGGTCCGGCTCACCAGGTTGCCCGCGTCGTCGTACCCGAAATCGGTCGACGGCCCGCCGCCCCTGGTCTCACGCCGGGTGAGGCTGTGCGGTTGCCTGCCACCGGCGGGCCCGGTGACGTAGTCCCGGACCGTGTCCCCCGCCGCCGTGTGCACCGTGTCGGTCTTGCGGTTGCCGACCGCGTCGTAGGTGAACGACTGCCAGTACGCGTCCGGCCCGCTCTGCGCCGGCGTGCTCTGGCAGGTGGCCGCCGTGGTGGACCAGGCCTCGGTGAGCCGCCGCAGCGCGTCGTGCTGGAAGCACTGCTGGGTGACCGTGGCCCCGCCCGCCGACTCGCGGACCTCGTTGATCGCGGTGATGTTGCCCGCGGCGTCGTGCTTGTAGAGCTCGGTGAGCTGCTCGTCGAACGTGTTCGCCGCGCCGGGCCGCTCGGTGGAGACCTGCGACTTGGTCAGGCGGAAGGTGGAGTCCTCGTACGCCTCGTCGAGCCTGACCCGCTTGCCGCCCGAACCGAGCAGCCGCTGCTTCACCCCGCCGTGCCAGGCATAGGTCGCGGCGGCCAGGTAGGTGTCGATCCCCTGCATGGAGGTCAGGTCACCCTGGTCGGTCCAGGTCAGGTCGACCTGCTCGACCGGCAGCCCCGCCACCGCCGGATAGGTCGCCGTGGCCAGTGACCCGTCCGCCCGGTACGTGTAACCGATCGTGTAGTTGCCGGTCAGGCCGCTGTGCCCGGCCGGGATGCCGACGGTCACACCGAGAGGTTCGTAGGAGTCCGTGTACCCGGTGAACGTCTGGGTGTAGGCACGCCCGTCCTGGTAACGGGTCGCCGAGGTCAGTTCCCCCTTGGCGAGGGTGTCGTAGGTCCACGACGCCCGCAGCGCGCCGGTCGGCCCGCCCTCCCGGGTCTCGACCACGCGGTCGATGTCGTCGTACTTGCGCCACACCTTCCGGCCCCGGCCGTCGGTCATCGTGGTGAGCCGGTCCGCGTTGTCGTACTCGTACTTCTGCGAGCCGTTGTCCGGGTCCAGCGCGTCGGTCAGCCGGCCGCGCAGGTCGTACGCGCGGGTCCACACGTTGTTCCCCGGGTCGGTGACCGTGGTGAGCCGGCCCAGCCTGTCGTACTTGTACGTGGTGGCCTGGTCCTGCTGGAGCAGCCGCACCGGCTCGCCGGTGACGTCGACGTACGTGGTCGTCCTGGTGCCGCCGGCCGGCGGCGTGACGGTGGTCCGGTCACCGGCGTGGGCCGTGGTGGTGGACCACTGCTTGACGTTGCGCGACCAGAGCGCGTCCTCGGTCACCCGCTCCAGGCCGTCGTACGTGTACCGATCCTGCGTGTCCACCGCGGTGTCGGCGAACGACGCGAGAGTGGCCGCCGGTCCCGAGTCGCTGTTGTAGAACTCGGTCTCGGCGCTGACCAGGCCGCGATCGTCGTACCGGGTGTCACTGATCGCCCGCTTGCCGTCCGGCGCGGTCTCCTGGCTCTGCCGCGGCCGGTGGAACCCGTCGTAGATGTCGTAGCCGCTGATCTGGTTGCCGTTCGGGCCCAGCTCCCTGGTCTGCACCCAGCTGGGGCCGGCGCTGCCCTGCACCCCGTAGACGTATTCGACGTTCGGCGTCCCCGAGGTGGGCCGGCCGGGCTGCCACATCTTCACCAGGCGGCCCAGCGGGTCGTATGCCGCGGTGGTGACCCGCTGGTTGGCGTCGGTCTCGGTGATCACGTTGCCGCGGACGTCCAGCTCCGAGACCTCGGTGTGCCCGGCCCAGTTCGTCTCGGTGATCCTGGTGAGCCGCCCGCCGGACTCCGTGTAGCTGGTCCAGTCGGTGCGCCCGAGCGCGTCCTCCTCGTTGAGCACGCGCCCGAGCGGGTCATAGATGGCGGTGCCGCTGGTCACCCAGACGCCGTTCTCGGCGAGGTCGTCGGTACGCGTGTCCAACCCCCGCGCGGGTCCCGCACCGAGCACCGAGGCGCCGTCGTAGTACGTCCGCTGACCGCCCAGCACCTGGGTTCCGCAGTCGGTCAGCAGCTCCTCGGCCGGGTAGTCGATCAGCCAGAACGTGCCGAGCGTGTTCCGCGCGTACGACGTGGTGGTGCAGATGTCGTCGCCGGTGTCGCTGACCAGGTTCCGGTCGGTCTCCTTGGTCATCTGGCCGTGGACCGTCTCGTACTCGTACTCGATCTCGTGCTCGCGCCACGTCGACGAGTCGGGCAGGTACTCGAACATCTCCTCGCGCTGCACGTTCGCGAAGTACGACCGGCTGGTGGTCGGCGCGACGTGCGCCGAGCTCTCCACACGCTGGCCGGACTGGCTCGTCCACGGCTGAAGGCGCCTCTTGTAGAGCGGGGTCGTGCCGTCCGCCGCGTAGGCGACCACCTCCAGCAGCGAGCCGGCGAGCTGGTTGTGGTCGGTCCAGACGGTGTTGTGGCTGTCGGTGATCGACGCGGTCCGTGCCGTCTCACCCGCGTCGGTACGGTCGGCGTGCATCCCGCGGAAGTACCGCGACTGCACCTTCGTCCTGCTGCCGGTGGTGGCGCCGGTCGTCACGGTGACCGAGGAGTATCCACGCCAGTCCGACCAGCTTCGGCGGGCGAGCGGCAGCGACCACTTCTGGTCGTCGTTGTGGTGCCACAGAACGGTCGTATTGGAGCCGGTGGTCGCGTAGTCGTACGTCTCCACGACGCTCGGGGACCCGCCGACCAGGTCCTTCTCCGTGACGGTGCGGACGCGGTACTTGTTCCACCAGGACCAACCGGCGGCGGTGTTCGGTGGCGCGTAGTACTGCGGGAAGCACCGTTTCGGGTTGGAGTCGGGGTTCGCCTGCGAGGCCGTGGTGCAGTCGGACGACTCGTACGCGATGCTCACCTCGCCGCCGGTCTCGTCGACGATCCGGGTGACCCGGTACCGGTTGACCGCCGGCACTCCGCTGGCGGTGTTGTAGTCGGTGCGGTTGGCGTACCGCGTGCCCCAGAAGGCGACGCTCGGCAGCGCCTGGGAGCCGCCGGTCTTGCCGGTCCGCGTGATGCTGCCGAGGAACAGCGACGGCGAGACGGTCGACTCGGCGGTGGCCGGGAAGGCGTGCGTGAGGGCGAACTCGTCGGCCGCCGTGGTGATCTTGACGAGCCGCTTGGAGTTCCAGAACGTCGGCGACGGGTTGTTGGTGCACGGCGCGGCGTTGCACTGCAGGTCCCACGGGGTGTCCGGCCAGTTCGCGGCGACCGGGCTGGTGCCGCTCCAGCAGGTGGCGAGGCAGCGGTCGCCGACGCCGAACTCCACCTTGAGCGGCGCTGTGGCGGTCACCTCGCTGCCGGTGCGGGTGCCGTACTCGATGCGTTCCAGCCAGCCGCCCCGGTCGTACCGGGCAACCGTGTTGGAACCGGCCAGCTTGGTGCTGTTGGCCTCCTTCTGGTACCAGAAGGACATCGAGTTGCCGTGCGGGTCGACGACATAGTCGAGGTTCCAGCGCCAGGCCATCGAGCACCAGGAGCCGGCGAAGCCACCGGTCTTGTAGCAGGGCTCGGCCGACCGGTTCGCGAACACCGGCACGCCCCACGCCGAGTTGGTGACGCGCTGCGTGTCGGCCCAGCCGGGCAGCCGGGTCTTGCCGAACCAGAACTGCGTGCCGTCCGGGGTGACCAGCTTCCAGTGCTCGTTGTTGTACAGCCCGGTGCCCGAGCCGCCGGTGACCAGTTCGACGTACGAGCCGTCGTCGTCGGCCGGCCGCCAGCGCCCGGTGGCGTCGTCGAGCACCAGCTCGGTGCTCTTGCCGTTCCAGGACAGCGTGGCGTTGGCGTCGCGGTAGCAGAGGTCGTCGGTGGCGTTGGTGTACTGCGCGGTGGTCGCTCCGGTCACGTCGTCGCGGCAACCGCGGTACTGCCGCTCGATGTACCCCGGCTCGTAGTCCCAGCCCTCACCCAGCCACGACGTCTGGCTGTTCTCGCCGTTGGTGCGCCCGTCCACCGACCCGGAGTTGTAGGTCAGCTCGATCTCGGGCTCGATGTCACCGGGCGCGGGCGGCACATCCACCGGATAGGCCCAGTTGAAGTCGCCGGAGGGGTCGCCGGCCACCCAGGAGCCGGAGGCGGCCAGGCTGCTGCGGGCGAACGTGCCGGTGTCCGGGCTGGCGGCCGCAGCGGTAACGGCGAGCACTGTCGACTCGCCGGCTACGCCGACGTCGGCGACGAGAGTTTCCGACGCCGCGTCGTTGGTCGCGGTCACCGGGGTCGCCGCCTGGCAGTCGATTTTTTCGGGGGTACGCGACGCGCACGCCGGAAGTCGCACCAGTCCCAGCCGGCGCGTGTAGTCACCGCCGTACGCCTGCCGCAGACTCGAGTAGTCGATCGCCACCGACACCGGTGCGGACTCGGCCACCCCGTCCGCACGGGTCAGCGCCACGATCATGCCGGTGACGCCGGCCGCCTGTGTCCGCTCCCGGCTGAGCACCTCGGAGGTCACCTTCGTGGGGGTTCTAGCCGTCTTCGCCCCGATTCGCACCGGCTGGCCCGGCACCTCCGCGCCCAGCGGGACCTCGGTGGCACCCGCGGCCGGCCAGCTGACCTTCGGCGCTGCCCACTGCTCGGTCTGCGACTGCCCGGCGGGCTGCGGTTCACGGACGGCGACCTCGCCCACCGGCACCGACCGGTCCGGCGCTGCTTTCTCTCTCACGGGTGCGGCTTTCGCGCTACCCACATACGGCAGCGTGGCGGCGAGCACGACAGCCGCCAAAGTCAGCACTGACCTGCGAATCCATGGCCATAGGTGCTCGAAGACCGATGATCTGACCTCGCGCTCGTCCACGCCGTCCCCCACGCCGTCGCAACATCGATTGCGGCCGATCGTAGGAATCCGGTATCCAGACCGGTTACAACGCTCAGCACCAACGGTCCAATGTGGTCAATCAGTGCCTTTCCTAAGCTCCGGAGCGCCGCCTCCGATGAGAAACCGTCGGACAAAGGGGGCTGGATGAGCACGGTGACGGCAACGCGATAGATGACGGTCGGGCACTCGGCGGCTGCTGACTCGTACGAGGCGGGGCTGGAGGCGACGCGGGCCGCGGTGACCGGGCCGGAACCCCGGCTGCTGATCGTTCTCGCCGGCATCCGGCACGACGCCGCCCGGCTGGCCGAGGCCGTGCAGGCGGTGGCACCGGGCGTACCGGTGATCGGCTGCTCCACGCACGGGGAGATCAGTGCGGGCGGCCCGAGCGACGGCACCGTCGTGGTGACCGCGCTCGGCGGCAGCGGTTTCACCGTGTCCACCGCATCGGCGCCGGAGATCAGTGGGCGCCAGCGCGAGGCCGGCGCCGAGGTGGCACGCTGCGCCGCCGAGGTCAGCGACCGGCAGCATCGGGTGCTTCTGCTGCTCACCGACGGTCTGGCGCGCGACCAGGAGGCTGTGGTGCGCGGCGCGTACGGCGTACTGGGCGCCGGTGTCCCGCTCTTCGGCGGCGCGGCCGGTGACGGCTGGCAGATGTCCGGGACGTTCCAGCTGCACGGCAAGGAGACGTTCACCAACGGCGTGGTGGCGGCCTGCATCGGGTCGGACGCGCCGATCGCCATCGGGATCGACCACGGGTGGCGCCCGACCGGCGAGCCGATGGTGGTGACCCAGAGCGGTGACGGCCGTGTGCAGGAGCTCGACGAGGCTCCGGCGCTCGACGCGTACCTGGAGCGGATCGGGGCACCGGCCGAGGTGCGCGAGGACCAGACCGCCCTGCAGCACTACGTGCTCAGCCGGCCTCTCGGGGTCCAGCGCCGGAGCGGTGTCGAGGTGCGCAACATGAGCACCGAGGTCGACCTCGACGGGCGGACGATCGGGGGCGGTGGCGAGCTGTCGCTGGGCACTCTGGCGTACGCCATGGAGGGCGACGAGGAGTCCGTGCTGACCGCGTCGGCGCGGGCCTGCCGGTCAGCGATCGACCAGCTCGGCGATCTGCCGCCGGTCGGGCTGCTCACCTTCAGCTGTGCTGCCTGCCGGGCTGTGCTGGGGGACGAGGGCATCGCCGAGGAGGGCGCGCGCATCGCGGGTGAGGCGAAGGGGATTCCGTTTGCCGGCTTCTACACGTACGGCGAGATCGCCCGGACCAAGGGGATCAACGGCTTCCACAACCAGACGATGGTCGTTCTCGCTTTCGCCTGACCTTTGGAGACAGCTCGGATGTCGGATCACTCGCTGGCGGCGCAGCACCTGGTGGAACTGCTCGCCGTGGTGTCCAGCTGCGACGACGAGGAGTCCGCCATCCGGGCCGCTGTCGAACGCGCGGCGGAGACACTGCAGGCGGAGATCTGCGGCCTGGTCGTCGACGACACGGTCCTGACCGCGGTCGGACTCCCGGAGGGCTCACCGGACTACCGGCTGCTCGCCGGCGTACGGTCCGGCCGCGGCTCGCTGACCATTCCCGGCGTCGGGGTCTGCGAGACCGGGGCCGCCGTGCTCGGCAGCCCCGGCGAGGGTTCGCTCGTGCTGGCCCGCATCGACGAACCGTTCACCGTCGCCGAGCACAACCTGATCCGCGGCATGGCCCGGGTGCTGGGCCTGACCCTGCGGATGCTGCGCACCCTGCACGCGCAGCGCCGGCAGGAACGCCTCATGCGCCACCTGTACGAGATCCAGCGGTCCCTGTCGCGCCGCGCACCGCTGGCGGAGGTGCTGCGTACGACGCTGGCCGCTACCCGGGACATCGTCGCGGGCCCGCACGGAACTGTCGAACTCCGGCTGACCGGGACCGAGGTCGGCGGGCAGGAATGGCCGATGCGCCCGGCGACCGGTGACGATCCGGTCGCGATCGTGGTCCGCACCTCGGCGGCATTTGATCACACCGACGAGTCGGGACGTGCGGTGATCTCGGTACCTGTGCACGAGCACGGCCGCACCGTCGGGGCACTCACCGTGACCACCGGCAACCGTCTCGACGACAGCGTGCTCTCGTTCGCCGAACACATCAGCCTCGCCCTCACCGACGCGCGTACCGCCCTCGACATGGAGGCCGCCCGCCGCGACGGCCTGACCGGGCTGGCCGGCCGCGCCCTGTTCCACGAACGGCTGCAGGACTACCTGACCGAGAGCCGGGCCGGTGAGGTGGCGCTGCTCTTCGTCGACCTGGACCGGTTCAAGCAGGTCAACGACACCCTCGGACACGACGCCGGCGACCTGCTCCTGCTGGAGGTAGCCCGCCGCCTGCAGGCTGTGGTCCGCTCCACCGACATGGCCGGCCGCCTGGGCGGCGACGAGTTCGCCGTGGTGCTGTCACCGACCGGCGAACGGCACGCCTCCACGGTCGCCACCCGCATCATCGACGAGGTGTCCCGGCCCTACCGCATGCCCGACGGCCGCCTCGCCACCATCGGCGCCAGCGTGGGCATCGCCCTGAACACCGACGACGACGAGCACGACCTGATCCGCCGTGCCGACGTGGCGATGTACCGGGCCAAGCGATCCGGTCGCGGCCGCAGCGTCCTCTTCCGCGACCTGCTCGCCGCCTGACGCTTATCGGAACTTACGGAGAAAGGCGGCCAGAGCCGGGTTGCCGCGTTCCTGCCAGACGAGGGCGAGCAACGCGGGAATGTCGATGCCGTCGATCGGCACAGCGATCAGGTCGGGAAACGAGGCGGCCATGGATTCGCTCAAAATGGCGACGCCGAGACCTCGGCGCGCCAGCCCGGCGACGGTGTCCGGCGAGGTCGCCACAAGGGCGACCGAGGGATCAATGCCCAGTGCGGTGCGGGCCTGATCGAGCACCTTGCGGATTCCGGTCCCCACCGGCAAACAAATCAGGGGGTACGCGGAAAGCTTCGTCACCGCGATTCGTGTCCGTGTCGCGAGCTCGGTTCCCGGCGGCGTCAGCGCCACGAGGCCCTCACTGGCGAGCACGTGAGAATTGAGGTGCTCAGGCGTCTCGCTGGCCAGTCCGACCAGTGCCAGATCGAGGCTCCCGGCCCGAACGCCGGCCACGAGATGGTCGGAGTTCGCCTCCTGCAGTTCGAGGTCGATGTCCGGGTGATCGTGGTGAAAGGCGGCGAGCGCGTCGAAGAGCGGCGCGACCTCGCAGCCGATCACCATGCCGATCGTGAGACGACCCCTGACCAGGCCGTTCACGTCGTCTATCGCGTACCGTAAATCGGCCGCGGCATCCAACGCGGCCCGCGCGTGACGCAGCGCCGCCTCACCCGCGTCGGTCAGCCGCGCGGTCCGGCCGCTGCGGTCGAACAGCCGCGCGCCGAGCTCGTGCTCGAGCGCCTTGATCTGCGCACTCACCCCGGACTGGGTGATGTGCACCCGCTCCGCGGCCCGGGTGAAGTTGGCCGTCTCGGCGACCGCGACGAAGTACTCCAGCTGCCGCAAATCCATGACTGAAAATTGTAGTTGGCAGTAGAACCATGCGTTGGACTTGTCACTCGGATGACGAGAGGCTAAAGGCATGACTGATCACGAGAAGGCCTACCGCCCCGAGGACCTCACCCGGCTGTTCGTCGAGCGGGCAAACGCGAAGGATGCCGACGGCCTGGCCCTGCTCTACGAGGAGGACGCCGTGATGGCCTACCCGCCCGGCAGTCAGACGCGCGGCCGCGAAGCCATCCGAGAGCTGTGGGCGCGGCTCCTGCCGAAGATGCCGCGGTTCGAGCCGGAGGATCCGCTGCCCACACTGCTCAGCGACGACCTGGCACTCACGTCGACCCCACCCAGGGACGGCTCCGGCGCACGAGCCCAGGTCGTGCGCCGTCAGCCTGACGGGAGCTGGCTGCGCGTCCTCGACCAGCCCGAGTTCACCCGTGGTGCAGACGCGGCCGATAGATGAGCTCCTGGATGCCGCCGTCGAACGTCCGGCTCTCGATCAGCTCGAGGTCGAAATCGGCCGCACCCTGGAAGATCGGCTCAGTCCCGGTCTGCCCCGTGATGACTGGGAAGATCGACACTTGAACCCGGTCGACCAGGCCGGCAGCCATCAGAGCCCGGTTCATCGACAGGCTCCCGTGCGACCGCAGCGGCACGTCTGACTCCTTCTTGAGCCGCGCCACGACGTCAACGGCGTCACCGTTCTCCAGGGTCGCGTTCGCCCAGGCGAGCGGCGCCTCCAGAGTCGTCGACACCACCGTCGTGGGCATGTTCCGCATCCGAGTGTTCACCGGGTCCGTGACCGTGGACTCCTCAGCGTCCGCCCCGAGAATCTCCACAAAGTC
Organism: Actinoplanes sp. NPDC051861; assembly: GCF_040681145.1. NCBI lineage: Bacteria > Bacillati > Actinomycetota > Actinomycetes > Micromonosporales > Micromonosporaceae > Actinoplanes > Actinoplanes sp. NPDC051861. Next base: position 78,851 of record NZ_JBFAYE010000002.1, read on the forward strand.
CCGAAACGTCTTCGCCCCGAGAACCATCCGCTGCCCCTCGCCGTACATGGCAAGCCGCCGTTCGAGAAACTCGGGCCCCTGCTTCCCCCAGTAGCCACCCCAGTCCCCGCCCTCGCCGTACGACCCAAACCCGTCAAGGCTGCAGAAGACGTCAAACGTGTACGTCGCGGTCATGATGCTCTCCCTGCGTGAGATCCGCTTCTTCCTGCCCCTTCCACGAACCCCACCCCCACAATCCGACACCCCACCCGAATTTCATTTCGCCGTGCACGCCAGGACGCCTCGACCCGCACGGTGCGTTCGGACGGCGGCTACGACATGTCTGGTTGGGTCCTGACCTCAGGCACGTACAACGCGGCCAAGGTTCTGCTGAGCAAGAGCAGGTCCGAGTACGACGCCACCGGCCTGCTCGTCAAAGAACGGCAGCCGATCAACGGCTCCGACGCGATCGAGACCAAGTTCGGCTACGACCTGGAAGGCAACCGCACCCGGTTCACCGACGGCCGTGACGTCGCGTTCTGGACCACCTACAACACCTGGGGCATGCCCGAGGCCCAGATCGAACCGGCCACCGCGGCGCACCCGGACCTTGCCGATCGCACCTTCACCACCAGCTACGACGCCGGCGGCCGTGCTGTCAAACAGGTCCAGCCGGGCGGCGTGACGATCACCAATACCTACGACATCCTCGGCCAGCTGACCAAGCAGGCGGGTACCGGCGCCGAGGCTGCCACGGTTGATCGCACGTTCAAGTACGACAACGGCGGGCGGATCAAGGAGTTCTCCGGCGTCGGCGGCGCGAACACGGTCACGTATGACGATCGTGGTCTGCCTATGTCGATCCAGGGCAGTTCGGGTAGCTCGAGCTTCACCTACAACGGCGACGGTGCGATGACTTCACGCACCGACGCTGCCGGCAAGACCGACTACAGCTATGACACCGCGGGCCGGTTGTCGAAACTGACCAACACGAGCAAGGGCGTCGACCAGAGCTACACCTACGACGCCCGCAGCATGCTCAAGAAGATCACCTACGGCACCGGCAACAGCCGTAACTACACCTACGACGACCGGTACCGCCCCGTCGCCGACGACCTCAAGACGGCGTCTGGGACGTCGATCGCGAAGATCGAGTACGGGTGGAACGCCAACGACGACCTGACGTCGAAGAAGACCACGGGATTCGGCGGGGCGGGCACGGTCACCAACACGTACAGCTACGACCTGGCCGACCGGCTCACCTCGTGGAACAACGGCACCGCGACCACGGTGTATGCGTACGACAAGGCCGGGAACCGGCTGCAGAACGGCGGCAAGCTGTTCACGTACGACGCCCGCAACCGGCTGCTCACCGGCGACAACACCACCTACAACTACACCGCCCGCGGATCACTGCGTTACGCCGGCACCACCGAGACCAAGACCGACGCGTTCGGTCAGGTCGTCTCCCAAGGCCAGACCAGCGGCGGCGGGGTGCAACGTTACGACTACGACGCTCTCGGCCGGGCCGTCAAGACCGGGTTCTCCTACACCGGGACCGGCAACGACCTCGCTGCCGACGGTCAGGCCACCTACATTCGCGGCACTGCCAGCCAGGTGGTCGCCGAGGCCAACACCGGCGGTACCCGCTACGCCTGGACCGACCTGCACAGTGATGTTGTCGGCCAGTTCACTGCCGCCGGTACCGCCCTGGATGCCTCCACGGTTTATGACCCGCTGGGCAAGGTGATCGGCAGCGCCGGCGCCATGATCGGCAGCCTCGGCTATCAGTCGGAGTGGACGGAGCCGTCGACGAGCCGGGTGAACATGGCGGCTCGCTGGTACAACACCGACACCGGCCAGTTCGACACCCGCGACACCTACAACGCCAACCCCGCAGGTAACTCGGTAGGTGCGAACCGTTACCAGTACGGCGACGCGAACCCGCTGACGGTCACCGACCCGACCGGTCACTGGGGTATCGGATCGGCGTGGCGGGCGGCGAGCAAGGCCGTCTCGTCGACCTATTCGCGGGTATCCAGCACGGTCTCGTCGTATGCGTCGTCGGCGTACAGCTACACCCGCTCCTACGCGTCTTACGCGTACAGCAGTGTGAAGAGCACCTATAACGCGGCCAAGAACACGGTGAAGACCAGCTACGCCAAGGCGAAGAAGGCGGTCAAGAGCACCGTCCGTAAGGCGGTCAAACGAGTCAAGCAGACCGCGTCGAAGGTGAAGCGGTACGCGTCGAAGGCGATCAAGAAGGTCAAGGAGAAGACCACCAAGTTCGCCAAAGCCGCCCTCAACAAAGCCGCCAAGATAACCAAGTCGGCGGTCAAGAAAGCCAAACAAGCCGGCAAAGCCATCGCGTCGGCGGCGAAGCGGGCCGTCAAGAACCCGGTCGCCGCGATCAAGGACGCGGCCAAAGCCACCGCCACGTTCGTAGCCAAACACAAAGACGCCATCCTCGAAGTCGCCGCTGTCGGCCTCGGCATCGTGGCCGGCCTCGCGTGCACCTTTGTGACGGCCGGGGCGGGTGCGCTGGCCTGCATGGTCGGCGCCAGCGCCCTGGTCAACCTCGCCAAAGACGCCGCCCAAGGCAACATCAGCTCGTTCGGCGACGCCCTCGGCTCCCTCGGTACCGGCGCCCTGTCCGGGCTGGTCGGCGGCGTCGGCGGCGCCATCGCCGGCAAAGTCGGCACCCTCGTCGCCGGCAAACTCGGCACCGGCATCCTCGGCCGCCTCGGCACCGAAGCCATCGAAAACGGCGTCGACGAAGTCATCAACCAAGCCGCCACCACCGGCCGCATCGACCCCAAAGCCGCGATCATGGGCATGGTTCCCGGCCTCGACGCCCTCAAAGGCGGCGGCAAGAAGGGCGGCGGCGCCAGTACCTCAGGAGGCCCGTCCGGCGGCCTGAAGTCGGCAGCCGGTCTGATCGACCTCGGCATCTCCGCCGGGCCGAGTTGTCCCGGGGAAGCTGCTGAGAACAAGAAGCCCCACAGCTTCGAGCCGGACACCCAGGTCCTGATGGCCGACGGTACCAACCGCCCGATCGAGGACATCAACATCGGCGACAAGGTCATCGCCACCGACCCCCACACCGGCAAGCAGACCGCACAGCCGGTCACCCAACTCCACCGCAACACCGACCACGAACTCACCGACCTCACGGTCAAGGACCAGCACGGCAGATCGTCGGTCCTGAACACCACCCAGAACCATCCCCTCTGGAACGAGACCGAACAGGCCTGGACCGAAGCCAAAGACCTCAAGCCCGGCGACAAACTCGAGACAGCCGACGGCAGCACTCTGACCGTCAACACGACCCGCAACTACAACGACACCAAGGAGATGCGCGACCTCACCGTCGCCAACATCCACACGTACTATGTGCTCGCCGGCAATACACCGGTGCTCGTACACAACACGGGTGGAGATCTTGAGCTTTGCCGAGTCTCTGACCCGGACAAGGGTACTAGTGAGCGAGTTGGAGGGCTGGATCCCAACGACTTTCCTGATGTTGATAAGAACGGGGATCCTGCGACAGGTGCGGCTCACTTCGGGAACAGCGCCAGGACGACCGACTTCGCGGTCAACAACCCGCATCGGGCCGGCGACGGCTTTAAGGTGAGGGTGCCGCAGCAGTGGATCGACGACAACGATATCGAGATCTGGGAAGGTCTCGAAGATTCCCAGTTGGAATACCTCATTCCGCGGGACCTGATCCCCGATTTCAACCGTTTTGGGCGTACGCCCTGGAAGCCAGGTGAAGAGTGACGTCTCCCGGGCCCTCTATGCCCAGGTACTCGATCGTTGCAGGTGTCGTTTCCGGCCACAAGAAGTACGGCTTGCTCCTGCATCTGGAAGGCGGTGAAGAGGGCTTCGTCGACTCTTCCGACGTCTCGGATCGTCCCGTTCGTCCGGACGAGTGGCCGATGGTGGGTGCAAGGGTGACGGCTGTTGTTCTCGGGTCCACCCGGCTGGGGCGCTGGCGGCTGAGTCTTCGTGCCGGCGACGTCGGTGTCGTGACCGCTCTGGAGGACCCTGAAGCCGGATTTGGGTACTGGAACGCGCTTAAAGCGTCCGGTGCGGGTGATGCAGCTGCCCGTGATGCGTTCTTTTCCTTCGAGGGCGCCGATCCGCTCCTGGGGTGGGCGCTGACACGCCCCCCGCACTCTCCGGATAGGCGGTTCGCCGAAGAGTTGTTGGCTCGTGCGCCCGGCGTCATCAAGGATCGGTATGCCCCGCCCGACGCCGAACAGCTCTGACCATCGCTGAGGATCTACCGAGGTTGAATGGTCAGAATGAGTTGACTAAGACGGCTGGGACGGGACGGCCAGGCCGGTCTTGGCGAGGAACCCGTTCAGCAGGGCGGGCCGGTACTGCTCCGCCAAGGAGATCGCTGAGGTGGAGCTCGGCGACGAGGTTCTAGCGACGGATCCGGAGACCGGCGATACGCAGGCGAAGCAGGTCGGTGTCCTGCACCACCTTCAGGACACCGACCTGGCCGATATCACGGTCAAGACGACAAGACCGGTACGACCAGTATGGTCAAGACGACCGCGAACCATCCGTTTTGGAACGCCACCACCAGCGAGTGGACCGAAGCCAAGGACCTCAAGCCGGGCGACAAGCTCCGCAACGCCGACGGTGAACCACCCAGACCGTTGCCGCGATCAAGGTCTGGACCGGCCTGAGTTGGATGGACGACCTCACGGTCAAGGACATCCACACGTACTATGTGCTCGCCGGCACAACGCCCGTACTCGTCCACAACACTGGGCCAGCTTGTGAAATTGGCCCGAACGGGTGGCCTGTGCCAACCATGGACAACTGCAAAGCGTGCGCTACGGAGATCCAAAAGATTGTCGGCGGCGACGTTGTTCATATCAAGGATGCGTACGGTGCCCCGGCGCTCGGGCCATCAGTTCGTGATCCCCATGGCAAGTGGACTGAGCACTATGCTGTCATTAAGGATGGTACGGTCTATGATGGGTTCACCGGGCGAACAGGCATGCCATTGGATACGTATCGCGCCCAATGGGAGTATGGTGAGTACCTTTCGTTTACTCCGGTGGGGTGATGGATCGTGAACGTCTCTGAGCTGTGCTTCCATCTTCGGCACCGGCGGCGGATGTATCTATTGGATGATCGATTCGCTACGGCGGTCGCGTTCGTTGAGGGATACAACGCCGCGTTCGATGGCGTGCCCTTGGCTGGGTTCCGCGATTATGTCGCGGATCGGATCTTCGGTCACGGCTCCACCGTTCATTGGTCCTACCTGATCGCTTCTACCAAGGTGGCTGGCATTTTGGAGGGCGAGATTTCTCTTGACCGGGTTCCGGCAGACTGCGAGGCTGGGTTAACGGACGTGCTCGTCGATCTATTAGAGCGATATCAGGAGAAGGTACGGGAACCGCAACCTTCCACCGCATAGTCGTCTCTGTTTGCGCGCTCCGGCGTCTTCGGGCGTCGGAGTCCGCCTCGGTTGCGGTCGACGACGCCTACGAACAGCGCTCACCCGGCATCGCCGAACTCGAATGGGTGTACTGGCTCGACCGCAACGAGATCGACGTGATACCCATGTCGATTAATGCTTCCTGGTCCGGCTCCAGATGTCGGCGCTGGTGATGGGATCTTCGTGTGGCGTCCGCTTAGCGGTGCGGCGGCGACCCTCGTAAGCGCTCGCCAAAGGGGCGGCTGGTGACGGGATCGTCACTGCCTCGACCGGTGCGGGGGCGTGGAAAGCCTCGGATGATGGGCTGCTGGTCGGCGAGGTACGCGGCAACCCGGCCATGCAACTCCGGCTCGGTGATCGGTTCTTGTAGGACCACGCCGCAGAGCAGGTCGAAGGCGTCGGGGTGCACGAAGGTGCCTTTGCCGCCGCAGCTGTAGGTGATGCGCCGATTCTGAAGCACGCGTTGGGGTCAACTGGGGGTCTTGTTGTCCTGAAGTAGCGACGGTGTGATCCGATCGGGGTGTTCCGTGTGGGTTGTGGATCGGCTATTTGTTGGTTCTCGACTTCAGACGGGAGAGCCGGTGCAGCCGTTGCCGACGGTCAACTCCCGGCAGCTGCCGCAGTTCGTGATTCGTGTCGATGACCCGGCGGGTGGTGTGCTCGGCACCGGGTTCTTCTTCGCTCCCGGACGTGCTCTGACCTGCGCACACGTCGTCGGCGGGCGAGACACCGTCCGTGTCGTGCCGCACCGCGGCGCGTCGCTGGAAGCCGAAGTGGAGTTCTCCTCGGCACCGCCCGGCCCGGAACGCGACCTCTGGCCCTTCCCCGACGTCGCGGTGCTGCGCCTGCGTGATCCGATCGAGCACGCCTGGGTACGTCTGCACGATCGCCCTGAGGAGGACCCCGCGTCCGACGTGGACCTTCACGCCTGGGGCTATCCCCGGCGGGGACGGGAGAGCCCCGGCTCGCCGGCATCGTTCCGGTTCGAAGGGGTCGACGGCGACGGCTTCCTGCGCCTGAAGGGTGGGCAGGTTGCACCCGGGCTTTCCGGCGCGCCGCTGCTCTGCCCGCGGCGGCGTGCGGTGGTCGGCGTCGTGAAGGCGACCCGGGACCCACACTCCGACCTCGGTGGCCTGGCCACGCCCGTGGCGATGTGGCTGCAGGGTGCCGACATGCCGCACGACTCCGGGTCGGCGCAATGGGAGCAGGTCTTCGGGGCTGCGGCCCCGGACCCGGTGACGATGCCCGTGGACGACGACCGGCCGTTCCCGGACGGCTATCTGACGGGGCTGACAGCCGCGGATGCCGCCGCACTGCGGAAGGTCAACCGGGCCGGGCTGGCCGCTCTGCGCCGTTACCTGCGGACCGGAAACCTGGTGGCGGTGCTCGGGCCGCGTACCGCCATGCCGCTCTATCCGGCGCGGCGGCAGACCGTCGCTGACCTGGTCGAGGGCGCCGTCGAGCACGGCCTCGACGAGCAGGCGGCGGCCGAATGCCGTGCCTTCGTCGAGTCAGCGCGGCCTGATCAGGCGATCGCGCGAGTACGGGAGCTGCTCGATCTGGACTCCTATCAGGCGGTGGTTCGCGAGGCCATGCGCCCTCGCCGGAACCCGGACACCGGCCGCACCTGGACGCCGATCCAGGAACTGATCTGCCGATGGGCGCTGCGTGGGGTGCTGACGACCACCTTCGACCCGGGGATCGTGGATGCCCGGATGCGGGTCCGCCCGTACGCGTCCGGCACCGGCTTCACCTCCTGGATCGACGACGCGGGCCTGCGGCGATGGAGCAAGGGCCGAGTCTTCGAGGACGTCGAACTGCCGGTGCTGTACGGAAACGGCCACCACAACCAGCCCGATTCGTTGCTGCTGGTCGAGTCCGACCTGAAGAACGTGTACGGCGGCCGGCTCGCGCCAGTGCTGCGCCGGCTGATCGACGACGAGCACGTCGTCTGGCTCGGTTTCGACCACAGCGACGGCCACCTCACGACGATGTTGAAGGCGGCGGCCGAGAGCACCGGCGTCTACCCGGGGGCCGACGGTGAGGCGCGCCATGTCGCGGTGCTGCCCTGGGACCCGGGCACCGGCCGCGACCTGCAGATGCTGCGACGGCTGGCCGCCACGCAGTTCGGTGCTGACCTGGTCATTTACCCCGTGCGCGGCGAGGACCACGGAGCGCTGGAGATCCTGCTGGAGGCCCTGGCCGATCCCGGGTTACCGGCCGCGGCCGCCCTGCCCTCACCGGCACCCGCGCGCCCCGCAACGGTCCCGGCCCTGTGGGAGCACGGCGCACAGCCCGCGCAGCGGTTCGTCGGCCGCACGGAGGAATTGGCCCGGCTGGACCGGTGGGCGGCCGACCCGCAGGTACGGATGGTCGCCGTCAACGCTTGGGGCGGCGCCGGCAAGACCGCCCTGGTCACGCACTGGCTCAGCGATGCCGGCGGGTTGGGCCGGCGCGCGGGTGCGGTGGCGATGTTCGGCTGGAGTTTCTACACCGACCCGTCCGCCGAGCAGTGGGCGGCACGGCTCCTGGCCTGGGCACATGCCACGTTCTCGGCGCCGCCGCCACCCGAGGCACCCGAGGAGATCGCCGGCGCGCTGGTACGGCTTCTGCACCAGGTGCCGGTGATCCTGGTGCTCGACGGGCTCGAGGTGGTGCAGGAGGGCCCGGACAGCGGCGGTTACGGCCGTCTGCTGGACGGTCTGCTGCGCGAGGTGCTGACCGCGGCGTGCCGGCGCCGGCACGCCTCACTGATTGTGCTGACCAGCCGGTTCCCCTTCGCCGATCTGCAGCGGTTCGACGGTTCCGGCCTGCGGGTGCTCGACGTGCCGCCGTTCACCCCCGCCGAGGGCGCCTCGCTGCTCGCCGAGGCCGCACCGGGCGTTTTCACCGATGCCGGCCTTCGGGACCTGGTCGCCCACGTCGACGGCCATGCGCTCGCGGTCGCCGTGATGGCCTCATTGCTGGCCACCCAGCCGGACGCGGACACCGCCGCGGAGTTGCGTTCCCGGCTGGCCACCACGACCCGTACCCGGCAGAAGATCGGCCGGGTCCTGACGTTCTATGCCGAGCGGCTCACGTCGCCGCAGGGGCACCTCGCCGGGATCGTCGCGCTCTTCACCAGGCCGGTCACCGCCGAGCAGATCCTGGCTGTCGCCCATCATCGTGACCTCGCGCGGTTGTTCGAGGGCTGGGACAGCATGCGGATCCGCGCTGCCGTGCGGGGTCCGCTGGCCGGCCTGCTGTCCGAGCACCCGGACGGAACCATCTCGGCCCACCCGCTGATCCGGGACACCTTCCGCCCGCTGGTATTCGGCGCGGCCGGCGTCGCGGCGGACGTCACCCTGGCCGGGTTGCCCAGTTCGGTGCTGACCAGCCGGGACGAGGCCCTCCGCGTGGCCGAGGCGATCGAGCTGTCCCTGGACGCGGGTCAGTGGCGTGCGGCCGAGGATCTCTACCGGCGGCGGACCCGTAACGGCCAGGTCTGGTTCAACCTTCCGGCCGCGTGGCTGGGGCAGCGGGTGGCCACCGCTTTCGTGGCGACCGCCGTGCGACGCGACGACTGCCGGAAGGCGCTTTCGAGCCGGCATCTGGTCTTCTTCGTCAACGAGGCCGGTCTGCTCGCGATGACCGCCGGGGACATGACCGCGGCGGTGACCCATCTGAGCGACTCGATCAAGCTGCTCCGGAACAGCACTCAGCAGCTCGGCCTGTCCCGCGTACTCGGCAACCTGGCACGCTGCCTTGGGCAGCAGGGGCACCTGTTGATCGCGAGCCACACGGCCGCGGAGGCGCTTGAGGTGGCCACCGGGACCTCGGACTCGGCGGAACTCTGGGTCGCGCACAGCCGGGTCGCCTGGGTGTCGGGCCTCGCCGGCGACACGGCCATCGCCGACACGCACGTCCGCAAAGCCGCGGGGCTGATGCCCGGTCGCCGCGGTGCGCTGCTCTACGGAATCTCCGGGGTCTGGTGGGGCGAACATCTGACACGGACCGGCCGGACGGCGGCCGCGCGCACGCTGACCGAGGCCAACCTGTCCGTATGCCGGCAACACGGGCTCCACAGCGACGCGGCCCGCTGCCGGGCGATCCTCGCCGCTCTCGACCTGAGAGCGGGCGACGTCGTACGCGCCGCGACGCACGTCAACGCCGCCCTCGCCACGCTGCGGGCCGGTGACAACCTGCCGGACCTGGCCGGCGCCCTGGTGCTGGCAGCCGAGCGGGACCGGGTGAGCGGTGACCTGGACACCGCTGACATTCACGCCGCCGAGGCGATCGACGCGGCGGCACCCCGTGATCTGGTCATCACGCACGCGGCGGGCCTGACCGTTCAGGCGCGTATCGCCGCGGACCGATTCATCGCGACGGGCGACGAAGAGGACCTGAACCGCGCACGCGACGCCGCCGAGGCCGCCCACCGCATGGCCACCGGTCCGGAGCCGCTGCCCTGGGCGGAACTCGACGCCGCGCAGGTCCTCGCCCGCCTCGACGGCGCCGACACGACGTGGTCCGAGCGCGCCCGGCAGTTGCGCAGCGATCTGATCCCGGCCGGCCTCGAAGCGAACCCGCTCGAAGGTTGACCAACTGTCCAACCAGGACGAAATCCGCTTATACCATCAGAACTGGATCAACCCAGACGGGTCGAGCCGGCCAGCGAGCGGATCTCGCGGACCACCGCCGACCAGATCTCGCGGGGTAGGTCATGGCCGACGCCGGGGAGTTCGACGTAACGGGCGTTCGGCACCGATGAGGCGGTGCGGCGGCCGGCGGCTGGGCGGATCAAGGGGTCCTGGGCGCCGTGCACGACCAGGGTGGGTGCGCGGAGTTCGCGCAGGCGGGGGCCGTGCCAGGTGGCTGCGGTCTGCCGGGCCTGGGCTCGGCTGTCGCGGACTCCGCTGGGGAGGCCGGCGTCGAGTTCGCGAACGACTCGGAGGCGGGCGTCCTGCTCGTCGAAGGGGTGGCCGGGAGAGGCGAGAGCCCGCAGCAGGGCCAGTCCGGCCGCGATGTCGCCGTCGCGACCGGCGGGGTGGCGCATCCGGGTCAGGCGGGCCAGGAACGGTAGGCGGACGTAGCGAAGGACGGCGGCGCCACGGACGTCGCTGGGGACGGCGGCGTACGAGGTCACGGTGTGCACACGGCTGGGATGGCGTAGTGCCGTGCGCTGGGCGACGAGTCCGCCCTGGGAGACGCCGAACAGGTGCGCGCGCTGCCAGCCAAGCGCGTCGAGGACCGCGACGGTGTCGTCGGCCATGTCCTCGGCGGTGTAGGCGGGTGGGCGCCGGCGGAACAGGGCGGTCACCGGGTTGTCCGCGGGGGTGTCGTCGAAGCGCGTGGAGCCGCCGGAGTCGCGGCCGTCGAACGAGGCGACGCCGAAGCCGGCGTCCAGGAGCGCGTCGACCAGGCCGTCGGGCCACCAGAAGCGGGAGACACCGAGGCCCATGATCAGCAGCAGCGGGTCGCCGCCGGCGCCGCCGAGGTCGTCGACGGCGAGGTGTACGTCGCCGTTGCGTGCGGTGCACGGGGTTCGGGTCATGGCCGCCTCACCTATTCGGGAACGGTGTTCGCGAACACTGTATCGGAACGATAGGGTGGGCGCATGGAGGCGGTGCCGGTATGGCTTCGGGAACGGCGCGCGGGAGTGGGCCGGCCCGCAGAGCGGTCCCGGGCCGAGGTGACGGCCGCGGCGATCGCGCTGGCGGATCGCGAGGGGTTGGCCGCGGTCTCGATGCGGCGTGTCGCCGCTGAGCTGGGCACCGGAGCCGCGTCGCTCTATCGCTACGTCGACAGCCGCGACGACCTGCTCGACCTGATGATCGACGAGGTGGCCGCCGGGTATCAGCTGCCGCCGCCGGGTGGTCCGTGGCTGCCGGGGCTGCTGGAGGTGTGCCGGCAGGCACGCGAGCTGATGCTGCGGCACGGCTGGCTGCCGGAACTGGTGCTCACCCGCTCGGCACTCGGCCCGCACGGCACCGACCTGCTGGAACACGTGCTCGCGGTTCTCGCCGAACATCCGGCGAGCGTGGGGCGCAAGCTGGAGACGTACGCCGTGATGACCACGCTCACCGCCGCGCTCGCCCTGAACGAGCTCAACGGTGGCTCCGCTGCTCGTCAGAGGCAGGGCGCCTACCTGGCCCACGTGATCGCGGCGGGGCGGCACGCCCACCTGACGGCGGCGCTGAGCCGCGGTTCGCTCGTGCCGGCACCGAGCTTCGAGGACACCGTGTCGCGTGTCCTGGCCGGCCTGCTGGGCGAGTGATGAACGGGCGGCGGCACGACGCCGCCGCCCGAACGAGAGCGAAACCCGTCAGACGGCCAGGCGCTGACCGGCGTACAGCAGATGCGGGCTCTTCAGAACACCGTCATTGGCCTGGTAAAGAGCACGCCACCCACCCGACACCCCATAACGAGCCGCGATGCTCGCCAACGTGTCCCCGGGCCGGACCACATGGGTACGCGCAGACGCCGTGGTGCTGGTCGCCGCAGCCCGCGCCGGCTGGCTCTGCGGCTTGTACGCGTTACGCCGCCCACAATGCGGCCACGCACCGAGCCCTTGGCGCCGCAGCACCCGCTCGGCGATGGAGATCTGTTCGGCCTTACTGGCCAGGTTGGCGGTTCTCGCGTACTTCGTGCCGCCGTAGGAGCGCCACGTCCCGCGGCTGAACTGCAGGCCGCCGTAGTACCCGTTGCCGGTGTTGATGCTCCAACGTCCACCGGACTCGCATCGTGCGATGGCGTCCCAATTCACGTTGGACGCGGCGGAAGCGGCGGGTGTGGGCCCGACTACGACGAAAGCCAGCCCGACAGCAAACACGCCCAGGGCACGACGAACCCGCTTTTTGATGTGAACCATGACTTTTGTCCTCCACGCCTGCGAGGTCAGCTGTCGGGTTCGGGCAGAGGTGCCCGGCCGCGCGATGCGGCTTCACCCCGAGGCGCCGTAGCGCCGAGGAACTCTTGGGTCCCCCGCTCCATGCCTTTGTGTCTTGATCCGTGGTCGGCGGCAGGACTCGGCGTTCCGGCCACGGAATCCGCGATTGCGGACTGCCGACGGTAGCCACCACCCGACCAGGCTGGCCATGCCTGCAAGCGGGGCCGGTGACCTTGTTCACCCAAATTAGCCGCTTTGATCTTCTTTTGTGTGACTTAATCAGCAGATTTCTTGCGGCGCGTCGCGGCGGTGCGAATTTTTCAGCGACAGTGCACAATCGGCACCCATGAGCGATCCAGCACGCGAGTTCGACGTGATCGTCTACGGTGCCACCGGCTTCGTGGGTGTCCTGACGGCACGGCACCTGGCCACGAACGCACCGGCCGGCACCCGGATCGCACTCGCCGGACGCTCACCGGAGAAACTGGAGTCGGTCCGCGCCCGTCTCGGTGTCGAGTGGCCGATCGTCGTCGCGGACGCCACGGACGCGGAGGCGCTGGCCACGATGGCCGGAAGCACGCGCGTCGTCATCACCACCGCGGGTCCCTATGCGAAGTACGGCCGGATCCTGGCCCGTGTCTGCGCCGAAGCGGGCACCGATTATGTGGACCTGACCGGCGAGGTCCTGTTCGCACGCGACAGCATCGACGACAACCACGAGACGGCGAAACGCACCGGCGCGCGGATCGTCCACTCCTGCGGCTTCGACTCCATCCCGTCCGACATCGGAGTTTTCGTCCTGCACGAGCGGGTGCGTGCGGACAACGCGGGCGAACTGACCGACACCACGCTGGTGGTGACACACCTACGCGGTGGTGTGAGCGGCGGCACGATCGACTCGATGCGCTACCAGGTCGACGTCATGAAGAAGGACCGGCGATTGCGGGCGATCGGCGCGAGCGCGTACTCCCTCAGCCCGGACCGCAAAGCGGAGCCGGACCTGGGCCGCCAGCCGGACATGCTCGCCATGCCCGCCTCCGAAGTGGATCCCGGTCTGCGCGGTCATCTCGCGCCGTTCGTGATGGCGTCCTACAACACGCGCGTGGTCCGGCGCAGCAACGCGCTCCTGAACTGGGCGTATGGCCGCCAGTTCCGCTATCGCGAGGTCATGCGCGTCAGCTCACCGATGCGCGCCCGCGTGATCAAAGCTGGCCTGAACAGCCTGTTTGTCGGGCTCGCGGTGCCGCCGTCCCGGTTCGTGCTGGATCGCTTCCTGCCGAAGCCGGGCACCGGCCCGAGCGAGCAGACGCAGCAGAACGGCCACTTCACCATGGACATCTTCACCACCACGACGGACGGCTCGCGCTACACGGCCCGCTTCCGGGCGAAGGGCGATCCAGGGTACGCGGCGACGGCCGTCATGCTCGGCGAATCAGCTCTGGCCCTCGCGCTGGACCGGGACCGGCTGCCGTCGTCCGGCGGCGGCGTGCTGACCCCGGCGACCGGAATCGGCAACGCGCTGGTCGACCGCCTCCGCACGGCCGGGATGGAGATCACCGCAAGCAAGCAATGATCGAGAAGACGTGCCAGTGCTTGGGCCCGCTGTAGGCCATGCCCGGCGCGTCCTCCTCGTCCCAGTACTCGATGTCGAGGCCGTCCACCAGCGATCGTGCCCCGGCGGCGTCGAGGAATGTCATTTCCGGACGGCCGGCCCAGGAGTCGTGGACCCCGAACAGGTTCACGGCCAGCCGGCCGCCGGGGCGCAGCGTCGACCGCAAGAGCGTCCACAGGGCCGAGAAGGACGGGGGGCCGGTGAAGGGCAGGGAGTATCCGGCGTAGACGAGATCGGCCGGCGGTAGATCCTTCACTTTTGCGAACGCTTCCACCCGTACGGTAAGAGCCGCATGAATGCCCCCAACGGTGCGCAACAGGCGCGCTTGCGTGCCCGGCTCGTTGTCCACGGCCGTGACCCGCCATCCTGCCTCGAGCAACGCCCGCGTCTCGCGGCCACCGCCGCACCCCAGGTCGATGGCCGTGCGCCCGGCGCCCGAACCGGCCAGATCCATGGCCCGGCGGCACAGTGGCCGGATGTCGCGTGTGGCCTGACGTGCGTTGTACTCAGCCCAGTGATCCGGCATGGCCTGATCATCTCAGCGCGAAGATCTCGCAAACAACGCAAAGCGGCGCTGCTCACCAACGGCCCCGGCTGGTCACGAGCGATTCCATCGGACCGGCGGAGGCGAGTGTGATTCGCACGCTACTAGCCGCATCCGAATCCTTATGGGCAGGATTCTCCAGTGACCGCCGACCCTCTGCCCTACCCGCTGAGGTTGACGGGCACCGGCATCGTGCTGCGGGAGTGGCAGCCCGAGGATCTGACGGACCTGATCGCCCTGCTCGACGAACCGGAGATAGCGCGCTGGACGCCGATGCCGTCACCCTTCGACGAGGAGTCCGGCAAGGCCTATCTGAAACGCGCCCATCAGGGTCGCACCAGCGGCAGCCGCATCCAGCTCGCGATCACGACGGACGGTGGCCGCCCGCTCGGTGAGGTGCTGCTCTTCAGCGTCAATCACGATCTCCGCGAAGCGGAGCTCGGCTATCTGGTGGGTCACCCTCATCGGCGGCGAGGCCTCGCGTCGGCGGCATTGTCAACCCTTTCGGGGTACGCGTGCGGCACGCTCCGATTGAGAAGGCTGCTCCTGAGAATCGACCCGGCGAACGTGCCCAGCACCCTCGTAGCCCGCCGCTGTGGATACTGGCTGACCGGCGAGCCTCCCATAGTGCAGGAAGGTCCGTACGGGCCGACCCGCCTGGAGACCTGGGAATACGTCGACGGCAGGTCGGCTACCAGGCCGGAACGGCAGAGAAATGTCGCCTACCGGCGGTACGGTGGGCGTCGATGATCAGTGTGGACCGGCAACGCGTTCTGGCGTACCGGATCGCCGCTCTCGGCCTGACCGACCGCAGCGGTGACCGGCCCGCCGACCTGCCGGTGCTCGATCTCGGCATCCAGGAGTACACACCCGGCTCCGCCCAGGTCGCCCTCACCGCCCGCACCTCCGCCGATCCGGCCGACGACCGCCTGACCACCGTCTGGGCCGCCCGCGGCGCGCCACACCTGCACCGCAGTGCCGACCTGGGCTCCCTGGTCGAACAACTCTGGCCCGTCTCGGACGCCGACGCGAGCGCCCGGATCAACAGCGCCCAGATCCCCGACGGGGTCCGGCTCGGCATCCAGGCGTTCACGGCGACGGCGTCAGCCTTGCGCGAGGTCGTGACCGCTCCGATGCCCCGAGGCGAGGCCAGCACGGGTGTGTCCCGGCTGGTGCCACCTTCGCTGACCTATGACTGCCGCAGCTGCAAGGCACGCCACGTCGCCGGCAACGTCTGGCAGCATGCGGGCCTAGCTGGCGGCGTCGAAGTGCTGTCTCGTGGCCGCGACGCCCAGCTCGGGCCACTGCCGGACGCCCCGCCGATCCCGACGTCGAATGTCGGCATCGCCGACCTGATCGCGACCTACCTGCGTTTCCTCGGCCCGGCCACGCCGGCCTCGGTGGCGAAATATCTGGGCAGTTCCACCGCCGCGCTCCGCGCGGTCTGGCCCGCGGACCTGGCCCAGGTTGATCTCGACGGCCGCAAGGCGTGGATTCCAGACGAGCAGGTCTCCGCGTTGACCACGGCCTCGACCCCGAGCGGCGTGCGGTGGCTGCCGGCCATGGACCCGTTCCTGCAGGCCCGTGATCGTGATCTGCTCGTGCCGTCACGCGACCAGCAGAAAGAGGTGTGGCGAACGCTCGGCAACCCGGGCATCCTGCTGGTCGACGGTGAGGTCGCCGGGGTGTGGCGCGCACGGATGGCGGGACGCAAGCGGGTTGATCTGACGGTCACCCTGTTCGACCGGGTCGATCGCAAGCGTGTGGAGGCCGAGGCCGCCGAGGTGGCCCGAGCCCGTGAGGTGCCCGAAGCGGCGGTGATCTTCGAGTGATCGGTTTCCTGCACACAGCCGAAGTACACGTGGCGACGTTCGGTGACTTGGCATCGGAGATCGCTCCGGATGTGGAAGTGCGCCATCTGGTCGACCCGAGCCTGCTGTCCTGTGCCCGGGACGACGGGTTGACGCCCGCTCTGGTTGAGCGGGTGCGTTCCCAGCTGCGCTCGCTGGCCGATTCCGGCGCGGGTCTGATCGTGTGCACGTGCTCGACCATCGGCGGCATCGCCGAGGAAGCGGCGGCTGAGATCGGCGTCCCGGTGATCCGCGCAGACCGCCCGATGGCCGAGGCCGCGGTGGCGGCGGGGTCCCGGATCGCCGTGATCGTCACCACGCCGTCCACGTTGGATCCAACGCTGGCACTGTTCCCGCCGTCGGTGACTGTGGTGCCGGTGGTGGTTTCGGAGGCTTGGCGGCACTTCGAGGCCGGAGATCTCCCGGCTTATTACGAGGAGATCGCCGAGGCGGCCCGAAAGGTGGCACCGTCGGTGGATGTGGTCGTGCTGGCGCAGGCGAGCATGGCACCCGCAGCAGACCTGATCGACGGCGAGGTGCTGACCAGCCCACGATCGGCAGTCACCGCGGCGGCGGCACTGCTGCGGCTGGGGGGCTTCACGCAATAGCGATGGCGCGTGGGTGTCCCCGCGCCTTCTGGCTCCATGTCTTCGACGACGTGTACGAACATCTGAACCGACGTCGCAACCAGGTCGTCGTCGCTGATCTCGTCGATCAGACCGGTCGCACCGAGCGCGGTCCGGGTGAGCGCCACCGCATGATCCTCCGACAGGCCGACATTTGCCCAGATCGGCCGCTCAATGCGCCCGTACATCGTGCTGATCTCGCTTGACTGATTGCTTGTGAACCTGAGACGAGCAACCTGGCTGGCGGTACCGCGGACATAGGTGGCCTGACCGGATCCCGCCAAGCGTGCCCACCCGTGTTGCGGACCGCAGCACAATGTAATAAACATAGTTACGATGGCTTCGAACAGCAGGGTGACGATCGCGGCGCATGCGCTCGCGTGGCTTGAGCTTGCGCGCCGGCGCGGGCGGCCGTCGCTCACCTCCGACGAGGTGGCGGCCAGTGTCAACACGAACCCGGTGATTCTGCGGCGCAGTCTCGGTGATTTGCGTAGGGCCGGCCTGGTGACGGCCCGGCGTGGCACCGGGGCGGGGTTCTCGCTGGCTCGGCCCGCCGAGCAGATCACCATGTTCGACGTGTGGCAGGCCGTCGCCGCGGAGCCGCTGCTCGGCCTGCATCACACCGAGCCGAACCAGGAGTGCCCGGTGGGCCGGGGTATCCGGCCGGTTCTGACAGATGTCTATGACGAGGCGACCGCGGCGTTCGAGGCGGCGCTGGCGCGGCGCACGATCGCCGGCATGTTGGAGAGGATCCTGGCGTGATCGTTGAGCTGCGGCGGTACACCCTGCACCCCGGGCGGCGGGACGAGCTGATCGAGCTGTTCGAGCGGGAGTTCGTCGAGTCGCAGGAGGAGCTCGGGATGGCCGTGCTGGGCCGGTTCCGTGATCTCGACCGGCCGGACATGTTCGTGTGGCTGCGCGGCTTCGCCGACATGGAGGTGCGGGGCCGGGGGCTGCGGGAGTTCTACGGCGGGCCGGTGTGGAAGGAGCACGGGCCGGCGGCCAACGCCACGATGATCGACTCCGACGACGTGCTGCTGCTGAGGACCATTGACAGCAGCAGTGTGAAAGCGATCAAGGCCGACCAGAAGGCGACCATCTGGTACCGCGACCGGCCGTTCGACGAGGCGTTCGCGGAGTGGTTCGCGGGGCAGAACACTGGTGCGGAGTGTGTCCTGTGGACGGAGTATGCCGAGAACAACTTCCCGGCCCTGCCGGTCCGCGCGGGTGAACACGCTTTCGTCTGGTTCCAGGCGCAAGGGGCCGAGGACGTTGAGGTGCCCGAGCGGTTCGGTGTGCGAAAGACCGAACGGCTACGCCTGGCGCTGACCGGCGGGAGCCGTGACCTGAGGGTCTGAGGTCACGGCTCCCGCGGAGGTTCAGGCGAGGCTCAGCGGAGCCACAGCTCATAACCCCGGAGGCCCGCGTACTCGCAGTTGTACTCCGACCAGTCCGGTCCGCGGACGGCCGCACTGCCGTCGCGCGAGCAGTCGGAGTAGGAGGAGTAGAAGCCGTGCCGGGTCCACGGCTGCGCGGCGAAGGCCGGCACGGCGACCGCGGCGACGGCGCCTGCGACGAGGGTGCCCGTGACTGCCAGGCGAGCGATGTTCCTGCGCATGGTGGTGTCCTTTCCCCGAGCCGGCTGAACCGGCACACCGTGCCGGCTAACCGGCGTGAGCAATGAGAACGACCCTAGGAACCCGACATACAGCTGAGTTACAGACGATCCGGGACGAACAGATCGGCGATGTCGTCGCCGAGGACCACGAGCGCCGCCACCACGGAGCCGCCCACCACGGCCAGCACAATCCCCGCCGGATGCAGAGCGCCGCCCCGAAAAAGCGCCAAAAGCGCCGAAAGTGCCAGCACGGCCAGGACACCGTTGCGAACGACATGCCCGACACCGAGTGGCCGCCCCGACAGAGCGCCGAAGCAACGACACGCCGCGCGCTGCCCACGTCGCACAGCCACCGCGGTGGCGATCCCGAACGCGATCAGCAGCAGAGCGGCGAGGCCGAGGCCGAGAGCGGGCACCACCGGCATCAGCGCCACCGCGGCGAACTCGGCCACGACCACCACCCAGGCGACCGGGGTCACCGGGAGCGAGCCGGGCGGAAGGAGCTGTGCGGTGGACTCCAGGAAGGCCGGCCAGTCACGGACCTTGCTGATCCCGGAGACCAGGAACACCACGGCCAGTGCGATCGCGCTGCCCAGGACGAAGTAACTCATGAGGCGCGACGGTAACCCGCATCGACATGTATAAGCGCTGTACACCGCCTGCCTACGTTGGCGACTCGTGTACGTGTTGGCGTTTCTGGCAGGTGCGGTCTCCATAGCCGTCGTGGTGACAAGGCTCCGATACACGCAGGTCGAGGTCGTCGGCGGCTCGATGGCGCCGACGCTGAGACCCGGCGATCTGGTGCTGGTGCGTCGGGTCGCCGGGCGCCGGGTGCGCACCGGTGACCTGGTCGTCATCGAGCGCCCCGACGACGCCGGCGGATGGAGCACGCCGCCCGGACGGCGGGCCCGCGGCCGCCGGTGGCTCGTCAAACGGGTCGTCGCGACACCGGGCGAACGGGTGCCGGACGGCCTGATGTCAGCAGTGCCGGACGGCCCGGTGCCGCCCGGCAGCCTGCTGGTCCTCGGCGACGTCACGCACAGCCTGGACTCGCGCCAGCTCGGCTACCTGCCACTGGACCGGGTCCTCGGAGTCGTGAGACGAAAGATGCAGTAATCGCCTGTATTCGGGATGTATGCGGCTTTGCCACAGTCCGTACACCGACTACGAAGGAGGCGTCATGGTGAATGCCCTGGCGGACCGGATGCTCCGGTTCCTTGTGCCCAAGGCGGAGGCGTCCGCGGCCTGCCGGCCCCAGACGTACTACCCGCAGAAGTGCAACTGCTGCGGCACGCTCTACCAGCTCGAATGCCACCTGCTGGCGAGCTGTGACGAGCGCTGTTACTGGCTCTACGCCATCGGAAGCTGCACCTAAGAAACAAGAGACACCACGTCCGGGCCGCTCCAGCAGCGGCCCGGACCCCCTGCAACGAGAGGAACCGACGATGGTCTACCTGGTAGCGGCGGTCGTACTGGTCGGCGCACTCGGACTGACGAACCTCGTGCTCACGCTGGGCGTCATCCGGCGGCTGCGCGAACACACCGAACTCCTGGCCAACCGGGTGCCGCCGGGCCCGTCGATCAGGCAGGCGGGGGAGACCGCCGAAGATTTCACCACGACCACTGTGGACGGCCGGACGTTCCGGCGCGGCGATTTCGCCGACGGCACGCTCATGGGCTTCTTCTCACCGGGTTGCAAGGCCTGCGCGACACAGCTGGCCCAGTTCCTGGAGCTGGCGGCTTCCTGGCCTGGTGGGCCGGACCGGACGGTCGCGGTCGTCATGGGTGCCGCGGAGTCGTCGAGGGCGCTCTGCGAGGAGCTCGGCCAGGTGGTCGGCAGGGTCGTGCGCGAGGGTGAGGAGCCGGTCGTCAGCCTGGCGTTCGGGGTCAACGCTTTCCCGGCCTACGCGGTGGTCGACGCCGACGGGGTGGTCGCGGCGGGCGCGCTGAACATGGAGGCCTTGCCCATCCGCGCAACAGCATGAAAGTCAAGACCGCCATTGGGTACGCGTGGCAAGCTTCCCGGTCGATCTTCACCGTTCAGGTGCTGCTCGCCGTGGCCGCCGGCGCCGCTCCGGTGGCGGTCGCCTGGCTGACGAAGGCCGTCCTCGACACCCTGACCGGGGCCACGACCAGCGCGAGCCTCCTGCCTGCGGTGCTGGCCCTGGCCGCCGCGGGCCTGGCGGCCGTCGTCCTGCCGCACCTGCTCAACCACACCGACCGTGAGCTCGGCCGCGCGGTGACCATCGCCGCCAAGCGACGCCTCTACACGGCGATCAGCGGACTCGGCGGCCTGGCGAGGTTCGAGGATCCGGCCTTCCACAACCGGCTCCGGATGGCCGGCATGGGTGGCAGCGCACCGGCCGATCTCGTCGGCTGCGGCCTCGGCCTCGGTCAGGGCGCGGTCACGGTCGCCGGCTTCCTCGTCACCCTGGCGCTGCTGAACCCGTGGATGGCCCTCGTCGTGGTGATCGCGGCCGGGCCGACCCTGTACGCGGAGCTGATGCTGGCCCGGGAACGGACCGCCATGCATCTGAAGCTGGGCAACGTGAGCCGCCGCGAGTTCTTCTACACCGAGCTGCTGACAAGTGTCACGGCGGCCAGGGAGGTGCGCCTCTTCGGCCTGGGCGACTTCTTCGGCCGGCGGATGCTGGCCGAGGCGCGGGTCATCGACCGCGAGAACCGCCGGGCGGACCGCCGGGAGCTGGGTACCCAGGCGCTGCTGGCGGCCCTCGGCGCCGTGGCGGCGGGCGGTGGTCTGGTCTGGGCGGTGCTGGCGGCTCGGTCCGGTCGGCTGACCGCGGGCGACGTGACGATCTTCGTCGCGTCGGTCGCGGGGGTGCAGGCCGCGCTGCGCAACGCCATCGCCGCCATCGGCCAGGGCCGGCGTGCACTCCTGCTGTTCGAGCAGTACGAGTACGTGGTTCACGTCGCGCCCGACCTCGAACCGGCGCCGTCCGGGCACACGCGGCCGGTGCCGCCGCTGCGCCGGGGGATAGAGCTCCGCGACGTCTGGTTCCGCTACGCCGACGATCTGCCCTGGGTGCTGAGCGGGCTCGACCTCACCGTGGCCGCGGGCGGTGCCACCGCGCTGGTCGGCCTGAACGGCGCCGGCAAGTCCACGCTCGTCAACCTGCTGTGCCGGTTCTACGACCCGCAGCGCGGTGCGGTGCTGTGGGACGGGATCGACATCCGCGAGTTCGACGTGACGGAGCTCCGCGACCGGATCGGCGCGGTGTTCCAGGACTTCATGCGATACGACCTCACGGTGGGCGAGAACATCGCGGCCGGTGACGTACGGCATCTCGACGAGCCCGCACCCGGAACCCCGCGTCTGATCGCCGCCGCCGCGGAGAACGCCGGGGTGGCGACGGCGATCGAGGCGCTGCCCAGGGGATACGACACGATGCTGAGCCGCATCTACACCGACGGGAACGCCGATCACGCGCCGGCCACCGGGGTGGTGTTCTCCGGCGGGCAGTGGCAGCGGCTCGCCGTCGCCCGGGCGCTGTTCCGCGAGGGCCGGGACCTGCTCATCCTCGACGAGCCGAGCGCGGGCCTGGACGCCGAGGCCGAGCACGCCCTGCACCGCAGGCTGTACGCGCACCGGTTCGGCCGCACCAGCCTGCTGATCTCACATCGCCTCGGCGCCGTCCGGGACGCGGACACCATCGCCGTGCTCGACGGCGGGAGGGTGGCCGAGCTCGGCAGTCACGACCAGCTCATGGCTGCCGGCGGCCGGTACGCGGAGCTGTTCAGCCTTCAGGCGACCGGTTACCAGAGGGCGGGCTGAGGGTTTGCAGCATCTCCCGGGCGCGGGTGACCTCCGCATGACCCAGCGCCTCCAGCAGTTCGAGAGCGCGCTCCGCCGCCGTGACCGCCGCGCCGATCTCCTGCTGGGCGCGGAGCGCGTCGGCGAGATGAAGCAGCGTGTCGGCCTCGAAGTACGCGTCGCCGATCTCCGCGAACAGGTCCGCCGCCTGCCGGTAGCAGTCCGCCGCCTCCCGCTGGTTCGCCAGCCGGAGGTGGGCGTAGCCCAGGCTGTCCCACGCCGCGGCCATGCTGCGGTTGTCGCCGAGCTCACGGGCGAGTTCCACGGCCCGGCCGCAGTGGGTCAGCGTCTCGTCGTAGTGGCCGAGCTGTGCGTGGTACCAGCCGATCGAGTTCAGCGCGTTGGCCTGGCCGTAGCGCTGGCCACCGGCCTGGAACGCCGCGTACGCGGCTTCGGCGTACCCGAGGGCGTCGGTGTACGAACCGGTCCGGGCGTGGAGCTGGCCGAGCGTCATCGACGTGTGCCCCTGCGCGACGTGATCGCCGAGGTCCCGGTTCATGGCCAGCGCCTGGACGAGGTGTTCACGGGCCTCGTCGTACCTGGCCTCGCGGCTGGCGGCGAGACCGATGAGTCGGTGCGCCCGAGCCTGCCGCGCCTGGTCGCCGAGACGTTCGGCCGCCGCGAGTGCCTCACGCTGGGTGGCGGCCATGTCGTGGTAGCGACTGCGCAGGTCGAAGAAGCGCGCCAGCGACCACGCGAACTCGGCGACCTGACGGTCGAGCCCGGCCGTCACCGCGGTGCGGAACGCTCCGAGCAGCACGGCCTGCTCGCGGGTGAACCAGGCGGTCGCCTCCTTGACGTCGGCGAACGTCTCCGGCAGGACGCCGGACGACGGCTCTCCGGGTGCGAAGGGATCGCTGTGCGGGATGAGAAGGTGCGCCGCCACGCAGGCGGTGTGCAGGTAGTGATCGGTGAGGCGCTCGACCGCCGCCTGCCGGGCGAGCTCGTCCTCGTGACGCCCGGCCGTCTCGATCGCGTACGCCCGAATCAGGTCGTGCATCCCGAACCGGCCCGGCACCGTCTCGGTCAGGAAGGCGGCCCGGGACAGCTCGGTCAGGCTGTCCTCGGCGTCGGCGAGCGTGACCCCGGCCAGGCTGGCGGCGGCGTGCACGGTGATGTCGGGACCGGGATGCAGCCCGAGCAGCCGGATCAGTCGCTGCGCGCCGGCGCCGAGGATCCGGTACGACGAGGAGAAGACGACCCGTACGTCACTGGCGGTGTCACCGACGGCCAGCGCGTCCAGTTCGCTGGCCCGCAGCTCGGCGGCCAGGTCCGCAAGGGGCAGATCGGGGTCCGCGGCAGCGCGGGCACCGGCGACGGACAGCGCGAGCGGCAGCCCGGCGCACCGTTCGATGATCTCGTCGGCCGACTGCGGCTCGGCCGTCACCCGGGCGTGACCGATTCGGCCGATCAGCATCTCGCGCGCCTCGGGCGGGGTGAGCACGTCGAGGCTGAGCACGTGCGCGCCGTCGGTCGCGACGAGGCCGGTCAGCCTGTTGCGGCTGGTGACCAGCGCCAGGCTGCCGGGCGAGGCGGGCAGCAGCGGGCGGACCTGCTCGGCGTCGTGTGCGTTGTCCAGCAGGACCAGCATCCGCTTGTGGGTCAGCATGCTGCGGTAGAGACCGGCCTGCGCCTCCAGCCCGAAGGGAACCCGCTGCGGTGGAACGCCGAGCCCGTCGAGCAGCACCCGCAGCGCGTCGGTCGGGGTGACCGCCGGCGCGGACGGATCGAAGCCGCGGAGGTTGAGATAGAGCTGTCCGTCGGGAAAGGACGCGTTGACCCGGCGGGCCCAGTGCACGGCCAGCGCGGTCTTGCCGACACCGGGGAGTCCGGCGATCGCCGAGATGACCACCGGCGCCGGCGAAGCCGCCCGGCCGGGCAGCAGCGCGTCCAGCCTGCGCAGGCTCTCCACGCGGCCGGTGAAGTGCGGGTGGTCGGCGGGCAGCTGGGCCGGCGCGACCGCCTGCGCGGTCGCCGGCTCGGCGAGGCTCAGCGCGGAGTCCGCGGTCAGGATCTGTTTGTGCAGGCGTTTCAGTTCCTCGCCCGGTTCCAGGCCGAGCCGGTCGGCCATCGCCTGCCGCAGCTCCCGGTAACTGGCGAGCGCGTCGCCGCGACGGCCGCTGCGGTGCAGCGCGAGCATGAGCCGGCCGCGCAGGCCCTCGTCGAGCGGGTGGTCGCCGACCAGAGTGCCGAGTTCCTCGATCACCGCGGTGTGCCGGCCCAGTCGCAGGTCGGCCTCGATGCGATCGGTGAGGACGGCCAGCCGGCGTTGCAGCAGCCGGGTGCGCTGCTCCTCCAGCGCGGGCGCGGCGACGTCCTCGAAGGGCGTCCCCGAGAACAGCGCCAGAGCCTCGCCGAGTGACTCGGCCGCGCGTTCCGCGTCGCCGCCCGCCAGCAGCTCGCGGCCGCGGTCGGCGAGCTCGGTGAAGCGCTGCAGGTCGAGTTCGCCCTTCTCTACCCGGATCAGGTAACCGGGCGGGCGGTGCACCAGGCGCTCGTCACCGGCGTTCGCCTCGGCCAGCGCGCGGCGCAACTGGGAGACCCGTACGTGCAGGGCGGACCGGGCGGTGCGGGGCTGCCGGGCGTCCCAGAGCACGTCGGCGAGCCGCGCGGTGCTGACCACCCGGTTGTGGTGCAGCAGCAGTACGGCCAACAGGGCCGTCCGCTGCTTGCCGTGGAGGGGAACCGGGCTGCCGTCGACAGTCACCTGGACGGAGCCGAGTACCCGAAATTCGATGGTCAGGCGGACCACCATCCAGAAGGGAGGCGCACCGCGCCATTCTAGGAGCTCGATCAATGGCAGCCTGTCAAGATCGGGGTAAGGCTGTCTGACCTGCGACGACCTCGCGCGGGTAAGCCACGGGTAAGCGCGCGCCACGAGCCTGTGGCGGTGACATTGACCTTTCGTCTGCTCGGCCCGCTGGAGATCCGCCGCGAGAACCGGCCGGTGCGGCTCTCCGGAGTGAAGCCGCGCGTCCTGCTGGCGTACCTGCTGGTCAACGCGAACCGGACGGTGCCGATCGAGGAGATCGTCGAGGAGCTGTGGGGCGGGATGCCACCGCCGTCGGCGACCGCCAATGTGCGTACGTATGTGGCTGGTCTTCGCCGTTCCATGCACGCCTGGCCGGCCACCGTCCAGGTGATCGCGAAGCCTGGCGCCTACCAGCTCGCGCTGACCGGTGACGGCTACTACCTCGACCTCGACGACTTCCGCGCCCAGGCACGGCTCGGCCGGGCGAAGATGAACGACGGCACCCCGCTGGCCGCGGTCGACCACTTCGAGCGGGCGCTGGCGATGTGGCGCGGGCCGGTGCTGGAGAACCTGCGGGACGGCTCGGCGCTGAGCACGTTCGCCTCGCACCTGGAGGAGGACCGGGCGCAGGTCACGGCGGATCTGATCGAGTGCCGGCTGATGCTCGGCCGGCCGGCCGAGGTCATCCCGGTGCTGCGCCGCAGCATCCAGGAGGAGCCGCTGCGGGAACGGGCGTACGCGCAGCTCATGCGGGCGCTGTACCAGAGCGGCGACTCGTCCGAGGCGCTCGAGGTCTTCCGGTCGGCCCGTACCGCGCTGACCAACGACCTAGGCATCGAGCCCGGCCCGCAGCTGACCGGCCTGCACCGCGCGATCCTGACCGGGGAGCCGGTCGGGCCCGCACCCTGGATCCGCAGCGCGCCCTGCCTGACGCCGCCCGCGGCCGCCGGTTTCGTGGGCCGGTCGGTGGAGCTGACCCGGGGCGCCCGGATCCTCACCTCCGCCGAGGAGGGCACGCTGCCGATTCTGGCGATCTCCGGCCTCGCCGGCGCCGGGAAGACCGCGCTGGCGACGACGCTGGCGCACCGGGTGCGCGACCAGTACCCGGGCGGTCAGCTCTATGCGGACCTGCAGGGCGACCAGCTCGAACCGGCCGACCCCGCGGAGATCGCCTACCGTTTCCTGCGCTCGCTGGGTGTGCCGCCGCGATGCGTTCCGGACGGCCGCGACGAGCGCAGCGGGATGCTGCGCAGCGAGCTGGCCGGCCGCCGGGTCCTGGTGCTGCTCGACAACGCGGCGGACGAGGCCCAGGTACGCGCCCTGCTGCCCGGCACGGACGACTGCGCGGCACTCGTGACCAGCCGCCGGCGCCTGGCCGGCCTCGACGGCGCCCAGTTCGTCGGGCTCGGCTGCCTCGCCGAGCCGGAGGCGATCGCCATGTTCGCCAACGTCCTCGGCCGGCAACCGGACGAGGAGGAGCGAACTGTGGCGAGCGAGATCGTGCGGCTGTGCGGTCTGCTGCCGCTCGCGGTACGGGTGGCCGCCGCCCGCGCCGCTGACCGGCCGCTGGAGGAACTCGCCGCGCTGCTGCGGGACGAGTCACGGCGGCTCGACGAGCTGCGCGTCGCCGACCTGGACGTCCGTGCCAGGTTCGCCGCCACCTTCCGTGCGCTGCGGCCCGCGGACCGGCAGCTCCTTCGGCTGATGAGCGGCACGGCTGACTTCACCGCGGCCGACGCGACGGCCGCGACTGGGACCGACCACGCCGAGGTGGCCGCCTCCCTGGAGAACCTGGGAGCCGGCCACCTGCTGACCAAGACCGTGCCCGCTGACGGCGGTCCGGCGCGGTACAGCTTCCACGCGTTGATCCGGATAGCGGCTATTTGAGGTAGGCGGCGAGGGGGATGCCCTGTTCGCGCAGGGCGGTGGCGATCAGGCCGGCGATCTGTCGCGCTCCGGCGGCCTCGAAGTGGGTGTGGTCGTTGCAGAAGAACGCGCCGACCGCGCCGGTGGTGTAGTCGCCGTTGTTCGGGCACAGCCGCAGCGAGTTGTACAGCGCCACGCTCCTCGCGTGCAGATCGATCACCGGTACGCCGTTCGCCGCGGCGGCGTCCTTCGTCTCGGTGACGAAACCGCGGTTGCCGACGGCGGCGCTGCCGCTGCAGGTGATCGCCGCGACGGGCGTGACGAGGACCGGTCGCACGCCGCGGGCCTTCGCCGCCGAGGCCATCACGCCGAGCAGCTCCTTGAAGCGCGCGGTGCCGACATGCCGCGGGCAGGCCGAGTCGCCGTCGTTGATGCCGAACTGGACGATCAGGTAGTCGCCGGACTTGAAGCCGTTCAGCATCGCCGTCCACCGCGAGCTGTACGCGGTCGAGCTCAGCGTGCACTCGCCCGCCGAGTTCTTCACCGTGGTCACGTTGCCCTCGTAGAGCCACGTCTGGATGCTGCGCCCGCCGACAGCGCTGTTCTGCACGGTGACAGCGCTGGTGAAGTTCGGCCCGAACTGGCTGCCCCAGCCGATCGGGCAGGCGCTCGCGTTCATCATCGTCGAGTCACCGGCCATCCAGACGGTGACCGGTGCGGTGGCGGGCGGGGTGCTCGGCCCGGTGCACGGCGTCGGTGACGGTGACGACGTGCCGCCGGTGCACGCGGTGCCGTTCAGCGTGAACGACGAGGGGACCGGATTGCTGCCGCTCCACGTGCCGTTGAAGCCGAAGGTGACCGATCCGCCGGTGGCCACCGAGCCGTTGTAGCCCACGTTCTTGGCGGTCACCGCGGTTCCGGAGACGCTGACCGTGGCGTTCCAGGCCTGCGTGACGCCCTGACCGGCGGCGAGCGTCCAGCCGAGGGTCCAGCCGGTCACCGCGTCGCCGAGGTTGGTGAGCGTGACATCGGCGCCGAAGCCGCCGGTCCACTGATTGGTGATCCGGTAGTCGACGCGGCACGCGGTGGCGGCCGCACCGGCGCTGGAGACGCCGAGAGCTCCGGCCGCGACGGTGAGTGCGGTGGCTGTCAGGACCAGCAGTGTTCTTCTCATGCGAGCCTCGCAGCGAGGATCGGGGCGAGCCGGTCGGTGATGGCCAGGTGACCCTTGTCGTTGGGATGGACCGAGTCGCTGAGCCCGTCCGACGGCAACCATCCGGTGGTGTCCACATAGAACACGTTGGGGTCACCCGCGGCGTTTCGCGCACGCACGGCGGCCTGCGTCTCCGACGCATAACGACCGATGAGGGTACGCAGCGCGAAGAGCTTGGCGTTCGGGAACTTCGCCCGGACTCTCGTCAGGAAGTTCGTGTACTTCGCCTGGAAGTCCGCGCTGCCCACCCCGTGGCTCCGGTCGTTGGTGCCCAGGTTGATCACCACTCCGTCGGCCGCGTATCGGGAGAAGTCCCACTGATCGCTGCCGGCCTGCCCGCCGCTGGACATCCAGTACCGGGTCTCGTGCGCCCAGCACCCGTCCGCTGTCTCGGCCAGGCACATGCCGCCGATCGCGATCTGCGTGTGGTCGTACCCGAGCCGCTCGCCGGTCTTGAAGCCGTATCCGGTCACGGCCAGCTGGCTGCTCGTCGTCCCCGCGGTGATCGAGTCACCGACGAACTCGACCAGCCGGGTGCGCGCCGGCGCCTTGAACGTGGTGGCGCCGGAGTCGAGCACGAGACCCTGGAAGACCGCGTCGCCGGTGTACGAGCCGGCCACCTGCCGGTAGCTCACGATCAACGTGTGGTTGCCCGCGGCCAGCGCCGTCGGGGTCAGGTTGATCGTGCCGGAGCCACTGAAGGCGGTGAACGCCTTACCGTCGATGCTCGCCCACAGCTGAATCGTGTTCCGCTGCTTGAGCTTCACGGTCCGGCCGGTGAACCCGACCCGCAGGTAGGCACCGGCCCAGTAGGGCACGTACGCCGAGGCACTGGACCTGTTCCAGCGCCCCACAAAGCTGATGTTGGTGTCACTCGGCGTGCCGTCACCGACCGCTGCCTGCGCCGCCGGCGCTGACACCGCTGCCGACAACACTGTCGAGACGACCACCAGGAACCCGAGCACACGACGTCGCACGGCAAATTCCCCTCTCGGAACGGGAGCGCTCCCAGAGTCAGCCATCAATCGATTTGTGTCAATGACACCTTTGCAGCGCGGAAATCCGGAGCGGGGCGAGTCCGGAGGGCAATAAGTTTTGAACTTTCTTAACAGATACCTTGACGAGGGGTCTTGGGATCTAGTTGAGTCGATGCATACTTCATCCCCCTCGCGCCAGTGTGTCCCCCGACGCACGGAAGGTGAGCCATGCCCAGAAAACGGCTTTTGTCGATCGTGGCCACTATCAGCGTCGCCTTGGCGGGTGCCGCCGCGGCGATTCTGCCCATGACAGCGTCGAACGCGGCTGAGGCCTGCGTGGCGGCGTACAGCAGCTCGGCGGTGTACACCGGTGGGCAGCGTGCCTCGTACAACGGTCGCAACTGGACCGCCAAGTGGTGGACGCAGGGCGAGACGCCCAGCACCGGCGGGTCCGGGGTGTGGGCCGACAACGGCGCCTGCGGTGGCGGTACCACGACTCCCCCGGGCGGGGGCACGAGCTGCAACTACCCGAACTGGGTGGCGGGTCAGTACTACGCGGCCGGCTCGATCGTGCGGTACACCAACGGGCTCTACTACCGGGCCACCAACGCGAACCCGGGCTACGACCCGATCATCAGCACCTGGTACTGGTCGCCGTACACCTGCTCCGGTGGTGGCGGCACCACGACCCCGCCGCCCAGCGGCGGATCCGGTGGGTTCCCGGTCAGCGAGGCGCAGTTCAACCAGATGTTCCCGAACCGGATCGCCTTCTACTCGTACTCGGGGCTGATCGACGCGATCAAGAAGTTCCCGGCGTTCACCAAGACCGGCAGCGACACGGTCAAGAAGCAGGAGGCCGCGGCGTTCCTGGCGAACGTCAACCACGAGTCCGGCGGCCTGGTCTACGTCGAGGAGATCAACCAGGCGAACTGGCCGCTCTACTGCGACCGCAGCCAGCCGTACGGGTGCCCGGCCGGGCAGAGCGCGTACCACGGGCGTGGGCCGATCCAGCTGAGCTGGAACTTCAACTACAAGGCGGCCGGTGACGCGCTCGGCATCGACCTGCTCAACAACCCGGACCGGGTCAAGAACGAGTCGTCGGTGGCCTACCAGACCGCCGTCTGGTACTGGATGACGCAGCGTGGCCCGGGCACCATGACGCCGCACGAGGCGATCGTGAACGGCCGAGGCTTCGGCGAGACGATCCGCAGCATCAACGGCTCGCTCGAGTGCAACGGCGGCAACCCGGCACAGGTGCAGAGCCGGGTGGACGCGTACAACCGGTTCACGAGCATCCTGGGCGTGACCCCGGGCGGGAACCTGTACTGCTGAACGACGGACCAACGAGGGGGTACGGCCGGCGGCCGTACCCCCTCGCCGTTTTCAGAGGGGGTTCTTGACCGAGACCTTCGAGCCATAGCCGGAGAGCTTCATGGTCACGTTCTTCGTGTACGCCGGATAGTCGCTGGTCTTCTTCTGGTCGACCGCGTAGCTGAACTCGGTGATCTTGCCGCCGGACACCTTGACCGTGCCGGTGAACGCGTCGTCGGTGACCTGGTATCCGCCGGCGGTCTTGGTGACCATGCTCGCCTTCCTCAGGCTCTTCAGTGCGGTGGCCGGGTCGGAGGCCACCAGCGACGGCACGTTCTCGTCGCCGCAGAGCATGAATCCGGCGAGGGTGCCCTTGCCGCGGTCGACCCAGTGCTCGCCGTCCTTGCTGATGAAGTGCCGGCCGTTCACCAGGCGCGCCTCGACCGGGTGCGACTCGAGGTGCGCGGACTCCTTGACCGGGTCGACGGCGCCGGTGCAGGTCGTCGTGACGTGGTCGATCTGCCACTCGGACAGCGTCAGCGTCGAGTCGATCCGGAACCTGAAGCTGGTGCCCGCCGTCGAGGTGGCGGCCGCCGCCAGCTCCATCGCGGGCGAGGTCTCGGCCTGCGCGAGGGGCGACTGCGGGGCCGTCGCGCCGCCGGTCGTCGTGAGGGCCACACCGACCACGGCGGCGAGGGCGAGGGTGGCGGCGCCGGCCGACGCGGCGCGACGCCGGTTGCGCCGCCTGGTGCCCGCCGCGATGAGGCCGGCCACGGGCGGTTCTCCGGCGGGCGTCCGCTCGGCCCAGTCGTGCAGAGCGGTGGAGATGTCGTTCATCGGATTCCTTCCAGAACGGGTGGGATCAGCCGCGGGTCTCGAGGAGCGCCGATTCGGCACGCAACTTGGCCATGGCGCGGGAGTGGGTGGATTTGATGGCGCCGACCGAGCAGCCGAGCACGGCGGCGGCCTCCTTCTCGGTGAGGTCCTCGAAGTAGCGCAGGACGATCACGGCGCGCTGCTGCCGTGGCAGCCGCAGGACGGCACGCTGCAGTGCGTCGTGCGGTTCGACCGGCGCCGACCGGCCGTCGGACCGGTCCGGTGTCTCGGCCATCGGCCTCTCGCGCAGCCAGCGCCGCCACCGGCTGACGTTGCCGTTGACGAGCATGCGCCGCAGGTACGCGTGCGGGTCGCCGTCGCGGGCCACGCGCCGCCAGCGGGTGTAGAGCTTGACGAGGCACTCCTGGAGCAGTTCCTCGCCGGCGTGCCGATCACCGGTCAGCACGCTCGCGGTCCAGAGGTAGCGCCTCCAGCCGGCCGCGACGAACGCCGTGAAGCCGTCGTCGGTCGTATCCGTCGGTTCGGTTCGGGGGGTCACACGGCTTACACGCGGCAGCCCGGGCGGAAGGTTTACCGAAATCCGCGAACCGGATGGACGATCTTTCCGGGAGATGAACGCCGGGTATATTGACCAGCCGCCCCGTCTAGATCACCCCCCGGTTGAGGTTTCATGTCGTCCTCCACGCTGACGTCCGTTCCGTCCCAGCCCGCCGCGCCGGCGCCGGCCTCGCAACAGATCGGGCAGCGTGGTGACCGGATCGTCGCGCTCGACGGGCTGCGGTTCATCGCGGCGTTCATGGTGCTGCTCTACCACCTGGCCGGTCGGCCGGCCGGTGGGCCGACCCAGGCGTGGGGCGAGTCGGTCCGCGAGGTCTTCCCGCTGCTGCAGAAGGTGACGCAGTTCGGGTGGCTGGGCGTGGAGATGTTCTTCGTGATCAGCGGCTTCGCGATCTGCATGAGCGCGTGGGGCCGCAGCCTGGGCGAGTTCTTCCGCTCCCGGGTGGTACGCGTCTACCCGGCGTACTGGGCGGCGGTGCTGCTCACGTTCACCGTGGTGAGCATCTGGCCGATGATGCGGGGCAACGTCCGGTTCAACGACATGCTGGTCAACCTGACGATGCTGCACGAGCCGCTCGGCGTGCCGGCGATGGACGGGGTGTACTGGACGCTCTGGTCGGAGCTGAAGTTCTACCTGCTGTTCGCGCTGGTCGTGGCGAAGGGCCTGACCTACCAGCGGGTGGTCACGTTCTGCTGCGCCTGGACGGTGGCCGCGGCGGTCGCGATGTCGGTCGACAACGCGCTGCTCACCGAGATCGTCCAGCCGTCGGCGGCACCTTTCTTCGTCGCCGGTATCGCGTTCTACATGATCCGCCGCTTCGGCTCGGACCTGACGCTCTGGGGCATCGTGGGGGTGTCCTGGCTGATCGGTCAGCACCACGCCGTCTACTTCCCGCACGGCTTCGCCAAGAAGAGCGTCGACACCGACCAGGCTCTCGCGATCGCCGCGTTCGTCACGCTGGTGTTCGTCGTGATCGCCGCCGTCGCCCTCGGCCGCCTGTCCTGGATCAAATGGCGCGCTCTGACCACTGCCGGGTTGCTGACCTACCCGCTGTACCTGTTGCACCAGCAGATCGGCTGGGTGTTGGTCTACGGACTGCGGCGCGAGCTCCCCCCGTACGTCACCTTGGTTTTGGTCATCGCGATCCTGTTGCTCGCCTCCTACCTGGTGCACCGCTTCGTCGAGAGGCCCCTGTCGCGAAGGCTGCGCGCAGCGCTGCCGCGCCGGTGACGCGCTAAGAAGGTCGGTCCGGTATCGTTCCACCGTCATCGATGATCGACGGGGGATGATGAGATGGCAGTGCGGCATCGCCGTGGCCTGATCGCGCTCACCTTTCTGCTGGTTCTGACCGGCGGTGGGGTCGCGATCGCAAATGACCGGAACAGCACAGAAGCGGCAGTGTTCACTGCACCGCCGGAAACGACCGCAACGCCGGAAAAGCCTGCGGCAACGGAAAAACCGGAAAAACCGGAAAAGTCTACAAAGGTGACTCCGGCGGTCACGCCCACCAAGGCGGCCAAGAACGCGCGGACCCAGATAAAGCAGAACGCCGTCGCGGTCAAGGCCGCTCCCGGCGAGAAGTACAAGGCTGTCGACACCGTCGTTGAACCGAGCGGTGACCAGCACGTCCGCTTCCACCGGACCTACCAGGACCTGCCCGTCCTCGGCGGCGACTTCGTCGTCCACTCGACCGCGGCCGGCCGGTTCACCGGCGCGACCGTGGCGCAGCAGCAGGAGATCGACGTCTCGACGACCGCGGAGATCAGCCGCGCGAGGGCCGTCGAGATCGCCGGCGGCGGCACCGCCCGCAAGGTGGTCGACGCCTTCGCCGGCAAGCCCGCGCTGGCCTGGGAGGTGACCGACGGCGATCACGTGGTGATCGTGGACGCGACCACCGGGACGATCCGGCGCGACTTCGACCTGGTGGACGCGGCCGAGTCGGGCACCGGGCACGGGCTGCACAACGGCGACGTGCCGTTGAGCACCACGAAACGGGACGACGGCAGCTACGCGCTGATCGACCCGGACCGTGGCGGCAACACCGTCCGCGACGCCCTGAACGAGGACAACTTCGCCAACCCGGCCAAGTTCGCCGAGTTCACCGACGCGGACAACGAGTGGGGCGACGGCGGCCGCGCCGACCGTGCCACCGACGCCGCGGACGTGCTCTACGGCATGGCGAAGACGTGGGACTACCTGCGGGAGACGTTCGGCCGTTCCGGGATCGCCGGCGACGGCAAGGGCATCACCGCGTACGTCCACAACGACCGCAACGAGGCCAACGCGTCCTGGGCCAACTCGTGCCAGTGCGTGCGGTTCGGTGACGGCAGCCCGGCGGGCAAGCCGTTCACCTCGCTCGACGTGGTCGGGCACGAGGTGGCGCACGGCCTGGACTACAAGACCGCGAACCTGCTCAACAGCGGCGAGTCCGGCGGCCTGAGCGAGTCCACCGCCGACATCTTCGGCACGCTCGTCGAGTTCTGGGCGAACAACCCGGCCGACAAGCCGGACTACCTGATCGGTGAGAAGACCGAGACCCGTGCCCCGGCCCTGCGCCGGATGGACGAGCCGAGCCTCGACGGCAAGTCGGCATCCTGCTGGTCGCCGACGGTCAAGAGCCTCGACGAGCACTACTCGTCCGGCATCAGCAACAAGTTCTTCTACACCCTGGCGGTGGGCAGCGGCGTCACCGAGTGGGGCGACAGCCCGCCGTGCGGGGACGCCGCACCGGTCACCGGCATCGGCAACGACCGGGCCGCGCAGATCTGGTACCGCGCGCTGACCCTGTACATGGTCTCGAACACCAACTTCTCGCTCGCCCGGGACGCCACGCTGCAGGCCGCGACCGACCTCTACGGCCCGGACAGCACCGAGCGCGCCGCGGTGAACGGCGCCTGGCTGGCGGTCGGCGTGGACGGCTCGGACCCGTCGTACGGCGTTCCGCAGATCGACCCGCTCGAGGAGGACTTCCTCAAGCCGCGTATCGGCGACGCCGTCAGTATCCAGGTCACCGCCAAGGACCCGCAGCGCCAGCAGGTGACGTTCAGCGCGACCGGCCTGCCGACGGGCGTGACGATCGACGCCTCCGGCCTGATCAGCGGTGCGCCCACGGACCGGAATCTCTACTCGAGTTCCGTCATCGCCACCGACCCGGACGGCAACAGCAGCAAGGTCGGGATCTTCTGGGTGGTCAAGGGCCCGCCGGTGGTGCTGTCGGCGCCCCCGGCCATGAACATGCAGATCGGCCTGGGCTCCGGCGGATTCGGCAACTTCCGGGCGTACATCACTGACTACATGGACTATCTGGACGGAGCCGGCACCAAACTCACCTTCACCGCCCAGGACCTGCCGCCCGGCATCGACCTGGGAACTCCGGACCGTAAATCAGACGGTAGGTACGAGATCCCCATCTGGGGTGTCCCGGGGAGCCCCGGCTCGGGAACCACCGTCCTGACGGCGACCGACGTCGACGGCGAATCGGTGACGGTCTCGATCCCGTGGCAGATCCTGCCGGCGAACGCGCCGCGCGCCGCCGCCACCCTCACCGTGACCGGGGGCTCCGGCACCGCGACGGTGGAGTGGACCAAGGAGCCCTACACGAACGGGGACATCGAGGTCAGCGGCTGGAAGGTTCGGGTGTCGCCGGGTGCCGAGACGACGGTCGAGGCCCGGACGCTCTCCCACCAGTTGACCGGGCTGGACGCGCGTAAGACGTACACGATCGGGGTGCGGCCGACCACCAAGAACGGTGACGGGCCGGAGAAGACGGTCACGATCACCCCGACCGGCCTTCCGCTCTACGTCTCGCCGGGCGCGGTGACCTGGGGCAAGCCGGTCACGCTCAGCGGCCGGGTCATGCGCGGCGGGACCACCACGATCGCCGGGGCGGTCGCGACGCTGGAGCAGCGGCCGGCCGGGCGGAGCACCTGGAGCCGGGTCGCGACGGTGAAGACCGACGCGAAGGGCGTGTGGCGCACGACGGTCAAGCCCGCGCTCAGCACGGCCTACCGGGTGACCTACACGGGTTCGTCCGGGATGTGGCCGGCCACCTCGGCGGCGCCGGTGGCGTGGGTGCGCCACGCGGTCTCGATCAAGGCGAGCACGACGAAGCCCAAGGCCAACAAGAAGATCAAGATTTCGGGTACGGCGAAACCGGCGCGCAAGGGCGTGAAGGTGACCCTGCAGCGCAAGTCCGGTTCGCGCTGGGTGACGATCACGAGCACCAAGACGGCCGCGAGCGGGGCGTACTCGTTCTCGCGGTCCTTCAAGCGCGGCACCTGGACACTGCGGGTGGTCGTGGCCGGCAACACCTACAACGCGACCGCCACCAGCACCTCGGTCAAGTTGAAGGTCAAGTGACGTCAGCGGCCGGCGCCGGGTCCCCGGTGCCGGCCGCATCCGGCCGGCTCGGTGGCAGTCCGAACACGTCGGCGAGGCCGGTGACCTCGATCGCCTTGCGCACCGGCGGCGACGGGTCGGCCAGCGTGAGCGTGACGCCCGCGCTCGCCGCCGTGTTGCGTGCGCTGACCAGCGCACCCAGGGCGTACGAGTCGAGGAACGTGACGCCGCTGACGTCCACGCGCAGGAACTTGGCGGTGATGCCGCGTGCCGCGCCGGCCAGGCTGTCGCGGATCTCGTCGGCCCGGTCGAGGTCGAGCTCACCGGTGATCGTCGCGTGGACCACGGAGCCGTCCGGCTCCGTGCGGTAGGTGACTTCCACCATCATCGACATCCCCACGACGGTACCCGCCTCCATGATCCGCAAACCAGCGCGTGCCGCAGCGAACTGAACCCGAACCGCTCCTGTACCGGCCTGAGGTCGGACTCTTCCCCGCCGACATGTCTGGAGCTGAACCCGTCCAGAAACATTGAGGAGTTCCCCGATGGCCCAGGAAGCCACCACGACCGGCACCGGCCCGCTGCGGCGGCTGCTGGGCAACCGGCGGGTCAGCACGAAGATCATGACGGCGGTGGGAGTCATCGCGGTGTTCAGCGTCGGCGACGGGCTCTACGCCCTGAACAGCCTGGGCGCGACGAACGACCAGGTGAAGTCGGCGTACGTGATGAACCACGAGCTGAACACCATCGGCAACCTGCGCAGCGCGGTGAACCGGGTCTGGCTGGGCGTCGACGACTACCAGCTGGCCACCACCGACAAGCAGCGGGCGACCGCCGAGGAGGCGATCCGCACGGCGCAGGCGCAGGTCACCGAGAACGCCGAGGCGTACCGGGCGTTCCCGATCAGCGACGCCGCGCGTACCTCTGTGGCGTCTTTTGCCACCGACTGGGCGCACTTCAGCGACCTCGTCGAGAGCGATCTGCTGCCCCTTGCCGCAGCCGGCAGGACCGCCCAGCTCGCCGCGCTGCGCGAGGGTGACCTCGCCGCCACGAAGAAGGCGGTACGCGCCGACCTCAGCACCCTCGCCGAGGAGACCGTCAAGGCCGGCTCCGAGCAGCAGGTGGTGGCGCAGAACCGGTACGACAGCACCCGCGTCTGGGTGATCGGCATGCTCGCGGCGTGTACGGTCCTCGGCCTTCTGCTGGCCGCCGCCATCGCCCGCATGATCGTGCGGCCGCTGTCGCGCAACGTCGAGGCTCTGGGCCGCATCGCGGACGGCGACCTGACCGCGCGGGTCCGCGTGGACAGCACCGACGAGGTCGGCCGGATGTCCGAGGCCCTCAACACGACAGCGGAGGCGATGTCCACGATGGTCGGCCGGATCACCGACAGCTCGACGCTGCTCGCCTCCGCCTCCGAGGAGATGTCCGCCGTGGCGTCGCAGCTGTCCGCGTCCGCCGAGGAGACCTCGGCGCAGGTCGGCACCGTTTCGGACTCGGCCGGGCAGGTGTCGACGAGCGTGCTGACGGTCTCCGCCGGAGCCGACGAGATGGGCGTCTCGATCCGGGAGATCGCCACCAACGCGAACGAGGCCGCCGGTGTCGCGGCGGACGCCGCACGTGCCGCCGCGTCGACCAACGCGAGCGTGGCGCGGCTCGGTGAGGCGTCGAACCAGATCGGCACGGTCGTCGCGCTGATCACCTCGATCGCCGAGCAGACCAACCTGCTCGCCCTGAACGCCACGATCGAGGCCGCCCGCGCCGGTGAGCAGGGCAAGGGCTTCGCTGTCGTGGCCTCCGAGGTCAAGGATCTGGCGCAGGAGACGGCCCGGGCAACGGGTGAGATCACCGCGCAGGTGGCGGCGATCCAGGCGGAGAGCTCGGCGGCGGTGGTGGCGATCCAGGAGATCGGCCAGGTCATCGCGACGATCAACGACTACACGACGACGATCGCGGCGGCGGTCGAGGAGCAGACCGCGACCACGGCGGAGATCTCCCGCAGCGTGAGCCAGGCGGCGGAGGGCTCGTCCAGCATCGCCGAGACGATCGCCGGGGTGGCCGAGGCGTCCCGCCAGGTCACCGACGGTGCGACCGAGACGCAGCAGACCGCGGCCGAACTGGCCCGGACCGCCGCCGAGCTCCAGCAGACGGTCTCGGCGTACCGGATCTGAGCGGGGCCGCAGAATAGGGCCGTGACGGTGCGCGTGATGGTGGTCGACGACCATCCGATGTGGCGGGACGGGGTGTCCCGGGACCTGACCGAGGCCGGTTACTCGGTCACCGCCACGACCGGCGAGGGCGCTCAGGCACTGCGGGTCGCCGCGGCAGCCCGGCCCGACGTGGTCGTCCTCGACCTGCAGCTGCCGGACCTGTCCGGGGTCGAGGTGATCCGCGGCCTGCTGAGCGCGGTGCCGTCAGTGAAGATCTTGATGCTCTCCGCCAGTGGGGAGCAGCGGGACGTGCTGGACGCGGTGAAGGCCGGCGCGACCGGTTATCTGGTGAAATCGGCCGGGCGGCAGGAGTTCCTCGACGCGGTACGCCGAACCGCGTCGGGCGAACCGGTCTTCACGGCCGGGCTGGCCGGGCTGGTGCTCGGGGAACACCGGCGCCTGGACACCGGCCTGACACCCCGGGAGATCGAGGTCCTCCGGCTGGTTGCCAAGGGCCTCACCTACAAGCAGGTGGCCGAGCGCCTGACGATCTCGCTGCGCACGGTCCAGAACCACGTCCAGAACACCCTGCACAAGCTCCAGTTCCACAACCGGTCCGAACTGGTCAGGTACGCCATCGAGAACGGTCTCGAATCTGAGTAGTACTACTCAGGCCCGGCGCTTCCCGCATCCGCGATGATCGTCGATATGAACACACGGGGATGGACGGCGCTCGCCGGTCTGGGCGGCTGTCTGCTGATCGCGATGGTGAAGTCCTCACACGGGGGAGGATTCTCACCGATGCTCGGCGTGATGGGGCCGGACGCGTACTACGGTCCGAACCCGATCACACCGCTGGCGCCTCTGGCGGTGACCGTGCTGGCGCTGTGCCTGGTGCGCTGGTGGCCGTACCTGCTGGCGGCGGGAGGCGTGCTGTGCCTGCCGATCGTCTGGCCGGTGCTCCGCCCGGACGCCTGGGCGATCGAGATGGGGTACGCGTAACCGTCCGCGACAACGGCACCGGGTTCGACCCCGGCCGTCTCGACGAGGCCGCCCGTGAGGGACGGCTCGGTGTCGCGCAGTCGATGCGCGGCCGGATCAGCGACCTCGGCGGCGACACCACCGTGCACAGCCGCCCCGGCGACGGCACCGAGATCGAGTTCTGGTTGCCGCGCCGCTGAGGTCCTATGCGCGCCCGCGACGGCGGGTGGCGAGGACGGCACCCGTTCCGAGCAGCAGCAGCAGGAGGCCGGCCAGGCCGATCGGCAGCGCGCCGGGACCGGTGATCGGGAGAGTGGGGTCGTCGCCCGGGCCCGTGGTGGCGCTCGGTGACGGCGAAGCGGTGCCCGGCTTGGCCGTGAACTCCAGCGGGACCTCGACCTCGTCGTTGGCCGGGTTCGTGTCACCCGCGTACTGGAAGAGCGAGACCCGCACGGCCTGCTGCAGATCCGTGACGGTGTCCTCCGCGCTGGTGGGCAGCACGTGCTCGAGGCGGATCTCCTCGTCCGGCCGCAGCTCCCGGGCCAGGTCGCAGATCATCATGCCGGGGTCGGCGAAGCACTCCTGCGCGTCGGTGCCGAGCACGTCGCCACCGCGGTACCAATGCGAGTCGAACGACTCCTGCAGCGCGAAGTGCTGCACCACGCCCGGCCCGTGGTTGCGCACGACCAGGGTGTACTTGACCGGCTGCCCGAGCGTGATCTTGCCGGTCGGCGGGATCGCGGTGACGCCGAGATCCGCCCGGTGCACGACCTCGGTGTCGACGCTCTGGGTGTTGTTGGCCGGGGTGGCCTCGGTGTCCGCGGAGGACGCGACCGCGGTGAGCCGCCGCTGGTCACCGAGGGCGATGTCGGCGGCGAAGCGCACCGTGACATGCCAGACGAACGCGTCGAGCGTCTCGTCCTTCTTCTCGGCGGCGCAGGTCACCGTGGAGCCGGCGGCCGTGCAGGGACCGCCCTCCCCGGGTGTGGCCGACTCGAAGGCGACACCGGCCGGCAGCGTGAGCACCGCACGGATCGTGGTCAGGTCGGCGGGCGGCTCGGCGAGGCCGACGTGCATCCGGAACTCACCGGTGCCGCCGGCCATCACCTGACTGGGGCCGGACAGATTGATCGAGAGGTCGGCCGGGGGCGCCGCCGCCTGTGCCGGAGCGGCGAGCCCGACTATCAAGGCAATGAAAGTCATCAATGCGGCGGCGGTGCCCCGGATCGTCATGGAGGCGCAATTTACCAGCCGTCCATGTGCTGTCGACCCCGTCTTCAGAGTCCGTAGCGGCTCTTCAGATGACGCCAGAAGTCGCGCAACATCCACTTGTCGAACTCGGTGATCTGGGTGGCGCTGCCGGCCTTCATGATGAAGCCCCGGCCCGGCGTCGGATCCCAGTCGTAGAAGTCGTCCAGCCCGTACGTGTGCCCGATCTCATGCAACAGGATGTGGACGTTCTCCGCGCTCAGGTTGCTCATGTAGTACTCCGAGCCGATCCGCTGGCCCCAGTCGCCGCCCGCGCCGCCCTGGAATCCCGCGGTGAGCCAGAGCGACTGGTCGTAATGGTGCGCGGCGCCGCCCGGGCAGCCCGAGTAGTTGCCGTCCTGATGGAAGAAGCGCCCGCACGGTTCACCGCACTGCGGCGCGTTCTCGCGGATGTTGTTGACATAGACGTCGACGGAGGCGTCGGTCCATTCCAGCTGTGCCCGGTCGCGCACCGCCCAGCCGACCACCTTGACCGGCACCTGCCGGTACGGCCAGCCGTTCCAGCCCTGCCCGTTGTCGAGCATCTGGTCCATCCACTTCTGGTACTGCCGTTGCAGCGTGGCGTGCACGGCGTCGCGCTGAGCCGCGGTGACGTGGGCCGTCGAGTCCCACCGCACGCAGTAGTTCACGGTGCCGCTGTTGGCGACGAGTTGGTCCCAGCCGTAGTTCCTGAACCCGTACAGATTGCTGTAGGTCTCCTCCTGATGCGCCCACACCCGGTCCAGCGGCCCGGCCAGATCGGACGGAGGACTCCACGGGTCGGTGGTCGGGGCCGGCGAGGACGGCGAAGCCGACGGGGTGGCGGCTGTTCCGTTACAGGTGGTGCCGTTGAGCGCGAAGGACGCGGGGCTCGGGTTGGCGCCGCTCCAGGTGCCGGTGAACCCCACGTTCACCGAGGCGCTCGGCGCCAGCGTCCCGTTCCAGCCGGCGTTCGTCGCGGTGACCGTGGCACCGGACTGGCTCCAGCCGGCGTTCCAGCCCTGGGTGACCTTCTGGTTCGCGTCGGGGAACGCGAACGTCAGGGTCCAGCCGTTGATCGGGTCGCCGAGATTCGTGACCGTGATCGAGCCCTGGAACCCGGTGGACCACTGGTTGGTCACCGAGTACTCGACACGGCAACCGGTCGCCGCGTACGCGGACTGCAGGACGGCCACTGTGGAGAAGGCGGCCATCAGGCAGGCGCCGATCCACACCAAGCGTCGTTTCATGGGGAACTCTCCGGGGATGGGGGAAGGCTTGTACCCCTCTAGTGGCCCCGAGGTTCCAAAAGGTTGCCCGGCTTAATTCGTTTTGCGTTTCCTGTGGACGGTCCGCACCGATGCTTGCCGAACAGAAACGAACAATACTGCGGCTCTGGCCACCGGCTGACTGCCTTTTCGTTACCTGAACGAGAATTGATCGTCATTGGGTGTGCTTACGCTCCGGCGGATCAACTTCGTCCGGAGGACACTCTTAGATGCCTCAAACCATACCGAATGCGGACGTCGCTGCGCGCAATCCGCACGGTCGACGTCCACAATGGTTGTCGTTCCTTTCCCGGCCGGCGCAGTTTCGTGCCCTGAGCGCCGCCGTTCTGGCCACCGCGCTCGGCCTGAGCTTCACCGGCCCGGTCGCCGCGGCCGAGGTCGCCGCCGACACGCCGTTCCTCAGTGAGATCCACTACGACAACGCCGGCGCCGACAGCGGCGAGTCGATCGAGGTGCAGGCGCCCGCCGGCTTCGACCTGACCGGCTGGAAGGTCGTCCTCTACAACGGCAACGGTGGCGCCGCCTACAACACGTCGACCCTGAGCGGCCTCGTTCCGGCCGCCGGCGTCGTGGTCGTGACCTACCCGGTCGACGGCATCCAGAACGGCGCCCCCGACGGCGTCGCGCTGGTGCGTGCCGACGGGTCGCTGGCCGAGTTCCTCAGCTACGAGGGCGTCTTCCCCGCGAGCGGGGGAGCGGCTGACGGGCAGACCAGCGTCGACATCGGCGTCTCCGAGCTCGGCACCACGCCGGTCGGCCAGTCGCTGCAGAAGATCGACGGCACCTGGACCGGCCCGGCCGCGAGCAGCTTCGGCACGGTCAACAAGACCGAGCCCGAGGAGCCCGAGGAGCCGGAGGAGCCCGGCACCGGCTGCGACACCGCGGTCACCCACACGATCGCGCAGGTGCAGGGCACCGGCGCGGCGACCGGCCTGGCCGGCGCCACCGTGACCGTCGAGGGTGTCGTCACCGCCGACCACCGCACCGGTGGCTACAACGGCGTGTACATCCAGACCGCCGGAAGCGGCGGGGACCGTCCGGTCGCGGCCGGCACCGCGTCCGACGGCATCTTCGTCTACCTGACGTCGAACGCCGCGAACCACCCGTCGGTGGCCGTCGGTGACGTGGTCCGGGTGACCGGCACGGTGAGCGAGTTCAACGCGCTGACCCAGATCACCATCGGCGCCAAGACCGACGTGCAGGTGTGCGCGAGCAACACGACGCTGCCCACCCCGGTCGCGCTGGCCCTGCCTCTGGACGAGTCCGCCCGCGAGTCCGCCGAGGGCATGCTGGTCGCACCGGCCGGCACCTACACGATTTCGGACGTCTACAACACCAACCGGTACGGGGAGATCATCCTCGCCGCCGGCGGTGACCCGGCCCACATCCCGACCGATGTGGCCCGTCCCGGCAGCGCCGAGGCGCTGGCGATCAAGGCGGCCAACAAGAACGGCCGGATCCTGCTCGACGACGGCCGGACCACGAACCTCGCCACGGCCGGCATCGCGCCGCCGTACTTCTCCAAGGACGACCCGATCCGGGTCGGCGACACCGTGGAGAAGTTCGGCTCGTCGGTGCTCAGCTACGGATTCAGCGAGTGGCGCCTGCAGCCGGCCACCCCGGTCGCGTTCGACACCCCGGCGGCGTCGCGGACCACGTTCACGGACACCAACCCGCGGACCGCGGCACCGGTGAACGTCGGTGGCGACATCCGGGTGGCCAGCTTCAACGTGCTGAACTACTTCGTCCACTTCGGTGAGCCGGCGCGCGGCGCGGCCGACGCGGCGGCGCTCGCCAAGCAGCAGGAGAAGATCGTCTCGGCGATCACCGCCCTGGACGCCGACGTGATCGCCCTCATGGAGATCGAGAACTCGGTCCGCTTCGAGGCCAACGACCCGCAGCTGGCGCTGAAGACCCTGGTCGGTGCGCTGAACGCGGCCGACGGCGCGGGCACCTGGGACTACGTCCGCTCGCCCGCCGAGCTTCCCGGCGCCGAGCAGCAGGACTACATCACCAGCGCGATCATCTTCAAGCCGGGCTCGGTCA
Organism: Actinoplanes sp. NPDC051861; assembly: GCF_040681145.1. Lineage (NCBI taxonomy): Bacteria > Bacillati > Actinomycetota > Actinomycetes > Micromonosporales > Micromonosporaceae > Actinoplanes > Actinoplanes sp. NPDC051861. The sequence goes on from NZ_JBFAYE010000002.1 coordinate 122,787, forward strand.
CCCCGAAGGGCGCCTCGAAGTCGATCAACGACGAGACGGTGTGGGCCAACGCCCGCGAGCCGATCGCGCAGACCTTCACGGCCGGCACGATCGACTTCACCGTGGTCGCCAACCACTTCAAGTCGAAGAGCGCCTCGGTCACGCCGACCGGTGACAACGTGGACACCGGCGACGGGCAGGGCCCGTACAACGGCGACCGGGTCCGTCAGGCGGGGTCGCTGGCGACCTTCGTCGAGGGCCTCGGCACCGACAAGGTCATCCTGCTGGGCGACTTCAACGCGTACGGCCAGGAGGACCCGCTGAAGGTCCTGTACGACAAGGGCTACAGCGACGCGCACGCGGAGGGCAAGTCCTCGTACGTGTTCGGCGGCGAGTCCGGCTCGCTGGACCACGCGCTGGTCACCGGCGAGTTCGGCAAGCGCATCACCGGTGTCGACATCTGGAACATCAACTCGGTCGAGTCGTTCGCGTACGAGTACGACGGCTACGCGCCGTTCTACGACGGCGGGCCGTACCGTGCCAGCGACCACGACCCGGTCGTCGTCGGCCTGGAGACCGGGCTGACCGCTCCGGTCGACCTGCAGCTGCTCAGCATCAACGACTTCCACGGCCGGCTCGAGTCGCCGTCCACCGTCAACCAGCAGGCCGTCGGTGGCGCCGCTCAGCTCGTCGGGCTGGTCGACCAGCTGCGGGCCGCCAACCCGAACACCGCGTGGATCTCGAACGGTGACAACATCGGCGCCTCCACGTTCATCTCGGCGATCGACGGCGACAACCCGACGATCGACGCCCTGAACGAGGGTGGCCTGGCCGTCTCCTCGGTCGGCAACCACGAGTTCGACAAGGGCCTGGCCGACCTGCTGGGCCGCGTCGAGGACCGGGCCGACTTCCCGTACCTCGGGGCGAACGTCTACAAGGACGGCCAGCGGGTCCTGCCCGGCTACTCGGTGCAGAACCTGGGCGGCGTCCGGGTCGGCTACATCGGCGTGGTGACCGAGCAGACCAAGTCCCTGGTCAGCCCGGACGGCATCGTCGGCGTCGAGTTCCGCAACCCGGTCACCGAGGCGAACACCCTCGCCGAGCAGCTCTCCGACGGCAACGAGGCCAACGGCGAGGCCGACGTGCTGGTGCTGCTCGCCCACGAGGGTGCCGCTTCCGCGAACATCGGCTCGGCCGCGGCGCTGCAGGCGGACCCGGTCTTCGGCGACTTCACCCGGGTGAGCGCCGAGATCGATGCCATCTTCAGCGGGCACACCCACATGCCGTACGCCTTCCAGGTCCCGGTGCCCGGCACCGACAAGACCCGTCCGGTCATCCAGGCCGAGGACTACGGCGAAAAGCTCGGCAAGGCGGTTCTCACGTACGACCCCGCCACCGGCGAGGTCACCGCGTCCACCGCCGAGCTGATCACGGTGACCGGCTACCCGTCGAACACCGCGGTGGCCGACATCGTGGCCGCCGCCAAGACGAACGCCACCGAGCTCGGCAAGCGGGAGCTCGGCAAGATCACCGGTGACATCCTGCGGGCGTACAACGGGACTGTCGAGAACCGGGGCGCCGAGTCGGTGCTGGGCAACTTCATCGCCGACGTCCAGCTCGACCAGACCGCGGCCGCCGGTCGTGGTGGCGCGCAGATCGCGTTCATGAACCCGGGCGGTCTGCGGGCCGACCTCAAGTACGGCACCGACGGCACGGTCACCTACTCGGCGGCCTTCGCCGTGCAGCCGTTCTCCAACGACGTCGTGACGCGGACCCTCACCGGCGAGCAGATCAAGGCGGCGCTGGAGGAGCAGTGGCAGCCGGACGGCGCCTCGCGGCCGTACCTGCACCTGGGTGTCTCGAAGGGGTTCACCTACTCCTTCGACGCGAGCAAGCCGCGCAACCAGCGGATCATCGCCTCGTCGATCAAGCTGAACGGCGTCACGATCGACCCCAAGGGCAAGTACCGGGTGACGACCAACTCGTTCCTGGCCTCGGGCGGCGACAACTTCCCGTCGCTGGTCAGCACGGACAACGTGGTCACCACCGGTGACAACGACCTCACCATGCTGGTCAACTACTTCGCCGGGAACTCGCCGATCACCGCGGACCCCAAGCCGCGGGCCACGGCCGGTGTCGCCGACAGCACCGCTCCCACCGGCACGTACGCGCTGAACGCGTCCGGCCTGTGGACCGGCCAGTCGGTGACGCTGACCGAGACGGCTCTCTCCGACGACGTCAGCACGACAGCCAAGATCACCCGCGTGATCAACTGGGGTGACGGCAGCGCGCCGCAGACCCTGGCAGCCGGCACCACCACCGCGACCCACCAGTACGCGGCGGCCGGCAGCTACCAGGTCGCGGTCACGCTGACCGACGAGGCCGGCAACAGCGGTGCGGCCACGTTCAGCGGCGCGTCCAAGGTGACGGTCTCGGCCCAGACGGGCCGGTACAGCCTGGACAGGTCGGCGATCTGGCTCGGCCAGACCAGCACGCTGCGGCTGAGCGGGGTCACCGGCGCGACGAAGCTCGTGATCGCCTGGGGCGACGGCACCAGCACGACGACGTCGCCGAACACCACCTCGGTCACGCGCAAGTTCGCCAAGGCCGGCTCGTTCACGGTCAAGGTGACGCCGTACAACGCGGTGGGTGCCGGCCAGACGGTGACCGCCGGGACCGTGAAGGTCGTCAAGGACGTCTTCAAGCCCGGCGTGAGCCTGACCGTGCCGAAGTACCCGGCCAAGGCCTCGTCCTGGTCGAAGCTGACCGGTAAGGCGGCGGACACCGGCCTGGGCGTCTCCCAGGTGCGGGTGAAGCTGGTCGAGAAGCGGTCCGGCAAGTGGTACTACTACAACGGCCGGACCTGGGTGAAGGCGAGCTCGCTGAGCTCGGCCAACGCCAAGGCCAAGGTGATCGCGGTCGTGCCGAACGCCAAGGGCGTCTGGACCGTCGGCGTGAAGGGCGTCAAGAAGGGCACCCTGCGGATCACGTACCTGGCTGTGGACAAGGCCGGCAACAAGTCGGCCGTCCGCGTCTACACCAGGAGCATCACCAAGTAGCAACGGCTTGATCGGAGGGCCCCCGCCTCGTCGAGGTGGGGGCCCTCTTCCGTCAGGCCGCGACCGGCAGGTCCGCCCTCTCCTCGGTGATCGCCGGGGAGGAGGTGGTCAGCCGTGAGCCCTCGACGTCCACATCGGGCAGGATCCGGTCCAGCCACGCCGGCAGCCACCAGGCGGACCTGCCGAGCAGCGACAGGACGGCCGGGACGATGGTCATCCGAACCAGGAACGCGTCGACCGCGACACCGAAGGCCAGGGCGAAGCCGAGGCTCTTGATGATGGTGTCGTCGGCCAGGATGAAGCCGGCGAAGACGCTCATCATGATCAGGGCGGCGGCGGTGACGACGCGGGCGCCGTGCTTCATGCCGCTGAGGATCGCGTCGTCGGGTGCGGCGCCGTGCACGTACTCCTCACGAGTGCGCGTGACGAGGAAGACCTCGTAGTCCATGGCCAGCCCGAACAGGATCCCGATCAGGAAGATCGGCATGACGCTGACGATCGGGCCGGTGGACTCCAGCCCGATCAGCCCGGCGAGATGGCCGTTCTGGAAGACCGTGACCAGGGCGCCGAACGCCGCGCCCACCGACAGCAGGAATCCGGCAGTCGCCTTGACCGGCACCAGGATGCTCCGGAACACCAGCATGAGCAGCACAAAGGCAAGACCGACCACAATGCAGAGGTACGGGATGAGCGCGCCGGTCAGCTTCTCCGAGATGTCGATGTTGACGGCCGTGGTGCCGGTGACCGAGAGGCCGGGCAGGTTCGCGTCCCGGATGGCGTGTACCAGGTCCTTGGTCGCCTCACTCGTGGGCGCTGAGGCCGGGACGACGGTCAGCATCGCGGTGTCACCGGCCGGGTTGACCGTGGGCGGGGTGACCATGACGACATCGTCGAGGGCGGCGATGGCCCGCTGCGCCTGCTCGGCGACGGCGACGTTCTCCAGCACCACGACGAGGGGCCCGTTGAACCCGGCGCCGAATCCGCTCGCGAGCTGGTCGTACGCCTTGCGCTGGGTGGAGTCGGCCGCGGCGGTGCTGTCGTCGGGCAGCGCGAGACGCAGGTCGAACACGGGCACCGCGACGGCGGCGATCAGCCCGAGCGAGACGATCAGGGCGATCCACCGGTGCCGCAGCACGCCGCGGCCCCAGCGCTCGCCGAACGGCGTGGCGGTCCGGGCCGGCCGGCGCCGGCGGGGGAGGATCCGGCGGCCCGCGAAGCCCAGCACCGCCGGCACCAGGCTCAGCGTGATCACGACCGCCATGGCGACGGTCGCCGCGGCGGCCAGGCCCATCGCGGTCAGGAACGGGATGCCGGTGACCGACAGGGCGGCCAGGGCGATGACCACGGTCAGTCCGGCGAACACCACCGCGGAACCGGCGGTTCCGGCCGCGCGGCCCGCGGCCTCCTCGCCGTCGTGGCCCTCGGCCAGCTCGTGGCGGTACCGGGAGACCACGAACAGCGCGTAGTCGATGCCCACCGCCAGCCCCAGCATGGTGGCGAGGGCGGAGGTGGACGACGACAGGTCGAAGAAGCCGGTCGCGATCTGGATGCCCAGCATCCCGACGCCGACCCCGGCCATCGCGGTGAGCAGCGGCAGTCCGGCGGCGACCAGCGAGCCGAACGTCATCAGAAGGACGAACGCGGCGACGACGATGCCGATCGCCTCGGCGGAGTGGCTCTCCTCGGCGGTGACGGTGACCTCGCCGGAGAACTCGACGGCGACCCCGGCGCTGCGGGCGGCGGCCATCATGGCCTCGCGGTCGGCGATGCTCACGTCGGCGGCGGGCACCGAGTAGGTGACGGTGGCGTACGCGGTCCGCTGGTCCTGCGAGATCGTTTTCGCCTCGAACGGGTCCGCGACGCCGGCCACGCGCGGGGCCGACCGCAGGGCCGCGACCGCCTTCTCGACGGTCTCCCTGTTCAGCGCGGAATCGGCGGTGAAGACCACCCTGGCCTGCGCGGCGTCCGAGGTCCCGCCGAACCTCTCGGCGAGGACGTCCAGAGCGCGCGACGACTCGGTGCCCGGGATGGAGAAGGCGTTGCTGGTCGGCCCGGACAGCGTCGCCGCACCGATCCCGAACAGTGCCAGCACCGTGACCCAGACGGCCAGGGTCCACCGGCGGCGCCGGAACGAGAATCGGCCGAGCCGGTACAGCAGGGTTGCCACGGGTGTTCCTCCAGGACTTCAAACGGTGCCGATCCGATTGATCGGCTGTCCGGTCCTGGAGATGAGCGCTGGTTACAGCCTGGTGCGTGCCCTTCGCATCCGCACGACGGCGGCGACGGCCGTGACGGTCGCCCAGGCGGCGACCACAGCGGACGCGATCCACCACTGAACCGCGGCCAGAACAACGGCGGTGATCATAATCACAGCCGCGATGATGAACAGCGGGAGTGCGGGGCGATGCGTCGTCGACACGCTGAAGTTCCCGCCGCCCATGCGGGCGCAGAAGTCGGGATCCTCCCGCTGGAGCTGGCGTTCGAGCTGTGCCAGTCGCCGGGTGTCCTCTTTGCTGAGCATTCGCTACCCTCCGGTCCGCCGCGCCGGTGAAGCCTGGATCGAGCGAGAGCGATCTCGATCACAGCTCATTGTTACCTCTGAGTTGCCTTTGTGATACGCCTGCGTGTGCCGAATTTTTCGCCCGTTCTTTTCCTCAGGTGGCGAGGGCGGCTGAGCTTCCGCAACGGATACAACGGACGAAGCGGCATCCGGTGACTTCGGATGCCGCTTCGCGAGGCGCCGGCTCAGGTGCGTGCGCGGAAGACCCAGACGCGCAGCAGCAGGAAGCGTGTGGCGGTCGCCACAAGGTTGGCGAGCACCAGAACGACCAATTCGGCTACACGTGGTGGTTGTGCGGTCACCATGTGCAGCAGGGTCAGTGATCCGCTGGTCAGTGCGAGTCCGATGCCGAACACCACGAGGCCCTGTGCCTGATGGCGCCAGGCGCCGCCGGTTCCGCGTACACCGAAGGTGACCCGGCGGTTGACGGCTGTGTTGGCCACCGCGGTGACGAGCAGCGCGACCAGGTTGGCCCACTGTGGGCCGATCCCGGTGCGCAACAGCGCGTAGAGCAGCAGGTAGGCGAGCGTGCTGGCGATGCCGACGCCGGCGAAACGGATCAGCTGACCGGTCAGCCCGGCCGGCTTCCGCCCGGCTTGCTCACGCAGTGTGGCTAGTGGAATACGTCCTGTGCTCAAGCCGCGCATCACCCGGGCGATCCCCCTGAGGTCGGCGATCGCCGTCGTCATGATGTCGACCCGGCTGTCCGGATCGTCCACCCAGTCCACCGGCACCTCGTGGATGCGCAGCCCGGCCCGTTGCGCCAGGACCAGCATCTCGGTGTCGAAGAACCAGCCGGTGTCCTCCACCATCGGCAGCAGCCGCGCGGCCACGTCCGACCGGATCGCCTTGAACCCGCACTGGGCGTCGGAGAACCGGGCCGCCAGCGTGCCGCGCAGGAGCAGGTTGTAGCCGCGCGAGATGAACTCCCGCTTCGGGCCGCGTACCACCCGTGAGCCGCGGGCCAGCCGGGAGCCGATCGCGAGGTCCGAGTGCCCCGAGATCAACGGTGCGACCAGTGGCAGCAGCGCGCCCAGGTCGGTCGCGAGGTCGACGTCCATGTAGGCGAGGACGGCCGCGTCGGACCGCGTCCAGACGTGCTTGAGCGCGCGTCCCCGGCCCTTCTCGGTCAGGTGCGCCGACTCGACCTCGGCGTACCGGCCGGCCAGCATCCGGGCGACGCTCGCGGTGGTGTCGGTGCTGGCGTTGTCGGCGATGGTGATCCGGAACGGGTAGGGGAGGTTCGCTGTGAGGTAGGCGTGCAGCCGGTGCACGCAGGACTCGAGGCCCGCCTCCTCGTTGTGGACCGGGATCACCACGTCGAGCACCGGCGCGAGGACGCGGGGCGCGCCGGCCTCCTGCGAGGGCAGTGCGGAGAGGCTCATGCGGTGCCACCGGTAGGAGCGGTCAGGTCGTAGACGGTGGTGTTGCCGACGGTCTTCGCGGTGAAGGTGGCGGCGACCCACTCGCTGATCTGGGTGCTGTAGTCGCTGCCGCCGTTGCCGCCGCCGCGGCTGAACCCGCCGCCGCCGATGAAGTAGTGGATCTTTCCGTCCGCGACGTACTGCTTGAACTGTTCGAGGGTGGGTGACGGGTCGGTGCCGTTGAAGCCGCCGATCGCCATGACCGGCTTCTCGGTGGCCAGCTGGTAACCGGAGGCGCTCTGCGAGCCGATCGCCGCTGCGACCCAGGTGTAGTTGTCCGCGTCCTGTTCGAGCAGGGCCTTCATCTCGTCGCTGACCTCGGCGGCGTTGAGCAGGCCACCCATGCCGCCACCGCCGGTCCGGCCACCGCGGCCCCGGCCGTCGCCGCCGTTTTGCCCATTTCCGCCGGGGGCGCCCGGGAACCCGCCCTGAGTTCCGCCGCCGGGCGCACCGCCGCCGGGCGCACCGCCACCCGGTGCACCGCCACCCGGTCCGCCACCGCCGGGGAACCCGCCGCCGCCCGGGAAGCCGCCACCGCGGTTGAATCCACCCCCGCCGCCGGGACCACCACCGAACCCGCCGGACACCGTCGGGCCCGCGGACGGGATGGAACCGGTGTGCGGTTGGGATGCCGTCTGTACCGCGTACGCTGCCGGTCCTGCCAGAACCGCACCCAGCGCGACCGCCGCAGCGACCGTGGCCAACCGCCTGGCCAGGCGGAACGTCGCGACCAGCGCGACCGCCGCGACCAGGCCGGCCACCAGCACCGGAAGGCGCAGCCAGGGCAGGAAATCGGCGCTGCGGCCCAGCAGAACCCACGACCACCACGCGGTGACCGCGACCGCCGCGGCGAGGGTGAGCGACGCGAAGATGTTGGAGCGGTGCTTCCAGAGCAGGGCGGTGCCCATGGCGACTACCGCGCCGACCGCCGGTGCGAGGGCGACCGTGTAGTACGCGTGGAAGATGCCCTGCATGAGGCTGAACACCAACCCGGTGATCAGCAGCCAGCCGCCCCACAGGATCAGCCCGGCGCGCTGCAGGTCGGTCCGTGCCCGCCGTGCCGTGATCACCAGACCGGCGACCAGCAGTATCAACGCCGCCGGCAGCAGCCAGGAGATCTGACCGCCCTGGGCGCTCTCGAAGAGCCTGGTGAGGCCCGCTTCGCCCCAGCGGCCGCCGTTGTTCCCGCCGCCGACGCTGCCGGTCTCCTCGCCGTTGAGCCGGCCGAGGCCGTTGTAGCCGAGGGTCAGCTCGAGCAGGCTGTTGTTCTGCGAGCCGCCGATGTACGGGCGGGCCGAGGCCGGCACGAGTTCGACGATTGCGATGTACCAGCCGGCCGAGACCACCAGGGCGCCCAGCGCGAGCAGCAGTTGCCAGATGCGTTTGCCCAGCCTGGGTGGCCCGGCGATCAGGTACGCGAGCCCGAACGCCGGCACCACCAGCAGCGCCTGCAGCATCTTGGCGAGGAACGCGAACCCGACGAACGCACCGGCCAGCACGATCCACTTGGTGGCGCCGGTCTCGACGGCCCGCAGGGTCGCCCAGGCGCCCGCCACCATGAGCAGGACCAGCAGCGCGTCCGGGTTGTTGAAGCGGAACATCAGCACCGCGACCGGGGTGAGCGCGGAGATCGCCCCGGCGAGCAGGCCGGCGGCGGGGCCGAAGCCGCGCCGGACGGTGGCGTAGAGCAGGCCGGCGGTGGCGACGCCGAGCAGCGCCTGGGGCACCAGGAGGCTCCACGAGCTGAGCCCGAAGATCCGAACCGACAGCGCCATGATCCAGAGCGATGCGGGCGTCTTGTCGACGGTGATCGCGTTCGCCGCGTCGGAGGAGCCGTAGAAGAACGCCTTCCAGCTCTCCGAGCCGGCCTGGACGGCGGCCGAGTAGAACGCGTTGGCCCAGCCGGACTCGCCCAGTCCCCAGATGTACAGGACGGCGGTCGCGGTCAGCAGCGCGAACAGGGAGGGTCGGATCCAGGGGGCGTCCGAGCGGCCGAGGAGATATCGGGCGGCACCGGTGCGCTCACGGGGCGGAGCGGGCGCCGCCGGAACTTCAGCGGCGTCCGCCGCCGGGACTTCAGCGGCGTCCGCCGCCGGCGTCAGCAGGGTCATGCATTGAACGATCGGGGGATGGTCTGTCGTGTCCTTGTGGCCTTGCTGAGCGGTCCCTGTGAAACCAGGGACCGCTCGTCTCTGCCAAGATCAAGCAGTGCGGCGTTTCGCGGACGCGGTCGCCAGGCGCTCCAGCACGCTCACCGTCGCGTCCCAGCCCATGCAGGCGTCGGTGACCGACTGGCCGTACGTCAGCTCGCCACCCAGGTTCTGCCGTCCCGGCTGCAGGAAGCTCTCCAGCATCACGCCGCTGATCCCGCGCTGGCCGGCCTCCATCTGCTGGGCCACGTCCTCGGCCACGATCGGCTGCCGGTTGTGGTCCTTGTTGCTGTTGCCGTGCGAGCAGTCGATGACCAGCCGCTCCTTCTCGCCGGCGGTGCGCAGCAGGGCCAGCGACGCCTCGACGTCGGCCGCGCTGTAGTTCGGCTTGCCGCCGCCACCGCGCAGCACCAGGTGGCAGTCCGGGTTGCCGGCGGTGTGCAGGATCGCCGGGGTGCCGGAGTAGTCGATGCCCGGGAAGACGTGCGGTACCGCGGCGGCCTGGATCGCGTCAACGGCCGTGGAGACGCTGCCGTCCGGGCGGTTCTTCATGCCGATCGGCATCGACAGGCCGGAGGCGAGCTGGCGGTGCACCTGCGACTCGACGGTCCGGGCGCCGATCGCACCCCAGGCCACGGTGTCCGCGATGTACTGCGGGGTGATCGGGTCGAGGAACTCGACGGCCACCGGCAGACCCCGGCCGACCACCTCGAGCAGCAGCTTGCGGGCGATCCGCAGGCCGGTGCCGACGTCGCCGGTGCCGTCCAGGCCCGGGTCCATGATCAGGCCCTTCCAGCCGACCGTGGAGCGCGGCTTCTCGAAGTACACCCGCATCACGATCAGCAGGTCGTCGCTGAGGCGCTCGGCCTCCTTCTCCAGCCGGGAGGCGTACTCACCGGCGGCGGCCGGGTCGTGCACCGAACACGGCCCGACGACCGTGATCAGCCGCTGATCTCGGCCGTTCAGCACGTCCTCGACCTGCTTTCGACCGGCCAGCACGGTGTCGTGGAGCTCGCTGGTCAGCGGCAACTCGTGGTGCAGCAGCGCCGGGCTCATCAGCGGCACGACCTTCTCGATGCGCTGGTCGCGGACGCGCTGTACCTCGGGTGCGGTCATGGTGGTCTCACTCCTTCGCCGGCGCCCGTGGGCGAGAGCCGGCTTGCTCGTCGCAAACAAAAAGGCAGCGACGTCGTCGCTGCCTCAGCCGGCTCTGGCGGGGTGTCTCAGGTCATGCGGTCATGGCCGAGGCACCGGCGCGAGCCGGCCTCGTAAACCAATAAAACGACCACGTCTGGGACACGCCCGACAGCATAGCCGGATCACCGCACCGGATGTAGCTCTTGCGGCCTATGTTCAGCTGTTGGGACGACCGGAGGCGGTCCGAGCGGGAGCATCACGGTGAACACCGTCTGGCCGGGGCGGCTCTGCACACCCACCTTGCCGCCGTGCGAGGTCACCACCGCGTGCACGATCGAGAGCCCGAGTCCGGTGCTGCCGGCCGCGCGCGAGCGCGAGCTGTCACCGCGGGCGAACCGCTCGAAGATCCGGGGGACGAGTTCCTCCGGGATGCCCGGCCCGTTGTCGATCACCTGGAGCACGGCCGCGTTCGGCACCGAGCCGACCTTGACCGTCACGGTCGAGCCCTCCGGCGTGTGCGTGCGCGCGTTGGCCAGCAGGTTCGCCAGCACCTGGTGCAGCCGCGAGCCGTCGCCGATCACCGAGACCGGCTCCTCCGGGAGGTCGAGCTGCCAGTAGTGGCGCGGGCCGGCGGCGTGCGCGTCGCTGGTCGCGTCGACGGCCAGCATGGTCAGGTCGACCGGGTCCTGCGCGAGCGGCCGGCCGGCGTCCAGGCGGGCGAGCAGCAGCAGGTCCTCGACCAGCGCGGTCATCCGTTTCGCCTCGGACTCGACCCGGGTCAGCACGTGCGAGATCTCGTCCGGGATGACCTGGCGGCTGCGGCGGCTGAGCTCGGCGTACCCGCGGATCGCGGCGAGCGGGGTGCGCAGCTCGTGGCTGGCGTCGGCGACGAACTGGCGTACCTGCATCTCGCTGGCGTGCCGCGCCTCCAGGGCGTTGCCGACGTGGTCGAGCATGGCGTTCAGCGCGGCTCCCACCTGGCCGACCTCGGTGCGGGGGTCGGTGTCGGCGTCGGGCACCCGCTGCGCGAGGCGCACCTCGCCGCGGTCGAGCCTGAGCTCGGAGACGCGGGTCGCGGTCGCTGCCACGCGGTCCAGGGGCTTGAGCGTACGACGGACGATGAGCGCCCCTCCCCAGCCCGCGATGAGCAGCGAGCCGGCGATCACACAGCCGGTGAACCCGGCGACCGTGAGCAGCGTTGAGTTGACCTGGGCGAGGGAGAGCCCGACGTAGTAGACCGTCCCGTCCTTCTTGACGACCCTGGTCATCCGGTACGCCGGCAGATCGCTGCCCAGATCGACATCGACCTTGGCGCCGTCGGCCGGGACCTCGCTGAGCACGGTGGCCTTCTGCACGTCGGTGAGCTGGTCGACCTCCTCGCTGGCCTCGAGGAACCGCAGCACGCCGCCGTCGAGCGTGCCCTCGCCGGTCTGCTGCAGGACGATCGCGTCACCCGGGATGCCGCCGGGAAGCCCGTTGCTGTCGGGCTTGTCATGGGTCGTGGTGTACGGCTGGTCGGGTGAACCGAACGGCGGCGCGCGGAAGCCGATGCGCTTGGAGACGTCGTTGAGCTCGCTGTCGATCTGCCGGTGCAGCGATTGGTACAGATAGATCTCCGCGGTGCCGCCGACGACCAGGCCCAGCACCGACAGCAGCGCGATCATGATGGCGACCAGCCGGGTGCGCAGGGACCAGCCCGCCGGGCTGCGCCAGCGGGCGGGACGAGCTGGACGGGCGGCAGAGCTCACGTCAGTCGGCCGGCTTGAGCACGTAGCCGGCGCCGCGCATGGTGTGGATCATCGGCGCCCGGCCGGCGTCGATCTTCTTCCGCAGGTACGAGATGTACAGCTCGACGACGTTGGCCTGGCCGCCGAAGTCGTAGTTCCACACCCGGTCCAGGATCTGCGGCTTGCTCAGCACCCGGCGGGGGTTGCGCATCAGATAGCGCAGCAGTTCGAACTCGGTGGCGGTCAGCGTGACCAGGTCACCGCCGCGGCGCACCTCGTGCGAGTCCTCGTCGAGGGTCAGGTCACCGACGACGAGCTGCGACTCGGTCCGCATCGGGGCGTGCCCCATCCGCCGCATCAGGCCGCGCAGCCGGGCCACGACCTCCTCCAGGCTGAACGGCTTGGTGACGTAGTCGTCGCCGCCGGCGGTCAGCCCGGTGATCCGGTCCTCGACCGAGTCCTTGGCGGTGAGGAAGAGCACCGGGACCTCGGGCGACTCCCCGCGCAGCCGGCGCAGCACCTCGAGCCCGTCGATGTCGGGCAGCATCATGTCCAGGACGACGGCGTCCGGGCGGAACTCCCGGGCGGTCCGCACGGCCGTCATGCCGTCGCCCGCGCTGCGGACCTCCCAGCCCTCGTACCGCAGGGCCATCGAGAGCAGCTCGGCGAGGGTCGGCTCGTCGTCGACCACCAGCACCCGGACGGGGGTGCCGTCGGGGCGGCGGAGTTCGGTGCTGGAGTCTGCGTTCGCCATCGTCATGCCCCTACTGTGGTCGGCGACGCTCTGCGCCGGCTTTCCGTCTCCTGTGTACCAGCTGTGTCTCCCACAGGATTCGGCACAGCGGTGGCTGTGTCTGAGGCGTTTCCGGTGTGGCGAAGCGGATGAAACCGACAAAAGCCTCATGATGGACCTGTGTCTCTTCCTGAACTACCGGGCGGTGGGCCGAGCCCGATGCTGCTCGCCGCGATCGGCGGATACCTCCTGACCGGCGGCCTCGCACTCCTGCTGCTCCGACGCTGACGCCCGCAGCTTGATCGAGTGGAACACTCGCTGTTCCCCCGATGTTGTGCGAGCGTTGGAGGTCGGCGACGCGAGTGGGGAGCTGAACGTGGATCTTCTCGAGGAATACCGCAGGGCCACTTTCTTCTTCGAGTCCGGGGACCCGCTCGGCGCCGCGAAGCTGCTCGAGCCGATCGTCGAGGCCGAACCGCACAACACCGCGGTACGCCAGCTGCTGGCCCGTGCCTACTTCAACTCGGCCCAGCTGAACGGAGCGGAAGCCCAGCTCAGGGTGCTGATCGAACATGATCCCTCGGATCACTACGCGCACCATGTGCTCGGCCGGACCCTGGAGCGGGCCGGCCGTTTTCGTGAGGCCCTCCCGCACCTGCGACTGGCCGCCGCGATGAAGGAACAGCCCGACTACCAGGACGCCTTACGCCGCGTCGAGACCTGGCTCGGCAAGAACACCGCAGCGTAGGGTCTCGATCGTGAAGCTGAAGCTGGACCTGCACGACATCTTCAACAAGGGCACCGAGATCGACCGCGCCCTGCGCGGGATCATCGACGAGGCCATCCAGAAGAAGGCCTCTCTCGTCGAGATCATCCCGGGCAAGGGCAGCGGCGCCCTGAAGAAGAAGGTGATCCGCTTCCTCGACCAGAAAGAGATCAAGCAGCTCTACCACCGGGTCGAGAAGGACGGCGACAACTGGGGCCGCCTGTTCGTCCACTTCCGCCACGACGCCCCCACGGGACGCCGCGGCCGGGGTCGTTAGCGCACCACGCGATACCAGAGGCCGTTCGCTGAGGGCGCCTCACTGCTGCTGATCCGCGCGAGGGCGATATCGGTGCCGCCGGCGTGTTCGAAGACGCGGGTGCCGTCGCCGAGCAGGACCGGGGCGACGAAGACCAGGATCTCGTCGAGCAGGTCGGCGGCCAGCAGTTGGCGGGCCACCTCGGCGCCCAGGACGTTGACGTACTTCTCGCCGGCCGCCTCGCGTGCGGCGGCGAGACCCGCCCGCAGGTCGGTGACGAAGACGATCCCGGGCACCGGCTCCGCCGGCGGCTCGTGGGTGAGCACGAAGCTCGGACCGTGCCAGGCGCCCTCCATGGCGCCCTCTTTCTCGGTGCCGGCGTTCGGATCGTCGCCGCCGAACGTCCGCCGGCCGATCAGCATCGCGCCGATTCGGTCGACCAGCGCCTCGGCGGCGGGGTTCGGGCCGAGGCGGGGCGTCAGCCACGACATGTCGCCGCCGGGACCGGCGATGAAGCCGTCCAGCGACATGGTCACCGAATACAGGATCTTCGCCATGGATCAGAGCGTATAAGTCTTGGCGACCGCGACCAGTTCGCTGCTGTGTGAGCCGAGGACGCCCACCCCGGACGGGCGGGGGCGGAAGCCGGGGAGCGCGGCGAGGTTGTCGCTGCCGTCCATGGCGCGCAGGCGGACCGGGTCGGTGCCCTTGACGGTGAGCTCGACCTCGACACCGTCCTGCGGCGGCGCGTGGAAGACGAAGCCGAAGCCCCATCCGCCGCCGGCCGAGCCGGACAGGTCGCCGACCGGGCGCCCGCCGACCGTGGCCGAGGTCACGGTGGTGCCGGCGGCGATGTGCAGCGTGACGAACCGGGCCGTCCGCTGCGGGGTGAGACGCAGGCGCAGGGTCCGGCCGTCACCGGTACGGGTGTCCGTCACCAGGGTGAGATTCGGCGCGGGCAGCGAGGCGGCCTCGGCTGGGCCGCTGCGCAGCCGCTCGTCACCGAACGCCGGGAGCGAGTCGGTGACCGTCTCCGGCGGTGCCGAGACGTACTGCGCGGTCCACGGCTGCGGATCGGTCTCCTCGCTGAGCCAGCGGGCGGTTCCGGTGTCGGTGTCCAGCGCGTACATCAGGTGGGTCAGCGACGGGTGCGCGGCGTCGAACCGGTCGACGGCCAGGCCGGTCGCGGTGCAGGCGACCAGGGCGACCGCCGCGGCCAGGGTGGGCGCGGCGCCGCGGTGGCGTGCCCGCAGCGCCTCCATTCCACGGGCGCCGCCGGCCGCCGGGTGGACCAGGTCGGCGACCGGGATCAGGGCGAGGCCGAGCAGCACGGTCAGGAACGCGCCGACACCGGCCATCGGCATGCCCAGCGCCGGGAACAGCATGACGACCGTGGGCAGCAGGATCACCGTCGCGACGACGGCACCGGCGGCGATCGCGACGACGGCGAGCGCGTCGGGGACGTGTATCGCGATCAGGCCGGCGACCGCGCCGGCGAGTGCGGGCAGCGTGGTCAGGTACGCGCCGCCCGGCGTGACGGCGGCGAGCAGCAGGCCGAGGGCGGCGAGCCAGCCCAGGCCGGCGACGGCCAGCGCGGCCGGCCCGACGCGGCGGCGCAGCAGGGCGTGCCAGGCCAGCACGACGGTCGCGGCCAGGGCGATCACGGCGAGGCGGTACCAGAGTGGACGGTACGGGTCGATCGGCATCCCGCCGTACTCCGGGCGGACCAGGACGAGCAGCGACCACAGGCCCTGCGCCGCCGCCGGGGCGGCCAGGATCGGGATCAGCGTGAGTACGCCGGCCAGCGCCACCCGGCGGCCGGTGGCGCGCTGCTGGCGTACCACCAGCCAGCCGAGCAGCCCGACGGCGATCAGGGCCAGGACGGCGAGCGGCCAGACCAGGGTGCCGGGGTAGCGGATCAGCAGACCGGCTGCGGGGAAGTAGGTGGCGTCACCGGCCTCCAGCGCCGTCAGATCGCGCCCGCCCAGCTCACGGGTGAGAGCCAGCGCGTTGTCGCCGTGGTGCTGCAGGCTGTCCCGGTTCATCGAGGCGGCCGTGTCGGTCGGCGCGTGATACACCGCCGCCCCGTCGATGTACGCCGTGTTCAGCCCCTGGAACCCGCCCTCGCGGAACGGCGTGAAGTCGGTGTCGTTGGGCAGCAGCCGGTAGATCTCGACCGCGAACGACGTCCCGACCGGGTACGGCACGTGCCCGTACGCCTCAACCAGCTCGCCGTTGCCCTCCGAGGTCTCGAACATGATCGCCGGACCGCTGCTGCCGCGTGCCTCCAGGTTGAGCACCACCCCGCCGTCACGGGCCAGCGGGTGCTGGTCGACGAACGCCTTCGCCCCGCAGAGACAGGCCTCCTCGGCGTCGGTGAGCAGCAGCACGACGTCGTTGCGCAGCGGGCCGCCGGCCTTCAGCGCCCGCGCGGTCTCCAGGATCGTGGAGGTGCCGGCCGCGTCGTCGTTGCCGCCCGGCCCGACCTGGGCCGAGTCGTAGTGCGCGACCAGGAAGATCCGCCCGGTCGAGTCCGTGCCGGGCAGCACCGCGACCACGTTGCGTACCCTCGCCAGCCCGGCGCCACCGGCGCTGGCCGACAGCGTGCCGCCCTGGATCGTGACGGTGTCCTGCACCTCGGGGGTGAGGCCGATGCCGCGCAGCGCCTCCAGCAGATGCGTGCGCACCGTGTCGTTCGCCGCGCTGCCGGCCGGGTGCGTCGTGGTGGCGATCGCCCGGACGTGCTCGAAGGCCCGCGCGGCGCTGAACTCGCCCGCCGGCGCCGAGTCCGCCCGCTCGGCCGGGGGTGCGATGGCGCGTAGCGCCGCGAAGCCGGCCAGGACGAGCACGGCGAGGACGGCAGCCGCGGCGAGGCCCCGGCGGGCCGGCCTGGTCAGGGCGTGATCACGCATGAGTGAATGTAAGCACCCGGCGCGGCGGGCGGGTACCCCGAAGATCCATCAGCGCGTGGCATAGCGTTGTCGGGGTGACTACCCCGCTCGACCCAGCCGCCGTCATCGCGGAGTTCATCGACGCGGTGTCCCCGTACAACCCGAACCCGGACGCCGCGCCCGTGGCCGTTGTCGGTGTGCGCACCGCGTTCGGCGAGGACGTCTTCACTCTCAGCGATCATGTGATCCGGGCGATGTGCCGCGCCCTCGCCGCCTACCGGGACCCGGAGGACCGCGGCGAGTGCGCCGGGTGCGGCGGCCGTCACCTCGACGAGAACCTGCACTGCCGCGACTGCGGGAGGCTGCACGGGATCCTCGGTCAGGTGATCGCCGACCACGCCCGGCGGGTCGCGGCCGACGACACCGGCCGGCACGCGACGGGTCCGATGTGAGCCCAGGTCACGACCTGGTGACCAGAGTTGTGCGGCCGGGCCCGGTGGTACACGATTTGCGGGTCACCTATGCGTCGAGTGGGGAATCGGAATGACGGAGCGGTCGCTCGCGCCTGGCAGGCACGCGGCGAACCAGCTGGAGAGGTTGCGGATCCTGCTCGTCGAGGACGACGAGGGTGACGCGTTCCTGGTTCGTGAGCTGCTGAGCGAGGCGGACGCACCGTTCGATCTGACGGTCGTCACCAGCCTCCGCGAGGCCACCAAGATGCTGGCCGGCATCGAGTGCGTGCTGCTCGACCTGGGCCTGCCCGACGCGGAGGGCATCGACGGGCTCCGCAAGCTGCTCGCGGTCGCCGGCGGCGCCGCGGTCTGCGTGCTCACCGGCCGCTCCGACGAGCACCTCGGTGTGCAGGCGGTCGCCGAGGGCGCCCAGGACTATCTGGTCAAGGGCCAGGTCGACGGCGTCCTGCTGATCCGCTCGCTGCGGTACGCGGTCGAGCGCAAGCGCGCCGACGAGAACGCCCGCCTGCTGCGCGAGGTCGAGCTGCGCCAGGCCGAGTCGGCGCGCCTGGAACGGGGCCTGCTCCCGCAGCCGCTGATGCAGACCACCGAGGTGACGGTGGAGACGTTCTACCGCTCCGGCCGGGCGATGGGCCTGCTCGGCGGTGACTTCTTCGACGTGGTGCAGGTCGGCGACGACCGGCTGCACCTGATCGTCGGCGACGTCTGCGGTCACGGCGTCGACGAGGCCGCGCTCGGTGTCGAGCTCCGGGTGGCCTGGCGTGCCCTGGTGCTGGCCGGTGTCCCCGAGGAGCAGGTGCTGCCCTCGCTGGAGCAGGTGCTGATGTCCGAGCGCCGCGCCCGGGAGGTGTTCGCCACCGTGGCGTCGGCGGTCATCGACCTGCCGGGCAATCGCGCGACCGTACGCCTGGCCGGCCACCCACCACCCGTCGTGCTCTCCGGCGGGCGAGTCGCGCCGGTGTCCGCGCGTACCGGAATCGTCCTCGGGGTACGTCCAACTCCCACGCCCGCGACGGAGTTGGAGTTCTCCGGCCATGACTGGTCTCTGCTGATGTACACCGACGGGCTGATCGAGGGGCACACCGGCAACACCGGCGAACGCCTCGACGTCGACGGCCTCTGCAAGCTGATGCTCGAGCCGGAGGCGCAGCGCATGCCCGTGCCGTCGCTGCCCGCCTGGCTGGTGAGCCGCGCCGACAAGGACAACGGCGGCCCGCTCACCGACGACGTGGCGATGCTGCTCGTCTCGCGGGGCGGTGGCCGGTGAAGGTCCTCTCCGTCAGCGAATGGACGTTGCGCCAGCGCATCGTCGCGCTCTGCGTGGCGGTCGGTGTCGTCCTCACCGCGCTGGGTGTGTTCGCCGCGATCACCGCTGCTGCCAACAACCGGCAGCTCGACGACGTTCTCGACCGGGCCACTCCGATGCGGGCGGCTGGTGAGACCCTGAACACGGCCCTGGTGAACCAGGAGACCGGTGTCCGCGGCTACGCGATCACCGGCGAGGACCGCAACCTGGAACCGTACCGGACCGGGCTGGCCGAGGAGAACCGCCAGATCGCCCAGATCAAGAGCCTGCTGCGCCCGGAGGACCAGGACATCCGCGCGGCGCTGGAGGTCGTGCAGGCGCGGGCCGAGGTGTGGCGGACCGGGGTTGCCGAGCCGGTGCTGGAGACCGTGCGCACCCAGGGCACCGCGGCGGCCCAGGAACGGATCGAGGCCGGCGACACCAACGAGTTCGACGCCGTGCGGCAGGCGATCGGTGTCATGCAGACCCACATCGGTGTGCTGCGGGCCAAGTCCGCGGACGCCGCCCGGTCGTCCAGCCAGACCATGGTGGCCATCGAGATCGCCGCCGCGGCGATCATCGTGCTGGCCGGCGCCGCCCTGCTGTTCCTGATGGACCGGCTGGTCAGCCGCCCGATCGTGGATCTGGCGGCCCAGGTGCGCGAGGTCGCGGCCGGCGACTACGAACGGCACATCGTCAGCCCGCAGGGGTCACCCGACCTGGTGGCGCTCGCCGCCGATGTCGACCGGATGCGCCAGCAGATCGCCAGCGAGCTCACCGAGGTACGCGCCGCGCGCGGCCAGGTCGAATGGGTCAACCAGCAGCTCCAGTCGCAGGCCGAGGAGCTCACCCGGTCCAATCGCGACCTCGAGCAGTTCGCCTACGTCGCCTCGCACGACCTGCAGGAGCCGCTGCGCAAGGTGGCCAGCTTCTGCCAGCTCCTGCAGCGGCGCTACTCCGGGCAGCTCGACGAGCGCGCGGACCAGTACATCGGCTTCGCCGTCGATGGCGCACAGCGGATGCAGCGGCTCATCAACGACCTTCTGGCGTTTTCCCGGATCGGCCGGCTCACCAGTGGGTTCAGCGACGTCGACCTGAACAAGGTGCTCACCGACGTGAAGAGCCAGCTGGAGCCGCGCGCCGGTGAGGGCGCCGAGATCACCTGGTCCGGACTGCCCACGGTGGAGGGTGAGGAACCGCTGCTCACCACACTGTTCGTGAACCTGATCGGCAACTCGCTCAAGTTCCGCCGCCCGGACGTCCCCCCGGTGATCACGGTCACCGCGGAGCGCGACGGCAAGGAGTGGCGGATCAACGTACGCGACAACGGCATCGGCATCGAGGCCGAGTTCGCCGACAAGGTCTTCGTGATCTTCCAGCGCCTGCACGCGCGGGACGCGTACGAGGGGACCGGCATCGGACTGGCGATCGTCAAGAAGATCGTCGAATACCATGGCGGGCGAGTCTGGCTGGACGTCGATGTTCCGGAGGGCGCGTCGATCAACTTCACGCTGCCGGTGCTGCCGGGTTCGGATGATTCGGACGGTTCGGAAGCCGAGGAGAGCGTGGAAGAGGTGGTGCAAGCATGAGTATGACGCGGGAGAACGGAACCCCGATCGAGGTCCTGCTCGTCGAGGACGACCCGGGCGACGTCCTGATGACTCAGGAGGCGTTCGAGGAGCACAAGGTCCGCAACCGGCTCAACGTGGTCTCCGACGGCGCCGAGGCCCTCGCCTACCTGCGCCAGGAGGGTCAGTACGCGGACGCGGTCCGTCCCGACCTGATCCTGCTCGACCTGAACCTGCCGAAGCGGGACGGCCGCGAGGTGCTCGCCGAGATCAAGAAGGACGACGAGCTCGGCCGGATCCCGGTCGTCGTGCTCACCACCTCCTCGGCCGACGAGGACATCCTGCGCAGCTACCAGCTGCACGCGAACGCGTACGTGACCAAGCCGGTCGACTTCGAGCGGTTCATCGCGGTGATCCGCCAGATCGACGAGTTCTTCGTCAGCGTCGTGAAGTTGCCGCCGCGTGCTTGATCAGGTCACCGAGCTCGTCCGTGAGGTCGCACAGACGGTCGTCCTGCCGCGCTTCCGCCGGCTGTCCGACGACGAGGTGCGGCAGAAGGCGCCCGGTGATCTGGTCACCATCGCCGACCAGGAGTCCGAGCGCGCGCTGACCAGCGGCCTGACCGCTCTGCTGCCGGGTTCGGTGGTGGTCGGCGAGGAGGCCGTCGCGGCCGACCCCTCGGTCCGTGACCGGGTCGGGCACGACGGTGCGGTGTGGATCGTGGACCCGGTCGACGGCACGAACAACTTCGCCGCCGGGAAGACCCCGTTCTGCGTGATGGTCGCGCTGGTCCGCGACGGGGAGCCGGCCGCGGCCTGGATCCTCGACGTGGTCGCCGACAGCCTGACGGTCGCCGAGGCGGGCTCCGGTGCGTTCCGGGACGGCGTGCGCGTCAAGACCCGCGGCGACGACCCGGGCGCGGACCAGCTGCACGGCGTGATCTCGCACAAGTACCTCCCCGGCGAGCTGCGGGACCGGGTCCGTGCGAACGCCGCGGGCCTGGGCGGCTTCAGCGCCGGCAAGCACTGCGCGGGTTACGAGTACCCGGCGATCGCCACCGACGAGCAGCAGTTCGGCATGTTCTGGCGGATCCTGCCCTGGGACCACGTGCCCGGCTCGCTGATCGTCCGCGAGGCCGGCGGCGTGGTGCGCCACCTGGACGGCGCCGAGTACCGGCCGGTCGATCACCAGCGCGGGCTGCTCGTCGCCGCCAACGAGGAGATCTGGCACACAGTCCACGGAACCCTCTTCCCGGACGGCCCGCCCGCGATCGATCCGCTCTAAAGTCGCGTCGTGACGTCGTACCTCCAAGAGCTTTTCGGTCTGAGCGGGCGCACCGCGGTGGTGACCGGCGGCAGCAGCGGGATCGGACGGGCCATGGCCCTGGCGCTGGGCCGAGCCGGTGCGCGGATCATCGTGGTGGCCCGTCGCGAGGCGCCGATGGCCGAGGTGGTGGCTGAGCTGCGCGGACACGGCGTGGAAGCGGACGCGATCTCCGCGGATCTCGCCGATCGCGAGGCGGTCAAGGCCGTCGCTTCAAAGATCATTGAGGGGTACGCGGAACCGGACATCCTGGTCAACTCGGCAGCCGTCAACCTGCGCCCGCCGCTGGCCGAGCTGTCCGATGGTGTGTGGGACATCACAGTCGCAGCCAATCTGACCGCCCCTTTTGTGCTGGGTCAGGCGTTCGCGCCGGCCATGGCGCGCCGCGGCTGGGGGCGGATCATCAACGTCGTGTCGCAGCAGGCGTTCCGGGCCTACGGCAACAGCGGCGCCTACGGAGCGGCCAAGGCGGGCCTGGTCGGGCTCACCCGATCGCAGGCGGAGGCGTGGTCGCGGCACGGCGTCTGCTGCAACGCGGTCGCTCCCGGGGTGGTGCACACGCCGCTCACCGAGGAGGTGTTCGCCGATCCCTCGAAAGTGTCGGCACACGCCGCCCGTACGATGATCGGGCGCAACGGCCTGCCGGGCGATTTCGCCGGATGTGCGGTTTTCCTGGCGAGTGATGCGGGGCAGGCGGTAACCGGCCAGACACTCTTCGTCGACGGCGGCTACTCGGCCACCTGAGTGATCTCCCTTTCTCCAGGTCCGGCACGGTAAAGTACCGGCGCTTACCGACTTGGAGGTATTCGTGGCGGCCACTCTCCCGCGCCGGTGCTCCGCCCTGTTGGCACTGCTTGCTGCCTTCTTTCTGGTGGCACTCGTCGCCGACGCCGCAGTGGCCGCGCCCAACGACCCCGAGGGCGGCACCAAGAAGCTGCGCACCGCGCTCGAGACCGCCGCGAAGGGCTACGACCAGGCGAAGACGAGGCTCGCCAACTCCAAGAAGCGGCAGCAGCAGCTCACCCAGAAGCTGGCCCAGTCCGAGGCGAGCGCCAAGACGCTGACCGTGCAGGTCGGCGCGGTGGCCAACCGGGCGTACCAGATGGGCCGGATGAACACGATGACGCTGCTTCTCAACAGCGCCTCGCCGGACGACTTCATCGGCAAGGTGCAGAGCCTCGACATGCTCGCCCAGATCGACAGCGGGACGCTCGCGCAGTACCACGAGGACATCGACACCGCGAAACGGGCGAAGACCGCGCTCGACGCCGAGATCATCGAGCAGAAGAAGCAGGTCAACGTGATGTCCCGCAAGAAGCGGGAGGCCGAGGTGGCGCTCGCCGAGGTGGGCGGCGGATCGGCCGGCGGTTTCATCTCGGCCAACTCGCCAGCCGCGAAACCCGCGCCGCGCAACTCGGACGGGTCGTGGCCCAAGGAGTCCTGCACGATCAAGGACCCGACCTCCGGCGGGTGTCTCACGCCGCGCACGCTGCACGCCTACCAGGAAGCGCAGGCGGACGGCTTCAAGCGGTACACGGTGTGCTTCAGCGAGCGGTCGTCGGGCGAACACCCGAAGGGCCGGGCCTGCGACTTCTCGGCGGCCGCCGGGACGTTCAAGAACGAGGCGGCGACGGGCGGCGACAAGTCGTACGGCGACTCCCTCGCGGCGTACTTCGTGAAGAACGCCGACGAGCTGGGCGTCATGTACGTGATCTGGTATCGGCAGATCTGGATGCCGAGCACCGGGTGGCGGGCGTACAGCGCCAGTGGTGGGCCGGCCGCCGTGCACACCAACCACGTACACCTCTCCATGCTCTGAAATCCCAGGTGGGATAGCGTTTCCCGCTATGGACGACCACCGGTGGATGAGCCGCGCCGTCGAACTGACGCACCGCTGTCCCCGCTCGGACAGCGCCTTCGCGGTCGGTGCGGTGATCGTCGGCCCGTCCGGCCTTCTCGCCTCCGGGTACTCGCGGGACACCGATCCGTGGGTGCACGCCGAGGAGTCCGCTCTGCTGCGGGCATCGGGTGATCTGCGGGCGGCGACCCTCTACAGCACCCTGGAGCCCTGCTCGAAGCGGAGCAGCCGGCCGCACGCCACCTGCGTCAGCCTGATCATCGCGGCGGGGATCCCCCGCGTGGTGATCGCCTGGCGGGAGCCGGACATCTTCGTGACCTGCGAGGGGATCGCTCTGCTCACCGCCGCGGGGATCGAGGTGGTGGAGATGCCGGAGTTCGCCGCAGCGGCTCAGGAGGCGAACAGGCACCTCGGCTAACATCCTGCGATGGACAATCCGCCCCGCGCCCTACCCTCGGCCCTGGCGACCGCCCTGGCCTTCGGATCGAGCGGGGCCGTCCTGGTCCTGGAGATCGTCGCGCTGCGCCTCGTCGGCCCGTACGTGGGGGTCACCCTGCAGGTGAGCAGCTCGGTGATCGGGGTGGCGCTGGCGGCCATCGCGTACGGCGCGTGGATCGGCGGGCGCCTCGCCGACCGGTTCGACCCGCGGGCCCTGCTCGCACCGGCGCTGATCCTCGGCGCGATCGGCACGGCGATCACGCTCCCGCTGGTCCGATACGGCGGTGAGCTGCTCCGCGGCGGCGCTGCCCCGGCCGTGCTCATGCTCGCGGCACTCGCGATCTTCCTGCCCGCGCTGGTGCTCTCCACGATCCCGCCGATGGTCGTGAAACTGCAGCTCGGCGACCTGCGCAAGGCCGGCAGCGTGGTGGGACGGCTGTCCAGCATCGGTACGCTCGGCGCGATCACAGCAACACTCGTCACCGGGTTCGTCTTCGTCGCCGCGATGCCGAGCAGCACGATCGTGCTGAGTCTGGCGGTGCTGCTGGCCGTCAGTGGACTGCTGCTGGGGTGGCGGATGCGCCGTGAGCTGCCGGGAAAACCCCGGACCCGGGCGGCCCTCCTCGTGATCGGGCTGGCCGGGGCGACGCTCGGGGTTCTCGCTCCGACACCGTGTGACGTGGAGACGGCGTACCACTGCGCCCGTGTCGACGCGGACCCGTCCCGGGCGGGCGGGCGGACCCTCATCCTCAACTCGGCGCGTCACTCGTACGTCGATCTGAACGACCCGCAGTACCTGGAGTTCGAGTACGTCCAGTGGATCGGCGCGGTCACCACCGTCTTCAAGGCGCCGGCTGCCCCGGTGAACGCGCTGCACCTCGGCGGCGGCGGCTTCACCGTGCCGAACTACCTCAAGGCCACCCGCCCCGGCAGCGACCAGCTGGTCCTGGAGCTCGACGGCGGGCTGGTGGACCTCGACCGCGAGTCGCTCGGGCTGGTCACCGGCCCGGACCTGCGGGTCGAGGTGGGCGACGCCCGGGTGGGGCTGTCCCGGCAGGGCACGGCGAGCTACGACCTGGTGGTGGGTGACGCGTTCGGGCATCTGGTGGTGCCGTGGCACCTGGCCACCAAGGAGATGGCGGCCGACGTGGCCCGGGTGCTGCGTACCGACGGGATCTACGCCCAGAACGTGATCGACTACCCGCCGAACCGGTTCATCCGGGCCGAGGTGGCCACGGTCGCGGCGGCGTTCCCGTACGTCGCCCTGATCGCCCCGCCGGACGCGCTCGCCGGCGAGACCGGGTCGAACTTCGTGATCCTCGCGTCGAAGAGCCCGCTGCCCCTCGACCCGATCCGGGAGGCCCTCAACTCGGTCCGCGAGCGGGTCGAACTGCTCTCCGGCGCCGCGCTGTCCGATTTCGTGGGCGACTCCCACGTGCTGACCGACGACTACGCGCCGGTGGACCAACTTCTCGCCGGCTGAGCGGTTTGACCGCGGGTTTCGCGGTGCGGCACCGGACGGCGATCCGCTCGGCGAGAATCGGCGCATGGGGCGTACGGAGCGAAACGGTCACGATAAATCGCTTCGCCTCGCCGGGCGGTACCGCCTCGTCTCCAAGCTCGGCTCCGGCGGCATGTCGGTGGTCTGGCAGGGTTACGACGAGACCCTCGGGCGCGACGTGGCCGTCAAGGTCCTCTCGCCGAGGCTGGCCGAGGACCGCACCTTCCGGGACCGGCTCCGTCAGGAGGCCCTCGCCGCCGCCCGGCTCTGCCACCCCAACATCACCGGCATCTTCGACTTCGGTGAGGCGCCGATCTCGGACCGGCTGACCGTCCCCTACGTGGTGATGGAGCTCAACGACGGCGAATCCGTCGCCGCCCGCATCAGCCGCCAGGGCAGCCTCGACTGGCGCGAAGCGGTCACGGTCACCGCGGAGGTGGCGTCCGCGCTGGCCACCGCGCACGCCCGCGGCGTCGTGCACCGCGACGTCACCCCGGCCAACGTCATGCTCACCGGCTCCGGCGCCAAGGTCGTCGACTTCGGCATCTCGGCGGTCGTGGGCCAGCGCGACGCGGCCCCCGACGGAAGCCTGCTGGGCACACCGGCGTACCTCGCACCGGAACGCCTCGGCGGCGCCTCGGTATCCCCGGCCACCGACGTGTACGCCCTCGGTCTACTGCTCTACCGTGCCCTTACCGGCCGCCTGCCGTGGCCCGCGGAGAACACGGCGGAGGCGCTGCGAGCCCACCTCTACGCGGACCCGGAACCGGTGCCCGACCTGCCCGGTCTCCCGGCCGGCGTGGCGGACCTGTGCCTGCGCTGCCTGGCCAAGGCGCCCGCCGACCGCCCGGGTGCGGCTGAGGTGGCCCGCGCGCTCGCGGCGACGGTCGGTATGCGCCCGGTGATCCCGCCGCTGCGTGAGGGCGAACGGCCGGCGATTCCGGTCGCGCGCGCTGTCGTCCCGGTGTCCGCTGTCACGTCGCCCCGTCCCGTCGTGCGGATGCGCCTGCTCCGGCTCCGCGCGGGACTGCGGGTCGGCTCGGCGCTGCGGGTCGGCGGGGTGCGGTCACTCGGCGGCGGCCTCTTCGCCCGCCGCCGTGCCGGCCGGCTGGTCGGCCTCTCGCTCAGCCGCCTCTCGCCCAGCCGCCTCTCGCCCGGTAGCCTTTCGCCCGGTCGCCTCTCGCGCGGCAACCGGAATCAGCTCTCGGGTGGGCGCCGGGAGCGGATGCCGGCGATCGCCGCGCTTGCCACGGTGATTTTGTTGGCGGCCACGGTACTCAGCTGGTCGGCGCGGCGGGAAGCCGACGACGCGGGCGGCGCGCAGACCACGGCGGCGGGGACGGGTGCGGCGGCCGCTGGGGCGCCGGCGAACCGCGCGAGGTGCGTGATCCGCTATCAGGTGCAGCGCGATTCCGGTTCCGACTTCGAGGCCAGAATGACCGTGTACGCCACCGAAGCGCAACGCCCGGCCTGGCGTGTGGAGTTCAGTTACCCCGGGACACAGCGCCTGGTCCCGCTCTCCAAGGCCGTCTCACAGCAGGGCCGCCGGGTCGTGGTGACCGGTAGCGGGCGGGCCCGGACGGTGACTCTGCAGGGCGCCTATCGGGAGCGGAACCTGTTGCCGTACACCTTCGCCCTGAACGGCCAGAACTGCCGCGCGGAAGTCCTCGGAAGCACCAGCCCCGGCACCGTCGACAACTCCGTCCGCGCCGCCGTCGAGGAACCCCCGCGCACCAAGCGCAAGCGAACCCACCCCCGGCGCGCCACCCCACCCCGAAAGCCCGCGTCCGGCCGCTCGACCGTTCCCGCACCGAAACACAGCACCGGATTCTCCCTGGCGTAGATAGGGTTTTGAGCCATGACGAGACTCGCAGTGGTCACCGGTGGCGGAACCGGAATCGGCAGGGCGACGGCCGGAATGCTCGCCGGCGAGGGCTACGACGTGATCATCGTCGGCCGCCGCGCGGAGGTCCTCGCCGACGCCGTGAAGTGGATCGGCCCGCAGGCCACCGCCGTGACCGCCGACGCCGCCGACCCGGCCCAGATCCCCGCCGTCGTCGAGGCCGTCGGAGACCGCGCGGTGGACGTCCTGGTCAACAACGCCGGCGCCTACCTCTCCGGCGACGAGACCACCCTCGACGACGTGGCCGCGCGCTGGCGAGCCAACCTCGACTCCAACGTGCTCACCGCCGTACTGATGACAACCGCCCTCCTTCCCCGCCTCCGCCGCCCCGGCGGCCGCATCATCCTGACCAGCTCGATCGCCGCCCAGCGCGGCGGTGGCGGCCCCTATTCCGCCGCGAAGGCCGCCCTGCACGGCTACGCCCTGGACCTGGCCACCTCCCTCGGCGCCGACGGCATCACCGCCAACGTGATCTCACCCGGATACGTCACCGACAGCGAGTTCTTCCTCGGCCGTATGACGCCCGAGGGCCACCAGGCCCGCATCGACGCCACCCTGGTCAAGAGGGCCGGCGAGCCCGACGACATCGCCGAGGCGGTGCGGTGGCTGGCGGGCCCGGGAGGCACGTTCGTCACCGGCCAGATCATCAACGTCAACGGCGGCTCCGTCCTGGGCCGCTAGGCGCCGCCCGTGAAGCGGCCCTCGTCCGGCTTGTTGGCGCGGAATCGCAGGCCCGACCAGCGTTCGTCGATCGCCACCTGGCCGCACGGGCGCATGTCGAAGTCCGCGACGATCGGCCACAGCGTGTCCCGGTTGACGTCAGCCTTGTTGCCCTTGGGGTAGGCGATCCAGAAGACGCCGGGCTTCTCCAGGTCGGCCCGGTGCTGATCGAGCTGTTTCCGGGCGCCCTCCGCGTCCTCCACGAAGAGCACCGCGGTGCTGGCGGTGGCCAGCGTCGCGGTCTCTCGCACGCCGTCCGGCATCGGTGTGAGCAGCGGCAGGCGGGCCGGCTCGTTGAGCCAGAGCGTCGAGTTCGGCTTGATCAACAGCTTCTCTGCGATCGTTTTGGTCATGTCTGAGAGCCTTCCACCCTGGAGTCGATGGTTTGTCGGTTCCGGGAACCGCCGAACACGATCGTGATCGGACGCTGGTCACCCTGTGCGTGCCCGCCCGCAAAGTGTGGCCGGTTTGCCGGGCGGATGAGTGCCATCGGCCGTCACCCTGTGGATAACTCCGGACTGTGGATAACTCCGGCCGCCCTCTCGCGGGCTGATAGACATGCCGGGTGACTGAATCGACGCGGGCAGCCGTGCGGGAACGTGCCGAGGAGGTGCTCCGCCGGCTTGCCGGGGAGCACGCGGTGCTCCGCGAGGATCAATGGCGGGCGATCGAGGCGCTGACCGTCGATCGCCGGCGGGTGCTGTGTGTGCAGCGCACCGGGTGGGGCAAGTCGGCGGTCTACTTCGTGGCCACCTCTCTGCTTCGCGGCGGCGTGGGCGCGGAGCCGGGTGAGCCACCGGCGGGGCCGACCGTCATCGTGTCGCCGCTGCTCGCGCTGATGCGCAACCAGGTCGACGCGGCGGCGCGGGCCGGCATCCGGGCCCGCACGATCAACTCGGCCAACCTGGACGAGTGGTCCCTGATCGAGCACGAGATCCGGGCCGGCGAGGTGGACGTCCTGCTGATCAGCCCGGAGCGGCTGAACAACCCGGACTTCCGCGACAACGTGCTGCCCGGCCTGGCGTCGAGCACGGGCCTGCTGGTGGTGGACGAGGCGCACTGCGTGTCGGACTGGGGGCACGACTTCCGCCCCGACTACCGGCGGCTGCGCACGTTCCTGAGCGGGCTGCCGACCCGGACGCCGGTGCTCGCCACGACCGCGACGGCGAACGCGCGGGTCACCGAGGACGTCGCCGAGCAGCTCGGTGACGCGCTCGTGCTGCGCGGACCCCTCGACCGGGACTCGTTGCGGCTGGCCGTGCTGTCCCTGACCGATCCGGCATACCGGCTGGCCTGGCTCGCCGACCACCTGGAGAGGCTGCCGGGCTCGGGCATCGTCTACACGCTGACCGTCGCCGCCGCGACCGAGACGGCCGACTTTCTGCGGTCACGCGGGTTCGCCGTCGCGTCGTACACGGGACAGGTCGAGGACGCCGATCGCCGCGCGGCCGAGCAGGACCTGCTGGACAACAAGATCAAGGCGCTGGTGGCCACGTCGGCGCTCGGCATGGGCTTCGACAAGCCCGATCTGGGTTTCGTGGTCCATCTCGGCGCGCCGAACTCGCCGATTGCCTATTACCAGCAGGTCGGCCGGGCCGGCCGGGCCGTCGAGCACGCTGAGGTGGTGCTGCTGCCCGGGCCCGAGGACGCCGCCATCTGGCGCTATTTCGCCTCGCTGGCCTTCCCGCCGGAGGACCAGGTGCGGGCGGTGCTGCACCAGCTCTCGCCCGAGCGGCCACTCTCCACTCAGGCTCTCGAACCCCTCGTCGACCTGCGTCGCAACAGATTGGAGCTGATGCTCAAGGTGCTCGACGTGGACGGCGCGGTGCGGCGCACGCGCGGCGGCTGGCTCGCCACCGGCGAACCCTGGACCTATGACTCGGTCCGGCTCCGGCGAGTCGCCGAGGCACGCGAGGCGGAGCAGAAAACCATGATTGCGTACGCGGAAACGACCGCCTGCCGCATGGAGTTCCTCCGTCGTTGCCTGGACGACCCCGAGGCAGCCCCGTGCGGGCGTTGCGACAACTGTGCCGGTCCGCTCTTCGACGCCGAGGTGTCGTCGGCATCGCTCGCGGCGGCCGGCGCGTTCCTGGGCCGCCCGGGGGTGGAGGTCGCGCCGAAGAAGATGTGGCCCACCGGCCTGGCCGCCGTCGGCATCAGCCTGAAGGGCAAGATCGGCCCAGGCGAGCAGATCGAGCCCGGCCGCGCGGTCGGGCGGCTCTCCGATCTGGGGTGGGGCACCCGGCTACGCAGCGTGGTCTCGCCGGAGTCACCGGACGCCCCGATCCCCACCGAGCTCGCCGGCGCCGTCGTCGAGGTCCTCAAGGCCTGGGCCCGCGGCGACGACGCCTGGAAGCAACGCCCGGCCGCCGTCGTGGCCGTCGGATCCCACCGTCATCCACAACTTGTCCACAGCCTCGCCGAACACATCGCCACGGTCGGTAGGCTTCCGTTCCTCGGCTCCCTGCGCTCCACCCATGTGGGCGAAACCGGTCATCGCGGCAACAGCGCCCAGCGAGTACGCGCCCTGCACGAGGCCTTCACCGTCCCACCGGAGATCGCCGCCGAACTGCCCACCCTCGCCGGCCCGGTCCTCCTCGTCGACGACCTGGTCGACTCCGGCTGGACCATGTCCCTGGCCGGCCGAGCCCTCCGCCGCTCCGGCGCCCCCGCAGTGCTACCCCTGGCCCTCGCGGTGGCCGGCTGAGCGGTGCTGCTCTGGCCCCTGCGGTGGCCGGCTGAGCGGTGCTGCTCTGGGCCCCGTGGTGGCCGGCTGAGCGGTGCTGCTCTGGGCCCCGTGGTGGCCGGCTGAGTGGTGCTGCTCTGGCCCCTGCGGTGGCCGGCTGAGCGGTGCTGCTCTGGCCCCCGTGGTGGCCGGCTGAGCGGTGCTGCTCTGGCCCCCGCGGTGGCCGGCTGAGCGATGGCGGGCCGATTCTCAGGCGATGCCGAGGATGGCGCTTCGGGTGGGGCGGCGGTCGATCTCCATGAAGCGGTGGGCGCCGGCGAGTTGTTCGAAGCCGGAGCGGCGGTAGACGTCGTGGGCGTCGCGGGTGGCGAGCAGGAAGCGCTGGATGCCGCGGGCGGACTGGGCCTCCACGATGCTGTCGATCAGCCAGGTGCCGAGGCCGCGGCCGCGGTGGGCGGTGTCGACGAACACGTCGCAGATCCAGGCGAACGTCGCGCCGTCGGTCACCACCCGGGCGAACGCGACTTGCTCACCGCCGGCGAGGACCGTGTAGGGGATGGAGCCGTCGATCGAGCGGGACACGAGGTCGTGGGAGCGGCCGGTGGCCCAGTAGGACTCCTCGGACAGCCATCGGTGCACGCGGTCCAGGTCCACTCGGGCCGGGTCGTCGCTGAGCACGTAGTCGCCGCGTTCGAGATCTGTCACGTGGTCCACTCCTCGAGGTCGAAGTCGCGAGACCTGGTCTATCAACTGGGCGCCGGGTGCCAAAGCGTTTTCCGGGTCAGTGAGAGGACCCTCACCGGGCGGGGGATATACCGGCAGGGGGTATGCTGGCGTCCGAGTCGGACAGGCGGCCGCGCCGGTCCGCAATGACGAGTGAGGCGGTTCGAGATGGCTGTGACCAGGACCTACACGGTGAAGGGCATGACCTGCTCGCACTGCGTCCAGTCGGTGACCAAGGAGCTCTCGGAGCTGTCGGGCGTCGGTGACGTGCAGGTCGACCTGGCTTCCGGGACCGTGACTGTGACCAGCGACGCTCCGCTCTCCGGCGACGCCGTGCGGGATGCTGTCGACGAGGCCGGCTACGAGCTCGCGGATGCCTGACCCGGCCCCCGCGGAACAGCCGAAACCGGCCGGGAGAACACCGGCCGCGAGCGCAAACCAGGCGGAGACCGCGGAAAGCAAGGGGGCCGCGGAGAGCATAGGGACCGCGGAGAGCATAGGGACCGCGGAGCAAGCGGGGAGCGTGGAGCAAGCGGGGAGCGCGGAGCAAGCGGGGAGCGCGGAGCAAGCGGGGAGCGTGGAGCAAGCGGGGAGCGCGGACCCCGAGGCTCCGGTTGAGTTCGGCCTGGTGGGGGAGGGTTCGGCGGCGCCGGAGGGTGCGGGATTTCGGCTTGCGGCGTTCGGGGCGTTGTTGATTGTGGTGCTGTTCGCGGGGTATGGGCTGGGCCGCCTCAACAACGGCGCCGCGCCGGCCAATCCCGCAGCCGGCGCCGTGCCCGCCAACACCGCGCCTGCCAGCGTGGGGAGCACGTCCGCACCTAGTGTGGTCGACGAGAGTCAGCCGCATGTTCATGGTGCGGCCGCGCCGGTTCCGGGTGCTGGTGCGGGTGCTGCCGTCGGTGGGCTCTCGCTCAGTTCCGGAGGGCTCACCCTGGCGCCCGTCACCACCGGTTTCCCGGCTGGGCGGGCGCAGCGGCTGGAGTTCACGATCAACGGGCCGGGGGGTGCGCCGGTCACCACCTATCAGGTCGTGCACGACAAGGCGCTGCATCTCGTCGTGATTCGGCGGGATCTCACCGGTTTCCAGCACCTGCATCCGGAGATGGCGGCGGACGGCACCTGGGGTGTCGATCTCACGCTGGCCGAGCCTGGCAGTTATCGGATGATCGCTGACTTCACCGCGCTGGTGGGCGGCGCCGCGATCGCCACCACGCTGGGTAGCGATCTGACGGTCGCCGGCGGCTATGAGCCGGTCACTCTGCCGGATCCGGTCCGGGCGGCGGCCACGGCGGGCTTCACTGTGGGGTACGAGGGAACGCCCGCGACCGCGTCCACTCAGCCTCTGCTGATGACCGTCCGGGACGGCGCCGGCAAACCTGCTGCTGTCGAGCCTTACCTGGGTGCGTTCGGGCACCTGGTCGTGCTGCGCCAGGGCGACGTGGGGTATGTGCACGTCCACCCGGAGAGCCGGCTGATCGACGGCAAGGTCAAGTTCTGGCTGGCCGCGCCGAGTCCGGGGACGTACCGGATGTTCTTCGACTTCCAGGTCGGCGGGAAGGTTCACACGGCCGCGTGGACAGTGGTCGTCAGCTGAGCAGGCGGGACAGCGCGGGCGTCACGCCCCACTGAGCGGTCAGGGCGTCGTACTCGGCGCGCTGCGCGGTGGTCGGGGTGGCGCCTGTGCGGCGGGCACGCAGCATCAGGTTGCGTGGGGTGTGTGCGGAGTCGATGAACTCGACGACGTCCACCCGGTAGCCACGGAGCCGCAGCAGCGCGGCCCGCAGCGAGTCGGTCAGCACGTCCGCGAAGCGTTCCCGCAGGATGGCGTGGCGGGTGACCTCCGCGTACGGCGAGGGTGCCGAAGAGGACTTGAGCTGGGCCGCGATGTCGTGGTGGCAGCACGGCGCCGCCAGCACCCAGCGGGCCTCCCAGTCCACGGCTCGGGCGAGTGCCTCGTCGGTGGCCGTGTCGCAGGCGTGCAGGGCGAGCACGAGGTCCGGATCGAACGGCAGCTCCGCCGACGAGATGGTCCCGGCCACGAACGTCACGTCGTCCGAGCAGTCCAACTCGGCGGCGAGCGCGGCGTTGCGTACCCTCTGATCCTCGCGGACATCGACCCCCACGACCTGGACGTGCGCACCTCGCCCGGCCAGATAGCGATAGGCGGCGAAGGTGAGATAGGCGTTGCCGCATCCCAGATCGACGACGCGCAGCGGAGTCGGAAGCTCCTCCGGCAATGTCGCCTCGAGGGCACGCAGGAACGCGTCGATCTGACGCCGCTTCGCCGCGTTGCCGCCGATCACCGAGAACAGCGGGTCACCCGGATCGAGCAGCCACTGCTTGGCCCGGTCGTGCTCCTCCGGCGCACGCGGCGTGACCCCCGCACCACGATGAACCTGCGCGTCACCGCTCTTGGTCACCCGCACCTGGACGGTCGCCGAGTCGGTCTCCACATGCCAGTTGCCGAACGGTTCGGCGAGCAGTTCGTCCACCGCGGCCGCCGCCTCGGCGCCCGGGGTCACGTTGCGCGTGTACGGCCTGGCGCCGTCATCGGTGACGATCTGCAACTTCCGGCCCTGCTTGAGGGTGACCGGCCGAACCTGGGCGCGGGTCACCGAAGGGGCGTGGCCCCGGCGTCGCCCGGCCGCGACGGCGCGGGTGAGACCCGGTGCGAGCAGCAGCTCACGCACCTCGGCGAGGACTTGATCGAGCGGTTCCGGCATGGATCCATTCTGCCCGGCCACCTGAGACGCACCTGGCCGGAGGGATGGCTGTGCGGGTGGCGTGGCCCGGTTAAGTTGATCGACATTCCACGGAGGGAGAGTGGCGACCGATGTTCGTGCAGGCCGAGCTGCTCTCCACCCGGCTCCGGGAACAGGCGCGGGAAGCGCACGCCGCCGCGCAGCGGAGCCCCTTCGTGGACGGTCTGACCACCGGACGGCTGCCGCTGGCCGCCTATGCGGAGTTGACGGCGCAGCACTGGTTCATCTACGAGACTCTGGAACTCGCCGGGTCCGCGATGTCCGAGGACCCGGTGGCCGGCCGGTTCGTCCGGCCCGAGCTGTTCCGGGTTCCGGCACTCGAGGCTGACCTGCGTCATCTGTACGGGGCCCGGTGGCAGAGCCGGATCACCGCGCTGCCGTCCACGACGACGTACTGCACGCGGATCCGGTGTGCGGCGTTCGACCGGGCCACCGGGTACGTGGCGCACCACTGCGTGCGGTATCTCGGCGACCTCTCCGGCGGGCAGTGGCTGGGACAGGCGATCGCGGAGGCGTTCCGGCTGCGGCGGGGGCAGGGGCACCGGTTCTTCGTCTTCGAGGGCGTGGATCCGCCGCTGTTCCGGGCGGACTACCGGGACCGGCTGAACGCGCTGCCGTGGACCCGGGTCGAGCAGGACGCGTTCCTCGGTGAGGTGGCCGCGGCGTATCGGCTGAACATCGAGATGCTGGCGGACCTGGCGAGACGCTGGGCATGAGAAACGCACGGGACCGGGGTCCCGTGCGTTTCTGGCGTGA
The DNA here is from genome assembly GCF_040681145.1 of Actinoplanes sp. NPDC051861. Taxonomy (NCBI): domain Bacteria; kingdom Bacillati; phylum Actinomycetota; class Actinomycetes; order Micromonosporales; family Micromonosporaceae; genus Actinoplanes; species Actinoplanes sp. NPDC051861. The sequence continues at coordinate 157,465 of NZ_JBFAYE010000002.1, forward strand.
TCGGATCAGGCGGTGGTGCCGACGCCGGCCTCGGAACCGCCGGACATCTCGGCCTCCGCGTCGGCCGGACGCCGCCGGCGCCGGCGGCGCGGTGCCGCGTCGTCGGCGGAGTCAGCGGTCGCGGCGGCGTTCGGGGCCGTCGCGGTGACCGACCCGGTGGCGTTCGGGGCCGCCGTGGTCGGTGTGGCCGCCGTGGTCAACGCTGCGCCGGCCGGGGCGGTCGTGATCGGGGCGCTGACCGCCTGGGCCGCTTCGCCGTCGGAGAAGAGCATGGTGGTCGCGGGCGCGGTGGTGGTGCGGCGGCGACGGGCCCGGGTGCGCGGCGCGGCGGGTTCCGCGACGGATGAGTCCGGGGTCGCGCCGTCCTGCTGAGTGGACGTCGGGACGGCAGGGGCCGCCGAGGCGGGAGTGGACGTGGGCGCGGAGGCCGGAGCCCCCGGCGAGCCCGCGGGGGCGTCGTCGTTCAGCCGGCGCCGGCGGCGCTGACGCTTGGGGCGCTCGCCGCCCTCGTCGTCCGACGACGACGGAGACGGCGACGGTGCTGCGGAGGACGGCGCGGAACGGCCGCGCGAGCGCCCTCGTGGGCCGCCACGGCCCGGACGGCGCCCGCCGCCCAGATCCTCCTCCACCTCGGCCGCCAGGCCCGCACGACTGCGCTCAGCGGTCGGCAGGGTGCCCGAGACGTCGGTCGGGATGTCCAGGTCGGCGTAGAGCGCGGCGCTCGTGTGGTAGGTCTCCGGAGGCTCCGGCATGGTGAGGCCGAGCGACTTGTCGATCAGCACCCAGCGCGGCATGTCCTCCCAGTCGACGAACGTGACCGCGACACCGGTCGCACCCGCGCGGCCGGTGCGGCCGATCCGGTGCGTGTAGGTCTCCGGGTCCTCCGGGCAGTCGTAGTTGATCACGTGGGTGACGCCCGAGACGTCCAGGCCGCGGGCCGCGACGTCGGTGGCGACCAGGACGTCGATCTTGCCGGTGCGGAACGCGCGAAGGGCACGCTCGCGGGCGCCCTGGCCCAGGTCACCGTGGACGGCGGCGACCGCGAAGCCGCGGAAGTCGAGGTCCTCGGCGACCCGGTCGGCGGCCCGCTTGGTCCGCGTGAAGATCATCGTGAGGCTGCGTTCGCGCGCCTGCAGGATGCGCGCGACCATCTCCAGCTTGTTCAGCGGGTGGGTGCGGTAGACGACCTGCTTGGTGAGCGGCGAGGGGCCACTCTCGGTGGTGTGCCCGGCGTGGATCGTGACCGGGTTGCGCAGGAACCGCCGGGACAGCGCCACGATCGGATCCGGCATGGTCGCCGAGAACAGCATCGTCTGACGCTGGTCGGGGAGCATCGCCAGAATCTTCTCGACGTCCTCCAGGAAGCCCAGGTCCAGCATCCGGTCGGCCTCGTCGAGGACGAGCGCGCGGATCGAGCCGAGCTTCAGCTGCTTCTGCTTGGCCAGGTCGAGCAGCCGGCCGGGGGTGCCGACCAGGATCTCGACGCCCTTCTTGAGGGTCTCGACCTGCGGCTCGTACGCCACACCGCCGTAGATGGGCAGGACCCGGACGCCCCGGGTGCTGCCCGCGGCAGCGAGGTCGCGGGCCACCTGGAGGCCCAGCTCACGGGTGGGAACGACGATGAGTGCCTGCGGCTGACCGTCGGCGCCCTCCGCGGGGGAGGTGATGCGCTCCAGAAGGGGCAGGCCGAAGCCGAGGGTCTTGCCGGTGCCGGTCGGCGCCTGGCCGATCAGGTCGGTGCCCCGCAGGGCGATCGGCAACGCGTACTCCTGGATGGCGAACGCGTGGGTGATGCCGGCCTTGGCCAGGGCCTCGACGGTCTCGGCGCGCACGCCCAGCGCGGCGAACGTCGGGCTGTCCGGGCGGACCGGAGCGCGGGTGATCACGGGTACTAGAGCTTGCTCGTTGTCGGTCATGAAGTTTTACGGGTGCCCTCTCGTGGTGCGCCCGTCGAAGTCCAGGGGCGCGGTCTGTTTTGGCGCGGGCCACACGCTCGTTGGAGCGGGCCGCACGCGCGGCCGCCGATGCCTGGCCGAAGAAAAAGGCCGGTCGATTGACGGCGACGCACGCCAGTCTACCCGACCGGAGGCCGGGCGCACCCGAGAGCAGTTGCGGGAGGGAACCCTGTGAACAGGGAACCCTCCCGGAACCTCAGCGTGTGGTGAAGCCGAACGGGCGGTGTGACGCCTCGGCGATCTCCACGTAGGCCACCTTGGCGATCGGGACGATCACCTTGCGGCCCTTCTCATCCGTGAGCGACAGGACGCTGTCCTTGGCCATCGCCTCGGCCACCGCCTGCTCGACCTCCGCCGGGGTCTGCGCGCTCTCCAGCACCAGCTCACGCGGCGAATGTTGCACGCCGATCTTGACCTCCACGGAGCCCTCCTCTGTCAACCGTCTACCGATCGAAAGGCTATCCGATTTCCGGCGGCGTTCCGGCCGTTGAACCGCCCTGGAGCGGGAAGCTGGCGATCCCGCGCCAGATCAGTGCAGCTACGAGCGCTTCGGCTTCAGCTTTGGGCGTACGCCGTCCGTTCGCCAGCCAGAACTGTGCGGCCTGCCCGGCCGCTCCGGCGAGGCCGGAGGCGAGCAGTTCGGCCTGGTCCGGTCGCAGGCCGGTGTCCGAGATGATGGTGTCGGTCACGGCGGCGATGCAGCCCTGCTCGACGCGCTCCACCCGCTGCCGGACCTGTGGGTCGTTGCGCAGGTCCGACTCGAAGACGAGCCGGAACGCCTCGCTCTCGTGATCCATGAAGTCGAAGTACGCCCGAACGGCGCCCTTCACACGCTCCTTGTTGTCGGGAGTCGCCAGCATGGCCCCGCGCACCTTCGCGATGATCGCGTCACAGTGCGTGTCGAGCAACGCCAGGTAGAGCTCCAGCTTGCCGGGGAAGTGCTGGTAGAGGACAGGCTTCGAGACGCCGGCCCGCTCCGCGATGTCGTCCATCGCGGCGGCGTGATAGCCGTGCGCGACGAAGATCTGCTGCGCGGCGGCCAGCAGCTGCTTGCGGCGCGCCGAACGTGGCAGGCGGGTGGGTCGGGTCGTCTGTGCCCCGCCGGACGCAGCGGTCATTTCTCTGAACCTCCAGGGGGTCGGTTCCCCGCGGTTTGGCGTCGCGGATTGCCCGGATCGGCGCATGTCGCGGTCGTGCGGGCAATTGTCGCGACGCTGCAACTTATCGCCACTGCAACCACACGGTAGCCTCAGCGGGGGCGAGCGAGGAGCACGCGGTGGATGAATCAGGGCATTCCGGAGAGGCCGGAGCCGCAGCGAGTGGCAATGGCGCCGACTCGCGTGACCGCAACCGAGTGAACGGGTGGGCCAACAGCGACAGCCCGTGGTCCAACGCGGGTGCGGCATTAGAGAAGGAAACGGACATACCGTCGTGGCGGCGTCCGGCGGACAGTCGTACCTTCGGCAGGACGCAGTTTCCTCCGGCACAGCCACTCACGCCACCTGGGTTCCTGGAAAATTCCACCGAGATTCCCCCATCCGGGTCTTCCGAGCCCGTCGCGCCGGTCGCGCCGTGGACCGGTGAGCGGAGCCGGCTCGCCGACATCCTCGGCCACCGGCGGTCGCCGAGCGCCCCGCCGACGACCACCCCGAGCAGCGCCCCGCCGTACCCCTATGAGGGCGACCTCGACGACTCCTACCGCGAGAAGCCGACCGCGGCCATCCAGCGCGCCTCGATGCCGATGACCCGCCCCGAGTGGACGCCCACCGCGGAGCCCGAGATCCCCAAGGCCGAGCCGGTCGAGCGGTCCCGCCACGCGCTGGTGACCGACACCCTCGCCCAGGGGCTTCCGCACGTCGAAACCGCACCTGCGGGGGACAGGCGAACGGCGGACAACCCGGCCGTGGTGGCCCGCCCGTCGTACGATTCGGCCGGGTTCGCGCATCGCTCCTATGAGCCGGCGCCGACCGAATACGCGCACCGTGGACCGGACCAGCCGGAGACCAGCGGCGCGCTGCCCCAGCGCGTTCCGGCGCAGCCGGACGTGCCCCGAGTTCCGGAGCCGCCCTCCGTGGAGCCATCGGCCGAGGCGCCCGCACTGGCGCGCATCGCGACGCATCTGCGCCGCGGTGACGTGCTGCCCGCGCAGGAGCGCCAGGAGGGCTTCGACGTCCAGGACATCCTCGCCGCGGTACGCGAGGTGGACGGCGTCCGGGACGCGTCGCTGCGAGCCACTCCGGCCGGCGCGCACAGCCTGCGGCTCGACCTGGCCGACGGTGCCGACCCGGCCGAGGTGAGCCGCCAGGTGGCACGCCTGCTGCAGGACCGGATGGGTCTGGACGCGGCGATGCCCGGCGACGGCCCGATGCCGCCGCTGGTGCCCGGTCAGGCCGCCCGCGCCAGCCGGGTCTCCGGTCCGGCGATGCAGGCGTCGGCCCCGCCGGCCCCCGCGCCGATCTCGGCGGCCCCGATGCCCGCACCCGTCTCCGCCCCGCCTCCCGTCCCGGCCGCGCCCGCCGCGCCGGCCCGGCCACGCGAGGTCAGCACCGCCGCGCCGGCGCGGTCCCGTCAGGTCAGCACCGCGCCGCCCGCCGCACCGGTCTCACCGGGCCGGCCCCGTGAGGTCCGGGCGGCCCTGGTGCCGGCCGACGCCTCCCGGCCCCGGCCGCTGGACCCGGGCGACAACCCCGGTCCCCGCGTGGTCATCGAGAACGTGCACGTCAACACGTTCGGCGCGGACGCCACCGTCGAGGTGCGGCTGCGTGCCGGCACACGGGCCGCCTCGGGTGTGGCCACCGGCCCGGCGGTCGACGGCTACCTGCTGCGGCTGTGCGCCACGGCGACGGCCGGCGCGATCGACGAGTTGCTCTCCACCTCACAGCACGAGGACGGCCCGGCCCGCTGCTTCGTCGAGCACGCCGGGGCGGTCCCGTTCGGGTCGACCCAGGTGGCCGTCGTGGTCCTGCTGCTGTCCTGCAGCGGCGGCTGGGTCGAGCAGCTGGCCGGCTCCGCGGTGGTCACCGGTGACGACCGGCACGCCATGGTCCGCGCCACACTCGCCGCGCTCAACCGCCGCGTCGAGGCACTCTTGGCTTGATGAAGGGCGCGATTCTTGCCGGCGACAGCACACTGTTGCCGGAGGGTGAGGTGCCGCCGCCGTGGCCCGCTCGACGGGTGCGGGTCGGCGGCTCGATGCTGCATGTCCGGGACACCCCGGCGCTGAGCCCGACCGCCGAGCCCGCGGTGTATGTGCACGGCCTCGGCGGCTCCTCGCAGAACTTCACCGACCTGGCCGGCCTGCTCGCCGACCGCCTCGACGGCCAGGCGCTCGACCTGCCCGGATTCGGGTACAGCGACCCCAGCCCGCGCTACTCGATCCCCGCGTTCGCCGCCACCGTCATCGATTATCTGGAGCACGCCGGCCGCGGTCCGGTCCACCTGATCGGCAACTCCCTCGGCGGCTCCATCTCGGTGCGCGTCGCCGCCCTGCGCCCCGACCTCGTCAAGACCCTGACGCTGATCTCGCCGGCCATGCCGTTCCTGGACCCGCGCCGCACCGCGCAGGGGCCCGTGCTGCCGCTGCTCGCCCTGCCCGGCGCGGAACGCCTGGTCGCCTGGGCGCTCACCCGGGTCACCGCCGAGCAGATGGCCGAGCAGGTCCTCGCCGCCTGTTTCGGCGACACCACCAAGGTGCACCCGCAGCGCCGCGCCGAGGCGATGGAGGAGATCCAGCTCCGCTACACGGTCGCGCACTATCCCCGGGCCTACCTGGGAACACTCCGCGGCCTGGTCGGCAGCTTCCTCCGGGCGTACCTGCCGGGTGTCAACTCGCAGTGGCGGCTGGCCGCCCGCGTCGAGGCGCCGACGCTGGTCGTGGGCGGGCTCAACGACAAGCTCGTCGACCCGCGGGTGCCGATCCAGGTCGCCAGGGCGATCCCGGACAGCCGCCTGCTGATCCTGCCGGGCGTCGGGCACGTCGCCCAGATGGAGGTGCCGCGGCTGGTCGCCCGCGCCATGATCGGCATGCTCGCCGAGGTGGGTTCCCCGGCGGCAGCCTGAGCCCGTACACGTTCGGGTGGGTCGTTTCGCTGCACCGTGTGCTCTATGCCGCAGTTGATCTCCGCGGGGTGGGCGGGGTCCGGCCGGATGTGAAAGCCTTGTCATCCGATGATCCCTCCCGATGTGTCCGACCTCGAGCCGGAGACCCCGCCGCGGGGGGACCGGTGGCGCCAGGCATGGCTGGTCGTCCTCGCCGCGACGCTCGTGGTGTTCGCTGTCGTGGCGGTCGGGCAGGGCGCGGGAGCCGACTCCGAGCCGGTTGGTTCGCCGACTTTGTCGGAGGCGCCGGAGCCGGCCGTCACCACAGAGCCGGCACCGAGCACCCCGAGACCGGCGCCGACCCTTGAATCACAGCCGGTCGCCACCGGGATCTTTCCGGCCAAGGGCCTGCTGCGGATGCCCGGCGCGGTGCCCACTCGCGGTTCGGGCACATTCGAGTACGCGTCCGGCCGCGGCCCGGTCGCCGGCAAGCGCGGCCCACTGAGGCGTTACCGGGTGGCCGTCGAGCGGGGCAGCAACGAGGACGCACGGGCGTTCGCCGAGCAGGTCCAGTCGATCCTCTCCGACGGCCGCAGCTGGACCGGCAACGGGCGGGAACGACTCCAGATGGTCGGCGGCTCGGAGCGCTCGGAATTCACGGTCCTGCTCGCGACCCGGGACACCGCCGGGCTGATGTGCGGGCGCGGCGGCACGAACATCCGGATCAACGGTGTGCCGTTCACGTCGTGCCGGACGAGCGGCAAGGCGATCATCAACCTGGACCGCTGGCGTGGCTCGGCCCGGCCGTTCGTGGAGGCGAGGGTCGACCTCGCCACCTACCGCCAGTACGTGATCAACCACGAGGTCGGCCACGAGCTGGGCCACCGGCACGAGGGCTGCCCGAAGGCGGGCGGGCCGGCGCCGGTCATGGTCCAGCAGACGATCACGGTGCGGGGCTGTCGTCCGTACGCCTGGCCCCGCCTCGGCAACCGAGACTTCTCCGGTCCGACGCTCTGACCTCGGATTTCGGCTCATCCGGTACGGAAATCCGAAAGTCCTGTGACAAGCGATGACTCATGGCAGGCTGGCGCTTGCTATGGCAAACGCGACAAATGGTCCCGCTGATCCCGACGCTGCCGGCATCGACCCCAGCGTTGCGACCGGGCGCACCCCACGCCACCCGACGGTTGCCGCCACCGCGACGAAATCCATGATCACGGTTCCGGCCGAGGCCGGTGAGGCACCCGGCCGGCGCTCCCGGGCCGGCGCCCGCAAGACGACCGCCGAGGAGCCGGCTCCGGTGAAACGGACTCGGGCGAAGGCGGCGGCCGAGACTGTGGAGAAGCCCGCTACCACGCGGCGACGGACGGCTGCAAAGGCAGCGCCCAAGAAGGCGACACCCCCGGCAGACGATGCGGCGGCCAAGAAGCCGGTCCGCCGCGCGCCGGCCCGCAAGACCGCCGCGACCCCGGAGCCACCGGCCCCGCCTGCCCCGGTGGGCGAACTGACCAGCCGCGGCATCGTCGAGCTCGCGGCCGAGCGACTCGCGGCCTCAGCGCCCCGGACCGCGGAAAACGTCGACGAGCCGCCCGCCACGCCCGTCCGGCGGCCGAGCAGATCACGCCCGGCCACCCACCGGCAGCCGTTCGACCCGCCCCGGGTCGAGTCCCGTCCCGAGCCGTTCACCTGGGCGACGGCCGGCACCGGCGAGACACCGGTCGTGGAGCGGGCGACCGACGAATATCCGCGGACCCCGAACCGTCCGCCGGGACTGCCCGCCAGCCTGCGCCTGCCGGTCGAACTGCCGGAGAACGTCTGGCCGCCCCGCTCGCTGATGGAACGCAACAGCATCGAGAACCTCTACGTGCCGGCCGCGTCACCACAGCACCGGGCCGAGGAGTTCGAGGCGGCGACGACCGAGGAGATCCCGGAGGCGCGGCTCTATGTGCCGCCACCTCCTGCGGAGCGTCCGGAACCGTCACACCCGCCGACCGAGGCCGAATCCGAGGAGCACGAGAACGCCTTCCTGCCGACAGTGCTGTCCCGGGGCGACGACGACTATGTGCCGGCGCATTCGCGTACCGAGACGGTTGCCAAGCACGCTGCGCCGGTCACGGTCTCGGCCAGGACTCTGCGCAGGCGGCGGCGGGCCGTGCTCCTCGCGTACATCTTGCTTGTTGTTCTTGTTCTGGTGATCGGACATCGCCTCCGCGACGATGAGCAACCCATCGCTCCGGCCCGGGAGGCCGCGCAGCGTGCCGCGGAGCCGGCGGGCGTCGGCCCGGCGGCGAATGTGCCGGCGGCGACCCCGAAGGCCCAGGCGGGGGAGACCCAGGCGGAGAAGGAGCCGGCTGAGACCGGAAAGGCAGGAGAGTTCGGGTACGCGAAGAGCCGCGGCCCGATGCTCGGTGAGGCCGGCAGGCTGCACCGTTTCAAGGTGGCCGTCGAGAAGTCGCTGGACGGGCCCTCGGCCGCGGAGTTCGCCGAGCGGATCGACGAGACCCTCGACGACGAGCGCAGCTGGGTCAACGACGGGCGGCTGCGGATGCGGCGGGTCTCCGGCTCGGCCGGTAACGCGGACTTCACGATCTATCTGGCGTCGCCGCGCACCTCGGAGCAGATGTGCGCGACAGGTGGCCTGCAGACCGCCGGGTTCACCTCCTGCCGGGTCCCCGGCAAGGTCATCATCAACTCCGAGCGCTGGCGGGAGGCGGTGCCGGACTACGTGGGGCACCTCGAGGAGTACCGCCGGTACGCCATCAACCACGAGGTCGGCCACGAGCTGGGGCACGGGCACGAGCAGTGTCCGGGCGAGGGTGCGAAGGCGCCGGTGATGATGCCGCAGACGTACGGCCTGAAGGGCTGCACCCGCAACGCCTGGCCCTATCTGGACGGCAAACGGTACGCCGGCGAGCCGATGGCCTGAAATATTCCGCGATCCCGCATGTCGGGCCCGTGTCCGACGTCATGGGCGTGTCGGCGTAGAACGAGCAAGAATAGGCGGCGATCCTTACCACCGAACCCGGGGAGTGAACTGTGGCTCTGCCCCCGCTCGTCGAGCCGGCCGCCGAGCTGAGCGTCGACGAGATCCGCCGCTATTCGCGTCACCTGATCATCCCCGATGTCGGGATGGACGGGCAGAAGCGGCTGAAGAACGCCAAGGTCCTCGCGGTCGGCGCGGGTGGCCTGGGCTCGCCGACGTTGCTCTACCTGGCCGCGGCCGGTGTGGGCACGCTCGGCATCATCGACTTCGACACGGTCGACGAGTCCAACCTCCAGCGCCAGATCATCCACGGTGTGTCCGACATCGGCACCCCGAAGGCGGAGTCGGCGGCGCGCAGCATCGCCGAGGTCAACCCGCTGGTGAATGTGGTCATCCACAACACCGCGCTGGACCGCGACAACGTCAAAGAGATCTTCAGTCAGTATGACCTGATCGTCGACGGCACCGACAACTTCGCGACGCGGTACATGGTGAACGACGCCGCCGTGCTGCTCGGCAAGCCGTACGTGTGGGGGTCGATCTACCGCTTCGACGGGCAGGCCTCGGTGTTCTGGGAGGAGCACGGTCCCTGCTACCGCTGCCTCTACCCGGAGCCCCCGCCGCCCGGCATGGTGCCGAGCTGCGCCGAGGGCGGCGTCCTGGGCGTGCTCTGCGCGTCGATCGGCTCGATCCAGGTCAACGAGGCGATCAAGCTGATCACCGGCATCGGCGAGCCGCTGGTCGGCCGTCTGATGGTCTACGACGCCCTGGAGATGTCCTACCGCAAGATCAAGGTGCGGAAGGACCCGAACTGCGCGCTCTGCGGAGAGAACCCGACGGTCACCGACCTGCTCGAGGACTACGAGGACTTCTGCGGTGCGGTCTCCGACGAGGCGCAGCAGGCCACGCTCAACGCGACCATCACGGCCCGCGAGCTCAAGGAGTGGCAAGACTCCGGCAAGGACCTGTTCCTGGTCGACGTCCGCGAGCCCGCCGAGTGGGAGATCAACCGGATCCCCGGCGCGACGCTGATCCCGAAGGGCGACATCCTCTCCGGCGCCGCCCTGGCGCAGTTCCCGCAGGACCGCCAGATCGTCCTGCACTGCAAGTCGGGCGTGCGCTCGGCGGAGGCTCTCGCCGCGCTCAAGGCGGCCGGGTTCAAGGACGCCGTGCACGTCCAGGGCGGCATCGTCTCCTGGGTCAGCACGGTCGACCCGTCGCTCCCGTCGTACTGATCTGTCACGCTGAGGAGTCACTCCGGTGACTCCTCAGCGTGAGATTGGATGAGCAGATCGTCGTTGCGCGAGGTAGCGTCACCACCGTGGTCGATATAGACGCCGCGATCGGGTACGTGGTCGCCCACGGCGATCCGGTCGAACGGGCCAGGTTGTCCTTCCTCAGGGCCGGACAGCCCGCCCCGGAGGAGGTCGTGGACCGCATCGCCTCCGGGCAGATGCCGGAGGGCGGCTGGGCCGCCTCGGCTGAGGGCTCGGTCCCCTCCGTGGACGCCACCTGCTTCCGTCTCAGCGAGCTCGACGATCTCGGCGGCCTGCGCGGCCCGGTGGTCGACCGGGCGCTGGACTGGCTGACCACCGCGCAGCGCGGCGACGGCACCTGGCAGGAGCACGAGGCGCTGGCCGAGCAGGCGCCGCCGTGGGCGATGCCCGGCGATCCGGAGGCGACCCTCTATCTGACGGCGGTCGCCGGTTTCTGGCTCACCACTGCCGCGGTTGACGCGGACCCCTATCAGACCCGGTCGCTCTTCGGTGACGTGCTGCCGAGAGCCGCCGGATGGGTGGCCTCCCAGCTGCGGCCGGACGGCACGTGGCCGTCGTTCCTGGCGGCCGGCTGGCACGCTGCCGTGTTGTTGCACCAGCAGCAGTTCTTCTACGAGTCGGCCCGCGTCCAGTTGGTCCTCGGTGACCGGCTGTCGGACATGTCGCCGGCGGACGTGGCGTCGATGGCCGCGGTGCTGCGCCGGGTCAACCTCGGTGACGACTGGCTGCTGCAGAACACGCGGAAGCGGCTCTCCGAGACGCAGCGTCGCGACGGCGGCTGGGACAGCAACGAGGGGCCGCTGTTCGACGTGAACACGACGCTGACGGCGCTGCGGGCGTTTCGGTAGTTCAGCCGTTCGGGTACCCCGTTCGCAACCATGTGCACATCACTCTGGGTAATAACGGGCTATTGGGTGAAGGTGGATATGTCAGGCAATATGGGTGCAGGCCCGAACAGGGCCTGAGGCGAGGCGAAGATCCGCTGGGCGATGAAGATGGTCGCTCCAGTCCGGCGGGGAGTCAGTGGCGAAACCGGCGCCTTCCCACTCAAAGGAAGCGTCACAAAATGCGTAAGTCTGTCAAGCGCGCCGTCATCGCCGGAACCGCTCTCGCCGTCGTCGCCGGTGGTGCCACCGCCGCGTACGCCCAGTGGCTGGCCAACGGAAGCGGCAAGGCGCACTCGAAGGCGGGCACGGCTGTGGCGCTCGAGACCGTCGAGGCGACCCCGACCAAGCTGCTGTACCCGGGCGTCACCGCGGACAGCGCGATCACGATCTCCAACGACAACCCGTACCCGGTGAACGTCACCACGGTCTCGCTCGCCGGCAGCATCGCCGTGAGCAACGCCTCCGGCGAGTGCCACAACACGGGTGTCTACTTCGGCGACTTCAGCGAGAGCCGGATCAGCAAGGGCGAGACGTTCTCGGTGAACTTCCTGGTGCCGGCGAACTCGGACGCCTCCTTCACCCTGCCGAAGTCGGTGCACATGACCGGCGCGTCGCAGGACGGGTGCCAGGGCGCGAGCTTCAGCTTCCCGGTCTCGCTCCAGGGCGCCAGCGCGGCTGAGTGACGCCCCACTTCCCGGCTTCTTCCTGACGAAGGGCGTCCCGTGCGGCTCGCGTATCTGGTGACCGGTGGTGCCATGACCGCCGGTGTCCTGCTGGCAGCGCCCGGTGCGGCGCTGGCGGCGTGGTCGGTGGAGAGCGACGGCGGTTCGATCGTGGCGCGAGCCGCCGAGCTTCCCGAGGGTGGGATGCCGGCGGTTCGCGCCCACGGTGCGTCGGTGACGGTGCAGTGGCCGGTGGTCGGCGGCATCCCGGTGGACGGTTACCGGGTTACCCGCGTGGACCCGAGGAGCGGTATGACGGTCGGGCTCACCGGTGACTGTGGTGGGCTTGTCACGGGCACCCGCTGCACCGATGCGGGGGTGCCGGACGGGACGTGGACATATCGGGTGCGCGTGGTTGCCGGGAACTGGACCGGGGCGTGGGGTGCCGCTAGTTCTCCGGTCACGCTCGGGAAGAAGCTTTCTTCCCCGTCCCCGTCCCCGTCTTCTTCCCCGTCCCCGTCCCCGTCTTTTTCCCCGTCGCCGTCGCCGTCCCCGTCGCCGTCCCCGTCGCCGTCCCCGTCGCTGGCCCCGTCTTCGTCCCCGTCGCCGTCTCCGTCTTTGTCGCCGTCGCCGGACCCGTCTCCGTCTTCGTCGCCGTCTCCGTCTTCGTCGTCTTCTCCGTCTCCGTCGAGCGACGCGACGTCAGCGGGTGTGACCGTTCCCGGTGACGATGTACTTGGTTGAGGTCAGCTCGGGCAGGCCCATCGGCCCGCGCGCGTGCAACTTCTGCGTGCTGATGCCGATCTCGGCGCCGAAGCCGAACTCGCCACCGTCCGTGAACCGGGTCGACGCGTTGATCATCACGGCGGCGGCGTCGACGCCCGCGGTGAATCGGCGTACGGCCGTCGTGGACTCGCTGACGATCGCCTCGGTGTGACCCGTCCCGTAGTGCCGGATGTGGTCGAGCGCGTCCTCCAGCGAGTCGACGACGGCGACCGAGATGTCGGCGGACAGGTACTCCGTGCCCCAGTCGGCCTCGGTGGCCGCGACCACCGCGTCGCTGTAGCCCGCGACCCGCGCGTCACCGTGCACCGTGACGCCCTTGACCTCGAACTCCTCCAGCACGAGCGGCAGGAACGAGTCGGCGATCTCGGCGTGCACCAGCAGTGACTCGGCGGTGTTGCAGGTGGACAGCCGCTGGGTCTTCGAGTTGACCGTGACGCCGAGCGCCTTCTCCAGGTCGGCGGCGGCGTCGACGTAGACGTGGCAGTTACCCACCCCGGTCTCGATCACCGGCACCGTCGACTGCTCGACCACCGTCTTGATCAGCGAGGCGCCGCCGCGCGGGATCAGGACGTCGACCAGGCCGCGGGCCCGCATCAGCTCCTTCACCGAGTCGCGGGTGGTGGCGTCGAGCAGCTGGATCGTGTTGGCCGGCAGACCCGCGTCGGCGACCGCCTTGCGCAGCACCGAGACGATCGCCGCGTTCGACGAGAACGCCGAGCCGGAGCCGCGCAGCAGCGCCGCGTTGCCGGATTTGAGGCAGATGCCGGCCGCGTCGGCGGTCACGTTCGGCCGGCCCTCGTAGATGATGCCGACCACGCCGAACGGCACCCGGACCTGCCGCAGCTCCAGCCCGTTGGCCAGGGTCGAGCCGCGGACCACGTCACCGATCGGGTCCGGCAGGGCGGCGAGCTGGCGCAGACCGTCGGCCATCGCGGCGACCCGCTCCGGGTTCAGCAGCAGCCGGTCGATCACCGCCTCGGACAGACCACCCTCGCGGCCGTTGCGAATGTCCACCTCGTTCGCCGCGACGATGTCGTCGGTGCGCTCGACCAGGCGGTCCGCCATCAGCAGCAGGGCCCTGTCCTTCTCGGCCCGGGTGGCTCCGGCCAGGTCGATGGCGGCGACCCGGGCCGCTGCCGCCTGCTCCAGCACGCTCATGGCAAACCCTTCCCTCAAAGGCGGAAAATCAGATCAGAGGAGTACGAGATCGTCGCGGTGGACGACCTCTCGTTCATAGCCTGGACCGAGCTCGGCGGCCAACTCCGGGGTCGACCGGCCCAACAGCGCGGGCAGTTCGACAGCGTCGTAGTTGACCAGGCCGCGCGCGACCGGCACCCCGGAGCCCGCGTCGACCAGGTCGACCGGGTCGCCGGCCGCGAACGAACCGTCCACCGCGGTGATCCCGGCGGGCAGCAGCGACTTGCGACGGGCCACGACGGCCGCGACCGCACCGGCGTCCAGGTGGAGCCGTCCACGCGGTGAGGTGGCGTGCGCGAGCCAGAAGAGCCGGGCGGCGGGGCGCTGCGCGGCGGCCTGGAAGAGGGTGCCGACCTCCTCGCCGGCCAGCGCGGATCCGGCCAGCGGGGCGGCGGTGAGCACCACCGGGATGCCGAATCCGGTGGCGATCCGGGCCGCCTCCACCTTGGTGACCATGCCACCGGTGCCGACGCCGGACTTGCCGGCCGTGCCGACCTCGATGCCGGCCAGGTCGGTGTCGTCGCGCACCAGCGGGATGCGCCGGGACGCGGGGTCCGACGGGCTGCCGGTGTAGAGGGCGTCCACATCGGAGAGCAGCACGAGCAGGTCGGCGTGCGCCAGGGCGGCGACCAGCGCGGCCAGCCGGTCGTTGTCGCCGAACCGGATCTCCTCGGTGGCCACCGTGTCGTTCTCGTTGACGATCGGCAGCGCGCCCAGGTCGAGCAGTTTGCGCAACGTCCGATACGCATTTCGGTAGTGCGCGCGCCTCGTCACGTCGTCGACGGTCAGCAGCACCTGGCCGACGGTGAGGCCGAACCGGGCGAACCCCGCGATGTACCGCCCGATCAGCAGGCCCTGCCCGACCGAGGCGGCGGCCTGCTGGGTGGCGAGGTCACGCGGTCGGCGGCGCAGCTGCAACGGGGCCAGCCCGGCGGCGATCGCGCCGCTGGAGACGAGGACGACCTCGCGCCCCTCGGAGGCCAGCTTGCCCAGAACGTCGACCAGGGCGTCGACACGTTGCTCGTCGATGCCGCCCGCCGCGGTGGTCAGTGAGGACGACCCCACCTTCACCACGATCCGGCGCGCACCGGTCACCACTTCCCGCACCAGGCCCATTGTGCTCGGCAGGCCGGTGTCGATCGTTGTCAGATCCCATATCGTGGCGGTTGATGACACCGCAGGAGTACGTCGAAGAGGTCCTCGCGCTGGTCGAGAGCATCCCCGAGGGCCGGGTCATGTCGTACGGGGCGATCGCCGACGCCCTGGCCGACCGTTCCGGGCGCAACTCGCCACGACAGGTGGGCCGGATCATGGCGCTGCACGGTGGCGGCGTGCCGTGGCATCGGGTGTGCAACGGCGCCGGGCGGCTTCCACCGGGTCACGAGCAGGAGGCGCGGGCGCGCCTGCTCTCGGAGGGAGTGCCGATGCGGGGTGACCGGGTGTTGATCGCTCAGGCGGGGTGGATGCCCTGATGGAGCGGGGACAGCCGAGCCGGACTGCCTACAGTGCGGCGCGTTACCGGGCGGCGCATCAGGTGCTGGAGGGAGGCGCGATTTTTCGGGACGCGTACGCCGTACGCATCCTGGGTGAACCGGAAGCGGATCTCCTGGCTGACGCACCGCGCCGCGGCATGCGGCTGTTCATCGCGGCCCGGCACCGTTTCGCTGAGGATGCGCTGGCAGCGGCCGTGAACCGGGGAATCCGTGATCTCGTGATCGTGGGTGCGGGCCTGGACACGTTCGCCTATCGCAACCCGTTCGATGGCTTGCGGGTGACCGAGGTTGATCACCCTTCCACGCAGGAGTGGAAGCGTCGGCGGCTCACAGACACCGGCATCGATATTTCTGGAAATATCCGTTATGTTGGTGTCGATCTGGAAAAGGAGCCACTGGAGCTGGCTCTGGACGGCCCGGCGTTCTTCCTCTGGCTCGGCGTCGTGCCCTATCTGACCGCGGAGGCGTTCGGCGAGACGCTCGACGTGATCGCCGCGGGTGAGGGCAATGAGGTGGCGTTCGACTACGCGCAGCCGCTCGAGCGGATGACGGCTGAGCGCCGCGCGCACCTGGAGGCGCGTGCCGAGCGGGTGGCCAAGCTGGGCGAGCCGTGGCTGACCTACTTCGAGCCGGAGGAGGTCGCCGCCGAGCTGACCTCACGGGGCCTGACCGAAATCGACGACTTGGGCCCGTCAGCCATGGCCGCCCGCTATTTCAACCGCCCCGACGTGCCCCCGCAAACTCCCGGCGGCCACGTCCTACACGCCCGCCACCCCTAAATTCCGTGTGGAGTTCGGCCCTCCCACACACCCCAACTCCACACGCCAAAGCTGCACAAATCCGCGTGTGGAGTTCGGCCCTCCTGCGCACCCGAACTCCACACGCCAGAGGTGCACGAGTCCGCGTGTGGAGTTCGGCCCTCCTGCGCACCCCAACTCCACACGCGGGTTTTTAGAGGCCGGCGAGGGTGGCGGCTCCGCGCATCTGGTATTCGAAGAAGCCGCGACGGTCCTCCTCGACCGACTTGTTCAGCTGGCCGAACAGCTCTGAGCTGACCGCGCCGCACAGCTGGAAGAACGCCGCGATCGTGTCGGCCACCGCGCGCGCCGGGAGGCCGGGGAGGAACGACTCCGCGATCGGGGTCAGCTCCTCGGCGAATCGGCCCTGCAGCGGTTCGCGGGCCGGCGCAACCCCGGACTGGTACGCCCCCGCCAGCGTCGCGCCGAGCAGGAGCAGCACCCGGGTCGCCGGCACGATGGTGTCCTGCGGCGCCTGATAGCCGGGCACCGGGCTGCCGTAGATCAGCGCCCACTCGTGCGGGTTGGCGAGAGCCCACTCCCGAACCGCGTGGCAGGCCGCGAGCCATCTCTCCAGGGGCGTGGTGCCTCCGGTGGCGGCGTGTTCCGCCGCTTCGCCGACCGCGTCGTAGGCGTCGATGATCAGCGCGGTGAGCAGGTCGTCCCGGCTGGCGAAGTAGCGGTAGACAGCGGACGAGGCCATGCCCAGGTCCCGCGCGACCGCCCGGAGCGACAGGTTCGCCCCGTCCGTGGCCAGGTGGCGCCGGGCGACGCTCTTGATCTCTTCGGTCATCTCGGCCCGGACCCGGGCCCGCAGGTTGGCGGCGCTCATGAGGCCAGTGTGCCACAACGAGAGCACTGCTCTTGCCAAACGCGAACCCGTGTGCGACTGTTGTTCTCAACAGAGAGCAGTGCTCACTAACGAGAGCGGGAGAAGTGAGATGCACGTCATCATCGGTTCCGGCCCGATCGGCTCAGGCGTCGCCCGGCTGCTCGCCGACCGCGGCGAGACCGTCCGGATCGTCACCCGCAGCGGCGGCGGCCCGGAGCACCCGCTGATCGAGCGGCTCGCCGCCGACGCCTCCGACGCGCGCCGGCTCACCGAGATCGCCAAGGGTGCCGAGGTCGTCTACAACTGCGCGAACCCGAAGTACACCGAGTGGGCCGACAAGTGGTTCCCGATGAACAACGCGATGATCGCCGCCGCCAAGGCCAACGACGCGGTGTATGCGATCACCGGCAACCTCTACGGATACGGGCAGCAGCCCGGCGGCCTGATGACCGAGAGCACGCCGCTCGCCGCGACCGGTCGCAAGGGCCGGATCCGCATCAGGATGTGGGAGGACGCGCTGGCCAGCGGGGTGCGCACGGTCGAGGCCCGCGGTTCGGACTACATCGGCGCGGGCGCCGCCGGCGTCTTCTCCGCGGTGATCCTGCCGGCCATGAACGCCGGGCGCACCGCCTGGGCCCCGGCCGACGTCGACGCGCCGCACACCTTCACCTACACCGGCGACATGGCCCGCACGCTGGTCGAGCTGGCCCGTGACGAGCGCGCGCACGGCAAGGCCTGGCACGTCCCGTCAGCCGCACCGATCTCGATCCGGGAGCTGACCCGGCGCTACGCCGCGGTGGCCGGCCAGCCGATGCCCAAGATCCGCAAGCTTCCGCGGTTCGTCATGCGCACCGCCGGGCTGGTCGTCCCGATCGCCCGCGAGCTGGCCGAGATGGACTACCAGTTCTACTTCCCGTTCGTGCTCGACTCCACCCTGACCGAGCGGACCTTCGGCCTGACCGCCACCGACATCGAGGTCGGCATTCGGGAGACGGCCGCCGACGCCGCTGCCATCGCAGCCCGCAAGATGTGAGTCCTCAGAGCAGCAGGCCCACACCGCCCCGGCGAGGATCACCCGCCGCGCCGGCCCGCCCCACCGCGGTCACCCCGCCGAAGTAGTGGTTGATGTCCGGCCACTCCACCACCTGCCAGCCGGCTTCCGCCAACGCGGCCAACTCCGCGGGCGGGTAGCCGGCTTCGGCGTGCACGGTCTCCTCGACCACGTGGAACCGGGGCCGGGCGATCGCGTCCGGCACGCTCAGCCGGTCCACCAGCACCCCGAGCAGCGTGTCCACCAGGGCGGTACGAATACGCGACGCACCCGCCGACCCCGCCGCCACCGCGAGCGCCCCGTCCGGCCCGATCACCACGAGCGGGCACATGTACGACGACATCCGCCGCCCCGGCACCAGGTCCTCGGTGAGCAGCTCACCCTCGCCGAGCATCGAGTTCAGGTTGATCCCGAGTCCGGGCAGCCAGACGCCGGCACCCAGTCCGAGCGTCGTGGTGATCACGCAGGCGTTGCCCTCCGGGTCGACCACGGACACGTTGGTGGTGTCGCCGAGCCGCTGCGCGCCCTTGTTGCGCAGCGCCGCCGCGACACCGACCGCCCGCGACGGCCGGGAGAGGTCGTCCGGCAGCGCGCCGATCGTGTCCACGGTCCGGTTCAGGTCGTGCCGGGCGTGCACGCGGTATCCGGCGACGGAGGCGTGGTCCACCGACGTCTCGGCGACGCGGTAGGCGGCCAGGTCCGCCGGGCCGATCGTGCCGCCGGCTGCGCGGACCGTCTCGACCAGCAGCGCACCGTAGGCGCCGGTGTAGAAGACCTGCGGCCCGTCGGCGGCCAGCGCGTCCATCGCGGTCGCCAGGCCCGGATGGAAGAGCAGTTCGTCACCCTGAAGGAGACGGCCGCCGGGTGAGTAGAGGGCCGCGCCCTCCCCGTACGCCAAAGCGGGTGCGCACGACTCCAGCGTGCGAGCGTGCGCGGCCGGGAGCAGCACCCCGGTCCGCGCCAGACCGGCGGCCGGTGCGACCACCTCACCCCAGGGCAGCCGGCCCCAGCGCTGGTGGACCTCGCCGAGACCGGCCGGGACGCCCGGAACGGCCACGCTGGCCCCGCCGATCGAGTAGATCTGTGGCAGCCCGCCGAAGAAGACGTCGACCGCGACCATCGGCTCGGCCTTGCGGTCGCCGTCGAGCCCCGGCACGGACACGAAGAAGTCCAGACAGGTGACCTTGCCGGTGCTCGCCTCGAAGTAGGTGGCGAACCCGCCGCCGCCGAGTCCGGTGTAGACGGTCTCGGCGACGCAGCACGCCAGGACGGCACCCACCGCCGCGTCCGCCGCGGACCCTCCGGCCTGCAGGATCCGTACCCCGGTGCGAGCGGTGGCCGGGTGGCTGGCGGCGACGCCGGCCGCGACGCTTTTCATAGCGGCGAGCGTAGGCGGCCGGGCGCGATCATGGTTACGATGCGCGTCCATGACGACGGCCGGTCCCTCTCCCGTGGTACCCCCGACGGGTGTGCTGCCTCGCGGTGTTTTGGCTGGATATGCGCTTGGATCCCTGGTCACGGGCGCGTTCGGCACGGTGCCGGGTTTGCTCCTTCTGCCTTATCTGACCGACACGCTCGGCGTGGCGGCCGGTGTGGCCGGTCTCCTCGTACTGCTGCCGAAGGCTTGGGATGTCCTGGTCAATCCGATCGCCGGCCGGATCTCCGACCGCAGCGGCTCCCGCCGGCCGTTCCTGCTGGGTGCGGGCCTCGCGCTGGGCTTCCTGTTCGCCGCGATCTTCCTGGCGCCGTTCCCGAGCGGGGCGGCCTCCGGTGCCTACGTCGCGGGCGCGTTCCTCGCGGCCGCCACCGCGTACGCGTTCTTCCAGGTCCCCTACGTCGCGATGCCCGCCGAACTCACCGACGGATACGCCGAGCGGACTCGCCTCATGACCTGGCGCGTCGCGGTTCTGGCACTCGCCATCCTGATCTCCGGCGCACTCGCGCCGCTGGTGGTCGAGCTCACCGGCGGCGGACGCGAGGGACATCGGTGGTCCGGCGCGTTTGTCGGCGCACTCATCGTCGTGGGCACGCTTGCGACTTTTTGGGGTACGCGTAAAGCACACTCGAAAACCGCGAGCGAGTCCGAACCGACCCTGCGGGCCCAGCTGCGCGTGGCAGCGGGCAACGCTCCGTTCCGAGCCCTGCTGATCTGCTGGATCGTCCAGGCCGCCGGTATCGGCACGATGCTGGCCGGGGTCAAGTACTTCGCCGACCACGTGCTGGTCCAGAAGTCCGGTGCGACGTTCCTGTTCGCCGCGTTCGTCGGCCCGGCCCTGCTGGTGATGCCGCTCTGGACCGCCGTCGGCAACCGGTACGGCAAACTCCGCTCGCTGATCGCCGCCTCGCTGATCTTCGCTGCCGGCGCGCTGGTCCTGCTCGCCTCCCCGGCCGTGCCCGCCGTCGCGGTCTACCTGGTGGTGGCGCTGATCGGCGCCGGATACGCCGGCCAGCAGGTGTTCGCGATGGCGATGCTGCCGGACTGCATCGCGTACGACACCGAGCGCACCGGCCGCCGCCAGGCCGGAGTCTTCACCGGCCTGTGGACCGCGGGGGAGACCCTCGGGCTGGCACTCGGGCCCGGCATCTACGCGCTGATGCTGCAGATCTTCGGGTACGCGTCGTCGGCCACCGGCGAGGCGGCCGGCCAGACCGACACGGCGCGGCTCGGCGTGCTGCTCGGCTTCACCGTCGTACCGGCGCTGCTGGTCGGGGTGGCCGTGGTCCTTCTCCGCGGGTACGACGAGCGGATAACGTCACCGGCATGATCGACGCGTTGCCGGCGAAGGGCGTACCGGGCGAGCAGGTCCTCGCCGAGCTGCGGGAACTGCGCGGGGCCGACCTGCCGACCCATGGCGGAAGGCTTTTCGCGTACGTCTACGACCCGGCCGTCGACGGTTTGGACGAGCTGGCACGGGCGGCACACGCGATCTCGTCGTCGGTGAACGGGCTCGACCCGACGGCGTTCCCGTCGCTGCTCGCGATGGAGAACGCGCTGGTCGGTGCGGCAGCCCGGCTGCTGGGCGGCGATCAGGAGACGGTCGGCAGCGTCACCAGCGGCGGCACCGAGTCGCTGATGCTGGCGGTGAAGGCGGCCCGGGACGCGCACCCGGAGATCGATCGTCCACAGCTCGTGGTCCCGTCGACGGCCCACGCGGCGTTCGCGAAGGCGGCTCACTATCTGCGGGTGAAGCTTGTGCCCGTACCCATGAAGGGTCTGAAAGCCGACCCGGAAGCGATGGCCGCGGCAATCAGCCCGGACACCGTCCTCGTCGCGGCCTCCGCACCCAGCTATGCGCACGGCGTCGTCGATCCCATCCCGGAGATCGCCGCGATCGCCGCCTCGCGTGGCGTGCGGTTCCACGTCGACGCCTGCTTCGGCGGCTGGATCCTGCCGTACCTGCGACGCCTCGGCGCCGACCTGCCGCCGTTCGACCTCTCCGTCCCCGGCGTCACGAGCATCTCGGTCGACCTGCACAAATACGCCTACGCCCCGAAGGGTGTCTCGATCCTCCTGCACCGCAACGCATCGTTGCGCCTGCCGCAGTACTTCGCCTTCGCCGATTGGCCGGGCTATACGATGATTAATCCGGTCATCTCGTCCACCCGGTCCGGTGGCCCGATCGCCGCTGCCGTGGCCACGCTGCGCTCGATCGGCGACGCGGGCTACCTGGACCTGGCGTCGCAGACCCGCGAGGCGGTGCGGATCCTGGCCGACGCGGTCTCCGCAACCGAGGGCGTCCGCCTCTACGCACCCGCCGATACCAGCGTGGTGTGCCTGGCCTCCGACGGCGCCGACCTGTTCGTCCTGGCCGACGAACTGGCGGCCCGGGGCTGGCACACCCAGCCCCAGATGGCCTTCGCCGAGTTCCCCCCGACCATCCACCTGACCGTGACCGCTTCCGTCCGCGCAACAGTCGACTCCTTCGCCGCCGACCTGGCCGCAGCGGTCGCGGCCACCAACGCCCGCGGCCCGATCGAGGTCCCCGACCTGCCCCCGCTGACCCCGGACATGGTGACGCCGGACCTGATCGCGGCCCTGGCCGAGGGCCTGGGTCTCGGAGGCGGCGACTTCTCCCAGATGGCCACCGTCAACACCGTCCTGA
This sequence comes from Actinoplanes sp. NPDC051861, assembly GCF_040681145.1. Classification (NCBI taxonomy): domain Bacteria; kingdom Bacillati; phylum Actinomycetota; class Actinomycetes; order Micromonosporales; family Micromonosporaceae; genus Actinoplanes; species Actinoplanes sp. NPDC051861. The sequence continues at coordinate 179,526 of NZ_JBFAYE010000002.1, forward strand.
ACGCCGCCCCGCCGGCGTTGCGAGAGGCCCTCCTGACCGGCTTCCTCAGCCACCTACAGCGACCAATGACGCGATGACGCAATGATTGCGTGTAAGCTTCAAGGATGCTCTACCCGACGCCAGGCCTGACTGCCGCCGACCAGCAGGTCCTGGGCGGCATCGAAGAGATGCGCCAGAGGCTGCGCTACCAGGTCCAGGCCAATCCGGCTAAATGGACGTATGGACTGCGGAAATTCTTGACCGCTGACGCCGTCGCGGCGTCGAACTCCATCGAGGGCTTTCGGGTATCGACCGAAGACGTCCAGGACCTGATGGACGGCGAGCGAGACGTCGATGTCTCCGAGGAGAACCGCGAGGAGACCCTCGCCTACCAGCGAATGATGACGTATGTCCAGACGCTGCACGACGTGGCTGATTTCACCTACACCAAGGGCCTGCTGAACGCCCTGCACTGGATGCTGCAAGGCCACCGTCACACCCGCAACAAACCGGCGGGCCAATGGCGGCGGGGCCCGGTCTATGTCACTAGCCCGCGCAACCCGCGGCTTGCCGCGTATACGGCACCGGATGCGGCCGCGGTGCCCGGTTTGATGGGCGAACTGGTGGATTGGCTCAACACCGACGACGGCAGTCACCCCCTGATCCGCGCCGCAATGGGGCATCTGAACCTGGTGTCCATCCACCCCTGGGCTGACGGCAACGGCCGTATGTCGCGCTCGTTGCAGACCCTCCTCATCGCACGAGAGGGCGTGCTCGCTCCCGAGTTCTCGTCGATCGAGGCGTGGCTTGGCAACGGCGGGAATACCTGGGACTACTACGGTGAACTACAGCGGCGGGGCCCGGTGTATCGACCGGATCAGGACGTCTCCAGCTGGATCAGGTTCAGTCTTGTCGCATACCACCAGCAGGCGCAGACGGTGCAGGCGCGCGCGGACCAATCGGCCGCGGTGTGGGACCTGCTTGATTCCTACACGAGGAATGCCGGCCTGGACGAGCGGATGGTCTCCGCGCTGCACGACGTCGCGATGGCCGGTCGTGTTCGGAGGGCTCGATACCAGTCGGCTGAAGGGCTCACGCTCCAGCAGGCTCAGCGCGACCTCCGTGACCTGACCGCCGCCGGGCTGCTGGAACCGGTCGGCCGGACCCGGGCCCGCTACTACACCGAGGGCCCGCGGTTCCCGGAGCGGGTGTTGGAGATGGCGCGGACGCCGATGACCCTGACCGCGCCGTACGGTGATGGGTTAGGTTGACCGCATGGCGCTGCCTGGTGTGCTCGGTGAACCCATCCGGTTCGTTCTGAACTGGGGGCGTCGCTATTCCCTGTGGGTGTTCAACTTCGGGCTGGCCTGCTGCGCGATCGAGTTCATCGCGTCCAGCATGAGCCGGCACGACTTCATGCGGCTCGGGGTGATCCCGTTCGCGCACGGGCCGCGGCAGGCCGACCTCATGGTGGTGTCCGGCACGGTGACCGACAAGATGGCGCCGGCCATCAAGCGGCTCTACGACCAGATGCCCGAGCCGAAGTACGTGATCTCGTTCGGCTCGTGTTCGAACTGCGGCGGCCCCTACTGGGACTCCTACTCGGTGACCAAGGGCGTCGACCAGATCATCCCGGTCGACGTCTACGTCCCGGGCTGCCCGCCGCGACCCGAGGCGCTGCTGCACGGCATCCTGCGCCTCCAGGAGAAGATCGCCGCCGAACAGTCCGGCCTCGGTGGCGTCAGCCGCCCCGACCCGCTCGCCCTCACCGCGCCGCTGGTCATCCCGCCTTCATCCTGAGTCAGGAAGGGGTGCGGATTTCTCCGCGGTCCGGCCGCGCTCTTCAGAACGGCGCTGTTCCGCTCCCAGTGATTTTCAACTGACCGGATCCGATAACCGTTCGTGCTGGAATGAACATGCCTTCCGCGCCATTGGGCAACCTCAACCTTCCCTGACGGGCTTGAAGAACTGACCAGAAGTCTTCGGTTGGATCCGCTGTCACATCGCCATGCCATGTAGCCAAGCCTCGAATCTGGTCGACCCGCAGCGCTACCTCGACGGCGATCTCGTGGCTACTGGTGACCAGCACAGCCGGCCCTTCATACGTCCCTGCATTTGCCATGGATTGATAATTCCGCAGTCGTACTCTTGTTGCCTAGGCAACTGGCGCGCGGGTTGATTGCCACCGGAGGGACACCATGACGGTCACGATCGATGTTGATCCGGACGATGAGGCAATAACTCGGCTCCGTAACGGTTACAAGCCAGCTCCTGGCGAGTCGGTGATCGAGCAGGTGCCGTTGGGTGACGGTGAGTACTGGGTGCCACGGCGCTTCGATCTCATCAGTACCGGCAGCAGCACCACCCCGGGGTGGCGGATGGCTGTTGTCGTACGGCATGGGATCCCTCTCTGCCAGAGAATCACCATCGAGTCGTCCGAACAGGAGGTCAGAAGCGTCGACCTGCGCGCCCTTCGAGTCGAAGAGATGCTCGAGCTAGCCACCAGGTACGTTGCGGTACCGGTGGAGCGAGATGCCTCAGGCCGGGTGCGAGCCAGGCCACTCGCTCTCGCGGATGTTCGTGCGGGCGTGACCCTGCCTGCGGTGAGGGCAGCACGGCGTCGCGCGCGAAGCAGGATTACTCCGTCAATTCTCAGCGAGGTCGCCGACGTCTACCGTCAGCATGACGGCCGGAGCCCGACCAGGGCGGTCCAACAGCACTTCGGCTTGGTGTCGGAACGTACAGCACGGTTCTGGGTGAAACGATCGCGCGACGCCGGGTTCCTAGGCAAGAGCCTGCCCGGCAAGGGCGGTGAGCAGCAGCCATAGTCAGGTGACTGACCCGGGATCAGACTCCGCTGTCAGCGGTGAGGATGTCTCGGGCGCCCTGGCGTAGGAGGGCGGCCGCGACCGACGTGCCGAGGACGACCGGGTCGGAGGCCCACTCGTGGACGTCGAGCACGGTTTTGCCGTCCAGGCTGATGACCCGGGCGCGCAGGCTGATGCGCCCGTCCGGTTCGGTGCGGGCGTAACCCGCGATCGGTGACTGGCAGCTGCCCTGCAGGATGTGCAGCATCGTGCGCTCGGCCTCGGTCTCGACCGCCGTGCGCCGGTCGCCCAGTGACTGGGCGATCTCCAGCGCCGCGCTGTCGTCCTGGCGGCTCTGCAGGACGAGTGTGCCGGAGCCGACCGCCGGGACGAACGTGTCGATGTCGATCGTCTGGGTGATCCGGGCGGGCTGGCCGATCCGGTGCAGGCCGGAGACCGCGAGGAGCAGCGCGTCGTACTCACCGGCGTCGAGTTTGGCCAGGCGGGAATTGGCATTCCCGCGGATGGGCACGGGGATCAGGTGCGGCCAGTGCAGGGCCATCTGGGCGATGCGGCGTACGGCTGACGTGCCGATCCGCGACCCCGCCGGCAGTTCCTCGATGCGCTTGCCGTCCGGGTGCACCAGGCAGTCGCGCACGTCGTCGCGTTCCAGATAGGCCACGAAGGTCGTGCCGGCCGGTGCGGGCCGGTCGCCGGGCACGTCCTTGACGCAGTGCACGGCCACGTCGGCCCGGCCGTCCAGCAGCGCCTGGTCCACCTCTTTGGTGAACGCGCCCTTGCCGCCCAGCTCGGAGAGAGAGCCCTGCCACCGGTCGCCGCTGGTGGTCAGCGGCACGACCTCGACGGTCACCTCCGGCCGCCGCGCGGCGAGCATCTGCCGCACGCGCTCGACCTGGGCGAGCGCCATCGGCGAGGAGCGGGTTCCGATTCGCAGCAGACGGGAAGCGGACATAGCGGGAAGCGTAGCCTCTCCGCCCCGATCGGTGAGTAGCCTCACCCGCATGGGCTTCTCCTCCCGTGCCGACTTCATCATCGACGTGCTGAGCCGCGAGTTCGGCGAGTTGATGGCGCAGGACCCGGCCGCGTTCCGCCGCAAGTTCCGGAAGATGGCGGCTTCCCCGTTCGCGTTCTACCGGGGCAGCGCCTCGCTGTTCTACGCCGACCTGACCGCGGACTACCGTGACGACAGCTATCTCGACGAGCGGACCAGCCGGGTGTGGATCCACGGTGACCTGCACGCCGAGAACTTCGGCACCTACATGAACTCCTCCGGCCACCTGGTCTTCAACGTCAACGACTTCGACGAGGCGTACGTCGGACCGTTCAGCTGGGACCTCAAGCGGTTCGCGGCCAGTGTCGCCCTGATCGGGTACGCGAAAGCGCTCTCCGACGACGACATCACCTCGCTGGTGACCACCTTCGCCGGCTCCTACCTGACCGAGCTGCGCGCGATCGCACACGGCGGCGACGACGCGATCGGCTCGATCACCCTGGAGAACGCCGACGGTGTGCTGCGTCGTGTGCTGCAGGAGGCCAGGCTCAACACGCGGGTCGACCTGCTGGCCGGGCAGACCACGATCGACGACTACGAGCGGCGGTTCTCCCTCGGCGAGGGCGTCTTCGAGATCGACGGGGTGGCCGACGTGAAGGTCCGGGCCGCCTTCGACCAGTACCTTCACACGCTGCCGGACGCCACCCGCCCGGTGTCGCTGCACATCAAGGACATCAAGCTGCGCAAGGGCGTCGGCATCGGCTCGGCCGGCCTCCCGTCGTACAACCTGCTGCTCGAGGGGCACACCGAGGCCCTGGAGAACGACGTCATCATCTACATGAAGCAGGCGCAGGTTCCGGCCGTCGCCCGGTGGATCGACGACGAGCGGGTCCGCGGCTACTTCCAGCACCAGGGTCACCGGACCTCGGAGTCGCAGCGGGCCCTGCAGGCGCACGCCGACCCGTGGCTGGGCTACACCGAGCTCGACGGGATCGGCCAGCTGGTCGCCGAGGTCTCGCCGTACGCCGCCGACCTGGACTGGTCGGATGTGAACGAGCCGGAGGAGCTGACCGGTGTGATCGCCGACCTGGGCCGCGCGGTGGCCCGGATGCACTCGGTCGCCGACGACGAGTCCAGCCACGACCTGGTCGACTTCTCCACCGAGGAGGCGATCGTCGCGGTGGTCGACAAGGACGAGGCCGGCTTCGTCCGGCACCTGGTCGAGTTCGCCCACAAGTACGGCGACCAGGCCCGCGAGGACCACCAGGACTTCGTCGACGTGTTCCGCAACGGCCGCCTCTAGAGGCGTTCGGCCATGGTGGCCACCGCCGCCCGGCCGCGCGCCTCGGGTGCCGGCTCGACGTCGTAGTACAGCCCGTCCCCGGTCACGGTGTAGGTCACCGTGGCCGGCACGGGATTGTTCGGCGCGCACCGCAGAACGCCGAGCTGACCACCGGTCGGGGGATTTGCGGCGGACGGTGTGGGGCCGGCGCTGAGGCGGACCGTGCCGAATCCGACGCAGACCGCCCGCACGCGGTACCGCCCGGGTTCCATGCGCTCGTCCTCGTACCCCACTCCGCCGTCGGTCAGGAACTGCGAGCCGGAGCTGACGTAGCCGGCCGTCTTCTCGCCGAGGACGTCCGCAGCCGTCTGCTGCCAGCGGGACCGGTCGTCCAGGGCGAGCTCCAGGGTGTAGCCGAAGGCGGCCCGCCCTGGCCCGGCCACCTCCGGATCGACCTGGACGATCAGGTGGCCGCTCGGTTCCGGCATGGTCAAGGGCACCGACAGGACCGTGGTCTGCGCGGTGTCGCACACGACGGGCGTCACCGTCGTCGACGGCACCGCACCCACCGCGGAGGCGGTCACGCTGACGTGCATCGTCCCGGTCCCGTAGCAGACCATCCGAACCTCGTAGCGGCCGCCGAGCAGGTCACGGCGGGACTGCTGCGATCCGAACCCGGTGTCAGTGATGATCGCCCCGGGGTAGGGGTTGTTGAGATCGTTGATTTCCAGGGCCCGTGCCACCTCGGCGGTCAGCGTCGCCGCGGAGAAGGACGGCGCGTTTTCGGCCGCCGGTGTCGTGTCGCCGCTCGGGCGGACGACCGCTGTCAGGCCGGCGATCGCCAGCACCGCGACGGCCGCGCCGCTCGACAGGGCCGCCCGGCGCCGCCGCGCCGCCCGCCGCAGCGGTTCGGTGCCGGCCGGCTGGACCGTCCGCAGCGTCTCGGCTCGCAGTTCGGCGAAGAGTTCGTCCAGGGTGTCGGTCACAGCACGCCTCCATCGAGCGCGGTGGCGAGAGCGGAGCGCCCACGGGACAGCCAGGACTTGACCGTGCCGATCGCGACGGCCTCCCGCTGGGCGATCTCCGCGATGCTCATGTCGGCCAGGTAGTGCAGCACCACAGCGCGGCGATGCGCGTCCGGCAGGGTTCCGAGCGCGGCGACCAGGGCCACCCGCTCCGGGCTGGGCCCCTCGGTGTGCGGTTCGGCGCGCGGCTGCCGGTTGAGGAAGCTGAGCGCGAGACGGGCCCGGCGCCACCGGCTGACCGCCAGGTTCCAGGCGACGCGGCGGATCCAGGCGACCGGGTCGTCGTACCCGGCGATCCGGTTCCAGCGGACCAGGGCACGGTAGAACGCCTCCTGGACGACGTCGTGCGCCTCCTGCCGGTCACCGAAGTACGCGTAGAGCTGCACGGTGAGGTCGGCGTAGTGGGCGGCGTACAGCTCGTCGAAGGAGGGGCGCACGTCGGTCCGCGTCTCCGTCTCTTCCCGGGCGATGGCTGTCACGGCGACTACACGCCGGCTGCCGGCGGCCGGTTGCACCCGGCCGCCGGAAATTTCTACACCCTGATCCAGGCCCAGGCGACGAGACCGTCCGCGGGCTTGTCCGAGCGGTAGCCGAGGGCGGTGGTCACGCGTTCGTCCACGTTCCCCACCTCGAACTCCTTCTGGGTGATCTGCCACGTGCACTCGAGTTCGGCGCGGGCGACGGTCCTGCCGTCCAGCCGGATCACGAGGATGGCGGTGCCGGCGCCGGCGCAGGCCATCGCGATCCGGTACCGGCCCTCGGCAACACCGGGTGCCTCAACGAATCCCGGTTCCATGACCCGTGTGCGCATCGAGGTGGCGGCCTTGACCGTACGGTTGTCGAGCTCGAGCGCACGCTGCGGGTCGACCGTGCGGTTCCAGTCCTTGGCGTCGATCGGTGTACCGGTGTCGGCGGTGATCCGGAAAGCGAACCCGGCGCCCGGTGCCGTTGTGCTCTCGATCAGCCGGAACTGGTAGTGCTCCGAGCCTGTCATGGCGAACACTGTCTCGGCCGGAACCGGGTCGGTCGCGCAGTCGGCGGAAAGCCGCACATGCTCCCCCCAGGTTCCGAACGAGTTGCGCACGCTCATCACGGCGAACGTGATCCGCCCCTGGCCGGCGCAGGCCAGCCGGAGGGTCAGGTTTCCCAGGTAATGCTTCTTCTGCTCGCGCTCGTAGTCCTTGATCACCGGCGAGGCGACGTCGACCACCGTGGTGCCGGTGCTGGTCTCCGCGAGCTTGCGCTGAGCCACCGTCACGGGATCCGCGGGTGCGGCGGAGGTGGCGGCCACGACCGGAGTCTGCCGCTGGTCGGAAGGGCGGCTGGTCAGGGCGAACCCGGCGGCGATGGCCAGGATCACCGCGCAGCCCGAGGCGACCGCGGTGGTGGTGCGGCGGCGGCGCACGGTCCGGCGGGCCGCCGCGACGCCCGGCGGGCGGATCTCGAGTACGGCGTCCGCGCGCAGGTCGGCGAAGAGCTCGTCCAGGGTGTCGGTCACAGCGAACCTCCGTTCAGCTCGGCGGCGAGCGCGGCCCGGCCACGCGTCAGCCAGGAGCGCACGGTCCCCTCCGGGACCCGTTCACGCTCGGCGATGTCGGACACCGTCAGGTCGGCCATGTACCGCAGCACGATGGCCCGGCGCTGCGCGGACGGCAGTTTTCCGAGGGCCGCGAGCAGCGCGACGCGTTCCGGGCTTGGCCCGTCGGTCTGCGGCTCGTCGGTCCGCTGGCGGCGCAGGAAGTTCATCGCGGTACGCGCCCGGCGCCACCGGCTGACCGCCAGGTTCCAGGCGACCCGGCGGACCCAGGCCACCGGATCGTCGTAGCGGGCGATGCTGTCCCAGCGGGCGAGCGCGCGGCAGAACGCCTCCTGGGCGACGTCCTGCGCCTCCTGGCGGTCCCCGAAGTACGCGTAGAGCTGCACCGCGAGGTCGGTGTAGCTCGCCGCATAGATTTCGTCGAAGGACGGCGTGATGGCTGTCTCCGGTCGGGCTGTGACGGTCACGTGGACTACACGCGCGGACCCGGCGGAACGCTGCGGTGAATCCGCCGGATCATAGGATGACCCCCATGACGCCCGAAGAGGTCGGTGAACGGCTGGTCGCTCTGCTGGCGACGGACGACCCGGGTCTGGGTGACGTGACCGCCGAGATCTCCGGCGGCGGCCCTGGCCACGCCCGAGCCGTGGTCGACGTGCCGGCCGCCCGTTGGTGGTTCGCCGCCGAGGCCGCCCGCGACGCCGGTGCCCTGGGCTGCGACTTCTTCGACTGGCTCTCCGCCGTGGACGAGCTGGACGGCGGCTTCGCGGTGGTCGCGCACCTCTGGTCGACCCGGCGCAGGCACGGCCTGCTGCTGCGGACCCGGGTGCCGCGCGAGGATCCGTCGGTGGAGTCGCTCGTGGACCTCTACCCGGGTGCCGCCTGGCACGAGCGGGAGACGCACGAGATGTTCGGCATCGTGTTCGAGCGCCACCCGGACCTGCGGCCGCTGCTGCTGCCGCCGGAGTTCGAGGGCCATCCTCTGCGCAAGGAGTTCGTGCTGGCGTCGCGGGTGGCCAAGCCGTGGCCGGGCGCCAAGGAGCCGGGTGAGTCGGAGGGCGGCGCGGCCAAGCGCGCGCCGATGCGCCCGCCCGGCGTCCCCGACCCGAACGAGTGGGGCCCGATGAAGGGCAAGGTGCCGCCGCCGGAAACCCCGAGCCGGCCGGTCAGAAGGCCCCGGACCACGACCGAGGGAGAGGCCGGCTGATGCCGCTCTGGCTGGATCTGACGATCCGCGTCGTCGCCGTGATGGCCGGTTTCCTGGTGCTGCCGCTGCTGGTCGGGCAGGCCGAGCACAAGGTGATGGCGCACATGCAGGGCCGCGTCGGGCCGATGTACGCCGGTGCTTTCCACGGCTGGGCCCAACTGGTCGCCGACGGCGTGAAGTTCGTCCAGAAGGAGGACATCACACCTCGCGACGCGGATCGGGCTGTCTTCCGGCTAGCCCCGATTGTGGCGCTTTTCCCGTACCTTATCGTGATTTTGACCATCCCCCTGGGGCCCGGCGGCCTTGTCGCTCAGAGCTTGGACATCGGCCTGTTCCTGGTTCTCGCCGTGCTCGGCATCGGTGTGGTCGCCGTGCTGATGTCCGCCTGGTCCTCGGCCAACAAATACAGCCTTCTCGGTGGTGTCCGCGGCGCCGCACAGCTGCTCGGTTACGAACTTCCGCTGGTGCTGGCCGCGGCGAGCGTCGCGATGGCCGCGGGGACGCTCAGCCTGCCCGGCATCGTCGAGGCCTGGCAGCCGTGGTGGCTGATCTGGCAGGGCCCGGCCGCGCTGGTCTTCTTCATCGCCGGCCTGGCCGAGATCCGCCGGCCGCCGTTCGACATGCCGATCGCCGACTCCGAGCTGGTCTTCGGTTACATGACCGAGTACACCGGCCTGCGTTTCGCGTTCTTCCTGCTCGCCGAGTACGTCGGGATCATCGTGATCGCCGGCCTGACCACCGTGCTGTTCCTCGGCGGCTGGCACGGCCCGTTCGCCGACCAGCTCGGCTGGCTCTGGACGCTGCTGAAGATCTTCGCGTTGTCCTTCGTGATCATCTGGCTGCGGGTCAGCTATCCGCGTCTGCGTGAGGACCAGTTGCAGCGCCTCTGCTGGCTGATTCTGGTCCCGGTGGCGCTGGCACAGCTGGTCCTGACGGCCGCCGTCAGAACTCTGCTGTGAAGTCGCGGCGGGCCGAGGTCGCGCCGGATCACCGAAGCGGGCAGGATATCCCCTTGTGAGTGAGAACGGCGACCGCATCGCGCCCGGCAAGGGCCTGCTCGACGGGCTCGCCGTCACGTTCAAGACCATGACGCGGCGGTCCACCACCCAGCAGTACCCGGATGTCGAGCCCGATCTCCCGCCGCGCTCCCGCGGTGTGATCGCGCTGCTCGAGGAGAACTGCACGGTCTGCATGCTGTGCGCCCGCGAGTGTCCCGACTGGTGCATCTACATCGACTCGCACAAGGAGGAGGTCGTCGTCCCCGGCGCCGCGCGCGCCCGCCAGCGCAACGTGCTGGACCGCTTCGACATCGACTTCTCCCTGTGCATGTACTGCGGGATCTGCATCGAGGTCTGCCCGTTCGACGCGCTGCACTGGACGCCCGAGTTCGAATACGCCGAGACCGACGTCCTCTCGCTGCTGCACGACAAGGACCGGTTGGGTGAGTGGATGCGCACCGTGCCTCCGCCGCCGGCTCACGACGTGCTCGGGGAGCCTTCCAAGGAGGAGGCCACGGCGACGCGCAAGGCCGCCGGTCCGGGTGCGGCTACCGCGGCAAAAACGGCAAGACCAGCAAATGTACGCGCTACGCGCCCGCAATCGGAGCCTTCGCCCCCGGAGCCGGGGCAGTGACGGTCGCGGACGTGCTGCTGCTGGCGCTCGGCGCGGTGGCCGTCGGCTCCGGCGCGCTCGTGGTTACCAGCAGCCACCTGGTCCGCTCCGGCCTCTACCTGGTCGTCAGCCTGGGCGCGATGGCCGGCCTCTACCTGGTCCTCGGCGCCGAGCTGGTCGCCTGGGTGCAGGTTCTCGTCTACGTCGGCGCGGTCGTCGTGCTGCTGCTGTTCGCGGTGATGCTGACCCGCGCCCCGATCGGCCCCTCCGCCGACCTGGACCGCCCGGTGCTGCCCGCGGCTCTGATCGGCGCCGGTGTCGGGCTCGGCCTGGCCGCGCTGTTCGCCGACGCGTTCCGCTGGGCCCGCGTGCCGGATCCGGATCCGGGCACCGCCGAGCGGCTCGGCGAGCAGATCTTCGGCGCCTGGGTGCTGCCGTTCGAGGTGCTCTCGATACTGCTGCTCGCCGCGCTGGTCGGCGCGATCGTGCTGTCCCGCCCCGACATCGGCGCGCGCGAGCGGGAGGACGCCTGATGCACGTCGTCATCCCGTACGTCGTGGGTTCGCTGCTGTTCGGCCTGGGCGTCTACGGCGTGCTGCGCCGGCGCAACGCGATCCTGGTGCTGATGGCCGTCGAGCTGATGCTGAACGCGGTCAACCTGATCCTGATCACCGCGGACGTCTCGCTGCGCTCCGCGACCGGCCAGGTGTTCGCGCTGTTCGTGATCGTGCTGGCCGCCGCCGAGGTGGGTGTCGGGCTCGCGATCGTCCTGCAGTTCTACCGGATGCGCCAGGCTGTGATCACCGATGAGGTGCGGCTGGACGCCGACGAGGAACGGGTGGCCGGGTGAGCGTCGACGTTCTCGGGCCGCTGCTTCCGCTCGTACCCTTGCTGGCTGGCCTGCTCGGTCTCCTGCTGCCGCCGGGCGACGGCGCCGGGCCACGCAGAAAGCTCTCCGCCGCGCTCGGCGTCGCCGGCGCCGCACTGGCCCTGCTGATCTCGCTGCGCCTGGTCTTCTTCGGCGGCGAGTTCGAGACCGGCGTCGAGATCGTCTCCTTCGACGACCTGGCGGTGACGTTCGGCGTCGCGATCAACCCGGCGGTCGCCTACGTCGCGATCGCGGTGAGCCTGGTCGCGCTGCTCGTGCAGGTCTACTCGATCACCTACCTGCACGACGACTCCCGCTACGCGCCCTACGCCGCGCAGATCAGCCTCTTCACCGGCGCCATGCTGCTCGTGGTGACCGCGAACGATCTGATCGTCCTGCTGGTCGGCTGGGAGGTGATGGGCGCCTGCTCCTACCTGCTGATCGGCCACGACCGGCGGCTGCCGGAGGCGCCCGCCGCCGCGGTGAAGGCCTTCCTGGTCACCCGGGTGGGTGATGTCGGCTTCCTGCTCGGCATCGCCCTGCTGATCACGCAGGCCGGCAGCGCGCGGTTCGACCTGGTGTTCGGCCACGACTACGACAGCGCGACCCTGACCGCGGCGCTGCTGCTGCTCCTCGCCGGGGTGGCCGGCAAGAGCGCGCAGTTCCCGCTGCACACCTGGCTGCCGGACGCGATGGCCGGCCCCACGCCGATCTCCGCGCTGATCCACGCCGCGACGATGGTCGCGGCCGGTGTCTGGGTGGTGTTCCGCACCTACCCGCTGTTCGAGCAGTCCCCGGCCGCCCTCGCTGTCCTCGCCGTCGTCGCCGCGATCACGATCCTGCTTGGTGCGCTGAGCGCGACCGCGCAGGACGACCTGAAACGGGTGCTGGCCTGGTCGACGGTCTCGCAGATCGGCTACATGACCGGTGCGCTGGCCGTCGGCTCACCCGCCGCCGCACTGTTCCACCTGCTCACCCACGCCGCGTTCAAGGCGCTGCTGTTCCTCGCCGCCGGCGCGGTGATCCACGCGGTGGGCACCAACTACCTGTCCCGGATGGGTGGCCTGCGCGGGCACATGCCGGTCACGTTCTGGTCGTTTGTGATCGGCCTGGGCGCGCTGGCCGGCCTGCCGCCACTCGCCGGCTTCTGGTCCAAGGAGAACGTGCTGACCGCCGCCGCGCACGCCACCGAGGGCGGCGAGACGGTGCCGGTCTGGGCCGGGTGGGTGGTCTGGCTGGCCGCGCTGCTCGCGGTCGGCGTCACCGCGTGGTACGCGACCCGCCTGCTCCTGCGCGCCTTCTTCGGTGTCTCCCGCGCGCACGGCCCGGACGGCCCGGACTGGGAGATCGGCTTCGACGACGCCCGCTACACCAAGCCTGCTGTGCCGCACGACCCGCCGGCGCTGATGCTCGTGCCGCTGCTGGTCCTGGTGATCCCGTCGGCGCTGCTCGGGCTGGCCGCGTTCGCGCCCGGCTTCCGCACCGCCCTGGAGCTCGAGGACCCGCACCTCGGCGTCGCCGTCGCCCTGCCGATGCTGCTGCTGGTGGCCGGTGCCGGCACGGCGTGGTGGCTCTGGCGCGCGGTGCCCGGCGTCGACCCGGCCGCCGCGCTGGGCCGGGCCCGGCCGTTCCTGGCCGCCGGGTTCCGCCTCGACGACGTGCAGCACCGCCTCGTGGTGGTGCCGGTGGGCGCCCTCGCCAGGGCGATTACCCTCGTCGACCGCAAGGTCGTGGACGGCGCCGTGACCGGGACCGGAACGGCAACCTCCTGGCTCGGCGGCGTGCTCGCGGCCGGGCACCGGGTGGCGCTGCCGGCCGCCGCGGTGGCGGTCCTCGGCGGCGCTCTCCTGCTCGGTCTGGTCGCGTGGCTGGGGGTGCTCGCCTGATGTACCGCGATTATCTCGACGCCACGAGCTGGTCGGCGGCCCAGGTGCTGCTCGTCGCGATGCTGGTCGTGCCGGCCGTCGGCGCCGCTCTGGTGGCCGTGCTCCCCGAGCGCCTCGCCCGTCTCGCCGCCACCGGGTTCGCCACGGTCACGTTCCTGCTGACGATCGCGCCGGTGTTCGCGCGCGACGGGGGCTGGTTCTCGTACTCGCCGGAGCGGCCGGCCGTGCTGCCGTGGACCGACGTGAACCTGCCGTGGGTGCCGGCTCTCGGGCTGGAGTTCCACCTCGGTGTGGACGGGATCTCGTACCCGCTCGTGGTGCTGACCGGGTTGCTCACGGTGCTGTGTTGCGCGTACACGCGCGAGCGTTCCCTGGCCGCCCTCCTGCTCGTCCTCGAGGTCGGCATCCTCGGCACCTTCCTGGCCCTGGACCTGATCCTCTTCTTCGTGTTCTTCGAGGTCGTCCTGCTCCCGATGTACGCGGTGATCGCCGGCTGGGGCGGACCGGAGCGGCGCGCGGCGGCCCGTAAGTTCGTGCTCTACACCCTCGCCGGCTCGGTCCTGCTGCTGCTCGGCGTGGTCACCGTCGTGGCGGAGGCGGGCACCGGCAACCTCATCGAGCTGACCAGCGCGAACCTGCTCCCGCGCGGCGTGCAGGTCCTCGCCTTCACGCTGTTCGCGATCGCGTTCGCGGTGAAGGCCCCGCTCTGGCCGCTGCACACCTGGCTGCCCGACGCGCACACCGAGGCGCCCACGGTCGGCTCGGTGATCCTGGCCGGCGTGCTGCTGAAGATGGGCACCTACGGTCTGATCCGGGTCGGCCTCGGTGTGGCACCGGACGCCGCGGAGGCGGCCGGCCCGGTCCTGGCCGTGTTCGCCGTGCTCGCGATCCTCTTCGGCGCCCTGATCTGCCTTCGCCAGACCGAGCTGAAACGCCTGATCGCCTACTCCAGCGTCGGGCACATGGGCTTCGTGCTGCTCGGCATCGCCACGTTCACGGCGACCGGCGTCCAGGCCGCGCTGATCGGCAACGTCGCGCACGGCCTCATCACCGGCCTGCTCTTCTTCCTTGTCGGCACGATCAAGGACCGGGCCGGTACGGGCTCGCTCAACCAGCTCAGCGGCCTGCGGGAACGTGCGCCGCGGCTGGCCGGCCTGCTCGCGTTCGCCGCCATCGCGTCGCTCGGCCTGCCCGGCCTGGCCGGCTTCTGGGGTGAGGCGTTCGCGGTGGTCGCCGCGGTCCGTGTCGGCGGGCCGTTCTGGCTCACCCTGGCGGTTCTCGCCGCGGTCGGCGGCGCGCTCACCGCCGCCTACTTCCTGCGCCTGCTGCGCCAGGTCACGCACGGCCCGGCCACTCCGGAGGTGCGCGCCATGCGCCCCGCGATCACCGGAACCGAGTGGTTCGCCTGGGCGCCGCTGGTCCTGCTCACGCTCGCGGTCGGCCTGATCCCGGCGCTGGTCCTGTCGAACACCGCCCTGCCGATCGCCGGACTCCTGGTAGGTGCGCCGTGAGCAGCCAGTCCATCGACCACCTCGCGCTGCTCCCGCTGTACGCCGCGGCCGGCACCGCGATCCTCGCCCTGCTCGCTGACCTGTTCGCCGGCCGGCGCGGCGCCGTGATCGGGGTGACCGTGCTGGGCGCGGCCGCCACCGTGGCCGCCGCCCTGACCACGGCCGGCGCCGCCGGCACGTTCTGCACGCCCGAGGGCGCCTGCTCCTGGGTGCCGTCCTGGCCCGCCGCGGTGACCGCGGTGCTCTTCGCCGGGCTGACCGCCGGGGTCCTCGCGCTGTCCGTGCCCGCGCTGCGGCTCGGTGTCGCCCCGGCGGGTGAATTCTGCTTCCTGCTGGCCGCCTCGATGGCCGGCGGCGTGACGGTCGCCTACGCCGGTGACCTGATCACCCTGATCGTCGGCCTGGAGACGCTCACCCTGCCGCTGTACGTGCTGGTCGGCCTGCGCCGGTACGCGCCGGGCGAGCGGGTGACCACCGAGCCGGCCGCAGCCTCGGTCACGTTCTTCCTGATCAGCGTGATCTCCACGGCGGTCGCGCTGCTCGGGATCGCGCTCAACTACGCCGCCACCGGCCAGGTCTACCTGGGCCTGCTCACCGCCGGGTCGGGGCAGTTCGAGCGGCTCGCCGGGGTGGGTGTGGCGCTGCTCGTCGTCGGGCTGGCCTTCAAGGTCGCCGCGGTGCCGCTGCACGCGTGGGCCCCGGCCACGTACGACGGCGCGCCGGTGCCGATCGCGGCGTACCTCTCCACCGCCTCCAAGCTCGGCGGCGTGCTCGCCCTGGCCGCCGTGGTCACCCGGCTGGAGGCCGGCGTCGTGGTCGCCGCGCTGGCCGTGCTCACGATGACCGTCGGCAACCTGGTGGCGCTCCGGCAGGCCCGGATGGTCCGCCTGCTCGCCTGGTCCTCGGTCGCCCAGGCGGGTTACATCCTGGCCGCGCTGGCGCTCGGCGGGCCCGGTGTGCCGGCCGCTCTCGCCTACGCGACCTTCTTCGTGGTCCTCGAGCTGATCGCGTTCGGCGCGGTGGTGGCGCTGCGGGCGCCCGGCGCCGACGGCGGCCGCATCGAGGACTACCGGGGTGCCGGCCGGTCGTCCCGCTGGCTCGGTGCCGCGCTGGTGCTGGCGTTCGCCGGTCTGGCCGGTCTGCCGCCGGGCCTGGCCGGGCTGTTCGCCAAGCTCTCGGTGGTGGAGATCCTGGTCTCGGCCGACTGGACGTGGCTGGCGGCGGTGGTCGTGGTCAACGCGGTGATCGCGCTGGCGTACTACGTCCGGGTGAGTGCGGTTCTCTATACCGGTCGTGCTGTCTCCTCGCCGCGTGTCCCGCTTTCTGTGGCTTTCGCCCTGATCGGGGCCGTGGCGGTTGCCGTCGTGCTCGGGTTCGCCCCGCAGGTGCTTTTCGACGCGGTTTCATAGGTCGTCAGTTCATAGGTCGTCAGGAATCGAGAAGTCATCCGGGGCTCTGTCCGCCTAGCGTGGCTGTCATGACGAATTCCGGTGCGAAAACAGTTCTCCATCCCGTCTCCGACCTCGCGCGGAGCAAGAAGGTCTACGCCGCCCTGCTCGGCGTGGAGCCGTCGGCCGACTCCGAGTACTACGTGGGCTTCGACGCGGCCGGCCAGCACATCGGCCTGGTTCCCAAGGGCGCCTCGGCCGCCGAGACTCCGGTCGCCTACTGGCACGTCGACGACATCGAGGCCAAGCTCGCCGAGGTGACCGCGGCGGGCGGCGAGGTGCACGCGGCGCCGAAGAACGTGGGTGGAAGCCGGCTGGTCGCCACGTTCACTGATCCGGACGGGAACGTCCTCGGGCTGATTCAGGACTAGTCTTTTCGCCGACCGGCTTCTGGGGGGATGGGGACACATGAGCAAAGCCGACGTGATCCGCGTGCACGGCGCCCGGGTGAACAATCTGAAGGACGTCAGCGTCGAGATCCCGAAGCATCAGCTCACGGTCTTCACCGGTGTCTCCGGCTCGGGGAAGAGTTCGCTGGTGTTCGGCACGATCGCCGCCGAGTCGCAGCGGCTGATCAACGAGACCTACAGCACCTTCGTGCAGGGCTTCATGCCGTCGATGGCGCGGCCCGATGTGGACGTGCTGGAGGGGCTGACCACCGCGATCATCGTGGACCAGGAGCGGATGGGCTCCGACCCGCGCTCCACGGTCGGCACCGCCACCGACGCCAACGCGATGCTGCGCATCCTGTTCAGCCGGCTCGGCGACCCGCAGATCGGCTCGCCGCAGGCGTATTCGTTCAACGTCGCCTCGATCTCCGGTGCCGGTGCCGTCACGCTGAACAAGGGCGGCACCACCACCAAGGAGCGGCGCAGCTTCAGCATCACCGGCGGCATGTGCCCGCGCTGCGAGGGCCGCGGCAAGGTGAACGACTTCGACCTGACCGCGCTCTACGACGAGAACAAATCCCTCAACGAGGGCGCGATCACCATCCCCGGATACAGCATGGAGGGCTGGTTCGGCCGGATCTTCCGAGGCTGCGGCTTCTTCGACCCGGACAAGCCGATCGCCAAGTTCACCAAGCGGGAACTGCACGACCTGCTCTACAAGGAGCCGACCAAGGTCAAGATCGAGGGGATCAACCTCACCTACACCGGCCTGATCCCCAACATCCAGAAGTCGATGCTGTCCAAGGACGTCGACGCGATGCAGCCGCACATCCGCGCGTTCGTGGAACGGGTCGTCACCTTCACGGTCTGCCCGGAGTGCGAGGGCACCCGGCTCACCGAGGCGGCCCGCTCCTCGAAGATCAAGGGGGTCAGCATCGCCGACGCCTGCGCGATGCAGATCAGCGACCTCGCGGCCTGGGTGGGCGGACTCCACGAGCCGTCGGTGGCGCCGCTGCTCGACAAGCTGCGCCACACCCTCGACTCGTTCGTCGAGATCGGCCTCGGTTACCTCTCGCTCGACCGGCCCGCCGGCACGCTGTCCGGCGGTGAGGCCCAGCGCACCAAGATGATCCGGCACCTCGGCTCGGCGCTGACCGACGTGACGTACGTCTTCGACGAGCCCACGATCGGCCTGCACCCGCACGACATCCAGCGGATGAACGAGTTGCTGCTGCGCCTGCGCGACAAGGGCAACACGGTCCTGGTCGTCGAGCACAAGCCGGAGGCCATCGCGATCGCCGACCGGGTGGTCGACCTCGGCCCCGGCGCCGGCACCGGCGGCGGCACCATCTGCTACGAGGGCACCGTCGAGGGCCTGCGCTCGAGTGGCACGCTGACCGGACGGCACCTCGACGACCGGGCGTCGCTCAAGACGTCGTTCCGCGCGCCCACCGGCAAGCTGGAGATCCGCGGGGCGGACGAGAACAACCTGCGCGACGTCGATGTGAACATCCCGCTCGGCGTCCTGGTCGTGGTCACCGGCGTGGCGGGCTCCGGCAAGAGCTCGCTGGTGCACGGCTCGCTGCCGGCCGGTTCCGGTGTCGTGTCGATCGACCAGGCCGCGATCCGCGGTTCCCGGCGCAGCAACCCGGCCACGTACACCGGGCTGCTGGAACCGATCCGCAAGGCGTTCGCCAAGGTCAACGGGGTGAAGCCGGCGCTGTTCAGTGCGAACTCCGAGGGCGCCTGCCCGAACTGCAACGGCAACGGCGTCATCTACACCGACCTCGCGATGATGGGCGGCGTGGCCACCCCGTGCGAGGTGTGCGAGGGCAAGCGGTTCGAGGCGTCGGTGCTGGACTACCACTTCGGCGGCAAGGACATCAGCGAGGTGCTCGCGCTGTCGGTGGCCGAGGCGGAGGAGTTCTTCCGGGACGGCGACGGGAAGCTGCCGGCCGCGCACGTGATCCTCAAGCGGCTCGTCGACGTCGGTCTCGGATACCTGCGGATCGGCCAGCCGCTCACCACGCTCTCCGGCGGCGAACGGCAGCGCCTCAAGCTCGCCACCCACATGGGGGAGAAGGGCGGCGTCTACGTCCTCGACGAGCCGACCACCGGCCTGCACCTGGCCGACGTGGAGCAGCTGCTCGGCCTGATGGACCGGCTCGTCGACTCGGGCAAGTCGGTGATCGTGGTGGAGCACCACCAGGCGGTCATGGCGCACGCCGACTGGATCATCGACCTCGGCCCGGGCGCCGGCCACGACGGCGGGCGCATCGTCTTCGAGGGCACCCCGGCCGACCTGGTGGCGGCGAAGTCCACCCTCACCGGTGAGCACCTGGCCGCGTACGTTCAGTGAACTCACAGCGCGTTCCCGGATGAACACGTAGGTGATCGACGTTCCGTTGACTGCGGGCCACAAGCCCGCAGTCGAAGGAGTGAACGTTGACCAGTCATCACAACGGCCTCAAGACGGCCGCACTGCTGGGTCTGCTCACGAGCCTGATCCTGGCCGTGGGCTACTGGCTGGGGGGCAGCACCGGTCTGGTGCTGGCCGTGCTCATCTCGCTGGCGACGAACGCCGTCAGCTACTTCTGGTCCGACCGGATCGCCCTGCGCGCGATGGGTGCCCGCCCGGTCAGCGAGCCCGAGTTCCCGGAGCTCTACCAGATCGTGCGCGAGCTGGCGACCGAGGCCGGGCAGCCGATGCCGCGCCTCTACGTCTCCCCGTCGATGCAGCCGAACGCGTTCGCCACGGGCCGCGACCCGGAGCACGCGGCGGTCGCGGTGACCGTCGGCATCACCCGCATCCTCAACCTGCGCGAGCTGCGTGGTGTGATCGGCCACGAGCTGTCCCACGTCTACAACCGGGACATCCTGATCTCCAGTGTGGCCGCCGGGCTGGCCGGCATCGTCACGATGCTCGCCCAGCTGGCGATCTTCCTGCCGTTCTTCGGCGGCTCGGACGACGAGGACAGCCCGAACCCGGCGGGCATGCTGCTCATGGTGATCCTCGGCCCCCTCGCCGCGTCGATCATCCAGCTGGCGATCAGCCGCAACCGGGAGTTCCAGGCGGACGCCTCCGGTGCCACGCTGACCGGCGACCCGCTCGCGCTCGCCAGCGCTCTTGAGAAGATCCATTACGGTACGCAGCGCGCGCCCCTGCCGGCCGAGGGCCAGCTCGCGAGCACCGCGCACCTGATGATCGCCAACCCGTTCCGGGGCGGCGGTCTGACCTCGCCGTTCTCCACGCACCCGCCGATGGCCGAGCGTGTCCGGCGGTTGCACGAGCAGGCGTCGCTGACCGGTCGCAGGTGAGCCCGGCCATATCAACGG
Organism: Actinoplanes sp. NPDC051861; assembly: GCF_040681145.1. NCBI lineage: Bacteria > Bacillati > Actinomycetota > Actinomycetes > Micromonosporales > Micromonosporaceae > Actinoplanes > Actinoplanes sp. NPDC051861. The sequence goes on from NZ_JBFAYE010000002.1 coordinate 199,424, forward strand.
GTGGTTGACCAGCCTCCGGCGTTAGCCTCGAAACGGGTTTCACTCGTTACCGACTAACACCGGAGGCTGTACCGTGACCGCGTTGCGTCAGTACCTTGGCGTGTGGCAACTACCGGGCGGCCCGGTCCTCCTCATAGTCGGGATCCTGGCCCGCCTCGGCATCGGCATGACGCCGCTCGCCCTGCTCCTGCTCGTCGAGCAGACCACCGGGCGCTACGCGGCGGCCGGTCTGGCCGGAGGCGTCTACGCCCTGGCGGGCGCGGCCCTCAGTCCGATCGCCGGCCGGTTGGCCGACCGGATCGGAGCCGGGCCCATCCTGCTGGCCACGGCTGTCCTGCACCCGCTCGCCCTGGGCGCTCTGGTGCTGGCCAGCCGCGGCGGCACCGACGCTCTGGAATGGATCTTCATCGCCACGGCGGTGGCCGGTGCCACGTACCCTCCGCTGACCGCGGCCATCCGCCGCGCCTGGACCGACATGACCTCGGTCGGCAGCGGCCGGCACGGCCTGCGCGCCGCCGCGATGGCCGCCGAGACCTCGCTGTTCGAACTCGTCTTCGTCCTCGGCCCGCTGCTGGTCGCGGCGTTCCTCGTGGTCACCGGCGAGCCCGCCGCGGCCCTGCTCAGCGCCGCGGTGGCGACCCTGGCCGGCACCGCGTGGATCGCCCGGCTGCCGGTGATGCGGCACCGCGGCGCCCACGCGGAGGAGCACACCGCCAAGGGCCTCGGCCCGCTGCGCGTGGGTGGCTTCCCGCCGCTGCTGATCTGCGTGGCGGCCCTCGGCATCGCGTTCGGCGCGGCCGGCGTGATCGTCCCGGCGTATGCGTCGCAGCACGGCGGCGGCGAGGCACTCGGCGGCGTCCTCCTCGGTGTGTGGGGCATCGGCAGCGCGATCGGCGGCATCTGGTTCGGCACCCGCCGACCGGCGATGGCCCTCACCCGGCAGTTCGCCTGGCTGCTCGGCGCGGTGTCGGCGAGCTTCACGGTCCTGGCGTTCATGCCCGGCCCGGTCTCGCTGGGCGTCGCCCTGGTGATCGGCGGCGCGACCATCGCACCGGCGCTCACCGTGGAGAACAGCCTGGTCGGCCGGATCGCCCCGGCCGGGATGCTGAACGAGGCGTACACCTGGATGGTCACCGTCTCGGTGGCCGGCAGCGCGGCGGGCGGCGCGGTGGCCGGCGTGATCGTCGACCAGCCGGGCGGCCTGCCCTGGTCGTTCGTGTTCGCCGGCGGGGTGCTCCTGATCGCGGCCCTGGTCGCGGCGATTCCGGACGGGTCGATGGCGCGCGCCGACCGCCACGCCACCGATCGGTTGAACACGGCTCTGGCGGCCTCACCGGTAATCTGATGGTGACCATCGGCACACCGGCGATCCGGCATCGGCAGCAGCCGCGCTGACTTGTACCGAGTGTCGTCTTCAGAACGGAAGCCTCGCATGACCGCTCCGAAACGCGTCCCGTTGTCCGTGCTCGACCTGGCCACGGTTCGCGAGGGACACGGCAGTGCCGACGCCGTGCGCGGCACGATCGAGATCGCCAAGGCGGCCGACGAGCTCGGTTACGCCCGGTTCTGGATCGCCGAGCACCACAACATGCCGGCCGTCGCGTCCACCTCGCCGCCGGTCCTGATCGGTGCCGTCGCGGCGAACACCCGGCACATCCGGGTCGGCTCCGGCGGCGTCATGCTGCCCAACCACATGCCGTTCGTGGTGGCCGAGCAGTTCGCGCTGCTGGAGGCGCTCTACCCGGAGCGGATCGATCTCGGCATCGGCCGCGCGCCGGGCACCGACCAGGCCACCGCGGCCGCCCTGCGCGGCGTCTCGCCGTACCTGACGGTCGAGCAGTTCCCGGAGCACCTGCAGACGCTGCTCGGCCTGCTCGGCGACGAGCGGGTGCCGGAGTCGCGCCTGCTGGCCACCCCGGCCGCCGAGACCTATCCCGAGGTGTGGATGCTCGGCTCGTCGACGTACGGCGCGCAGGTGGCGGCCGCGCTGGGACTGCCGTTCTGTTATGCGTACCATTTCGCGATGAGCTCCGATGTGGACGGCGCGCTGCGGCTCTACCGGGACGGTTTCCAGCCGTCACCGCGCTACCCCCGGCCGTGGGCCATGGTCAGCGCCTCGGTGATCGCCGCCGAGACCACCGAGCAGGCGCAATACCTGGCCGGCCCCAGCCGGATCATGGCGCTCAGCCTGCGCACGGGCAGGCTCGGCCCGATGGTCTCGCCGGAGACGGCCGCCCAGGCCGAACTGTCCGAGTTGGACCAGGCGATGCTCGCCTCGCTGCCCGGCACGCAGTACGCGGGCACCGCCGAGGAGGTCGTCGCCGGTCTGGACGCGCTGGTCGAGCGGACCGGGGCCGACGAGCTCATGCTGGCCGGCGCGGTCTTCGACCCGGCCACGAGGCGCGACAGTCTGGCACGGATCGCGAAGGTGTGGGGTCTTTGATGACGAGCGGTGTGGTCCTGTCCCTCAACGTCGGCAAGTCCGAGCACAACCCGGCCAAGTCGGTCGGCGTGACCGGCATCGGCAAGCAGCCCGTCGACCACGCCGTGGCCGTGCGTGCTCCCGGCCCGAAGACCGTCGGCGAGCACAGCGGGCTGATCGGCGACTTCATCGGCGACGTCAAGCACCACGGCGGCGACGACCAGGCGGTGTACGCGTACGCCACCGAGGACTACGCCTGGTGGGCCGAGCAGCTGGATCGTGACCTGGCGCCCGGCCTGTTCGGCGAGAACCTCACCACCACCGGTGTCGACGTCGGCGGAGCCGTGATCGGCGAGGTCTGGCGCGTCGGTGACGGCGGGCTGGTCCTGCAGCCGACGTTCGGCCGCATCCCGTGCGCCACCTTCCAGCACCGGATGGGCGAGCAGCGCTGGATCAAGCGCTTCGCCGAGGCCAACCGCACCGGGGCGTACCTTCGGGTGCTCTCGCCGGGTGAGGTGCGGGCCGGTGACCGCGTCGAGGTGACCGACCGGCCCGCACACGGGCTGAGTGTCAACGAGGCGTTCGGCATCTACATGCACGACACCTCGCGCCTGTCCCGACTCCTCGACGCGCCCGAGCTGCCGGTGGGCATGCGCGAGGAGATCCTCAAGCGCCTCTAGCCGCACCGCCAGATCGTCGGGCTCGCCGGATGGGTCAGGACGGCGGCCTGGCTGATCGTCGTGCCGGTGATGACCTTGGCGTCCTCACTGACCGCGGTGAGAGTCGTCCCCTCGACCTTGGAAGCCACTCGGGAGAGCTTCAGCACCTCCTTGCCGACGACCAGGGCCGCGTTAGGGTCCAGGCCACGGCTGCCGCGTGGGGGCACCTGCCCTTTCCCGTCCGGGTCGTTCACCTGTTGCCAGGTTCCGCTGACCGGCTCGTACCGGAAGATGAGCACCCCGCCGGTGAACACGCCGGTGCCCGGGTCCAGGGCCTCGACCTCGCCGTACAGCCACCCGAACCGGAAGGCGATCGGGGTGAAGCTCGGGATTCCCGCCGCGTCGACGACGGGCGGAGCGAGCCGCTGTATCGAGCCGTCCGCGTACCACAGGTAGGTACGCCACCCCTCGTAGGGGATCTCCAGGATGGCGGCGACCGTACCGTTCTCGTCGATGTCCCGGACGGAGCCGGCGACCGCGCCGTCGGCCAGCGGCATCAGCTCCGGGTGCGTCTCCGGCGACGCCCAGCGCTGCGGCCAGCGCCGCCCGGCCCGTTCCCAGTAGCCGGCGATCGTGCCCTTGTCGTTGATCGCCGACGCGACTCCGGCACCGGGCAGCCGGCGCACCTTCCCGTCGCGATACAGGTACGGAGCCGGCGCGTACCCCGACACCCCGCCCACGGCGACACCCGACCCGTTGATGTCCTCCATGACGGCCTTCGGCCTGGACTGCTTGACCGTGTCGACCAGCTTGCCGTCGCGCCACACCAGCACGTCGTGGTCGCCGCCGGCCACCGGCTCGGTCCAGCCCACGTGGTACGTACCGCTCGGGTCACCGGCGTTCACCGCCGCCGACTTCGCCTTTCCGAGCGGCAACGGCTTCGCCGTGCAGGAGGACGGCATCACCGGCTCCGGCGGCAGTGCCTGACCGCTCTGCGCGACCGGCGCCGCCCGCATGACCGGCTCGGACGGCGTCCGGTATCCCGCCGGCACCTTCGGCGGCTGCGGTGGCGGAATGATCTCCCCGGGTGCGGAGGCCGAAACGGACGGCCGCACCGGCGGCGCCATCTCGTCGGCCGGGCCGCCGGCCAGCACGCCACCGGTCGCGGCCACCGCCACCAGCGCGGTGACTCCCGTACCCATCAAAAAGGCACGCCACCGGCGGCCCCGCCGCCCGTCGCGCATGGCCTTCACCACGTCGACGCGGTTCGGCTCGGTGGGTTCGCCGTCCAACGGCCGCAGCAGCAGCCGGCCGAGCTCCTCCTCGGTCATCGGTCGCCTCCCCTCGCCGTGCTGGGAATCCGATATCCGAGCAGCCGTCTCAGCGTCTCCAGCCCGTGCGAGGTCTGGCTCTTCACGGTCCCCGGCGAGCACCCGAGGATCTCGGCCACCTCGGCGATCGGCTTGTCACACAGGAAACGCAGCACCAGGACGGCCTGCTGCCGCGGTGGTATCTGTGACAGGGCGGCGCGCACGACCGTACGGTCCTCGATCCCCGCGCGTTCCGGCGCCTGCTGCTCCGGCGCCGTCCCGAACAGCCCCACTCGCCACCAGCCGCGCCGCTTCTCGTCCAGGAACGTCCGCACGATCATCGTGTGCACGTAGGCGTCCACATTGTCCACGCGCGAGATCCGCGCCCACCGCGCGTACAGCTTGGTGATCGCCTCCTGCACCAGGTCGTCCGCCTGATGCCCGTCCCCGCACAGCAGGTACGCGAACCGCCGCAGAGCCCCGAGCCGCCCGCTGACATACGCCAGATACTGCTCGTCGGATCCGTCATCCATCCCCGCTCCCGTCCGATCGTCTGCTGATAGACGGAGTCCTGGCTCAGAAGGTTGTATCTCAGCACTCAACTCGATCGCGAGTACGCCGATGGATCCTCCGACTCCGCCGCCTGCCCGAGGACCTGAAGTGACGCAACTGCCGCCGCCCCACGGCATGATCACCATGTATCCGCCCGGCCGCCGCCGGTTCCGTCCCCGGTGGATGTGGCTCGGCCTCGGTGTGGCGGGTGCCTGCGCGGGTGCCGTGACGTTGGTGGTGGCCACCGGCTCGCCCGATACCACGCCCGTTGTGGATGTCGTCGCGGTGCCGGTGGTGGCAGTCGCTTCCGCCTCCAGTGAACCGGAGGTCTCGGAAAGCCCGGCAGAGCCGGAGGCGACATCCCCGTCGCAGTCCCGGGTCGTCACCCCCACGGCGTCCACGAAGCCGCCGCGAGCCGTACCGAAGCCGAAACCGAAACCGACGTCCACGCCTACGCCTACGCGGTACCAGGCCACCCCGGCCGAGATCTATGCCGCCGAGGTCGCTGTCGAGGAGGCCGAGCACGAGTACGTCGTGATGCAGAACAACCCCAGCGGCTGGACCGGGGAAGCCGACCTGGCCGTACAGCAGTACCGGATCGACCGGCTGAAGCAGGATCTCGCTGATTTGCGAGCCGGCACCCCCGGCAAGCAGCACCGCAAGCTGGACATCCGGGAGGCGAAGGTCTACCTCGCGCAGGCCAAGGCCCGCTTCGAATGGATCTCCGGCAACCCTTCGTACTCGGACCTCGAACGTCAGCAGGCGTGGGCCGACGTCTTGAAGTGGACCGAACGCCTCCAGGAGGTTCAATCCTGACGGGCTTGCATCCGGTACCCAGGTACAGGCTTACGGTCGAACGGACGGCGCCTTGTTAGAAGGAGGCTTGGCATGTCGTTCGTAGTCCCCGACGCTTGCACGCTGCCCACGGCAGAACGGCCGTTTCGGCTGGCAGAGTTCGATGAGCTGTTCGCCACCGCGGTCCGCGACGTCGAGCAGGCCGACGCGACGCACGCGCGGTTGAACCTCGCCGGTCCGGAAGGGCTGGCAACAAAGGTACGGGACCTGACCGCCCGGGAAACCGAGTGCTGTTCGTTCTTCACCTTCACCACCACGCCCCAGTACGCGCCCGACGGCGAGATCGTCGTCCTCGACATCGAGGTGCCGGCCGCTCACGCCGACGTGCTCACGTCGCTCACCCAGCGGGCGAGTGCCGTATCCGGCCAGTCATGATGGACGGTTTGCGTACCGGTGAGGTCGCCGAACAGGCCGGCGTCAACATCCAGACCCTGCGCTACTACGAACGCCGGGGCCTGCTGGCCGAGCCGACCCGATCCTTCGGCGGCCACCGCCTCTACCCACCCGACACCGTAGCCCTGCTCAACGTCATCAAGGCGGCCCAGCGGCTCGGCTTCACCCTCGGCGAGGTCGCGGAGCTGCTGGACACGGGCCGCCGTCGGCACCCCTCGGCCGACCTGCGCCGGCGGGCCATCGACAAGATCGCCGAGATAGATCAGAAGATCGCCGATCTCACCGCCATCCGCACCACCCTCACCGAGGTGGTCGACGCCCGCTGCGACAGCCTCACGAACTGCACCTGCACCGACTGCCCGATCCCATACCTGACCATCGGCACCAGACCCTCCGGAGACACCGCATGAGCCGGCCCGGCCCACCGCCCGTCGACAGCGGCCTGCCTCGCCGCAGCCAGATCACCGGCGCCCTCGCCGTCTTCGCCTGCGCCGCCTGCTGCACCCTGCCACTGCTCATCGCGGCGGGCCTGCTCACCGGCGCCGGCGCCGGCATCCTGGAGAAGACGCTGCTCGCCGTCGCCGCCGGGCTGGCCGCCCTGGCCCTGACGATGTGGTGGCTGCATCGGCGCCGCTCCGCCCAGCCGTCCTGCCGCTGCGGCAACACCGGCTGCGGCTGCTGACCGAATTCGTGCTCAGGTGATGGTGCTGCTCCGGCGTTCGATCAGGACGACGTCGCGCCAGGTGCCGTGGTGCTTGCCGACGCGTTCGCGGGTGCCGACGGTGCGGAAGCCGCAGGCAGCGTGCAGAGCGAGGCTCGCGGTGTTCTCGGGGAAGACGCCCGACTGGATCGTCCAGACGCCGGCCCTCTCGGTGGAGTCGATCAGCGCGTGGAGGAGGGCTTTCCCGACTCCACGGCCGCGTGCGCCAGGGTGGACGTAGACCGAGTGCTCCACGACTCCGGCGTACACGCAGCGGTCGGAGACCGCGCTGCACGCCACCCAGCCGATCACCCGGCGCTCGGCGTCGAGGGCGACGAATCGGTGGTCGGGCAGGCGGGTGGCGGTGAACCGGTCCCAGGTGGGTGGCTCGGCCTCGAAGGTGGCGTGACCGGTGGCGATACCGAGTCGGTAGACGTCGAGGACCTGGGCGTCGTGATCGTCGGTCATCGCCGCGATGCGCAGCCCGCTAGGAGTGGTCACGGTGCGGTGGTCCACTCCATATTGACCCCCGTTGTCATCGCTGAGGTGTCGAGCAACCGCGACAGAGCGGCGAGTGCCGACGGGACGACCCGGTAGTAGACCCATGTGCCGCGCCGCTCGGAGGTGACCAGCCCGGCGTCACGCAGCACCTTGAGGTGGTGCGAGATGGTCGGCGCCGACTGGGTGAACGCGTCGGTCAACTCGCAGACGCAGACCTCGTCGCCGGCGCGGGCCGCGATCATCGACAGCAGCCGCAGCCGGGCCGGATCACCCAGCGCCTTGAACCCCTTGGCCAGGCCGACGGCGTCCGTCTCGGTCAGTGACTCCGCGACCATCGGCGAGCAACAGCCCGGCTCGTTCAGCAACGGCAGCTCTTGATTCGACACGCGTCTAGTTTGACAGCGGTCGAATCCGGGTGCAAGCTGGACCCTGATTCGACAAACATCGAAATCATGGAGGAGTTTCGTCATGACCGAGCCTTTGGCCGTCGTCAACACTCAGCCCTGCTGCGGCACCGCCGAAGCCGCCGAGCGGGCCGGCGCATGCTGTGACCCGGATGCCGTCGTCGCCGGTTCTCCTTGTTGCGGGGGCACGACCGACACCGGCGGTGACATCCGCGAGCAGGTCCGTGCCCGATACGCCGACGCCGCCACGCGCGCCGCTGAGGGCGGCCAGTGCGGCAACGAGGAGCTCTACGCCACCGACGAGCAGAGTGAAGTGCCCGAAGCGGCACTGCGGGCCAGCCTCGGCTGCGGGAATCCGCTTCGCGTCGCCGACCTCAACCCCGGCGAGACCGTCCTCGACCTGGGCTCCGGCGGAGGCATCGACGTGCTGCTCTCCGCTCGCAGAGTCGGCCCGACCGGTTTCGCCCACGGCCTGGACATGACCGACGAGATGCTGGACCTGGCCCGCCGCAACGCCGCTGAGGCAGGCGCCACCAACGTCGAGTTCCACAAGGGCCACATCGAGGACATCCCGCTACCGGACGCCTCCGTCGACGTCGTGATCTCCAACTGCGTGATCAACCTGTCCGCCGACAAGCCCTCGGTCTTCGCCGAGATGCACCGGGTTCTGCGCCCCGGTGGCCGGATCGGCATCTCCGACGTCGTCGCCGAGGACCACCTGACCCCGGAGCAGCGCGGCGTTGTCGGCGACTGGTCCGCCTGCATCGCCGGCGCCCTGTCCCGCTCGGAATACATCGACGGCCTGACCGCCGCCGGGTTCGCTGACGTCAGCGTCGATTTCACCGGCGCTTACGCCCGGGACATGCACGCAGCAATCATCCGCGCACAACGCGCCTGAACCAGGGGAGCCGGTGGGAGGCGGTGCGCAGCAAACGTCACCGCGCCACGCCTCCCGGCCTTCCTTGGCGGCGACGACCGCGATGACCAGGGCCGCGACGGGATCAGCCCAGGTCCAGCCGAACAGGCTGTTCAAGGCCAGACCGACAAGCAAAACCGCTGAGAGGTACGTGCACAGCAGCGTCTGCTTCGAGTCGGCAACCGCCGATCGGGAACCCAGTTCCCGGCCGGTGCGGCGCTGCGCGTACGACAGGCCCGGCATGATCGCCAGTGACAGCGCGGCCAGCATCAGTCCCACCGTCGAGTGGTCGGCCTCCACGCCGCCGACCAGGGCGCGCACCGACTCGACCGTCACGTAGGCGGCCAGCGCGAAGAACGAGATCGCGATGATCCTCAACGCGGTTCTTTCGCGGGCCTGCGGGTCGTGGCCGCCGAACTGCCACGCCACCGCGGCCGCCGACGACACCTCGATCACCGAGTCCAGGCCGAACCCGATCAGAGCGGTCGACGAGGCAACCGTGCCAGCCGTGATCGCCACGATCGCCTCGACCACGTTGTAGGCGATGGTCGCGGCCACCAGCAGCCGTACCCGGCGGTTCAGCAACAGGCGCCGCTGCGGCGACGGCCCGGCCGGAGCGATCTGGATCAGCGGGCCGGCCATCAGCAGCAGCCCTTCGCCGCCGAGTCAGCGCAGGCCGTCGGGTCCACCGCCAGCACCACGCCGAGCAGGTCGCTCAGGGCATGCGCCAGGCGGGGGTCGGCCAGCTCGTAACGAACCCGGCGGCCCTCCGGAACCGCCACGACCAGGCCGCAACCGCGCAGACAGGCCAGATGGTTGGAGAGGCTCTGCCGGGTGGTGCCGAGCAGTACCGCCAACTGTGCCGGATAACCCGGCCCGTCACGCAGGGCGAGCAGCAGCCGCGCTCGAGTCCCATCCGACAGGGCATGTCCGAACCGAGCCAGCACCGAACCGTGCACCAGCGTCTCCACAGCGGAATAGTACATCGAGCGATGTACTATTCCGGCGTCAGATCCGATACTCCGACGGCAGGCTGCCGACCTTTCGGTGCCGGAGCCACAGCCGCCAAGCCTGCGCGCTGAGTGCGGTGAACCCGACCGCCACCAGGAAGCCACCCATGACGTATGGTGCCGCGCCGGGTCGCAGGTGTCCTGAGCCGTGTACGGATCCGACGGCAGGTACCGAACCTGAAGCGCGACGCCGGGTCCAGGTGGGACGGAGAGACCGCCTTCGCCCGAGACCCCGACCACTACGACTTCGACCGACTGTGGTGACTCGACCCGCCACCTCCTCGGAGCTGCCAGGAGCCATGCTCCCCACCGTCGGCTGATGGTCGACGCTCTGAACTCCCGGCCCGCGCGGCGGCTACACGAACATCTCGAGCAGCGGCTCAAGAACTTCGATCCGTTGCTCCTCGTCGGCGGTGGACAGCGCGGCCAGCACACGATCGCGCAGTCGGCTCCACAGCTCCTCGCCGATGTCCCCGTTGACGCCGGTGAGGAGGCCGAGAGCGGACCGGCTGACCTCCCAGTTGCCGGTGATGGCCAGATCGACGAGCAGTTCCAGGATCGGTGAGCAGTCGTACGGCTCGAGTGCATAGAGCAACGTTCCGCGGCTCCCTGCCGTACGCGGGTCTTGCAGCAGGCCGGCGATCACATCGAGTACCTCCGGGTTGCGCATGTCGGACAGCGCCAGCGCCGCGTAGTTGCGGACCGCCGCGTCATCCGAGGTGCGCAGCATCTCCAGCAGGTGAGGTGCTGCCTCCGTGGCCTCCCGCCGGCCGAGTTCCTCGATCGCCTCGTAGACGGCCCCCGGATCGGAGTCGTCCAGGCGGCCGATCAGGGCGCTGATCGACATGTGTTCCAGAGCGCTCATGTCACCTGCGGCTCTCTAACCTCGACCCGTTGGTCGCAGTGGGAACTTCCACGAGCTCATCATCCGCAACACGCACGGGTTGCGGATGGATTGGCACGCTGTTGCAGATCACCTGGCGAACGTGAGGAATCAAGGCGCCGCGCAAGCGCGGCGCTGGCCGGACGCGCTCGGCATGTTCCCGCAGAGGGTCGCAGACGGCCGGATCTCGCCGGCCTCGCCAGATCACAACGAGAACGGCCCCGGTCAGCGTTTCCACTGGTACCGGGGCCGTTCTTCCTGCCTGTGGCGGGTAGAGGATTCGAACCTCTGTAGCTTTCGCGACGGATTTACAGTCCGCTCCCATTGGCCGCTCGGGCAACCCGCCTGGGCAACCGCCGTGGTCTCCCGCGGCAGCGGACATCAGAATAGCCGTACCGCGCGGCGGATCCGCAACCGGGTACGGTCGGCATGTCGCGGGGCAGGATGGTTCCGCGGTAACAAGCCGGTACGAGCCCAGTCGCAGGAGTCTGATCATGGCAGCCAGCCCGTCGTTCGACATCGTCAGCAAGGTCGACCGGCAGGAGGTCGACAACGCGTTCCACCAGGCGGAGAAGGAGCTCGGGACCCGGTTCGACTTCCGGGGTACGGGTACCACGCTGGCCAAGTCGGGGGAGGCGTTCACCATCACCTCGGAGACGGAGGAGCGGGCCAGTGCGGCTCTCGACGTCTTCAAGGAGAAGCTGGTGAAGCGGAACATCTCGCTGAAGTCGCTGGACGCGGGTGAGCCGCGGCAGTCCGGTAAGACCTACAAGATCGACTGCAAGGTGGTCGAGGGGATCGAGACGGACAAGGCGAAGGCGATCAGCAAGAAGATCCGCGACGAGGGGCCGAAGGGTGTGCAGGCGCAGATCCAGGGCGACCAACTGCGGGTCACCGGCAAGAAGCGGGACGACCTGCAGGCCGTGATCGCGCTGCTGAAGGCCGACGACTTCGGCGTCGCGCTGCAGTTCACGAACTACCGGTAGCAGACTGGGTTCGTGGGTGTAGCGGTTCTCGGGGGCCTGCTCGGGGCGGCTCTGGTCGCGTTCGGGGCGCGCATGCTGATTCTGCGACGGGCGCCCGCGTTGATCGGCCGGTCGTTCCGGACGGTTCGGGAGGCGGGGTGCTACCACCTGCTCTTCGGCGTGGCGTTGCTGCTCTTCGTGTTCGGGGGGACGGCCGCCTCGCTGGTCGCCGTCGCGCTGGTCGGGGTCGCCGTGCTGCGGTTCCGGCCCCGAGGGCGTAAGCACGACGACGAATAGAGGAGAGCGCGTTGATCGACCCGGTGGTGGACGAGAGCCGGCTGCGGTTGCGGGACGACGACACCGTCGTGGTCGATGTCCGGTGGTACCTGGACGGGCGTTCGGGCCGCGCCGCGTACGAAAAAGGGCATTTGCTTGGCGCGATTTTCATCGACCTGGACTCTGCGCTGGCTCGCCCGGCCACCCCGGCCGATGGCCGGCATCCGCTCCCGGACCCGGTGGTCTTTGCCGAAGCGATGGCGGCGGCGGGGATCGGGGATCAGAACACCGTGATTGCGTACGACGACGCGGGTGGCGTGGTAGCGGCGAGGCTGGTCTGGATGCTCCGGGCGACCGGGCACGACGCCGCCCTGCTCGACGGTGGTCTGAACGCCTGGTCCGGTGAGCTGACCACCGAGGTCCCGGTGCGCCCGGAGGCCGTCTTCACCGCACGGGAGTGGCCCGCCGAGCGGCTGGCGACGATCGAGGAGACCGTTGACGGCGGCGCGGTCGTGCTGGACGCCCGGGACGCCAACCGGTTCCGCGGCGAGTTCGAGCCGGTCGACCCGAGGCCCGGTCACATTCCCGGCGCCCGGAACCTGCCCTGCCGGGAGAATCTGGGCGCGGACGGCCGGTTCCTGGCGGTCGAGCAGCTGCGTGAGCGGTTCGCCGGTGTGGGCGCGGGCGGCGACGCGGACGTCATCTCCTACTGCGGTTCCGGCGTGACCGCCTGCCACAACCTCATCGCGCTGGAGCACGCCGGTCTCGGCGCCGGCCGGCTCTATCCCGGGTCCTGGTCGCAGTACAGCGCCACGGACCGGCCCGCCGCCACCGGTGACTGACGCTCAGCCCTGGTCCTCGACCCAGCGCTGGTGTGCCTCCCAGGCTGCCTGTTTGCTGCTGCCGAGGGCCGCGCCGATCTGGGTCCAGGACGCGCCCGCCTGCCGGGCCGAGCGGACCATGGCCTGCCGGCCGTAGCCGACCTTGCGGATAACGACCTCGCCGAGCGCGAGCATCTCCAGGATCTCCTTGGCCGTGAGGCCGGCCGCTTCGGCGTCCGGGCTGACGGTGGTGACCGCTTCCATCATCCGTAGCTCGTTGTACCGAGCGGTCGCGGTGGCGAGGGTGTGCCGCCGCTCCAGTTCGTCCGGGATGGCCATGCGCGCACTCTTTCGTCAGGACGACCTGACGTCAAGTCGCCATGACACAACAAGTGCGAATTGCACTCACTTCTGCGGTTAAATCCGGCGTAAAGCCCTCAATTGTTGAGGGTGATGGGATGGTCGTTGACTCAACCGTTCGGCCATTGTTTGCCCCAGCGGCGGTCCGACCCGCCGCTGGACGTCCCCAGTCGCACAACTGGTGTGGCAACATCAGGGAATCTGATCCCGAAGCTACTCATCCACCGGAGCGCATCATGTCCGCAAGAAAGCTGGGCCGACTCGCCGGTTTGGTTTTTGTGCTCGCTGCGGTGTTCGGTGGCGTGGGCGCTACCAGCGGTGACTGGCATGCCGACGTCGCCAAGCCGTCGGCAGCGGAGGCCACCACCCTCGACTGGCACTGGGGCTGACACCCGGACGGCGAGGTAACCCCCACGCCGACTGAAGAGGAGCGCGATGGCCGGCCGTTCACGAACGCGTCGGCGTTCCGCAGATTACGCGTGGTTGATCACCGGGCCGCTGGCGCTCCTCGCTGTCGCGTGCGCTGTGGCGTTCTGGCGTGACGACGAGACCTGGTACAAGGCGTGGCCCGCCGGGCTGCTCATCCTTGCCGTCTACGTCGTGGCTCAGCTCGTCACCTTCAACATCGTCATCCGGCGGGGTGCCTTCGAGGTCACCGTCACCGAGGTGCCGCTGATCCTCGCGCTCTATTACCTGCCGCCCGTGATGACCGTCGTGGTCGTGACCGGCGGCGTGCTGCTGTTGCAGCTGTGGACCCGGCTCCCACCGGTGAAGATGTGGTTCAACGTCGCCAAGTCGGCCGCGAGCATCTGCGTCTCGCTGCTGGTGGTCGCCTCGTTCCCGCCGCTCGACGACGCGGGCCCGTCCACCTGGGGTGTGCTCTTCGCTGCGGTCGCGGTCAACCTGTTCGTCCAGCAGGTGTGCCTCGCCGGCGTGATCAGCGTGGTCCAGAGCGGTCGCGCCGCCCTGGACCTGTTCCGGGCGAGCTACTCGAACCAGATCATCTCCGGCGTCAACGTGGCGGTCGGCCTGCTCTTCCTGATCGCCCTGGAGGAGAACAAGTGGTCCGTCCTCCTGCTCGGCATCCTGGTGATCGCGCTGATCCTGGTGCTGCGCTCGTTCGCCGGGTTCTTCCGGCAGCACCGGACGCTGGCCGACGTCTACGAGCTGACCCAGGCCGTCCGTAACGAGAGTTCGGACAGCGCGCTGCCGGACGTCCTGCTCGATCGGGTACGCGCTCTGATGCGCTCCGAGTTCGCCACGCTCTGGCTGGCGCCCCAGGAGCGGTACCCGGAGGTGCTGCTCACCGCGCAGGTCGACAACAAGGGCCTGCTCGACGTGTCGCCGATGCCCGCCTCGATCCGTGACCACACGGTCCGGGAGCAGCGGCCGATCGCGGTCGGCGCCCAGTTCCCGGAGACCGAGCTCCTGCGTGACTCGTTGCGGACCGCCCGGGTCAAGGACGTGCTCCTGGTCCCGCTGCGGTCCGGTCAGACGACCATCGGCACCCTCGAGGTGATCAACCGGGTGGGTGACGCCCGGACGTTCCGGGACAGCGACGTGCAGGTGCTGGAGACGATCGCCGCGCACGTCGCGGTGGCGGTGGAGAACTCGCGGCTGGTCGACCGGCTGCGTCACGACGCGTACCACGATCGGCTGACCGGGATGCCGAACCGGCGCCGGATCATCGACGCGCTCGCCGAGTCGACGACCGTGCGCGCCGAGGGCGAGGTCGTCGCGGTGATGCTGTTCGACGTCGACGGGCAGCGCAACGTCAACGAGTCGATGGGGCACGCGGCCGGTGACAAGCTGCTCGCCGAGGTGGCCGCCCGGCTGCGGGGTATCGCGGGCTCGGGAGCGCTGGTCGGCCGGATCGGCGGCGACGAGTTCGTGGTCACGCTGCGGGCCGAGAGCATCGAGGCGACCATCGAGATCGCCACCCGGATGCGGGAGCGCCTGCGGGGCCCCATGGCGGTGGGCTCGCTCACCCTGGACGTGGACACCGCCGTCGGCGTGTCGGTCTATCCCGACCACGGCAGCGATCCGGAGACCCTGCTGCAGCGGGCCGAGCTGGCTGCCAATGCGGCCAAGGCTTTACCGTACGGTGTACAGCCCTTCCACCCGGCCCTCGAGTCCCGTGCCGTCCGCCGTCTCGGCATCGCCGCCGACCTGCGCCGGGCACTCGACAACGACCAGCTCGAGGTCTACTTCCAGCCCAAGGTCACGCTCGCCGACCGCCACGTGGTGGGTGTCGAGTGCCTGGCCCGCTGGGTGCACCCGGCACACGGCGAGGTGGCGCCGGAGGACTTCGTGGCGGTGGCCGAGCACACCGGTCAGCTGCCGCGCCTCACCGAGGTGGTGCTCAGCGCCGGCCTGCGCCGCTGCCGGGAGTGGGCGGACGCGGACCGGCCGCTGTCCGTCGCGGTGAACCTGTCCGCGCGGACGCTTCTCGACTCCCGCTTCCCCGACCTGGTCGAGGAGTTGCTCGCCGAGCACGGAGTCGGGCCGGGCCAGCTCACCTTCGAGATCTCCGAGCCGGGGATGCTCAACGACATCGAGCGGGTGCTGCCCACGCTGTACCGGTTGCGCGACCTTGGCGTACGCCTCAGCGTCGACGACTTCGGCACGGGCGCCTCCTCGTTGGCGTACCTCCGGCAGTGGCCCGTGCACGAGGTGAAGATCGACGACTCGTTCGTGCAGGGGATGGCGACCGACTCGGGTGATCTGGCGATCGTGCGGGCCGTGATCGGCCTCTCCCGTGAGTTCGGGCTCACCGTGGTCGCCGAGGGTGTGGAGAGCGAGCTCACCCTCGGGTTACTCGAGGAGATGGGCTGCGAGATCGGCCAGGGATACCTGTTCAGCCGCCCCCTGCCGTACGAGCGGCTGGAGGCCTGGCTGAGCGCTCAAACCGAGCCCGAATCCACCCCCACGGGCGAGGTCAGAAGGCTCCGAGCCGTGATCTGACCTGGGCGTTTACGGGAAAGGGGGTACTGATTTCACGGCCGCGACCCAGCCGTGTAGTCTTACTCCTGCAGCGAGCGAGAGATCGCGAGCGCAAGCCCCCTTAGCTCAGTCGGCAGAGCGTCTCCATGGTAAGGAGAAGGTCTACGGTTCGATTCCGTAAGGGGGCTCTACCGGGTTCGTTCCCGCCCCGCCGGCGCTGGAGTGAGAGCCTGGCTCGGCGGTGTAGCTCAGATGGCAGAGCAAGCGGCTCATAATCGCTGTGTCGCCGGTTCAAGTCCGGCCACCGCTACTTTTCGTGGACCCCACCCGGGGCCCACTTTGCAGAATGGCGTTCCCAGCGTCTACGCTGGTTCGTCGTCAAGTTAGAACACCGTTAGCAGGAAGGCACCCCGCCGTGGCCAAGGCGACCGACGTCCGTCCGAAGATCACCCTGGCGTGCACGGAGTGCAAGGACCGGAACTACATCACCAAGAAGAACCGGCGTAACGACCCCGACCGCATCGAGCTGAAGAAGTTCTGCCCGCGCGACGGGAAGCACACCCTGCACCGCGAGACGCGCTGAGCGTACGCATCAAAGGTCTTCTCCTGCGGCCGTCCGGATTACTCCGGGCGGCCGCAGAGTAGTTTGTGGCCATGGATCAGTCGTTCGTCGGCCGGAGCTGGCCGCCCACCGAGCCCTATCTCGTCGGCCGCGAGAAGATCCGGGAGTTCGCCCGGGCGATCGGCGCCACCGAGGCGGAGTTCCACGATCCCGAGGCCGCCCGGGCGCTCGGTTACGCGGACGTGGTGGCACCGCCCACCTTCCCCGTGGCGATCACGATGTCGGCCAGCCGGCAGGTGATCGACGATCCGGAGCTGGGCATCGACTACAGCCGGGTCGTGCACGGCGACCAGAAATTCGCGTACACCCGGCCGGTCGTGGCCGGCGACGCCCTGGTCTGTGTGAACACGGTGGACGACATCACCAGCCGTGGCGGGCACGAGTTCATCACCACCCGCACCGACGTGACCACCGAGGCCGGCGAGCCGGTCGTCACCGTTTGGTCCAAGCTGGTCCAGCGCGGCGAGGAGTCCTGATGACTGACGTTCTGGAGCCGCAGACCTTTCGGGTGACCCGTGCGGACCTGGTCCGTTACGCGGGCGCCTCGGGCGACTTCAACCCGATCCACTGGAGCGACCGGATCGCCACCGGTGTCGGGCTGCCGGGCGTCATCGCGCACGGCATGTTCACCATGGCCCTGGTCGGCCGCGCGGTCACCACGTGGGCCGGTGCCGCGGACGCGGTCGTCGAGTTCAGCGTGCGGTTCAGCCGCCCTGTCCCGGTGCCGGACACCGACGAGGGCACCGAGGTCGTGGTCACCGGCACGGTGAAGGAGATCACCGCCGAGGGACACACACGGCTGAGCCTGGCTGCCACGTGCAACGGCGACAAGGTACTGTCCTTGGCACAGGCGCTCATCAGGAAGCGGTAGGCCCGGGTTGGGAGAACGCCGGGCGTACCCGTACACTGGTGCGCCGTGGGGCACTGAAATGGTGCCCCACGAAGGGGTGTAGCTCAATTGGCAGAGCAGCGGTCTCCAAAACCGCAGGCTGCAGGTTCAAGTCCTGTCACCCCTGCGCAATCCTCCTCGACGTGCCCGCCCGGTGCGCGGTTCGCACAACTTCCGCGTCCGGTCGAGTGCTGACGGGACCATCAACACCACCGACGACGGAAGTAGGGCGACAGTGGCCGAGAAGGACCGGCCCGGTGACGACGTCCCGGGCGACGACGAGCTGCTCGCCGACGCTGCCGCCGGCGGTGACGTGCCGGACGACGACGTCGACGACGAGCCGGTAAGCCGTGGCGGTGGGACCGCGCTGGCGGAGCGGACCAAGGACGCGGACAGCCCCAAGGCGAAGAAGGGCCGGCGGACCGGTCTCTTCGGTCGTCTCGGCGGCTTCTTCCGCGAGGTCATCAGCGAGCTGCGTAAGGTCATCTGGCCGACCCGGCGCGAGCTGTTGACCTACACCGGCGTGGTGATCGTCTTCGTGGTCGTCATGACGGCCATCGTGGCCGGTCTGGACTACGGTCTGGGCAAGGCGATTCTCTGGGCGCTCGGTTGATCCGGGGCCTGAACCGAAGACTTTTTTGGAAGTGAGCGAGCGTGCCTGAGTACGACGACGACACCGCGCAGCCTGCCGAGGAGCAGGTGGCGACGGAGATCGACGAGTCGGTGGAGGCGGTCGAGCCGGCCGTGGCCCAGGCGCCCGAGGCTGACGAGGACTACGACCCCGTCAAGGAGCTGCGCCAGAAGCTGCGGTACGCGCCCGGCGACTGGTACGTGGTCCACTCGTACGCGGGTTACGAGAACAAGGTCAAGACCAACCTCGAGACGCGGATCACGAGCCTCGACATGGAGGACTACATCTTCCAGGTCGAGGTGCCGACTCGCGAAGAGGTCGAGGTCAAGAACGGCAAGCGCAACCAGGTGCAGGCCAAGGTCTTCCCCGGCTACATCCTGGTCCGGATGGACCTGACCCCCGAGTCGTATTCGTGTGTCCGCAACACGCCCGGCGTGACCGGCTTCGTGGGCGCCACCGACCGGGTCGACCGTCCCGCGCCGCTCTCCCTCGACGAGGTGCTGAAGTGGCTGGCCCCGGCCGTCCAGGCCGAGGAGAAGAAGGCGAAGCCCGAGGTCAAGGTCCTCGACTTCGAGGTCGGCGACTCGGTCACCGTCACCGACGGCGCGTTCGCCTCGCTGCCGGCGTCGATCAGCGAGATCAACGCCGACCAGCAGAAGTTGAAGGTCCTGGTTTCGATCTTCGGCCGGGAGACTCCGGTCGAGCTCAACTTCAACCAGGTCACCAAGATCTGATCGCCGGCTGTCCGGCGATTTCAGTGGGAGGGGCCGCATCAAGGCGGCCCCGCCATCAACCACGGGAGTAATCAGTAATGGCACAGCGCAGCAAGGGCTACCGCAAGGCGGCCGAGCAGATCGACAGCAACAAGCTCTACGAGCCGGCCGACGCCATCAAGCTGGCGAAGGAGACGAGCCCGGTCAAGTTCGACGCGACCGTCGAGGTCGCGATGCGTCTCGGCGTCGACCCGCGTAAGGCCGACCAGATGGTCCGCGGCACCGTCAACCTGCCGCACGGCACCGGTAAGACCGCCCGCGTCATCGTGTTCGCCCAGGGCGCGAAGGCCGAGGAGGCCGTCGCGGCCGGCGCCGACGAGGTCGGCACCGACGAGCTCGTCGCCCGCATCCAGGGTGGCTGGCTGGACTTCGACGCCGCGATCGCGACGCCGGACCAGATGGCCAAGATCGGCCGGATCGCCCGGATCCTCGGCCCGCGTGGCCTCATGCCGAACCCGAAGACCGGCACCGTGACCATGGACGTCACCAAGGCCGTCAACGAGATCAAGGGCGGCAAGATCACCTTCCGGGTGGACAAGCACTCCAACCTGCACCTGATCATCGGCAAGGCGTCGTTCTCGCCGGACCAGCTGATCGACAACTACGCCGCGGTGCTCGACGAGGTCCTCCGGGCCAAGCCGTCCGCCGCCAAGGGCAAGTACCTGAAGAAGGTCACCGTCGCCACCACGATGGGCCCCGGCGTTCAGATCGACCCGAACGTCCAGAAGAACCTCCGCGGCGCCGAGGCCACTGCCTGACGCACGGATTCGTGACGCTCGAAGCCCCCGGGGATGTTTCCCCGGGGGCTTTCGCATGGCAGGCTTCCCGCCGTGCGCTTGGATGCGATCTGGTTCCGGTACGCCCGCCGCGCCCCCTGGACCGTGAAGGGCGCCGACGCCCGCGTCGAACCGGGGCAGACCATCGTGGTGCTCGGTGCGAACGGCGCCGGCAAGTCCACGCTCCTCCAGGTGGCCGCCGGCATCCTCCGGCCCACCCGAGGCCGGGTCCGCGACCGCCCACCCGTCGTCGGCTGGGTCCCCGAGCGCTTCCCCGCCGCGCAGCCGTTCAGCACCGCCGGCTACCTGCGCTCGATGGCCGCCGTCCGCGGGTTGCCCGACAGCGCCGCCGACCGCTGGATCGAGCGTCTCGGCCTCACCGCGCACGCCGACACCCCACTGGGTGACCTCTCCAAGGGCACCGCGCAGAAGGTCGGACTCGCACAGGCCCTGCTCGTACCGCCCGGTCTGCTCGTCCTCGACGAACCCTGGGAGGGCCTCGACGCCGCCTCCCGGTCCCTGATCCCCGAGATCGTCGGCGAGGTGACCTCCGCCGGGGGAGCGGTCCTGGTCAGCGATCACCGCGGCGAGATCGCCAATCTGCCCGGCGCGCTGCACTGGACCATCACCGAGGGCGAGCTGACCGTGGCGTCACCGGAGCCGGCTGCGGACGCCGAGGTCGTCGTGGAGATCTCGGTGCCGCGACACCGGGCCGCGGCGACGGTGGACCAGCTGCGTGCGTCCGGTCACCGCATTCTTTCCGTACGCGAGAAGCTTGGGGAGAAGCGATGAGCGCTCTCGTCAGAATGCGCGTCACGGGTTTCGTCCGCAGCGGCCGGGCGCTGGCTCCTCTGGTCGCCCTGCTCGCGATCCTCGGAGTCCTCTACGGCGGTGGTGCCTCACCGGCCGCCCCCGCCTACGGCTACTCGGCCGCCGCCCTTTTCGCTGTCCTCGCCTGGCTCACCAAGCTCGTCCTCGACACCGAACCCGACGTCCAGCGCGGCCTGGCCCGTCTCAGCGTCGGCCCGGTCCGCGAGGGCACCGCCGGCATCCTGGCCGCCGCCGTCCTGGGCGCCGGCGTCTGCCTGGCCGCCATGGTGACCCCGTTCGTGTTCGGCGCGATCAGGGGCCCCTACTTTCCCGGAATCCTGCTCGGCTTGCTCGCACACGTGCTCTCCCTGCTCGGCGCCCTGGCCCTCGGCGCCCTCGCGGCCCGCGCCGTCACCCGCCGCGTCCTGCCCGGGGTGGCCACCCTGGTCACCGGATCGGTCCTGGTCATCGTGTTCGGGCTGAGCGGCTCCATCGCCCCCTGGCTGGTCCCGCCGGTGATGGCGACCGCGCGGGCACTCACCGAGGCGAGGACTCCGGACCCGGCGACGCTGGTGGGCCTCGCTGCCTGGACGGTGGCGTGGTGCGCGGTGGTGCTGGCGCTCTACGCGCGGCTGCGGCGCGACAGGGCGTAGCCGGGGGCCGATTTGGATTGAGCGCGCGCGCCGCGTACTCTTCCTTCTTGAAGTTCCACCCATAGACCGCTGGTCGCCGCACTGTGCGTCAGTTTGACGGACATCGCGGCTGAAGGTCCCGTTACGAGCGGGCGACCTGCGCAGGGAGAACGGTCAGTGATTGTGCGGCTCGCCTTCGCGCGTGCCAGATGTCGCCCCGTGCCCTGCGCCGGGGCGTTTTGCTTGTCCGGACCCTTCATCCAGTGGCTGAGCACTGAGAGAGGAGGGACATGGCGGACAAGCCGGTCCGGGCCGACAAGGCTACGGCCGTTGCTGAGCTCACGGATCACTTCCGTGGGTCGGCGGCCACCGTGTTGACCGAATACCGCGGCCTCACCGTGAAGGAGCTCACTGAGCTCCGTCGCTCGCTGGGCAGCGAGGCGAAGTACGCGGTTGCGAAGAACACTCTCGCGAAGCGTGCGGCGACCGACGCGGGCATCGAGGGTCTCGACGCGCTGTTCACCGGTCCTACCGCGCTCGCCTTCGTGAAGGGCGATGTGGTCGAGGCGGCCAAGGGCCTTCGTGCCTTCGCCAAGGCCCACCCCGTTCTCGTCATCAAGGGCGGTGTCTTCGAGGGTAAGGCTCTCACGGCGGACGAGGTCAACAAGCTTGCTGACCTCGAGTCCCGTGAGGTGCTGCTGGCCAAGCTGGCCGGCGCCCTGAAGGCCGGCCTCAGCAAGGCCGCTGCCACGTTCCAGGCGCCGCTCTCGCAGGCGGTGCGCACCGTGGACGCCCTTCGGGCCGAGCGCGAGAAGGACGGTTCCGCGGAGGCCTGAGGCCCGCGTGGAACCTGCAAACGTCAAGTCGTTACTTAGGAAAGGTTGCCGAATATGGCGAAGCTCAGCACCGACGAGCTGCTCGACGCGTTCAAGGAGATGACGCTGATCGAGCTGTCCGAGTTCGTGAAGCAGTTCGAGGACGTCTTCGACGTCAAGGCCGCCGCGCCGGTTGCCATGGCGGCCGGCCCGGTGGGTGGCGGCGCCGCCCCCGAGGCCGAGGCTGAGAAGGACTCCTTCGACGTCGTGCTCGAGAACGACGGTGGCAAGAAGATCCAGGTCATCAAGGTCGTGCGTGAGCTGACCGGCCTGGGCCTCAAGGAGGCCAAGGACACCGTCGAGAGCGCCCCGAAGGCGATCCTCGAGGGCGTCAACAAGGAGAAGGCCGAGGCCGCCAAGGCCAAGCTCGAGGGCGAAGGCGCCAAGGTCACCCTCAAGTGATCTGACGCTCTTCCGCGTTCTCTTTTCGATGGCGGGGACCCGTAACGGGTCCCCGCCATCGGCGTTCGCGCAGCTCATGTGCGCTCCGGCCGGCGAGTCCGCAAAGCCAGCCGAAGCGGGTGTTTTCTGCGCTAAGGTCCCTTTGATGTGCCGGGTGGATGACGGCGGGAGTCCGACCCGCGGCACAGCCCTTGACTGTGTGTCCGCTGACAGGCACGCTGACATCAGCAAGTTTCCGCGCTTGCGACAGCCGAACCGTGGGTATTGGGCTTCCACCGATTACCCGCGACCGGCACCCGAGGGAGAGTTGCCGCGTTTCTGAGCGGCCCCGCCACCGGCGTTGACCATGGATGCGCAGGTCAACAGCGGCGGGGACACGTTCCGCGAGCCACCCGAAGGTGTGGGCTGGACAGCGGTTAGCCGAGCGGCTACACTGCTAGTTTGCGCTGCCTTCTGTCTTGATGCCTGTCGGGATATCCATGTGGATAACTTCCCGGGGGCTCATTGGAGTGCACGCAGACCAGTTGCATCAGCAACTCAGCCGCATAGCAGCACCGGTCCTCGGAAGGACGCATCTTGGCAGCTTCCCGCCCTGCGAAGACCAGCCGTACGTCGAGCGCTTACGCACCCCGCCGGGTCTCTTTCGGCCGGATCACCGAGCAGCTAGAGGTCCCCAACCTCCTCGCCCTCCAGACGGAGTCCTTCGACTGGCTGGTCGGCAACGAGGCTTGGCAGGCCCGGACGACGGACGACCCGCACGCCCACTCGGGCCTCGCAGAGATCCTCGAAGAGATCAGTCCCATTGAGGACTTCTCCGGCACCATGTCGCTGTCCTTCTCGTCACCCCGATTCGATGAGGTCAAGGCCTCGATCGAGGAGTGCAAAGAGAAGGACCTGACCTACTGTGCCCCGCTGTTCGTGACCGCGGAGTTCACCAACAACACGACTGGCGAGATCAAGAGCCAGACCGTGTTCATGGGCGACTTCCCGATGATGACCCCCAAGGGGACGTTCGTCATCAACGGCACCGAGCGGGTCGTGGTGAGCCAGCTCGTCCGTTCGCCGGGCGTGTATTTCACCAAGGAGCCGGACAAGACCTCCGACCGCGACCTCACCAGCGTCAAGGTCATCCCGAGCCGGGGTGCCTGGCTGGAGTTCGACATCGACAAGCGCGACACCGTCGGTGTCCGCATCGACCGCAAGCGCCGGCAGGCCGTCACCGTCCTGCTCAAGGCGATCGGCTGGTCGGCGGACCAGATCCGTGAGCGGTTCGGCTGGTCCGAGCTGCTCATGACGACGCTGGAGAAGGACCACATCGCCGGGCAGGACGAGGCCCTGCTCGACATCTACCGCAAGCTGCGCCCGGGAGAGCCCCCCACCCGGGAGAACGCGCAGACCCTGCTCGACAACCTCTTCTTCAACCCGAAGCGGTATGACGTCGCCAAGGTCGGCCGGTACAAGTTCAACAAGAAGTTGGACATCGACGTCCCGATCGTGCGCGGCACGCTCACCGAGGAAGACGTCGTCAAGACCGTGGACTACCTCTGCCGGCTGCACGCCGGTGAGGAGGGCTACGAGGCCGACGACATCGACCACTTCGGCAACCGCCGTCTGCGGACGGTCGGCGAGCTCATCCAGAACCAGGTCCGCGTGGGCCTGTCCCGGATGGAGCGCGTCGTCCGCGAGCGGATGACGACCCAGGACGTCGAGGCGATCACGCCGCAGACCCTGATCAACATTCGGCCCGTCGTGGCCGCGATCAAGGAGTTCTTCGGCACGTCGCAGCTGTCGCAGTTCATGGACCAGACCAACCCGCTGGCGGGCCTGACCCACCGGCGGCGGCTGAGCGCGCTCGGCCCCGGTGGTCTGAGCCGTGAGCGGGCCGGCTTCGAGGTCCGTGACGTGCACCCGTCCCACTACGGCCGGATGTGCCCGATCGAGACCCCGGAAGGCCCGAACATCGGCCTGATCGGCGCTCTCTCGACGTTCGCGCGGGTCAACCCGTTCGGCTTCATCGAGACGCCGTACCGGAAGGTCGAGAGCGGCACCGTCACCGACGAGGTGCACTACCTCACGGCCGACGAGGAAGACCGGTTCATCAAGGCACAGGCCAACGCCGTGCTGTCCAGCGACAACACCTTCGCCGAGGACCGCGTTCTGGTCCGCCGGAAGGGTGGTGAGGTCGACTACGTGCCCGGCACGGAGGTCGACTACATGGACGTGTCGCCGCGGCAGATGACCTCGGTCGCGACCGCGATGATCCCGTTCCTCGAGCACGACGACGCCAACCGTGCCCTCATGGGCGCGAACATGCAGCGTCAGGCCGTGCCGCTGGTCAAGGCCGAGTCGCCCCTGGTCGGTACTGGTATGGAGTACCGCGCCGCGGTCGACGCCGGTGACGTGGTCGTCGCCGAGGTCGCCGGTGTGGTCGAGGACCTGTGCGCCGACTACGTGACGGTGCATCAGGACGACGGCCACCGCCGGACCTACCTGCTGCACAAGTTCCGCCGGAGCAACGCCGGTTCCTGCGTCAACCAGAAGCCCGTCGTCTTCGAGGGCGACCGCGTCGAGGCCGGTCAGGTCATCGCCGACGGTCCCTGCACCGACGAGGGCGAGATGGCGCTGGGCCGCAACCTGCTCGTGGCGTTCATGTGCTGGGAGGGCCACAACTACGAGGACGCGATCATCCTGTCGCAGCGCCTCGTCCAGCAGGACGTGCTCACCTCGATCCACATCGAGGAGCACGAGGTCGACGCCCGTGACACCAAGCTCGGCCCGGAAGAGATCACCCGCGACATCCCCAACGTCAGCGAGGAGATGCTCGCTGACCTGGACGAGCGCGGCATCATCCGGATCGGCGCCGAGGTCGTCCCCGGCGACATCCTGGTCGGCAAGGTCACCCCGAAGGGCGAGACCGAGCTGACCCCGGAGGAGCGGCTGCTGCGCGCGATCTTCGGTGAGAAGGCCCGGGAGGTCCGGGACACCTCGCTGAAGGTTCCGCACGGCGAGACCGGCACCGTCATCGGTGTCCGCACGTTCTCCCGCGAGGACGGCGACGAGCTGCCTCCCGGTGTCAACGAGCTGGTCCGGGTGTACGTCGCGCAGAAGCGGAAGATCCAGGACGGTGACAAGCTCGCCGGTCGTCACGGCAACAAGGGCGTCATCTCCAAGATCCTGCCGGTCGAGGACATGCCGTTCCTCGAGGACGGCACCCCGGTCGACATCGTGCTCAACCCGCTCGGTGTCCCCTCGCGCATGAACATCGGCCAGGTCCTGGAGACCCACCTCGGGTGGATCGCCAAGACCGGCTGGTCGGTCGAGGGCGACGACGCGGACTGGAAGCGTCAGCTCCGCGCGATCGACGCGCACGAGTCGGTGGCCGACAGCAATGTCGCGACCCCCGTCTTCGACGGCGCCCAGGAGGAGGAGATCAAGGGTCTCCTCGAGTCGACGCTGGTCAACCGCGACGGTAAGCGGCTGGTCAACGGCGACGGCAAGGCGCAGCTGTTCGACGGCCGCTCCGGTGAGCCGCTGCCGGACCCGATCTCGGTCGGCTACGTCTACATCCTCAAGCTGAACCACCTGGTCGACGACAAGATCCACGCTCGGTCGACCGGCCCGTACTCGATGATCACCCAGCAGCCGCTGGGTGGTAAGGCGCAGTTCGGTGGCCAGCGGTTCGGCGAGATGGAGTGCTGGGCCATGCAGGCCTACGGGGCGGCGTACGCCCTGCAGGAGCTGTTGACCATCAAGTCCGACGACGTCCTGGGCCGAGTGAAGGTCTACGAGGCCATCGTCAAGGGCGAGAACATCCCGGAGCCGGGAATCCCGGAGTCCTTCAAGGTGCTCCTCAAGGAGCTGCAGTCGCTGTGCCTGAACGTCGAGGTGCTCTCCAGCGACGGTGTGGCCCTGGAGATGCGCGAGACGGACGACGAGGTCTTCCGGGCCGCGGAGGAACTCGGCATCGACCTGTCCCGGCGCCCGAATGAGGGCGTCAGCAGCGTCGAAGAGATCTGACGGAAAACGTCCCCGGTGGTTCACCACCGGGGACGTCACCGCCGGCCTTGAATTCACCCGAGCAACGAAACACGAGGGATAGACCAAGTGCTCGACGTCAACTTCTTCGACGAGTTGCGTATCGGCCTTGCTACCGCTGACGACATCCGGCAGTGGTCGCACGGCGA
The DNA here is from genome assembly GCF_040681145.1 of Actinoplanes sp. NPDC051861. Lineage (NCBI taxonomy): Bacteria > Bacillati > Actinomycetota > Actinomycetes > Micromonosporales > Micromonosporaceae > Actinoplanes > Actinoplanes sp. NPDC051861. Next base: position 225,988 of record NZ_JBFAYE010000002.1, read on the forward strand.
GGTCAAGAAGCCCGAGACGATCAACTACCGCACGCTCAAGCCCGAGAAGGACGGACTCTTCTGCGAGAAGATCTTCGGTCCGCAGCGGGACTGGGAGTGCTACTGCGGAAAGTACAAGCGGGTCCGCTTCAAGGGCATCATCTGTGAGCGCTGCGGCGTCGAGGTGACCCGGTCCAAGGTCCGCCGTGAGCGGATGGGCCACATCGAGCTCGCCGCGTCGGTCACGCACATCTGGTACTTCAAGGGTGTGCCGAGCCGCCTCGGTTACCTGCTCGACCTTGCCCCCAAGGACCTCGAGAAGATCATCTACTTCGCTTCGTACGTGGTGACGAGCGTTGACGCCGAGGCGCGTCACCGTGACATGTCCACCATCGAGAACGAGATCTTCGCGGAGAAGCGCCAGGCCGAGAACGGCCGGGACTCCGAGATCGAGAAGCGTGCCGCCAAGCTGGAGCAGGACCTGGCCGAGCTCGAGGCCGAGGGTGCCAAGGCCGACGTGCGCCGCAAGGTCAAGGAAGCCGGCGAGCGCGAGATGCGCCAGATCCGGGACAAGGCGCAGCGCGAGATCGACCGCCTCGACGAGGTGCTCGACACCTTCCGCAAGCTCGACAGCAAGCAGCTCGTCACCGACGAGCTGCTCTACCGCGAGCTGCGCGACCGCTTCGGTGAGTACTTCACCGGTGGCATGGGCGCCGAGGCCATCAAGGCCCTGCTCGAGAACATGGACCTGGACGCCGAGGCGGAGAACCTTCGGGAGATCATCCGCACCGGTAAGGGCCAGCGGAAGATCCGGGCGCTCAAGCGGCTCAAGGTCGTCGCGGCGTTCCTGAACACCCGCAACTCGCCGCTCGGCATGGTGCTGGACTGCGTCCCGGTCATCCCGCCGGACCTGCGCCCGATGGTGCAGCTCGACGGCGGCCGGTTCGCGACCTCCGACCTGAACGACCTGTACCGCCGGGTCATCAACCGCAACAACCGCCTCAAGCGACTGATCGACCTCGGCGCGCCCGAGATCATCGTCAACAACGAGAAGCGGATGCTGCAGGAGGCCGTCGACGCGCTGTTCGACAACGGCCGTCGTGGCCGTCCGGTCACCGGCCCGGGTAACCGGCCGCTGAAGTCGCTCTCCGACATGCTCAAGGGCAAGCAGGGCCGGTTCCGTCAGAACCTGCTCGGCAAGCGGGTCGACTACTCCGGTCGTTCCGTCATCGTCGTCGGCCCCCGGCTCAAGCTGCACCAGTGCGGCCTGCCGAAGCAGATGGCGCTGGAGCTGTTCAAGCCGTTCGTGATGAAGCGCCTGGTCGACCTGAACCACGCGCAGAACATCAAGTCCGCCAAGCGGATGGTCGAGCGGCAGCGGCCGGTCGTGTGGGACGTCCTCGAAGAGGTCATCAGCGAGCACCCGGTGCTGCTGAACCGCGCGCCGACCCTGCACCGTCTGGGCATCCAGGCCTTCGAGCCGCAGCTGGTCGAGGGCAAGGCGATCCAGATCCACCCGCTCGTCTGCACGGCGTTCAACGCCGACTTCGACGGTGACCAGATGGCGGTCCACGTGCCGCTGTCCGCCGAGGCCCAGGCCGAGGCGCGCATCCTGATGCTGTCGTCGAACAACATCCTCAAGCCGGCCGACGGCAAGCCGGTCACCATGCCCACCCAGGACATGGTCATCGGTCTGTACCACCTGACCCACCTCACGCCCGGTGCCAAGGGCGAGGGCCGGGTGTTCAGCTCGGACGCCGAGGCGCGGATGGCGTACGACAACGGTGAGCTGCACCTGCAGGCGCCGGTGAAGATCCGCCTCCGTGAGGTCGTCGGCGTGGACAACGGTGCCAAGGGCACCGCGTGGGTCGCGCCGGAGGACTGGACCGAGGGCGAGCCGGTGCTGGTCGAGACCACGCTGGGCCGCGTCATCTTCAACGAGACGCTGCCCCCGGGGTACCGGTACGTCAACTACGAGATCCGCAAGGGTCAGCTGTCGGCGATCGTCAACGACCTCGCCGAGCGCTTCCCGAAGGTCGCCCTGGCCGCGACCCTGGACGCGCTCAAGGAGGCCGGCTTCCACTGGGCCACCTGGTCCGGTGTGACGATCGGCATGGGCGACGTCATCGGCCCGCCGCGCAAGCCGGAGATCCTGGCTCGCTACCAGGTCGAGGCGGACCGCATCGACAAGCAGTACCAGCGTGGTCTGATGACCGCCGAGGAGCGTCGCGGCGAGCTCATCGAGATCTGGACCAAGGCGACCAACGAGATCTCCAAGGAGATGGAGACCGCGCTGCCGCAGGAGAACCCGCTCTGGGTGATGATCAACTCCGGCGCTCGCGGTAACCTCCTGCAGCTCCGGCAGATCGCCGCGATCCGTGGTCTGGTGGCCAACCCCAAGGGCGAGATCATCCCGCGGCCGATCACCTCGTCGTACCGCGAGGGTCTGACCGTGCTGGAGTACTTCATCTCCACCCACGGTGCCCGGAAGGGTCTGGCCGACACCGCGCTGCGTACCGCCGACTCGGGTTACCTGACCCGGCGTCTGGTGGACGTGTCGCAGGACGTCATCATCCGCGAGGAGGACTGCGGCACCGACCGCGCGATCCCGATGGCGGTTGGCGAGCGGGAGCCGGACGGCACCCTGGTCGTGCACACCCACGCGGAGACCGGCGTCCACGCCCGTACGCTGGCTGACGACATCTCCGACAGCGCCGGCAACCTGGTCGTGGCCCGCGGCTCGGACCTCAACTCGATCCTCGTCGACAAGCTTGTCGCCGCGGGTGTCGAGAATGTCCGGGTGCGCAGCGTCCTGACCTGTGAGTCGAAGCTGGGTGTCTGCGCGGCCTGCTACGGCCGTTCGCTGCCGACCGGCAAGTCGGTCGACATCGGCGAGGCGGTCGGCATCATCGCCGCCCAGTCCATCGGTGAGCCCGGCACGCAGCTGACGATGCGTACCTTCCACACCGGTGGTGTCGCGGGTGAGGACATCACCCAGGGTCTGCCGCGTGTTCAGGAGATCTTCGAGGCCCGTGTGCCGAAGGGTAAGGCGCCCATCGCCGACACCCCCGGCCGCATCCGGATCGAGGACGGCGAGCGTTCGCGGAAGATCATCGTGATCCCGGACGACGGCAGCGACGAGATCGTGTACGACAAGATCTCGAAGCGCGTCAAGCTGCGGGCGCACGACGGCGACCACGTCAACGTCGGCGAGAAGCTCACCGAGGGCACCATCGACCCGCACGAGCTGCTGCGCATCATGGGCCCGCGCGCGGTCCAGGTCCACCTGACCAGTGAGGTCCAGGAGGTCTACCGCTCGCAGGGTGTGCTCATCCACGACAAGCACATCGAGATCATCATCCGCCAGATGCTCAAGCGGGTGACGGTCATCGACTCCGGCGCGACCGAGTTCCTGCCGGGTGTGCTGGTCGACCGGGCGCTGTTCGAGTCGGAGAACCGCCGGCTCGTCGGCGAGGGTGGCGAGCCCGCCGCCGGTCGCCCGGTGCTGATGGGTATCACCAAGGCCTCGCTGGCGACCGACTCCTGGCTCTCGGCGGCCTCCTTCCAGGAGACCACCCGGGTGCTCACCGACGCGGCGATCAACTCGCGCAGCGACTCGCTCGTCGGCCTCAAGGAGAACGTCATCATCGGTAAGCTCATCCCGGCCGGTACCGGTATCAGCAAGTACCGCAACATCCGGGTCGAGCCGACCGAGGAGGCCAAGGCCAAGGTGTACTCGATGACCGGGTACCCCGAGACCGACTACGGCTTCGGGCCGGCCAGCGGGCAGGCTGTGCCGCTGGACGACTTCGACTTCGGGTCGTACCGCTAAGGGTTTCTGCTCCACACAGGGCGGTCGCGCAGGCGCGCGACCGCCCTGTGCCGTCTCCGAACCGAGTGGCGTTCCTAGAATGGTCGAGTGACGCTGCCCGCGGTGCCGACCCGCCATCCCATGGACCCGGACCCGGCGCCGGCCACGAAGGCTCGCGCGGTCTTCGCGCTGGGCCTGGTGGGCCTGCTCACCGGTGTCTTCGTCGGCGGCGTGATTCCGGCCACGATCGCTCTCCTGATGGCCCGCCAGGCACACCGCCAGGCGTATGAGGCGGGGGGCTATCTGACCGGCTCGGTGTGGATCCAGCGGGGCCGCAGGCTCGCCTGGTGCGGGCTCGTGCTGGCGCTGACGTCGCTGGTGGTGGCCGTGATCGCCGGTCTGCTGCACCTGGCCACCGCGCCCGGCGGCCAGGACTTCGCGCCCGGCACGGACTGATCCCGGCCGTTCTGCCGCGCTCCGGCCGGGCTGCGCGACCGCTCGTACGGGTGACATGCTTCTCCTATGACGCAGCACCCCGGGACGTCCTATCCGCCCCCGCATCAGCCCGGCGGCTATCCCGGCTCAGTGCCACCTCAGCAGTACGGGCCACCCGCCTTTGCCCCGCCGCCAATGGCGCCGCCCACGGCCGGCTGGGAGCTGGAGCGGGTCGACATGGTGGGCGGGACCGAGTTCGGGCTGGCGCAGCTGAGAGTGCCGCCGATCACGTCCGGCCTGGCGATCGGCTCGCTGATCGCCGGCATCGCCGCGATCCTGGTGTCACTGCTGACCGCCTGCTTCGGCATCCTGGAGGCCAGTGAGGACTGGGGTGCCTGGGTGACCGGTGCGTTCACACTGCTCACCGTGCTCGCTGCCGGGGGAGCGATCGGCGCCGGAATGATCGCGCTACGGCAGATCCGCCGCTCCGGCCAGACCGGCAAGGTCCGGTTCACCGGGCGGGGACTCGCGATCTCCGGGATCGTCTGCGGCGTGGTGGGCGCGGGAATAGGGGTGCTGGCGTTGTCGTTGGGACTGCTGTCACAGGTGTCCTGACCGGCCCGCACTCCCGGGGCCCGCAGCGGGATCCGGCACCGCGGCGATGCCGCGCCGGACTACCCGGTACACTGGTATACGGAGATGTCCATCGTGGGAGCCTGGGCTCATTTTGACCTGGGTGCTTGGGGTGGGTACTCTTTCCCCTCGTGCCCGGGCTTGCCCGGGCAACTCGTGCGTGCACCCGAGTCGGAAGGTACGACGGGGATTTGCGCCACGACGGCTCAGGGATCTGAGCGGGAGACAACGAGACAAGACCCGGTGCGTGTGAACCTTCACGCGTGGCGGGACCGTGAGCCGGACGACACGCCCGACCGCGGGTGCCGGACCTTCCCTTCGGGAGGGGACAGCACACAGAGGCAGAAATACACGGTGCGGCCGTAAACAGGAAGCGGCCGAAGGGAGCGGAGAAACCCGGTGCCCACGATCCAGCAGCTGGTCCGCAAGGGCCGCCAGGCGAAGACGAGCAAGACGAAGACGCCGGCGCTGAAGGGAAGTCCTCAGCGGCGCGGCGTGTGCACGCGCGTGTACACCACCACCCCCAAGAAGCCGAACTCTGCGCTGCGCAAGGTCGCTCGTGTGAAGCTCAGCAGCCAGATCGAGGTGACGGCGTACATCCCCGGCGTGGGTCACAACCTCCAGGAGCACTCGATCGTGCTCGTGCGTGGCGGTCGTGTGAAGGACCTGCCGGGCGTCCGCTACAAGATCGTCCGTGGTTCGCTGGACACCCAGGGTGTCCGCAACCGCAAGCAGGCTCGCAGCCGTTACGGCGCGAAGAAGGAGAAGAGCTGACATGCCGCGTAAGGGACCCGCTCCGCGCCACCCTGTGGTCGCAGACCCGGTGTACAACTCCCCGCTGGTAACGCAGCTGGTCAACAAGATCCTGATCGGCGGCAAGCGTCAGCTCGCCGAGCGCATCGTGTACGGCGCCCTCGAGGGCTGCCGCGAGAAGAGCGGCACCGACCCGGTGGTCATCCTCAAGCGCGCGATGGACAACGTGAAGCCGACCCTCGAGGTCCGCAGCCGCCGTGTCGGTGGCGCGACCTACCAGGTTCCGGTCGAGGTCCGCACCCCGCGTCAGACCACTCTGGGCCTGCGCTGGCTGGTGCAGTACTCCAAGGCCCGCCGCGAGAAGACCATGATCGAGCGCCTCCAGAACGAGCTGCTCGACGCCAGCAACGGCCTCGGCGCCGCGGTCAAGCGTCGCGAGGACACCCACAAGATGGCGGAGTCCAACAAGGCCTTCGCTCACTACCGCTGGTAAGACCCTGCTGAGGCCCGGTACCCACCGGGCCATCGGCAGTCGTACCGGTCCACGAGACGACGACGAAGAAAAGTAGGGATGGAAGTGGCCGCCGCAGACGCGCTCGCCAAGGTACGCAACATCGGCATCATGGCGCACATCGACGCTGGTAAGACCACCACCACCGAGCGAATCCTGTTCTACACCGGCATCACGTACAAGATCGGTGAGGTCCACGAGGGCGCCGCCGTCATGGACTGGATGGAGCAGGAGCAGGAGCGCGGTATCACCATCACTTCCGCCGCCACCAAGTGCGAGTGGAAGGGTCACACGATCCAGATCATCGACACGCCCGGCCACGTCGACTTTACGGTCGAGGTCGAGCGGTCGCTGCGCGTGCTCGACGGCGCGGTCGCGGTCTACGACGGTGTCGCCGGCGTGGAGCCTCAGACCGAGAACGTCTGGCGCCAGGCGGACAAGTACGACGTCCCCCGGATGTGCTTCGTCAACAAGCTCGACCGGACCGGTGCGGACTTCTTCCGCTGCGTGCAGATGATGATCGATCGGCTCAACGCCACCCCGCTGGTCCTCCAGATCCCGATCGGGCTCGAGGGCGACCACATCGGCGTCGTCGACCTGATCGAGATGCGCGCGCTCACCTGGCGTGGTGAGACCCAGAAGGGCGAGGACTACGCGATCGAGGAGATCCCGGCAGACCTCGCCGACCAGGCCGCCGAGTGGCGCGAGAAGCTCATCGAGACTCTCGCCGACGTCGACGACGCGGTCATGGAGAAGTACCTCGAGGGCGAGGAGCTCTCGGTCTCCGAGATCAAGGCCGCGATCCGCCGGTCCACGATCGCCAGCAAGGCGAATCCGGTCCTGTGCGGCTCGGCGTTCAAGAACAAGGGTGTGCAGCCGATGCTGGACGCCGTCGTCGAGTACCTGCCGTCGCCGCTGGACATCCCGGCGATCGAGGGCACCGCTACCGACGGCGAGACGCCGCTGCTTCGGAAGCCGTCGAACGACGAGCCCTTCTCGGCGCTGGCCTTCAAGATCCAGACCGACAAGCACCTCGGCAAGCTGACCTACGTCCGGGTCTACTCCGGAACGCTCGAGACCGGTACCCAGGTGATCAACTCCACCAAGGACCGCAAGGAGCGCATCGGCAAGATCTACCAGATGCACGCGAACAAGCGTGAGGAGCGCAACACCGCGCAGGCCGGCGACATCATCGCCGTCCAGGGTCTGAAGCAGACCACCACCGGTGACACGCTCTGCGACCCGGCCAAGCCGGTCATTCTGGAGTCGATGACCTTCCCGGAGCCGGTCATCCAGGTCGCCATCGAGCCGAAGACCAAGTCGGACCAGGAGAAGCTGGGCACCGCGATCCAGCGTCTGGCCGAGGAGGACCCGACCTTCCGCGTCTTCAACGACGAGGAGACCGGGCAGACCATCATCGCCGGTATGGGCGAGCTCCACCTCGACATCCTTGTCGACCGCATGCGGCGCGAGTTCAGCGTCGAGGCGAACATCGGCAAGCCGCAGGTGGCGTACCGCGAGACCATCCGGGGCACCGTGGACAAGATCGACTACGTCCACAAGAAGCAGACCGGTGGCTCCGGCCAGTACGCGAAGGTCATCGTCAAGGTCGAGCCGCTGCCGCTCGACGCCGACGGCCCGACCTACGAGTTCGTCAACGCCGTCACCGGTGGCCGTATCCCCAAGGAGTTCATCCCCTCGGTGGACGCGGGTGCGCAGGACTCGCTGCAGTACGGCGTGCTCGCCGGCTACCCGCTGGTCGGTGTGAAGTTCACGCTCCTGGACGGTCAGTACCACGAGGTCGACTCGTCCGAGATGGCGTTCAAGATCGCCGGCTCGATGGCGATGAAGGAAGCGGCCCGCAAGGCCGACCCGGCTCTCCTCGAGCCGATGATGGCCGTTGAGGTCACCACCCCTGAGGACAACATGGGTGACGTCATCGGCGACCTCAACTCCCGGCGTGGCATGATCCAGTCGATGGAGGAGCGCCACGGCGCCCGCGTCGTCAAGGCTCTGGTCCCGCTTTCGGAGATGTTCGGCTACGTCGGCGACCTCCGGTCGAAGACTGCGGGCCGGGCGAGCTACAGCATGCAGTTCGACTCCTACGCCGAGGTTCCGCAGAACGTGGCTAAGGAGATCATCGCTAAGGCCACCGGCGCCTGACGCGTTGAGGCACGTGCGGCCCGTCGAGGGCCGCACGTGCACGAGCAGTCGACAGAGTCCTGAGCGCCTTATCGGCGTGCCGGGCGAAAAGTAATGATCAGTCCACAGGAGGACACCAGTGGCGAAGGCGAAGTTCGAGCGGACTAAGCCGCACGTCAACATCGGCACCATTGGTCACATCGACCACGGTAAGACGACGCTGACTGCGGCCATCACGAAGGTCCTGCACGACGAGTTCCCCGACCTGAACCCGTACACCCCGTTCGACGAGATCGACAAGGCGCCGGAGGAGAAGGCCCGCGGCATCACGATCTCGATCGCGCACGTCGAGTACCAGACCGCGGCGCGTCACTACGCGCACGTGGACTGCCCCGGCCACGCTGACTACATCAAGAACATGATCACCGGTGCGGCGCAGATGGACGGCGCCATCCTGGTCGTGGCGGCCACCGACGGCCCGATGCCGCAGACCAAGGAGCACGTCCTCCTGGCCCGCCAGGTCGGTGTTCCGTACATCGTCGTCGCCCTGAACAAGAGCGACATGGTCGAGGACGAGGAGCTCCTGGAGCTCGTCGAGCTCGAGGTCCGCGAGCTGCTCAGCACCTACGAGTTCCCGGGCGACGACCTGCCGGTCGTCCGCGTGTCGGCGCTCAAGGCGCTCGAGGGCGACCCGGAGTGGACCGGCAAGCTCATGGAGCTGATGAACGCGGTCGACACCGCGATCCCGCAGCCCGAGCGTGAGACCGAGAAGCCGTTCCTCATGCCGATCGAGGACGTCTTCACGATCACCGGTCGTGGCACCGTGGTGACCGGTCGCGCCGAGCGCGGCATCCTCAAGCCGAACGAGGAGGTCGAGATCGTCGGTATCCGCGAGAAGTCGACCAAGACCGTTTGCACCGGCATCGAGATGTTCCGCAAGCTGCTCGACGAGGCCCGCGCGGGTGAGAACGTCGGTCTGCTGCTCCGCGGCATCAAGCGCGAGGACGTCGAGCGCGGCATGGTCGTCGTGAAGCCGGGCACCACGACTCCCCACACGGAGTTCGAGGGCCAGGTCTACATCCTCTCGAAGGAGGAGGGTGGCCGGCACACCCCGTTCTTCCAGAACTACCGGCCGCAGTTCTACTTCCGTACCACGGACGTCACCGGCGTCGTCACGCTGCCCGAGGGCACCGAGATGGTCATGCCGGGCGACTCCACCTCCATGTCCGTGAAGCTGATCCAGCCGATCGCCATGGAGCAGGGTCTGAAGTTCGCGATCCGCGAGGGTGGCCGCACCGTCGGCGCCGGAACGGTCACGAAGATCAACAAGTGATGAGGGCCGGCTCACAGCGTGAGCCGGCCCTCATCGGTGACCCCGATTAGCGTTGCCGGATTGAATCCGGCATACTAGTCAGGTTGCGTCCGCGCGGGGTGGGTAGCTGGCTTCGTTCAGGTATCCACCCTCGCCGGGTGTCCGGGTGTGGTTCGCATTGCCGCCCGACACCCTTAGATCCCCGCGATCGATCCGCGTCAGGTGACTGAGGCGGAACTTGGAGTGCCCAGCATTCTGAGACAACGCGCGACACGCCCGACCGCGGGGGTCGGACAACGCAGGATCAACGGTCCTGCGGGCATGCGGAGGCCACCCGCTTCCGCACGTAGCGGCATCGAGAGAAGGAAACAGAAGCCACCATGGCGGGACAGAAGATCCGCATCCGGCTCAAGGCCTATGACCACGAGGTCGTCGACTCCTCGGCGCGAAAGATCGTCGAGACGGTGACGCGTACCGGGGCGCAGGTCGCGGGCCCGGTGCCGCTGCCCACGGAGATCAACCGTTTCTGCGTGATCCGTTCGCCGCACAAGTACAAGGACTCGCGCGAGCACTTCGAGATGCGCACGCACAAGCGTCTGATCGACATCATCGACCCGACTCCGAAGACGGTCGACTCGCTCATGCGCCTCGACCTGCCGGCTGGCGTCGACATCGAGATCAAGCTGTAGGGACCGGACAATGGACAGGCAAGTAAAGGGGATCCTGGGCGCCAAGCTCGGCATGACCCAGGTCTGGGACAACAACAAGGTTGTCCCGGTGACCGTGGTGCAGGCCGGCCCTTGCGTCGTGACCCAGGTCCGTACCGATGAGAAGGACGGCTACTCCGCGGTCCAGCTGGCGTACGGCGCGATCGACCCGCGGAAGGTCAACAAGCCGGAGAGCGGCCACTACGCCAAGGCGGGTGTTTCGCCGCGCCGCCACCTCGTGGAGCTGCGCACCGTTGACGCCGGCGAGTACGAGCTCGGCCAGGAGGTCACCGTTGAGGCGTTCGCGGCGGGTACGCCGATCGACGTCACCGGTAAGACCAAGGGCAAGGGCTACGCCGGTGTCATGAAGCGGCACGGCTTCCACGGTCTGCGCGCCAGCCACGGTGTCGAGCGCAAGCACCGCTCGCCCGGTTCGATCGGCGCCTGCGCGACCCCCGGCCGCGTCTTCAAGGGCGTCAAGATGGCCGGTCGCATGGGTGGCAAGCGCTTCACCGTGCAGAACCTGGTCGTCCAGGCCGTTGACACCGAGCGCAACCTGATCCTGGTCCGCGGCGCGGTCCCGGGTCCCAAGGGCGCGCTCATCCTGGTCCGTACCGCGGCGAAGAAGAAGGGCGGTGCCAAGTGAGCTCGGTTGACGTGATCAACGCCGAGGGCGCCAAGGCCGGCTCTGTCGACCTGCCCGCCAACGTCTTCGACGTCCAGGCGAACATCCCGCTGATGCACCAGGTCGTCGTGGCTCAGCTGGCCGCGGCCCGGCAGGGCACGCACAAGGCCAAGACCCGTGGCGAGGTCGCCGGCGGCGGCAAGAAGCCGTACAAGCAGAAGGGCACCGGTCGCGCCCGTCAGGGCTCGATCCGCGCGCCGCAGTTCACCGGTGGTGGCGTCGTGCACGGCCCCGTGCCGCGCGACTACAGCCAGCGGACCCCGAAGAAGATGAAGGCCGCCGCTCTGCGTGGCGCCCTCTCCGACCGGGCCCGGGACGGCCGCGTGTTCGTGGTCGAGTCCTTCGTCAGCGGCGAGAAGCCGTCGACCAAGGCCGCGGTGACGACGCTGCGCAAGGTCGCTCAGACGAACAAGGTTCTCGTCGTGCTGGACAGCCAGGACGAGCTGAACTGGGTGTCGCTGCGCAACGAGCCGACCGTGCACCTCATCGAGGCCGGCCAGCTGAACACCTACGACGTGCTTGTCGCCGACGAGGTGGTCTTCACGAAGGTCGCGCTCGACGAGTTCCTGGGCGGTTCGGCCGAGACGTCCGAGGAGGGCGACAAGTGAGCACGATCGCCGACCCGCGCGACATCATCGTCGCCCCGGTGGTCTCCGAGAAGAGCTACAGCGTTCTCGACCAGAACTGGTACACGTTCGAGGTTCACCCGGACGCGAACAAGACGCAGATCAAGATCGCTATCCAGCAGATCTTCAACGTCCGCGTGCTGACCGTGAACACCGCGAACCGTGAGGGCAAGCGCAAGCGCACCCGCACCGGCTGGGGCCAGCGCAAGTCGACCAAGCGCGCGATGGTGAAGCTGGCTGACGGTGACCGTATCGAGGCCTTCGGCGGCCCGGTCAGCTAAGGGGTTTGTGAATCATGGCAATCCGTAAGTACAAGCCGACCACGCCGGGCCGTCGTGGCTCGAGCGTCGCCGACTTCGCCGAGATCACCCGGTCGACGCCGGAGAAGTCTCTGCTGGTCCCGCTGCCCAAGAAGGGTGGTCGCAACGTCCACGGCCGCATCACCACGCGGCACCAGGGCGGTGGCCACAAGCGGCAGTACCGGCTGATCGACTTCAAGCGCAACGACAAGGACGGCGTGCCGGCCAAGGTCGCTCACATCGAGTACGACCCGAACCGCACCGCCCGCATCGCGCTGCTGCACTACGCCGACGGCGAGAAGCGCTACATCGTGGCGCCGAAGGACCTGAAGCAGGGTGACCGCGTCGAGTCGGGCGTGGGCGCTGACATCAAGCCGGGGAACAACCTGCCCCTGCGCAACATCCCGGTCGGTACGACGATCCACAACGTGGAGCTTCGTCCCGGCGGTGGCGCCAAGCTGGCCCGTTCGGCCGGCGTCGGCATCCAGCTGCTCGGCCGTGAGGGTGTGTACGCCACGCTGCGTCTGCCCTCCGGCGAGATCCGTCGCGTCGACGTGCGCTGCCGCGCCACCGTCGGCGAGATCGGCAACGCCGACCAGTCGAACATCAACTGGGGCAAGGCTGGTCGTATGCGGTGGAAGGGCAAGCGCCCGACCGTCCGTGGTGTCGCCATGAACCCCGTCGACCACCCGCACGGTGGTGGCGAGGGCAAGACCTCGGGTGGTCGTCACCCGGTGAACCCGGCGGGTAAGCCTGAGGGCCGTACCCGTCGCAAGGGCCAGCCGAGCGACAAGCTGATCGTTCGCCGCCGCTACGCGACCCGCAAGCGCGGGTAACGGGAGTAGAAGATGCCTCGCAGCCTGAAGAAGGGCCCGTTCGTCGACGACCACCTCATCAAGAAGGTGGAAGTCCAGAACGAGAAGAACTCGAAGAACGTCATCAAGACCTGGTCGCGGCGCTCGACGATCATCCCCGACATGCTCGGGCACACGATCGCCGTGCACGACGGGCGCAAGCACGTCCCGGTGTTCATCACCGAGGCCATGGTCGGGCACAAGCTCGGCGAGTTCGCTCTGACCCGCACGTTCAAGGGTCACGAGAAGGACGACCGCAAGAGCCGTCGTCGCTAAGCAGATTCACGGATCAGAGGATTTAGGAGCTACAGCGATGCCAGTCAAGGGCGACGCTCCGGTGCTTCCGGGCGCGCGGGCGATTGCGCGGCACGTGCGCATCTCGCCGAACAAGGCGCGCCGGGTGATCAACCTCGTCCGCGGTCTGCCCGCGAAGGAGGCGCTCACCGTCCTGCAGTTCGCGCCGCAGGCCGCCAGCGAGCAGGTCTACAAGGTGCTCGCCAGCGCCATCGCGAACGCCGAGAACAACGAGCGGCTCGACCCCGACGCCCTCCTCGTGAGTGAGGCGTTCGTCGACGAGGGACCGACGCTGAAGCGGTTCCGTCCGCGGGCCCAGGGCCGCGCGTACCGGATCCGCAAGCGCACCTGCCACATCACTATCGCGGTCGAGGCGGTTCAGCAGAACCGCCCGGCGAAGAAGGCCGCGGCCAAGAAGGCCGCGCCGAAGGCCGAGTCCCAGAGCACGGAGGGTGCCGAGTAATGGGTCAGAAGGTTCACCCCACCGGGTTCCGCCTCGGCATCTCCACCGACTGGAAGAGCCGCTGGTTCGCGGACAAGCTCTACAAGGACTACATCGGCGAGGACGTCAAGATCCGCCGCATGATGTCCAAGGGCCTCGAGCGCGCCGGCATCTCCAAGGTGGACATCGAGCGGACCCGTGACCGGGTCCGGGTCGACATCCACACCGCCCGGCCGGGCATCGTCATCGGCCGTAAGGGCGCGGAGGCCGACCGGATCCGCGGCGAGCTCGAGAAGCTCACCGGCAAGCAGGTCCAGCTGAACATCCTCGAGGTGAAGAGCCCCGAGTCGGACGCTCAGCTCGTGGCGCAGGGCGTCGCCGAGCAGCTGTCCAGCCGGGTCAGCTTCCGCCGGGCGATGCGCAAGGCCATGCAGTCGGCCATGAAGAACCCGATCTGCAAGGGCATCCGGGTGCAGGTCTCCGGCCGCCTCGGCGGCGCGGAGATGAGCCGCACGGAGTTCTACCGTGAGGGTCGCGTTCCGCTGCACACGCTGCGGGCGAACATCGAGTACGGCTTCTTCGAGGCCCGTACCACGTTCGGCCGGATCGGCGTGAAGGTCTGGATCTACAAGGGCGACGCTGTGCCGGGTCGCGAGGTCGTCACCGAGGCGCCCGCGCGTCCGCGCCGTGACCGCGCCGACCGTCCCGAGCGTCCGCGTCGTGGCCGTTCCGGTTCGTCCGGCACGACCGCGGGCGGCACCGAGGCCGGCCGCGCCGCGGCTCAGGCCCGGGGCGGCGACGCTCCGGCCGGCGACAACGTGAACGACGCCGCGGCCACCGCGGCTCCGGCTCCGGCCGAGACGCAGCAGGAGGGCTGACACATGCTGATGCCGCGTAAGCCCCCGAAGGGCTTCCGCAAGCCGCACCACCCGGACCGCCACGGCGCGTCCAAGGGCGGCAACCGGGTTGTCTTCGGTGAGTTCGGTATCCAGGCGCTGGAGCCCGCGTACGTGACCAACCGGCAGATCGAGTCGGCGCGTATCGCGATGACTCGTCACATCAAGCGTGGTGGCAAGGTCTGGATCTCGATCTTCCCGGACCAGGCGCTGACCAAGAAGCCGGCCGAGACCCGGATGGGTTCCGGTAAGGGTTCTCCCGAGTGGTGGGTGGCGAACGTCAAGCCGGGCCGGATTCTCTTCGAGATGTCCTTCCCGAACGAGACGGTCGCGCGTGAGGCGATGCGCCGCGCGATCCACAAGCTCCCGATGAAGTGCCGCATCGTGACGCGCGAAGTGGGTGAAAGCTGATGGCAGCGGGCGTTAAGGCAGCCGAGCTGCGCGAACTCTCCGATGAGGAGCTGGTTTCGCGGCTGCGGGAGGCCAAGGCGGAGCTGTTCAACCTTCGTGTGCAGCGCGCGACCGGCCAGCTCGACAATCACCGTCGGCTGCAGGTCGTCCGCAAGGACATCGCGAAGATCTACACGATCATGCGTGAGCGCGAGCTGGGGCTCTCGGTTGCGCCGGATGAGGTGACAGCATGAGTGAGAACAGCACTGCTGCACCGCGTGCCCAGCGCAAGGTGCGTGACGGTCTCGTGGTCAGCGACAAGATGGACAAGACCGTCGTGGTCGAGGTCGAGGACCGGGTCAAGCACGCGCTGTACGGCAAGGTCATCCGCCGTACCCGCAAGCTGAAGGTGCACGACGAGCAGAACGCGTGCGGCGTCGGCGACCGGGTTTCGATCATGGAGACTCGTCCGCTCTCCGCCACCAAGCGGTGGCGCATCGTGGAGATCCTCGAAAAGGCCAAGTGAGTGCGCTGGGCCGGCTCCGGCCGGCCCAGCGGACCATCGTTCCGCCAAGCTTCGGAGAAGCCATCCGGAGAACTGGCAGACATAGGAGACAGACGTGATCCAGCAGGAGTCGCGACTGCGCGTCGCCGACAACACGGGTGCTCGGGAGATCCTGTGCATCCGGGTGCTCGGCGGCTCCGGTCGCCGTTACGCGAGCATCGGCGACGTCATCGTGGCCACGGTCAAGGACGCCATCCCCGGCGCCGGTGTCAAGAAGGGTGACGTCGTCAAGGCGGTCGTCGTCCGCACCGCGAAGGAGAGGCGTCGTCCGGACGGCTCGTACATCCGCTTCGACGAGAACGCCGCCGTCATCATCAAGGACGGCGGGGACCCCCGCGGCACCCGCATCTTCGGCCCGGTCGGGCGCGAGCTGCGCGACAAGCGGTTCATGAAGATCATCAGCCTGGCGCCGGAGGTGCTCTGACCGTGAAGATCAAGAAGGGCGACACGGTCGTCGTCATCGCCGGCAAGGACAAGGGTGCCAAGGGCAAGGTCATCGCGGCCTTCCCGCGGCAGGACAAGGTCCTGGTCGAGGGCGTCAACCGCATCAAGAAGCACGAACGCATCCGTACCACCCAGCGTGGTTCGAAGACCGGCGGCATCGTGACTCAGGAAGCCCCCGTGCACATCTCGAACGTGCAGGTGCTGGACGACCAGGGCAAGCCGACGCGGATCGGCTACCGGATCGACGAGAACGGCAACAAGGTCCGCATCGCGCGTACGACCGGTAAGGAACTCTGATGACTGCCGCCACCGAGAGCAAGACGCTGCCGCGCCTCAAGCAGAAGTACCGTGCTGAGGTCGTGCCGGCGATCAACGAGCAGTTCCAGTACGGCAACCCCATGCAGATCCCCGGCCTGGTCAAGGTCGTCGTGAACATGGGTGTCGGCGAGGCTGCCCGGGACGCCAAGCTGATCGACGGCGCGGTCCGCGACCTGACCACCATCACCGGTCAGAAGCCGCTGGTTCGCCGCGCGACCAAGTCGATCGCGCAGTTCAAGCTGCGCGAGGGCATGCCGATCGGCGCGAAGGTCACCCTCCGCGGCGACCGGATGTGGGAGTTCCTGGACCGGCTGCTGTCGATCGCGCTGCCGCGTATCCGTGACTTCCGCGGCCTCGACGGCAAGAAGCTGGACGGCCACGGCAACTACACCTTCGGTCTGACCGAGCAGTCGGTGTTCCACGAGATCGATCAGGACAAGATCGATCGCCCGCGGGGCATGGACATCACGGTGGTCACCACCGCCGCGACCGACGACGAGGGCCGGGCGCTGCTCAAGCTCCTGGGCTTCCCGTTCAAGGAGAACTGAGCATGGCTAAGAAGGCGCTGATCATCAAGGCGGCCGCGAAGCCGAAGTTCGCCGTGCGTGCCTACACCCGCTGCCAGAAGTGCGGTCGCCCGCACTCGGTCTACCGCAAGTTCGGCCTCTGCCGGGTCTGCGTGCGGGACATGGCCCACCGTGGCGAGCTGCCCGGCGTGTCCAAGGCTTCCTGGTAAACCGACTTTTGTAATACCGCTTCGCCGTAGGCCTGGGTCATGCCCGGGAACCCCGGCGAGAAAGGTTGACGAATACCCATGACGATGACGGACCCGATCGCAGACATGCTCACGCGTCTGCGTAACGCCAACCAGGCGTACCACGACAAGGTGACGATGCCCTACTCGAAGATCAAGGCGAGCATCGCCGAGGTCCTCAAGGCCGAGGGTTACATCGCTTCGTGGACGTCTGAGGAGCCCGAGGAGGGCGCGGTCGGCAAGCGTCTGGTCGTTGAGCTCAAGTACGGCCAGAACCGCGAGCGCAGCCTCGCCGGCATCAAGCGCGTCTCGAAGCCCGGCCTGCGGGTGTACGCCAAGTCTGACGAGCTGCCGCGCGTGCTCGGCGGCCTCGGTGTCGCGATCATTTCGACGTCCCAGGGACTGCTGACCGACAAGCAGGCCCGCAAGCGGAGCGTTGGCGGGGAAGTCCTCGCCTTCGTCTGGTAACTGGAGACTTTGACATGTCGCGAATCGGACGTAAGTCGATCCCGGTCCCGGCCGGCGTCGACGTCACCATCACGGGGCAGACCGTCAAGGTCAAGGGCCCCAAGGGCGAGCTCTCGCACACCGTCGCTGAGCCGATCACGGTTGAGAAGGACGGCAGCGAGCTGCACGTCAACCGCCCCAACGACGAGCGCCGGGCCAAGGAACTGCACGGCCTCTCTCGTACCCTGGTCGCCAACATGATCGTCGGCGTCACCGAGGGCTACAAGAAGACGCTCGAGATCAACGGCACCGGCTACCGCGTCACCGCCAAGGGCAAGGACCTGGAGTTCGCTCTCGGTTTCTCGCACCCGGTGAACGTGGTTCCGCCGGCCGGCATCACCTTCTCGGTGGAGCGGCCGACGCAGTTCACCGTGGCCGGCATCGACAAGCAGCTGGTCGGTGAGGTCGCCGCGAACATCCGTAAGATCCGCCCGCCGGAGCCCTACAAGGGCAAGGGCGTCAAGTACCAGGGCGAGGTCATCCGCCGCAAGGCTGGAAAGGCAGGTAAGAAGTGACCGCCACGCTGCTCAAGCGCCGCAACGGCGGCGGCGTTGCCGCCAAGCGTGCCGTCGGCAAGGCGCGTCGGCACTTCCGGGTCCGCAAGAACGTCCGTGGTACGGCCGAGCGTCCCCGCCTGGTCGTCACGCGGTCCGCGCGGCACATCACCGCGCAGATCATCGACGACCTCAAGGGCCACACTCTGGCTTCGGCCTCCACGCTCGACACCTCGATCCGGGGTGGCGAGGGCGACAAGAGCGCCAAGTCCGGCAAGGTCGGCGCGCTCCTCGCGGAGCGGGCCAAGGCCGCGGGCATTTCCAAGGTCGTCTTCGACCGCGGTGGCAACAAGTACGCGGGCCGGATCGCCGCGCTTGCGGACGCCGCCCGCGAAGCCGGACTCGAGTTCTAGGAGGAATTGACCAATGCCTGGTCAGCAGCGCCGAGGCGGCGGGTCCGGCGGTAACACCGAGGGTGGCAACCGCAGGGACAACCGCCGTGAGGGCGGCCGCGGCAACGCGCCCGTCGAGAAGACCCCGCACCTGGAGCGGGTCGTCGCGATCAACCGCGTCGCCAAGGTCGTCAAGGGTGGTCGTCGCTTCAGCTTCACCGCCCTGGTGATCGTCGGTGACGGTGACGGCACCGTCGGCATCGGCTACGGAAAGGCCAAGGAGGTGCCCGCGGCCATCGCCAAGGGCGTCGAGGAGGCCAAGAAGCACTTCTTCAAGGTTCCGCGGATCGGTGCGACCATTCCGCACCCGATCACCGGCGAAGCCGCCGCGGGTGTCGTCCTGCTCAAGCCGGCCTCCGCCGGTACCGGCGTCATCGCCGGTGGCCCGGTGCGTGCCGTGCTGGAGTGCGCGGGTATCCACGACATCCTGTCGAAGAGCCTCGGCTCGTCGAACCCGATCAACATCGTGCACGCGACGGTGGCCGCTCTGAAGGGCCTCGAGTCGCCGGAGAAGGTCGCGGCTCGCCGTGGTCTGCCGGTCGAGGACGTGGCGCCGGCCGCCATGCTGTCCGCGCGTGCGGAAGCGGCGGTGCACTGATGGCTCGTTTGAAGGTCACCCAGATCCGGTCCGGGATCGGCCGTAAGCAGAACCAGCGGGACTCCCTGCGGTCGCTCGGGCTGAAGCGGATCAACGATGTGGTGGTCAAGGAGGACCGTCCCGAGATCCGGGGCATGATCTTTGCCGTGAACCACCTCGTCACTGTCGAGGAGGTCGAGTAAATGGCGATCAAGGTCCACCACCTGCGCCCGGCGCCCGGTGCCAAGACCGCGAAGACCCGTGTGGGTCGCGGTGAGGGCTCCAAGGGCAAGACCGCCGGTCGCGGTACCAAGGGCACCGGCGCCCGCAAGAACACTCCGGCGTCGTTCGAGGGTGGGCAGATGCCCATCCACATGCGCCTGCCGAAGATGAAGGGCCTGCGCAACAAGCCCCGTAACAAGGTCGTCTTCCAGGTGGTCAACCTGGACCGGCTCGCCGAGCTGTTCCCGAACGGCGGCGAGGTCGGCCCGGCGGAGCTGGTCGAGGCCGGCGCCGTGCGCAAGGGCCAGCCGGTCAAGGTGCTGGGCTCCGGCGAGCTGGGCAGCGTCTCGCTGACCATCTCGGCGCACGCGTTCAGCGAGTCCGCCAAGGAGAAGATCGCCGCGGCCGGTGGCTCCACCACCCAGCTGTAAGCAGTAAGCGGCCGGTGGCTCCGCCACTGAGCCGTGAGCGGTAAGCGGTCAGGGCCGCGGTACCGGGGAGACCCGGCGCCGCGGCCCTTCGGCTTTCGGGTCGGTCCGGATCGTGGGATCGATGAGGCGGAAACGGCCCTGTGTGCCGTGTGCGCCCTCGATCGCACCCCGGGCGGGTCCGGTGTACCCGTGACGGCAAAACGCCGCCAGGGGGCGCACAGGCGGGTTTGAGCGCGATTCTCTTCGATCGAGGGGGATCGAGTGACCGGGAGTCGCCCGTCCGTACCGTATTGTGAAGTCTCGGCTCGGGCGCGGGGGTGACCGGGCCTGGTTCAGCGCGGCTTGCCGATCGTGGCATAAGCACATGGTTCAGCCACGAAGCCGGACAGTTGTGCTGTACTGGGGCATCGGCCGTACGGTGCCGGTGGTTGTGCTCTCGGCCTTGCTGATACAGTGCTCCGCTGGCGGCCTCTACGGCTGCTCAATGATGTGTGCCCGAACTTTCCGGGATTACCGCAACCAGAGTGTGGCGACCACGCAGGAGGATCAGTTGTTGTCCGCCTTCTCTAGCGCGCTTCGGACGCCTGACCTGCGGAAGAAGCTACTCTTCACGGTAGCGATTATCGCGATCTACCGTCTCGGTGCCACATTGCCCAGTCCGGGTGTGTCTTATACCAACGTCAAGGCGTGCATCGCGCTCACCGAGCAGGCGGGCAACAGCGTTCTCAACCTGTTGAACCTGTTCTCCGGCGGTGCGTTGCTGCAGCTCTCGGTCTTCGCGCTGGGCATCATGCCGTACATCACGGCGTCGATCATCCTGCAGCTGCTGACGGTCGTGATCCCGCGACTGGAGCAGCTCCGCAAGGAGGGCCAGTCCGGCCAGGCGAAGATCACGCAGTACACCCGTTACCTGACGCTGGGCCTGGCCGTGCTGCAGGCCTCCGCGTTCGTCGCCCTGGCGCGGACCGGTCAGCTGTTCGGCAACATGTGCGACCAGGACAACCCGGCCTACCAGATCATCCCGGAGAACACCGGGCTGCCGATGTGGCTGACCCTGACCGTCCTGGTGATGACGATGACCGCCGGCACCGGCGTGGTCATGTGGCTGGGCGAGCTGATCACCGACCGCGGTGTCGGCAACGGCATGTCGGTCCTGATCTTCACCTCGATCGCGGCTCGCCTCCCCGGTGAGGGCTGGACGATCAAGACCTCGAGCGGCACCGCCAAGTTCATGCTGGTGATCGGCCTGGTCCTGGTGATCATCGCTCTGGTCGTCTTCATCGAGCAGGCGCAGCGCCGCATCCCCGTGCAGTACGCGAAGCGCATGATCGGCCGGCGGATGTACGGCGGCACCTCCACCTACATCCCGCTGAAGGTCAACCAGGCGGGTGTCGTCCCGGTCATCTTCGGTTCCTCGCTGCTCTACCTGCCGCAGCTGTACCTGCAGTTCTTCGACCAGAACAACCTCAAGGACTACCAGGTCTGGATCCAGAACAACCTCGCGGATCCCACCAGCCCGATCTACATCGGCCTGTACTTCCTGCTGATCATCTTCTTCACGTACTTCTACGTGTCGATCACGTTCAACCCGACTGAGGTCGCGGAGAACATGAAGAAGTACGGTGGTTTCGTTCCGGGTATTCGCCCGGGTAAGCCGACCGCCGACTACCTGGACTTCATCCTCAGCCGGATCACCCTGCCGGGCGCGCTGTATCTGGCCCTGATCTCGGTTCTGCCGAACTTCTTCTTCATCTGGCTGAACCAGAACCAGTACCAGAACTTCCCGTTCGGCGGCACCGCGGTGCTGATCATGGTGGGCGTGGGTCTGGAGACGGTGAAGCAGATCGAGAGCCAACTCATGCAGCGGAACTACGAAGGGTTCCTCCGGTAGTGGGTACGCGGGGCCGGGGGGCTCTGGCGTCGACGGTAGGCGTGGTTTCTCCTGACCGAAGCGAGGCGATGTAGGTGCGGCTGGTACTGGTGGGCCCTCCGGGGGCCGGCAAGGGGACCCAGGCTGAGTTCATCGCCGCCCATCTCGCCGTACCGAAGATCTCGACCGGTGACATCTTCCGGGCCAACGTCTCGCAGGGCACGCCGCTGGGTGTGGAGGCCAAGCGGTACATGGACGCCGGGCAGCTCGTACCCGACGAGGTGACCATCAACATGGTGCGCGACCGGCTCGCCGAGCCGGACGCCAGCGACGGCTTCCTGCTCGACGGGTTCCCGCGCACCGTGCCGCAGGCGTCCGCGCTGGACAAGCTGCTGGCCGACCTCGGCACCGCGCTGGACATCGTGATGGAGCTCGTGGTCGACGACGACGAGGTGATCCGGCGGCTCTCGGGCCGCCGGACCTGCCGTGGTTGCGGCAAGATCTGGCACGTCGAGTTCGACCCGACCAGCAAGGAAAACATCTGCGACCGCTGCGGCAGCGAGCTGTTCCAGCGTGACGACGACAAGGCCGACACGATCGCCAACCGGCTCGTCGAGTACGCGGACAAGACCGCGCCGCTGGTCGACTTCTACGGCGCTCAGGGCAAGCTCGTGGGCATCGACGCGACCGGTCCGGTGGAGGACGTCACAGTGCGCGCGATCGATGCTCTGCGCTCCTACGGGGGCTGACCATGGCTCGTGAGCTGGACATCCAGCTGAAGACACCGGAACAGATCGAGCTGATGCGGGCCGCCGGCCTGGTGGTGGCGGCCGCACTCGACGCGATGCGGGACGCGGTGGCGCCCGGTGTCTCGACCGCCGACCTGGACGCGATCGCCGAGAAGGTGATCCGCGACGCCGGTGCTGTCCCGTCGTTCAAGGGCTACCACGGCTTCCCGGCCTCGATCTGCGCCTCGGTCAACGAGCAGGTCGTCCACGGCATCCCGGGCGTGGAGCAGATCCTGCGCGAGGGCGACCTGATCTCGCTGGACTGCGGCGCGATCCTGGAGGGCTGGCACGGCGACTCGGCGATCACCGTCGGCGTCGGCGAGACCGACCCGGCGCTGCTGAGGATGGCCGAGGTCGCCGAGGACGCGATGTGGGCGGGTATCGCGGCTGCGGCACGTGGCGTGGCCAACGGCCGGGGCCGGCTCACCGACATCTCGTTCAACATCGAGAAGGTGATCCGCAAGGCCGGGCGGTACGGGATCGTGGACGGCTACGGCGGCCACGGCATCGGCACCGAGATGCACCAGGACCCGCACGTGCTCAACCACGGCAAGCCCGGACGCGGTATCCGGGTGGTCGCGGGCATGGCGCTGGCGATCGAGCCGATGATCACGATGGGCTCGCCGCGCACCGTGGAGCTCGACGACGGCTGGACCGTGGTCACCCGTGACGGCTCCCGGGCCGCGCACGTGGAGCACACCATGGCGCTGCTGGAGGACGGGGTCTGGGTGACCACCGCGCAGGACGGTGGCAGGGCCCGCCTGGGCGACCTGGTGACCGCTCGGCAGGCATAGCCGAGGGTGGTACTCGGCTGCCATGCTGTGACGCATGGTGCACGAGGGGATGCGGGCGGGGGACGCCGACCGTCAGAACGTCGCCGATCAGCTGAAGCTGGCGCTCGACGAGGGCCGGCTGGACCTGAGCGAGTACGACGAGCGGCTCCAGAAGACGTATGCGGCGAAGACCTTCAAGGACCTCGACGGTCTCCTCGACGACCTGCCCGGCACGATTCCGGCCCAGCGGGCCCAGGTGGAGCCGCATCGCGTGGCCGGGGCTCCGGAGCCGGCGAAGCGCAAGAACAAGCATCATGGCCACGGCAGCAGCGGGTTCGCCGGCATGCTGGGTGTCTTCCTGGTCTGCACGCTGATCTGGGCGATGACGAGTCTCTCGACCCGTGAGGTGCAGTACTTCTGGCCCGGCTGGGTGCTGATCCCGGTGATCTTCGCAGCGGTCGGGCACTTCAGCGACCGGAACAAGCGCCGCCGCTGAGGGTCCGTGACACGATATTGTCGGATATGTCCGTCGCGGACACGCCCGACCCCGGGTTGCGGAACCCTCGGTTTGGCGTCGCTGTGGCGGGCGCGTAGACTGGCTTGCTGGCGCGCAGCGTCCACTCTTTCATGTCCTCAGCGCTTCGAGGACGGGAGGAGCCGCGGCTGGTCTGAGCCGATTTTCGGCCCAGGTAAGACGTTGCACAAGCCAGCCCCACGAACCCGATGTCAGGTAGCGGAGGACATGCCTAAGAAAGACGGAGCCATCGAGATCGAAGGCCGAGTGATCGAGCCCCTGCCGAACGCCATGTTCCGCGTCGAGCTCGCCAATGGTCACAAGGTCCTGGCACACATCTCCGGGAAGATGCGCCAGCACTACATCCGCATCCTTCCCGAGGACAGGGTCGTCGTCGAGCTCTCGCCGTACGACCTGACCCGTGGGCGAATCGTCTACCGCTACAAGTAAGCGGGTCTGCGGGGTTTCACTTACCCGTCTGACTGAGAGTTAAGGCAAACCGTGAAGGTCAAGCCGAGCGTCAAGCGGATCTGCAACAACTGCCGGGTCATCCGGCGGCACGGCCGGGTCATGGTCATCTGCAGCACCGACCCGCGCCACAAGCAGCGCCAGGGCTGATCGCAGCCTCGACGCAGGATCCGCACCACCGAACAAGCTCGTTCCAGCCGCGAAGCATGTGCATGAGCGGCCACACCCCCGGTCGGAGGCCGGGGCCCGCCCGGGCAGGCGGGGTGGATCGGGCACAGACCTCCGTGAGACACCTGAGGAGTACGCCCACTTATGGCACGTCTCGTCGGCGTCGATCTACCCCGCGAGAAGCGGATGGAGATCGCGCTCACCTACATCTTCGGCATCGGTCGCACCCGTGCCGTCGAGGCACTGACTGCTACCGCGATTGACCTGAACAAGCGCGCCAAGGACCTCACTGATGAGGAGCTGGTTCAGCTCCGTAACTACATCGAGGCCAACTTCAAGGTTGAGGGCGACCTGCGCCGCGAGGTCGCCGCGGACATCCGCCGCAAGGTCGAGATCGGTTGCTACGCCGGTATCCGCCACCGCAAGGGCCTGCCCGTGCGTGGACAGCGGACCCGTACCAACGCTCGTACCCGCAAGGGTCCGAAGCGGACGGTCGCCGGTAAGAAGAAGCCCGGTCGGAAGTAATAGGAGCGCACTGACTTATGCCACCGAAGGCACGCGCTGGAGCCGCTGTAAAGAAGGTCCGGCGCAAGGAACGCAAGAACGTCGCCCACGGGCAGGCGCACATCAAGAGCACCTTCAACAACACCATCGTGTCGATCACCGACCCGACCGGTGCTGTCATCTCCTGGGCCTCCTCCGGCCAGGTGGGCTTCAAGGGCTCCCGCAAGTCGACCCCGTTCGCCGCGCAGCTCGCTGCCGAGGCGGCCGCCCGTCGTGCCATGGAGCACGGCATGCGCAAGGTCGATGTTTTCGTCAAGGGTCCGGGCTCCGGCCGAGAGACCGCCATCCGTTCGCTGCAGGCCGCGGGCCTCGAGGTCGGGCAGATCTCCGACGTCACGCCGCAGCCGCACAACGGTTGCCGTCCGCCGAAGCGCCGCCGGGTCTGAGGGAGATCTAGAGATGGCTCGTTACACAGGTGCGGACTGCAAGCGCTGCCGCCGCGAGAAGATGAAGCTCTTCCTGAAGGGGAGCAAGTGCGACGGGCCGAAGTGCCCGTTCGAGTCGCGTCCCTTCCCGCCCGGCCAGCACGGCCGTGGCCGGACCAAGGAGACCGAGTACCTGCTCCAGCACCGCGAGAAGCAGAAGGCCCGCCGCGCGTACGGCGTGCTCGAGAAGCAGTTCCGCGGTTACTACGAGGAGGCTGTCACCAAGCCCGGCAAGACCGGTGAGGTGCTGCTGCAGATCCTCGAGTCGCGTCTCGACAACGTCGTCTACCGGGCCGGCTACGCCGCTTCCCGGGACATGGCCCGGCAGCTGGTCAAGCACGGCCACTTCCTGGTCAACGGCAAGAAGGTCGACATCCCGTCGTACCGGGTGAAGGAGCACGACATCGTCACGCTCCGCGAGAAGTCGAAGGAGCTCACGCCCTTCGTCGTCGCGCAGGCCCAGGCCGGTTCCCGGCCGGTGCCGGCGTGGCTCGAGCCCATCCCGAGCGAGATGAAGATCCTGATCCACACGCTCCCGGCTCGCGCTGTCATCGACACGCAGGTCCAGGAGCAGCTGATCGTCGAGCTCTACTCGAAGTAGTGAAACGCCCGGCGCCTGAAGAGGCGCCGGGCGCATCAGACGGCCATCAAATAGTGGGTGGCCCGACAGAAAGAAGAACAGCGTGCTCATCAGCCAGCGGCCGAGTCTCTCGGAGGAATCCCTCAGCGAGACCCGCTCCCGGTTCACCATCGAGCCCCTGGAGCCGGGCTTCGGCTACACCCTCGGTAACTCCCTCCGCCGTACGCTGCTGTCGTCCATCCCGGGCGCGGCGGTCACCAGCATCAAGATCGACGGCGTGCTGCACGAGTTCACCACGATCCCCGGTGTCAAGGAGGACGTGGTCGAGCTGGTCATGAACGTCAAGGAACTGACCGTCAGCTCCGAGCACGACGAGCCGGTCAGCATGTACCTGCGCAAGCAGGGCCCGGGCGACGTGACCGCCGGTGACATCCAGCCCCCGGCCGGTGTCTCCGTGCACAACCCCGACCTGAAGCTGGCGACCCTGAACAGCAAGGGCCGGCTCGACATGGAGCTGACCGTCGAGCGTGGCCGTGGCTACGTCACGGCGGCGCAGAACAAGAGCGCCGGCGCCGAGATCGGCCGGATCCCGGTCGACTCGATCTACTCGCCGGTTCTCAAGGTCACCTACCGCGTCGAGGCGACCCGTGTCGAGCAGCGCACCGACTTCGACCGTCTGATCATCGACGTCGAGTCGAAGGCGTCGATCTCGCCGCGGACCGCTCTGGCGTCGGCCGGCTCCACCCTGGTCGAGCTCTTCGGCCTCTGCCGCGAGCTGGACGAGACCGCCGAGGGCATCGACATCGGCCCGTCGCCGCAGGACGCGCAGCTCGCTGCCGACCTGGCGCTGCCGATCGAGGAGCTGGACCTCACCGTTCGGTCCTACAACTGCCTCAAGCGCGAGGGCATCAACAGCGTGGGCGAGTTGATAGGGCGTACGGAGGCTGACCTTCTGGACATCCGGAACTTCGGCCAGAAGTCGATCGACGAGGTCAAGATGAAGCTCGCCGGAATGGGCCTGGGACTGAAGGACAGCGCGCCGTCCTTCGACCCGGCGCACGTCGTGGATTCGTTCGGCGACGTGGACTACGACACCGACGACTACCGCGAGACCGAGCAGCTGTAATTCCGGCTGCCGCGCCATAACCAAGGAGCATCGAAAAAATGCCCACGCCCACCAAGGGTGCCCGCCTCGGCGGCAGCCCGGCACACGAGAAGCTCATCCTGGCCAACCTGGCCACCGAGCTCTTCCGGCACGGGAAGATCAAGACCACCGAGTCGAAGGCCAAGCGGCTGCGCCCGCTGGCTGAGCAGCTCGTCACGAAGGCCAAGCGCGGCGACCTGCACGCCCGCCGTCGCGTCCTGACCGTCGTGAAGGACAAGGACGTCGTGTACGCCCTGTTCGAGCAGATCGCTCCGCGGTACTCGAACCGCCCCGGCGGTTACACCCGGATCACCAAGATCGGCCCGCGCAAGGGTGACGCCGCTCCGATGGCCGTCATCGAGCTGGTCGAGGAGCTCCAGGTCGCGGCCACCACCACCGGCCCGTCGAAGCAGGCTCGCAAGGCCGCCGCGCAGCAGGCCAAGGTCGAGGCGCTGGCCCCGGAGGAGGAGGCGCCCAAGGCTGCCGCCACCGCCGAGACCGACGCCGACCAGGACGCCGAGGCTCCGGTCAACGCGTCCGGCGACAAGGCCGAGGGCGACGACGCCAAGGCCTGATCTTCATCAGGTGAGACCCGGCACCCACTCTGGGTGCCGGGTCTTTCTTCTTTCTGCGTACGGGAGCACGCTGCGGAATGCAGGAATCCATCCGTCTTCGACTGGACGTGTCATACGACGGCGCCGAGTTCTCCGGGTGGGCTGCCCAGCCTGGTCGCCGTACCGTTGCCGGGGTTCTGACCGAGGCCTTGGGCCGCCTTGCCGGCGCCGAGACGCCCTTCGGTCTCACCGTCGCGGGCCGGACCGACGCGGGGGTGCACGCCACCGGCCAGGTATGCCACGTCGATCTGCCGGCGGACCGCTATGCCGAGCTGGAGGGCTCGCTGCTGCGGCGCCTCGCCGCCCTGATGCCGCCGGATGCCCGCGTCCGCGCCGTTGTGCCGGTCCCCGCCGATTTCGACGCCCGTTTCTCCGCCACCTTCCGCCGGTACGAGTACCGCGTCTGCGACGACCCGTGGGGTCCCGAGCCGCTGCGCCGCCACGACACGCTCGGCTGGGTGCGCCCGCTCGATCTGGACCGGCTCAACGCGGCCGCGGCCGGGCTCGTCGGAGAGCACGACTTCGCCGCGTTCTGCAAGCGCAAGGAGCACGCGACCACGATCCGGGCGATCACCCGGCTCCAGTGGCGCCGCGACCCGGACCGGATCTGCGTGGCGACCGTGCAGGCGGACGCGTTCTGCCAGGCCATGGTCCGCAGCCTGGTCGGCGCGATGCTCACGGTCGGCGATGGCCGTCGTGACCCGTCCTGGCCCGCCCGGTTGCTCACGCTGCGCGAGCGGTCGAGTGAGGTGACCGTCGCACCGGCGCACGGGCTGACGCTGATCGCTGTCGGTTACCCGGGGGAGACCGAGTACGCGGCCCGCGCCGAGGCCACCCGGCGCCTGCGAGCCTAGACCGCGCGGCGGGACAGGACCGTTTCGCTGAGGTGGGCGTCGAGCAGGTCGGACGTTATCCGCTGAACCTGTGGGTCGTCGCCGGGGAGCAGTTCGCCGTCCGGGCCGGTGATCGCGCAGTACATCAGGTAGTGCCCGCGGGTGCGCCAGCCGACCGGGGTGCCGGGTGCGGTCTCGGCGCCGGCCAGATCGGTGAAGCCGCCGTCGCCGGACTCGACCAGGGTGGGCACGAGACGTCCGACGGCCTCGGCGCTAGCGGTGTCGGGGAGGTTCAGGACGCCGGCGGTCACCCGGTAGGCGGCGTGCGGGACGGTGAGGGCGGCGCGGACCGCTTGCGTACACCCGTACCTTCGCAGTGTGGAGCGCAGGGTGCCGCTGGCCGCGAGTGCGCAGTCGGCGGTGAGGGTCGTCCTGGCCGTGCGGAACGTCGCGGAGCCGGCGGGGAAGACCTCGGTCTCGGACAACGGCTCGGGATCGACGGCGCGTGAGGCGATCCGGGAATCGGCCTCGGACGCGGCGGCAACGGGCGGATGACCCTCGTCCGCGACGATGAGGACCGCCAGCATCACCACGATGCCGGAGACGATCAGGGCGGCGAGGCCTCGGGTGAGCAGGTGGGCGGTCTGTTGTGGGTTCCGCCGGGCGTGCCGGTGCGGCACCGGATAACGATGCTGACCGATGGGGCCTGGTTGCCGCACCAGCAGGGCGGAGCGCGTCGGGGTGGCGTACCGCATGGGAGCCAAGCTAGGCGCGCACGCTGATCTATGAACGCACAGTCTGTCCGCCACCCGGACGGGGGACCCCGCACGCGGCAGGGGAGACTTGGCGGGTGAGTGCCGACCACTACTTCACCGCCGAGCCCGGCGCGCCGATCCGCCGCAGCGAGATCGAGTTCACCGTCGCCGGCCGGAACTACCGGCTGGCGGTCGCGTCCGGCGTCTTCTCGGCCGGGCGCCTGGACCCGGGCACGGCCGTGCTCCTGCGCAAGGCCACCCTGCCCGAGGCCGGCGCCGAGGGCACCTTCCTGGACCTGGGCTGCGGTTACGGGCCGATCGCGTGCGTGCTGGCGAGCCAGGCGCCGCGGGCGACCGTCCACGCTGTCGACGTGAACTCGCGCGCTCGGGAGCTCACCACGGAGAACGCGGCGACGCTCGGGCTGGCCGGCCGGATCCGGGTCGCCGCACCGGACGAGGTCCCGGACGACGTGACGTTCGACGAGATCTGGAGCAACCCGCCGACGCATGTGGGCAAGGCCGAACTGCACGCGATCCTGCAGCAGTGGATGCCCCGCCTGGCGCCGGGCGGCGTCGCGTGGCTGGTCATCAACCGCAACCTGGGTGGCGACTCGCTGCACGCGTGGCTCGTCGCCGGCGGTTGGAACGTCGAGCGGGTGGCCAGCCAGAAGGGCTTCCGGGTGCTGCGGGTCACCGGAAAATCGGCTGACTGACCGGTCGCGGGCGGGGAGGATTCCGGCATGGGTTACGTGGATGTCGCCGGCGCGGGCTTCGTGCTCCCCGATGGGCGGGAGCTGTTCGCCGACGTGTCGTTCCGGGTCGGAGAGGGTGCGAAGGTGGCACTCGTCGGCCCCAACGGCGCCGGCAAGACCACGCTGATGCGGATGGTCGCCGGTGACATCCCGGCGCAGACCGGCACCATCGCCCGGTCCGGCGGGCTCGGCGTGATGCGACAGTTCATCGGCATGATCGGCGACGACCGGACCTTGGAGGATCTCGCACTCTCCCTGGTGGCACCGGCGCTGAGCGCGTCCGGCGAGCGACTTCGGCTGGCTGCGGCGGCGCTCGACGAGACCGAGAAGAGCCAGATTGCGTACGCGAACGCGCTCGCGAACTGGGGCGAGTCCGGTGGGTACGAGGCGGAGGTGCTCTTCGACACCGTCGCCGTGTCGATCCTCGGCAAGCCGTGGGACGAGGCTCGCCATCGTGTGGTGCGAACTCTGTCGGGCGGCGAGCAGAAACGGTTCGCCCTGGACCTGCTGCTGCGCGGCACCGACGAGGTGCTGCTGCTCGACGAGCCGGACAACTTCCTCGACGTGCCCGCCAAACGCTGGCTGGAGCAGCGGCTGCGCGAGTCGCAGAAGTCGGTGCTCTACGTCTCGCACGACCGGGAACTGCTGGCCGAGACCGCCGACCGGGTCGTCGCCGTCGAGGGCGGCGGCGCCTGGACGCACCCGGGCGGGTTCGCCTCCTGGCACGAGGCCCGGATGAACCGGCACGAGCGGATGGAGGAGCTGCGTCGCCGCTGGGACGAGGAGCACGAGAAGCTCAAGGAGCTCGTGTTCACGTTGAAGAACAAGGCGGCGTACAACGACGGTCTGGCCTCGCGCTATCAGGCCGCGCAGACCCGGCTCCGCAAGTTTGAGGAGGCCGGCCCGCCGCCGCTGCCGCCGAAGGACCAGGCGGTGAAGATGAACCTGCGCGGCGGGCGCACCGGTAAACGGGCGGTCATGTGTTCCCAGCTCGAGCTGGAGAACCTGACGTTCCCCTTCGATCTGGAGATCTGGTACGGGGACCGCGTCGCCGTCCTCGGCGCCAACGGCACCGGCAAGTCGCACTTCCTGCGGCTGCTCGCGTCCGGTGGCACCGAGCCCGATCTGGAGCACAAACCGGTCGACGGCGCGCCGCTCACGCACGTGGCGCACGAGGGCCGGGCCCGGCTCGGCGCGCGGGTCCGCCCAGGCCACTTCTCGCAGACCCACGACCGGCCCGAGCTGGTGGAGAAGACGCTCGTCGAGATCCTCTGGCGCGGCGACGAGCATCGGTCCGGAATGGACCGGGCGGGTGCGATGAAGGCGCTCAACCGGTACGAACTGGCCGCGCAGGGCGACCAGCGGTTCGGCACCCTGTCCGGTGGTCAGCAGGCACGGTTCCTGGTGCTGCTGCTCGAGCTGTCCGGTGCGACCGTGCTGCTGCTCGACGAGCCGACGGACAACCTGGACCTGGCCTCGGCGGAAGCGCTGGAGGAGGGGCTGAAGGCGTTCGACGGCACGGTGATCGCGGTCACCCACGACCGGTGGTTCACCCGCTCGTTCGATCGGTTCGTGCTGTTCAGAAGCGACGGCGAGGTCGTCGAGGTCCCCGAGCCGGTCTGGGACGTCCGCTAGCTTCTTCGTCACGGACCGGTTATGGTCCGGTTACAACACCAAACCCCACGGGAGCCCGGGCACCGGGCTGAGAGGGGGGCTGATGCGGCCCCCGACCGTCGAACCTGATCCGGGTAATGCCGGCGCAGGGAGGAGTGCTTCATGCACTGGTTTCCCCGTATTCACGTCATCACCGACTCGCTCGATGTGGTTCGTGGTGTCGCGGGTTCCTCCGGTGACGTCGCCGTCCAGATTCGAGTCAAGAGCAACGACGCTTCGGCGTACGCGCTGACCGTCGCGGCGATCGAGATCTGCCGGCCGGCCGGGACGATGGTGCTGGTCAACGACCGGGTCGGGGTGGCGCTGGCGGCGGGTGCGGACGGCGTGCACGTGGGCGCGGACGACCTGCCCGTCGAGGCCACCCGGCGTGTCGTCGGCCCGGACGCGATCGTCGGCGCGACCTGCCGCAACCCGTCGGCGGCCCGCGCGGCGGTCGCGGCGGGCGCCAGTTACCTCGGCGTGGGGCCGGCGTTCGACACCTCCACCAAGGACGGGCTGCCACCGCCGCTCGGACCGGTCGCGATCGCGGCCGTCGCCGAGGCGGTCCCGGGCACGCCGGTCCTGGCGATCGGCGGCATCACCGCGGAACGGGTGCCGCTGCTCGCGGCGCACGGTGTCGCGGCGGTCGCCGCCTTCGCGAAGGATCCGAAGGGAGCGGTCGCGGAGTTCCTGGCGGTCCTGCCATGAACGAGCCGGGGATCGCCGCGGGTGCCGGCATGGCTCCGAGCGCCGACGTGGCTGCGGGCGCCGATGTGGCCGGCATCGGTCGGGTCGCCGTTGTCGGTGCCGGGATCATCGGACTCGCGATCGCCGACGAGCTCGTCCGGCGTGGGGCGGATGTCACCGTCTACGACACGGCGCCCGAGGGCACTGGCGGCGCGTGGCACGTCGCGGCCGGGATGCTGGCGCCGGGTGGGGAGTCGACCTTTGAGTACCCGCATCTCACCCGGCTGCTGGACGCTGCCAACGAGCTGTGGCCGTCGTACGCCGCGGGCCTCGGTGACGTCGGGTACGACGACGCCGGAACGCTCGGTGTCGCGCTGACCGCTGATGACGTCGCGGAGTCGGCCCGGGAGTGGAAGCACCAGAAGCTCACCCCGTTGACCGGGTCGCAGTTGCGTGACCGGGAACCCGCGCTGTCCCCACGGGTCCGGGCCGGGGTTTTCGCGCCCTCTGAGCGGCAAGTCGACCCACGGAAGGTCGTGGCGGTTCTGCGCGGCCGTCTGGCCCGTGCTGTCGTCAGAAAAAACATTTCCGACTTGTCCGAAGTGGAAGCTGACGTGGTCGTCGTGGCGGCGGGCTGCGGCACGGCGGCGCTCACCGGGCTGCCGATTCGGCCGGTCAAGGGCCAGATGATCCGCCTGCGCGGTGAACCCGGCCTGCTCCGGCACGTGATCGACGGGATGGCCGACGGGCGGCACGTCTACCTCGTGCCGCGTGCGGACGGTGAGGTCGTCATCGGCGCGACCCAGGAGGAACGGACCGATCACACGCTCACCGCCGGCGGGGTGCACGAGCTGCTGCGGGCGGCGCTCGACCTGGTGCCGGGGCTCGCCGAACACGACATCACCGAGTTCACCGTGGGGCATCGGCCGGGTACGCCGGACAACGCGCCGCTGCTCGGTTTCCTCGACGGCAGCCGCCGGATCGTGGTGGCGGCCGGCCATTACCGCAACGGTGTCCTGCTCGCGCCGATCACGGCGCGGCTCATCGCCGAACTGGTGCTCACCGGATCGGCGGATCCCCTGCTCGAATCCTTCGAACCCGGGAGGTTCGGATGCGCCTGACTCGATGCTCCCTTCGCGGACCGGGGAGGTTCGGATGTGCCTGACTCGATGCTTTCGTCGCGGACCTGGGAGGTTCGGATGCGTCTGACAGTCAACGGGCGGCTGGAGAGCCGGTCCGACACGTGCTCGGTGGCGGTGCTGGTCGCCGAGATCACCGAGGCGAGTCGTGGGGTGGCGGTCGCGGTCAACGGGACGGTGGTGCCGCGTTCGACGTGGTCCGCGGTCGACCTGGCCGACGGCGACCGGGTCGAGGTGCTCACCGCCGCGCAGGGAGGCTGAGATGTCGTCGTTCTCGCCGGGTTCTCAACCGGCTTCCGTGTCGGCCTTTCTTCCAGCCAACGGGCTGATTCTCGGGACGGGTGGTGCGAACAGCCTGGCCGCGCTGGAAGAGGCGATCCGGGCGTCCGAGACGACGCTGGTCACGGTGGCGCTGCGCCGGGTGGAGGCGGCCGGGCCGGGACTGCTGCCGATGCTGGACCGGCTGGGCGTGCGGGTACTGCCGAACACGGCGGGCTGTTACACGGCCGGGGACGCGGTGAAGACGGCGCAGATGGCGCGGGAGGCGTTCGAGACGGAGCTGATCAAGCTTGAGGTGATCGGTGACGAGCGGACCCTGCTGCCGGACGGGGTGGAGCTGCTGCGCGCGGCGGAGACGCTGGTGGCAGACGGGTTCACGGTTCTGCCGTACACCACCGACGACCCGATCCTGGCCCGCCGCCTCGCGGACGCCGGATGCGCCGCGGTGATGCCGGCGGGCTCGCCGATCGGTTCCGGTCTCGGGATCTCCAACCCGCACCACATCGAGCTGATCAGGCAGAGCGTCGACGTGCCGGTCGTGCTGGACGCGGGCATCGGCACGGCCTCGGACGCGGCGTTCGCCATGGAACTCGGCTGTGACGCGGTGCTGATCGCGAGCGCGATCACCCGGGCCGACGATCCGGCGGCGATGGCGGCGGCGATGCGGCACGCGGTCGCGGCCGGGCGGCTGGCCAGAGCTGCGGGGCGCATTCCGCGTCGTCATCACGCGGTCGCGTCCACTGAGGACGAGGGGATTCCGGTGTGGTGACGCCGGGCGGGCTCGTCGTGCTCACCGATCGGCGGTCCGCCGCGAGGCCGTTGACGGAGGTGGTCCGGGCCGTCGTCCGCGGCGGCGCCGAGTGGGTCATCCTTCGCGAGAAAGATCTTGGGTACGCCGAACGCGCGGCCGTTTTCGGTCAACTCCGGTCTGTCGTGCCACCGGGCCGGCTGATCGTTGCCGGTCCTGACCCGCTGGGTGGCGCGGCTGTTCATCTCGCCGGCGGTGATCCGGTGCCGGCGGGGGTGGAGTTGGTGGGCCGGTCGTGGCACGGGACCGAGGATCTGTCGGGTGTGGACTATGTGACGATTTCGCCGGTTTATCCGACGTCGTCGAAGCCGGGGTATGGGCCGGCGCTCGGTGCGCCGGGGGCAGCCGGGGCGGCATCGCGGGCGGGGGTGCCGTGGTTGGCGCTCGGCGGGATCTCGTCGGCGGGGCAGGCGGCGGAGTGCGCGGCGGCCGGCGCGGCGGGGATCGCGGTGATGGGCGCGGTGATGCGGTCGCCGGATCCGGAGGTAACGGCGCGGGAGTTGTCGGAGGCGTTCGCCGGTGGCCGTGAGGCATTTTCCGATGTCTGTGGAGGGTCTGCCGGTGTCCGTGAGGTGTCCTCCGGTGTCCGTGGAGGGTCCTCCGGTGGCCGTGCGGCGTTCTCTGCTGTCCGTGGAGGGTTCGCCGGCGTCCGTGAGGTGTTGTCCGGTGTTCGTGAGGCGGGTGAGGTGCGGTGACGCCTCGGGTGGTGTTGACGATTGCGGGGTCGGACTCCGGTGGGGGCGCTGGGATTCAGGCGGATTTGAAGACGTTTGCGGCTTTGGGGGTGTTCGGGGCTTCGGTGATTACGGCTGTCACGGCGCAGAACACGCTTGGGGTGACGGACATTCATCCGGTGCCGGCTGAGAGCGTGGCGGCGCAGTTGGACGCGGTGCTCTCCGATTTGACGGTGGCGGCGGTCAAGGTTGGCATGATCTCGGATCCGGCCGTGGCGAAGGTGATCGCGGCGCGGGCGGCGGAGCTGCCGAACCTGGTTGTGGATCCGGTGCTCGTCGCCACGGCGGGGAGCCGGCTGGGAGAGGCGGCTGTGGTTGGTGTGCTCCTCGCGTACCCCTGCATTTTGACGCCGAACCGGCACGAAGCTGGCGCCCTCCTCGGAAGGCCCGTTGAGACGGCCGAGGAAATGGTCTCGGCTGCGGCCGAGCTCGCGGAGCTCGGGCCGCGCGCCGTCGTGGTGACCGGCAGTGAGCTGGCGCTGGACGTGCTGCACCACGACGGGAAGACGGTGCTGCTGCCGGGCTCGCCGGTGCCGACCCGGAACAACCACGGATCGGGATGCACGTTCTCGTCGGCGATCGCGGTGCGGCTGGCGGCGGGCGACACGGTGCCGGATGCGGTGCGGGCGGCCAAGGAGTACGTGCATCGCGGGCTGCTCGGGGGCAGTGCGTGGCGGCTGGGTGCCGGACCCGGGCCGCTGGACCATTTCGGCTGGTCGATCTAGGGCTGCCGGCCCCGAAGCGGGGATCTCTGCTGCCCATCGACGCCGTGTTTATCACTATTTGGGGAGGTATGGATCGTGCGACGCAAGGTCTATGTGGAGGGTCCGCGCGCGGACATCCGGGTGCCGTTCACCGAGGTCGTGCTGACCGGGGACCACCCGCCGGTGCGGCTCTACGACACGTCGGGGCCGGGTAGCGAACCGGTGGACGGACTGCCCCCGCTGCGGAAACCGTGGCGGACCGGGCGGACCCAGCTCGAGTCGGCGCGGGCCGGGATCGTGACGCCGGAGATGGAGTTCGTCGCGGTGCGGGAAGGGGTGTCGCCCGCGGTCGTCCTGGAGGAGATCGCGGCGGGGCGCGCGGTGCTGCCGGCCAACGTGAACCACCCGGAGTCCGAACCGATGATCATCGGGTCGCGGTTCCTGGTGAAGGTCAACGCGAACATCGGTACGTCGGCGGTCACCTCCTCGATCGATGAGGAGGTGGAGAAGCTGACGTGGGCGACGCGGTGGGGCGCGGACACCGTGATGGACCTGTCCACCGGGCCGCGGATTCATGAGACGCGGGAGGCGATCGTACGGAACTCGCCGGTGCCGATCGGGACGGTGCCGATCTATCAGGCGCTCGAGAAGGTCAACGGTGATCCGCTCAAGCTCACCTGGGAGCTGTTCCGGGAGACGGTTCTGGAGCAGGCGGCTCAGGGGGTGGATTACATGACGATCCATGCCGGGGTGCTGCTGTCCTATGTGCCGCTGGCCGCCGAACGCGTCACCGGGATCGTGTCGCGGGGCGGGTCGATCATGGCGGCGTGGTGCCTGGCGGAGCACCGGGAGAACTTCCTGTACACGCACTTCCGGGAACTGTGCGAGATCTTCCGGGAGTACGACATCACGTTCTCCCTGGGTGACGGGCTGCGCCCGGGGTCGATCGCGGACGCCAACGACGAGGCGCAGTTCGCGGAGCTGCGGACGTTGGGGGAGTTGACGCACATCGCCTGGGAGTACGGCGTGCAGGTGATGGTCGAGGGGCCCGGACACGTACCCATGCACAAGATCAAGGAGAACGTGGATCTGCAGCAGGAGCTGTGCTCGGGGGCGCCGTTCTACACGCTTGGGCCGTTGGCCACGGACATCGCTCCGGCCTATGACCACATCACGTCGGCCATCGGGGCGGCGATGATCGGGATGTTCGGGACGGCCATGCTCTGTTACGTCACTCCCAAGGAGCATCTGGGGCTTCCCAACAAGGAGGACGTCAAGGCGGGGATGATCGCGTACAAGATCGCGGCCCACTCGGCTGACCTGGGTAAAGGACATGCTGGGGCTCAGGAGTGGGATGACGCGCTGTCGCGGGCGCGGTTCGACTTCCGGTGGGAGGACCAGTTCGAGCTGGCGCTGGACCCGGAGACGGCACGGGCCTATCACGACGAGACGCTGCCCGCGGCGCCGGCGAAGACCGCGCACTTCTGCTCGATGTGCGGGCCGAAGTTCTGCTCCATGAAGATCAGTCATGAGCTGCGGGCTGCCGGGATGAAGGCCAAGTCGGAGGAGTTCGTGGAGGGTGGGGGGCGGGTTTACCTGCCTGTGGTTGGTTAGGGGGTTGGGCGCTTCGAAGGGGGTAGGAAGTCGTAGAAGGGCTCGCGCTTGGGTTCGGGTTCGGGGATGGGCTTGTTCAGTTGGGCGAGGTCTTCTACGGCTTTCCGTTCTATCTCGGCGACCGTGGTGAGGGCGGTGTCGTCGGGGTCGGTGGTGGGTTCGGGCTGTTTCGGTTCGGGCTGTTTCGGTTCGGGCTGTTTCGGTTCGCGTTGCTGGGGGTCGGGTTGCTCGGGGGGTGGGGTGGCTTTTGGCTTTGCGGCCTTGCGGGGGCTCGGCTTGCGGCGTGGGGTGCGCTTTGCCGGGGTGGGGGTGTCGGTGACCGGGGCGGAATCGGCCGAGGGTTCGGGGGTGGCCACGGGTTCGGCGGGGACGGTGGGCTTGGGTCGGGGGCGCCGGGATCGTTTAGCGGGAGCTTTAGTGGGTGCTGATTCGGTGGGCTGCTTCTGGGCCTCGGGTGATTCCTCGGTCTTTTCTTGAGCAGCGATCGGTTCTTCCGTATCGGGCTTGTCGCCTGTTTCAGGCTTCTCCGCTTTCTCGGACTTTTCCTTTGTTTCGGTCTTTTCTGATTCGGCCTGCTCCGCCTCGATGATCTGGGCCTCGGTGGGCAGGGGTTCAATCGCCTCTTGGGCTGGCGGCTCCTGGGCTGCCGGCTCCTGGGCTGCCGGCTCCTGGACTGGCGGCTCCTGGACTGGTGGCTCCTGGGCTGCCAGCTCCGGGGACGGCGACTCGGGGGCGGCCGGTAGGGCGGCGGCCGGGGCAGGGCCCTCGACCGGCGTCGCCTTGCGGGACCGTGGTGTCCGTGGCGGTGCGGCAGGGGTGGGCTCCGCGATGATCGGCGGGGCGTCCGGTTCCGTGATGCTCGGCTGGATCCGGTAGCGGTAGGTGATGCCCTCGTCCCGGACGATGAAGTCGTCGGAGCCGTCCGGGCGGGTCCAGGTGAGGATCATCTGGCCGTAGCGTTCGGCGAGCTTCACCAGGGCGGGGAACGTGTCGACGAGGACCACCGGCTTGCCGGGCGGGCTGGCCATCGGCTCGACCGGGACGATCAGGTGGGGGTACCGGCGTTCGATCTGAGCGCGGGTGCGCAGCGGCACGTGGCGCAGCGCCATCATGGCGATCACGACGGCGCCGCCTATGGCGACCAGGAGCAGGTACACGGCGTACTTGCGGGCCTGGCTCGCGGTCACGACGTCGTAGCCGAACGCGCCGATCTGCCGGTCCTGGACCCTCGACCCGGTCGCGCCGCTGCTCTGGTCGACCAGCAGGCTCTCCGGGCCGCTCGCGAGGGTGAGCTGGAGCGGTGCCAGGTTGAGCGCGATCTGCGGTTCGAACGCCGTACCGTCGTTGTGCTCGATCCTCGTCGTGATGGCCAGCGTGATGGCACCCATGTCCGCGCCGATCGCCTTGCCGGCGTCGATGGCGCGTTTCTCCAGGGTGTCGAGGTCCAAGAGTACGGCGTCGAGGTAGCGCTGCGACGTGAACTGCTTCGGCTGCGACAGGTTGACCGTGGTGTGCCAGCCGTTCTGCGCCGAGAGGCGGGCGTTGACCTCGATGCGGCCGGGCTCACCCTGGTACGACATCTGCAGCTTGACCACCGACGCGAGCTTTCGGAAGACCGGGTCGGGGGAGTAGACGGTCGTGCCGTCGTAGGCGGGCGAGAGCGGTACGTCGGCCGAGTACGAGAAGGTCATCGCCTCGCCGGCCTTGCCGCTGCCCCGGACCGTCTCGGTCGCCGGCTTCATGTAGCCGAGGACCCCGAGGGCCAAGCCGAGAACGCCCGCAACAACGGTGGCGTAGGCGAGCACGCGGAGCGCCGGGTGCAGGCGGCTGACGGCCTTGAAGATCGCCGTGGCCATCGCCATCGAGCCGCCTTGGCCAGACATGCCCTTCACTTTCTTCTTCCGGCGGCCCCGGGGTATGTCTCTTCGGGTCTTGGCCACGGCCGTGCCGCCACTGACGAACAGAAAGCCGATCATGCCCAGACCCGTGGGGCTGAGCACCGGCTGCAATACGGTGCCGACCTTGGGGATGTGGAGAGCGGCCCGGCCGATCAGTTGATCGACGGCAACCTTGTCGGGATCGGCGTCCTTGTTGTTGTCACCCTGGAAGACGAACCCGGTCTCGGCGTTGCCGCCGATGATCCGGTGCAGGACCTCCATCTGGCCGCCTGCACCATGGTATGCGGCGATATCGCCCTGTTGGTACATATCCGGCTTTGTGATGAGCACCAGATCGCCGGCGTAGTAGACGGGCTGCATGCTCTTGCCCTGCGTGACGACGTAGGAGAGGCGGCCCGTGTTGACCGCCCATGCACCAATGGCCGCCATCACGAGGATGGCGGCCATGGCGAGGCGTCGTGCTCGAACCTGAATGACAAACTCCGGCGGTCTGGCGGTCCGGCGTCATCGCAGAGCAGTGACAGCCGGGCGGCGGAAGCCGCCGGACTGTACGTCAGACCAGGTTAACGGCGACGTCGACGGTGGTGATGCTGTTCCAGTAGTTGGAGCCGTCGGCGCAGGTCCACGTGCCGCCGCTCTCGGTGCAGGTCAGCCAGGTGGTGGCGCCGGTACCGGTGACGGTGTTGGCCTTGACGGAGACGATGCCGTTGGCGCTCGTCACGGCCGTCGACGCGCCGACGTGGGCGGTCACCTTGATCTCGTTGATGCGGTCCGGGTTCGTCGCGTCCGTGTTGACGAAGTCGAGCGTGTCGAGTTCGGCACCGGTGATGGCGACCGCGGAGACCTTACCGCCGGCGATGACGGAGGACGTTCCGTCGGTCACACCCGAGGCGGTGAAGGCGGTCGTTCCGGCTGCGACGGCACCCGCGACGGCAACGCCGCCCAGCAGCTGAAGAAGGTTGCGCATGTATGTCTCCCCTTGGTCGGTAGCCCAGCCGGCCTCGTGGGCCCCGTTGGCTTTGCGTCCCCGGCTCGCGCCGGGTTTGCGTTTATCGGCCGAGCGGATGCTCGATTTGCTTGCGCCAGGTTGTTCGGCCGTGGCATGGGCGGGCTAAGACTTAGGGCGAGACTTTTATTCGATTTGCGCACCTGAAACCGGTGCGGGTGCTAAACGGTTGCGCCCCGCCCCGGCAAACGGGACGGGGCGCGACGTTACTGCTCAGAGCCGGTAGAAGTTCACGTAGTGGTCGGGCGTGAAGTACGCGACCCGGGTGCTCCGGTTGACCACGATCCGGTACGCGTCCCGCGCCGCCCCCCGGTTCCGTGAGTAGACGTCGTACTCGCTGTAGGTGGCGGAGGGCAGCTGCCCCTCGCGGTTGTAGAACCGTCCGCCGGTGTAGTTGTAGTTGCCGTACGGCCACGAGTACCACCCGGCGGTGGTAGGCCAACCGAGTGACGCCCATCCGTTGAACGCCGTGCGGGCCGCCGAGCAGCGGCTGATGGTGCAGCTGTTGTAGACCGCCGCCTGTGCCGCGTCGGTGTGCGTGGGCGCCACCACCGCGGGTGCGACGAGGGCGGTGCCGGCGAGGGCGAGGACCAGGGTGAGGCCGGAGAGGAACCGGCCGATTCGGGACACCATGACGTTTCGGACTCCGATGCCGTCGAGTGGGGGATGAGACCCGGACATCGACAATCGTCATCGGCGTGGTGGCTCGGCGGTACCTCCCGGTCCAGTCATTCCATCGGCGTTCAGCGATATTTCAGGAGTTGCCCAGCCTGTTCACCCAGCTGACGTATTCGGAGTCCCTGCCCTCCGGCGGCAGGATCGAGTCGGGTGTCAGGGGCGTGCGCTGCGCCGGAGCGGTGTCGACGCCGGTACGCGGCGCGGGCTGCGGGGCGGCGAAACCGTTGAACGACGGTGCCGGCGCGGGTGGGTTCTCCGGGGCGGAACGACGGGTGCGCCAGCCTCGGCGCGGGTTCGGTGCGGGGGCGGCCGGCGCCTGCTGACCCGAGAAGCGGGGCTCCTCCGGCTGCTGGGTGAAGGGCGTACCCGTACCCGAGGAAAAGGGTGACCCGACCGCGTTGGCCGGGACGTTGTTGGCGAGATCCGCGAGCGGATGCGGGCGCTCGGCCACCGAGAAGACCCCGGTGTCCGACGGGCGCAGCTGTGCCTCGGGACGCTGTGCCGCCGCCGCTGCGACCGCGGCGATCGCGGACTGGCTCGGCGCGTGCCGCTGAGGTAGGGACGCGTTGCCGGTGGACGGCTCGGACGAAGGCGGAGCCGACGAGTTGGAGGGTGAACCGCCGGGCCTGCCGAGTTCCTCGGCCGGGCTCGACTCGGGAGCGCCGCGCACGATCGCGGCCAGCACCGATCCGAGCACGCCGGCGCCGCTGGCGATCATCGCCGCCCAGTACGGGCTGAAGGCGAAACCGGCGCCGTCCTGCCCGGGGCCCGCGATCAGGTAGGCGACGGTGAGCAGGGCCGGACCGGCCAGCCCGGTGAGTGCCACGGCCAGGGTCGACTTACGCCGGCCACGGGCCACCCAGCCGAGGATCAGCCCGGCGAGCAGGGCCAGCACCGGCATCGTGAGGAACGGGGTCCGGTCGGCGACCGCCTCCGGGATGAGGCTGCCCCCGAGGACGCCCAGGCGGGGCGCTTCCGGGGTGCGGCCGGGCAGCAGGGACGGCGTGACGGAGACGAGGGCGACGATCCAGACCAGCACGGTCAGGGTGGCCAGGTTCCACCGGGCCACCGCCTTGGCCGCGGCGGCCCAGGCGGCGAAGATGCCGACGGCCGCGGCGAGACCGGCGCAGACGCCGATGACGAAGACCGGGCGTACGCCGTCGATCAGCGCGGCCCGCGCGGGCTGCATGGTCAGCGGAAGCACCGCGAGGGCGCCGAGGCCGCCCGCCATGCCCATGGCGAGCGCGCCGCCCATGCCCACCTGCTGTGGTCGCCACCGAGGGCGAAGGCCTGTGCCGACGATGGCGCCGAACGCCGCGGCGGTCATCGTGATCCAGGCGACCCAGGCCAGTTGCGCCGTCCATTGATCACGTAGAGTCACATCGAGATCAAGGTCCAGGCGGACCATACCGAGCCCGTAGGCGATGCCGAGTTGGCCGGCTCCGACCACTGCTGCCGCCGCGGCGGTTGTGGCCAATAGCTTCACCCAGCTCCGAAATGCCATGCCCGGCACGTTACGGAATGCCGCGTGCGACGCGCCAGTCCGGTACTCCGTTCTTAAGGCAGCCTAAAGTCACGATCTTGAAAAATCGATGAGAGTCGTTCAATTTTCGCCACTCTCGGTGAGCTGTGGGCGACGTACGGAATATTTGCCATGTGACCGTCCGGAGTGGACACTGTGCGGCACGGACAACGAGTCCGTCGCCTCTCGTCAATCCTTGCGAACGTGAGACGCCAGCTAAAACCGAGGTCACGGGACGGATTTCCCACATAGTGGTTGGAATGGCGGGAGTGTTCAGTGACCGTGTCGTTACGGATGGTTGCGTGTGAGGCATTCGCGCACGTCAACGCCGGGAGCGGTACCAGGATCAAGGTCCGCGCGTCGTTATCACCAGGACAGCCGAATGTTTTCCGGGAGGATCCAGGCTTCCCAAAGGGTCCGGCGTTCTGATGAAATCGCCGCCGTGCCGAAAACGGCGCGGGCCCTGCTGCGGGTACCGGACGGGGCCGGACCGCAGTCTCTGGTGGGCCCCCTGGTCCTGTGTCCGAGCGGGGCGGAGACGACCGCGAAGGAGATGTCGTGAGCACGGGATCCTCGGCCCTGGCTGCGCGACGTGGCGGCCTCCCGCGCCTGCGGGACGCGGGCCTGCGGACCAAGCTCGCCGCACTGCTCGTCCTGCCGCTGACCGCCGTGCTGGCGCTGGCGACGATCCGTCTGGTCGAGGTCGGCGAACGGGCCACTGACGCCGCGCGGGTCGCCGACCTGGCGGAGCTGGGCATCGACCTGTCGAGCCTGACCCGGCTGCTGCACGACGAGCGGATGGCCGCGATCACCTACCTGGCCGTGCCGGAAACCGCGGCGACCGGATTCCGCGAGGCCGTCAAGTCGGTCGACGCGCAGGTGCAGATC
This sequence comes from Actinoplanes sp. NPDC051861, assembly GCF_040681145.1. Lineage (NCBI taxonomy): Bacteria > Bacillati > Actinomycetota > Actinomycetes > Micromonosporales > Micromonosporaceae > Actinoplanes > Actinoplanes sp. NPDC051861. The sequence goes on from NZ_JBFAYE010000002.1 coordinate 269,379, forward strand.
TTCCGGGCCAACCGCGCCGCGATCGCCGACGTCCCGGCCGCGGTGAACGACCGGCTGCTTGTCATCGACGACAAGCTCAAGACGCTCGACGGTGCCCGCGAGGGTGTCAACGACCGGGCGGCCGAGGTCACCGACGTGGCCCGCCGCTACAGCGAGGCCCTGGCCGGCCTGGCCGGTTACGAGGCCGCGGTCAGCCAGATCACCGAGCCCGGCGAGGCGGCCGACAACCTGAGCGCGCTGGCGTTCTTCACCAAGGCCGAGGCCGCCTCCGCCGAGCAGGCCGCGGTGTCCTATGTGGCCCGGCTGAGCGGTCAGTTCGGCCTGGACCAGCAGAACGCCCTGGCCGGCGCTCGTGCGGTGCGCAACGACTCGCTCGCCGACTTCCGCTCGGTCGCCGGCGCGCAACAGGTGGCCCTGGTCGACTCGGTGGTCGAGAACGAGGCGCTCAACGTCGCCGACAACCTCGCCACCCGGCTGACCGGTCCCGCGGCCGCCACGCCGTTCGAGATCAGCGACGCTTTCACCGACGTCATCGAGCTCTTCCGCGGTGCGGAACGGCAGCTCGAGGGCTACGTGGTGACCGTGGCCGAGGACGAGAGCTCGGCGAGTTCGCGGCGGGCGACGCTTGAGTTCATCCTCGTGCTGGCCATCCTGATCGCCGCCATCGCCATCGCGTTCTACCTGGGCCGCGCGCTGAACCTCTCGGTTCGCCGGCTGCGCGAGGGCGCCCTCGCGGTGGCCAACCGCGACCTGCCCGACGCGGTGACCCGTCTGCAGGACGTGGACAACATCGGCGAGGGCGGTGTCGACCGCATCCTGGAGCAGACCCGGGACCCCATCCGGGTCACCGAGGACGACGAGTTCGGCCAGGTCGCCGAGGCGTTCAACATGGTGCACCGGGAGGCCATCCGGGTCGCCGCCGAGCAGGCCGCGCTGCGGACCAGCGTCTCCACGATGTTCCTCAGCCTCGCCCGGCGCAGCCAGGCGCTGGTCGACCGGATGATCGGCGAGCTCGACCAGATCGAGCGCCTGGAGGAGGACCCGAAGCGGCTGGCCCGCCTCTTCGAGCTCGACCACCTCGCCACCCGGATGCGCCGCAACGACGAGAACCTGCTGGTGCTGGCCGGCGCCGACGTCGGTGCGCCGCGCCGCGAGGACGCGCTGCTCGTGGACGCGCTCCGGGCCGCGCAGTCCGAGGTGGAGCTCTACCACCGGATCGAGTTCGGCTCGATCGACACCGACATCCTGATCGCGTCGGCCGCCGTCAACGACGTCGTACGCCTGATCGCCGAACTGCTCGACAACGCCACCCGGTTCTCCCCGCCGACCACCGTCGTCGTGGCACACGGCGGGCGCAACGGCGACCACGCCCTGATCCAGATCGAGGACCGTGGTCTCGGCATCTCCGCCGATCAGATGGAGCAGATCAACCGCCGCCTCTCGGAGCCGTCCGAGGTCGACGTCTCGGCGTTCCGGCTGATGGGTTTCGCGGTGATCGGCCGCCTGGCCGCCCGGCACGGCATCGGCGTCGCACTCCGCCCCGGCTATGACGGCGGCACGATCGCCGAGGTCGCGCTCCCCTCCGACATCGTGGTGATGCCCGGCGTTCCGGCCGCTCCCATCCGCGCGGCGAGCTGGACCCGTCCCGGCCCGCCGCCGCAGCTGACCGCCGGGCCGGCCCGCATCCCCGAGCAGCGGCCGCCGGTCCGCAGCGCTCCGGCGCCGGCCGAACCTCCGCGCCGTTCCCGGCTGCAGCAGGCCGCCTCCCTGGCCGACCTCTCCGACCTCGACCTCGGGCCGACCCCGGACCGCCCGCCGCTGCCGAGCCGCGCCCGTCCGGAACCCGAAGCACCCCAGCCGGCGCCGGTCGCACATCAGCCGTTCGTGCCCGAGCCCGTCGCCGCCGAGCCCGCCGGAGTCAGCTCCCCGGGCTGGGGTGCCGCGATGGCCGCGCTGCCGCCGCTGCTGCCCGAGATCCCGCCGCGGATCGAGGCGCCGATCCAGGTGGAGATGCAGCACAGCTGGTTCGCCGACGGCGACAACTTCGCGGACCATCGCGGGATGCCGACGGCCGGTTACGCACCCCCGCCGGACATCGCCCTCATGCGGTCCGTCTCCGCCGTGCCGGCGTCGAGCGTCCCGGCGTCAAGCGTCCCGGCGTCGAGCGTCCCGGCATCGAGCGTCCCGGCCTCCGGCGCACCGGTCTCCAGCGCGCCGATGTCGGCACCGCCGCGGACCACGCCGATCTCCAGCCCGCCGGTAAGCAGCCCGCCGGTCAGCAGCCCGCCCACGAGCGGCCCGCCGGCCGATCGGAACGGCGGCGCACCGAGGCCCCGCTCGGACGAGGAGCGCTGGCGCACCGCGGCTGACGAAGGGTGGAACCGGGCGATGGCTGCTTCCGTACCACAGGATGCCGGCACCACACGGTCCGGCCTTCCCAAGCGGATCCCACAGGCGCAACTCGTACCCGGAGGGGTGCAAAATTCGCCTCGGGCCCAGAACCGTCGCAGTCCCGATGAGGTGCGGGGGCTCCTTTCCGCGTACCACAGGGGAGTGCAACGAGGGCGGACGGACGGCGTTGCCGAATCCGCAGCCCCGGCTACACGTGTTCCTAAGGAGAGCGAACAGTGACCAGGCCCCCCACCATGCGAGACATGGGCTGGCTGCTCAGCAACTTCGCCGACAGCGTCGCCGGCGTCGCGCACGTCGTCGCGGTCTCCGCGGACGGCATATTGCTGGCATCGTCCCGCGACCTGCCAATGGACCGGGCGGATCAGCTGGCGGCCATCACGTCCGGCGTGGTCAGTCTCACTGACGGCGCGTCGCGGATGTTCAGCGCCGGAGACGTGCAACAGACCATCATCGAAATGGAGAGCGGCTATCTTTTCCTGATGTCCATCAGCGACGGTTCATCACTGGCCGTCCTGGCGGCGCGCAGTTGCGACGTCGGTCAGGTCGGCTACGAGATGGCTCTCCTGGTGGAACGCGTCGGCGCCGCACTCTCGCCGGCGCCACGCGAGGCCGTGAGCTACTAGACGCCGGGGCGCATGCCCGGGCGGAGACGAGGTGACCGCGACATGACCGAGCCGCACGATCCCCGGGGCAACCTGGTGCGGCCGTACGCGGTCACCCGCGGGCGGACCGAACCGATCAGAGACATACCGATCGAGGCGGTCCTGATCGCCGAGGCGGCGGCCGTGCAAGAGGCACGGTTCGCCGGGCACGACAAGTATCGCCTCGCCGTGCTGTGTGAGCCGAAAGCACAATCGCTCGCCGAACTCGCGGCGCTAACCCGGATGCCACTGGGGGTTACCCGGGTGCTCGTCGCCGACATGGTCGCCGACGGGCTGCTACAGCTGCACAGTGCCGCTCCCAAGACTGGGTTCACGGAGCGGATGGATCTGCTGGGAAGGGTGTTGAGTGGACTTCGCAAGCTCTGACGCTGCGGGGAAGCGTACGGGGGCGCATCCCACGGAGATCACCTCGGCGAAGATCGTTGTCGCGGGTGGGTTCGGCGTGGGCAAGACGACCCTCGTCGGCGCGGTCTCCGAGATCGAACCGCTGACCACAGAGGCGGTGATGACCGTTGCAGGCGCCGGCATCGACGACGCGTCGAAGGTGCCAGGCAAGGGCAGCACCACGGTGGCGATGGACTTCGGCCGTATCACGATGGCCGACGACCTGATCCTCTACCTGTTCGGCACACCGGGCCAGACCCGCTTCTGGTTCATGTGGGACGAGCTCATCCGGGGTGCGGTCGGTGCGGCGGTGCTCGTCGACACCCGGCGGCTCACCGACGCGTTCGCGCCACTGGACTACTTCGAGAACCGGCACCTGCCGTACCTCGTGGCGGTCAACTGCTTCGACGGCGCTCCCCGGTATGAGCCGGAGGAGGTGCGTGAGGCGCTGGCCATCCCGCAGCGGGTTCCGTTGCTGATGTGCGACGCGCGTCACCGTGAGTCGGTCAAGGCGGTGCTGATCGGGGTGGTCGAGCACGCGATGGCGACCCTGGTCGCCGAACACGAACAGGGGCACCCAGCCACGGTCGGCTGAGGCTCCGGAGTCCGGAGCGAGGTGGGCTGGATCACTCAGGCCCGCCCATCCCTGGCCGATGGGCTCCGGTTGACGGATTGCATCCACGGTGGGGTGGTCGATGGCAGGTGTGTCCGAGGCGACAGCTGTCCAACGGGAGACGCCCGCCGAGTTGATCACGCGCGGGCGCGCCCTGTTGCGGGGTTTCGACGTCGCCGCCGCCATGGCGCTGGCCGCCGAGGCCGAGGCCGCCGCCCATGCGACCGGTGACCGCTCGGTTCTCGCCGAGGCGCTGCTGATCGTCGCGACCTGCCGCCGTTACCGGGACGAGTACCCCGAGGCGCTCACCGCCGCGCTGCGGGCCGTCGAGCTCTTCCGTGGGCTGGGCCTTCCGGCCGCCGAGGCACGTGCCCGCGGTGAGGTGGCCAGGCTGCTGGTCTCCAGCGGCGAGCCCGCCGAGGCGCTGCCGGAGTGCCTGACCGCGCTGGAACTGGCCGAGGCCGGCGGCGACCTCGGTGCGTTCGTCCCGGTCCTCACCGCTCTGGGGTGCGTCTACCTGGCGCTCCAGCAACTGGACCTCGCTCTGGAGGCCTGCGAGCGGGGTGCCGAGACGGCCCGGCTGATCGGCGACGAGTACGCCGACGGCATCCTGCACGACACCGCCGCGTGCGTCCTGTTGGCCATGGCTGAGCAGGCGCGGGCCAACGGCGACGAGGAGGGCGCCGTCCGGGTCGCGCTGGAGGCGACCGAGCGGTCCCGGGCCGCCATGGTGATCGCCCGGCGGCACGGGAACCGGCGCCACGAGGCAACCGCGGTGGCCAACCTCGCCGAGGGACTGTCGCTGGCCGGGCATGCGGAGAACGCCCTGGCGACCCTGGAGTCCTGGCAGCTCGACCCGTCGCTCGACACCACCTACACGATCACGCACCACCTGGACACCAGAGGCCTGATCTGCCTGACGCTCGATCGCCACGACGAGGCGATCGCGCTGTTCACCCGGGCCATCGAGATCGCCGAGAGCAAGAGCGCCGCGATGATGTCCTGCGAACATCTCGCCGCCGCCTACGAGCAGGGCGGTGACGTGGCCGCCGCGCTGGCCGCGTACAAAAAATTCCACCACCTGTTCCGCGAGGTGGTGTCGGAGGCGGCGCAGCGCAACGCCCGGGTCGCCGCGGTCCGGCTGGAGACCGACCAGGCCAAGGCCCGCGCCGAGGAGGAGCGCCGTCGTGCCGACAGCCTGCAGCGGGTGGCGCTCGAGGACCCCCTGACCGGTCTGGCCAACCGCCGCCACCTGGACGAGCAGCTGATCGCCGGCGTCGCGGGCCGCGCCGTCGCGCTGATCGACGTGGACCGCTTCAAACGGGTCAACGACTCGTTCTCCCACCAGGTCGGCGACGAGGTGCTGCGCCGTCTGGCGGGCCTGCTGCGTGCCGGATGCCGCGACGCCGACCTGGTGGCGCGCCATGGCGGCGAGGAGTTCGCGGTTCTTCTGCACGAGCTGTCCACGACGGAGGCGATGGCCGCGACCGAGCGCATCCGCCATGCCGTGGAGACTTATCCGTGGGACGACGTTGCGCCGGGCCTGGTGGTGACGGTGAGCATCGGGGTCGCCGTGGGCGCGGAGTCGGGTGACGCTGCCGAATTGCTCGCCCTGGCCGATCGCCGGCTCTACGCCGCCAAGAACTCCGGCCGCAACCGGGTCATCGGAAGATCAAATTCAGGATCAAGAGCCTGATGTCGTAGCTGGGTGGGGCGTACAGGACGTCGCTCCCGCCGAGGCCGGGCCGGGGCCCACCTTCGGTGGCCCTGGCCCTTCATTCTGCGTGCGTGGGGCAGATCAAGATCAAAACCTAGGCCGGGATTCGGTAACCCCGTTTGACGACTGTCTGGACGACTCCGGGGACGGCCAGGCCGGCTCGGAGGCGGGCGACCGCCATCTCGACCGCGTGCTCGTCGGCGCCGCGGGGGAGTGCCTGGAGCAGGGCGGCGCGGGAGAGGACCCGGCCGGGTGAGGTGGCGAGGGCTCGCAGGACGGCCATCGGGCCCGGGGCCAGCGGCCGTAACTCGCCGTCGACGATCGCGGCGTGGCCGCGCAGGGTGAGCGAGTGGCCGGAGACCTGCAGGGTGACGGCGCGTTTGGGCAGTTCGTCCACGATCGTGCGGACCAGGGCGCTGAGCCGGGCCCGGCTGGGCGTGGAGACCGGGACGCCCTGCCGGTTCAGCGGTGCTGCGGTGACCGGTCCGACAGCCGCGGCGAGGACGTCGGTGCGCAGGGCGTCCAGGAGGGCGTCGGTGCCGGTGCCGGCGGCGCGCAGGACGGCCTGAACGGCGGCGGCTGAGGTGAACGTCACCGCGTCGACCAGATTGCCGATGATCAGGTCGACCAGGCGGTGCAGCGGTGCCGGGTCGGTGGGCGGCGCCCAGCGGTAGACCGGCACCTCGATCACCCGGGCGCCGGCGGTCTGCAGGGCCTCGGTGTACTCCGGCTGACTCTCACCGTGCAGCTGCATGGCGACGGTGAGGCCGGCGATGCCGCGGTTGGTGAGGTGCTCGACCACCTCGTCGAAGCCCTCGCCGTCCGGCGACCAGTCGTCGCGCAGCCCGGCGGTGCGCACGGCGGCGCGGGCCTTGGGGCCGCGGGCGACGAGATGAGAGCGGGTCAGCACCGCGCGCAGCGGCTCGCCCAGGCCCCAGCCGTCCGCGGCCTCGAGCCAGCCGCGCATCCCGATACCGGTGTTGACCAGCACGATGTCGGGTGGCGTGTCGAGGCAGGCGCGGGTGGCCGCGCGCAGCTCGGCGTCGTCGGAGATCGGAACGATCCGCAGGGCCGGCGCCAGCACCACCCGGGCGCCGCGCGCCTCCAGGAGCGTGGCCAGCTCGTCCTTGCGGCGGTCGGCGGTCACTCCGATGGTGTAACCGGAGAGGGACGCGGCCGGCTCAGCGAGCGCATCCGCGGTCAGCGACGCCCGCCTGGCACCCGGGTTCCGGTCGATCATCCGATCCCCGGGGCTGACAGTTCGAGAGGAGCCCGCAGTTCAAGAAGGGCTGGTGGTTCAAGAAGGGCTGGTAGTGCAAGAAGGGCAGATAGTTCGAGAAGTCGCGGCGTGGCCGAACGGTCCACCGAAGGGCACGCTCGAGGCCCGCCGTCCTCAGCGCAGACCCGCTCCCATGTCACGCCTGCGTTCCTCGCCGTACCTCCGTCCGGGGCACGCCGCGACTCCTCCTCACCGAACCGGTCTCCCGGTCCGGCGGACACCGTCAGGTCCGTCCTCAACCCTGACGGTGGTCTCTCCATGGTGCGCCATCGAACGCGGCATCGGCTAATCCCGGGCCGCGTCGTTGGAAGGTCCGCACCGTTGGCCATGCCCCGAAGCCTGACGGGGACGAATTTCGGCCCGGCGTCCCTTTTGTTTCGAGCCTGCTAAGAGCCATTGAGTGACTTGTCCGACCCGAGTCGGGCGTGTCCCGAGCGCGGAGTACACTAGGCCTGTTTGGGGTCCCGCCCTAGACCGGCGCACTTAAGCCAGTGCGTTTTGACCACGCGCCGCGCGGCCGGGTATTGTTGCCTGCTGTTGTGCGACTGCTGCGAGCGTTCCCCTCGGGGTGCGCAGTTGGACTCCGTCAGCGCGCGCCCCCAGACCGACGACGAGACAAGGTAATTCTGTGCGTACGTACAGCCCGAAGCCGGGTGAGATCGAGCGTCAGTGGCACATTATCGACGCTTCTGACGTCGTTCTGGGTCGGCTGGCCACCCACACCGCGACCCTTCTGCGCGGCAAGCACAAGCCCACGTTCGCCCCGCACGTCGACACCGGCGACTTCGTGGTGATCATCAACGCGGGCAAGGTAGCGCTGACCGGCAACAAGCGCCAGACCAAGGTTGCCTACCGGCACTCCGGTTACCCGGGTGGTCTGAAGCAGGTCGGCTACGAGGAGCTGCTGTCGAAGCGCCCCGAGAAGGCGATCGAGCTGGCCGTCAAGGGCATGCTCCCGCACAACAAGCTCGCCCGTCAGATCATCAAGAAGCTGAAGGTCTACCCCGGCGCTGAGCACCCGCACGCCGCGCAGCAGCCGCAGCCGTTCGAAATCAAGCAGATCGCGCAGTGAGCGCGGGAGAAGGCAGCAGCATGTCCGACATCATCGAGCCCGAGGTCGTCGAGACCGTCGAGGAGCCCGCTGAGACGGTCGTCGTCGTTGAGACGCCCGCGCCGGCCCCGGTCCGCGCCCCGCGTCCCGGTGACCGTCCGGTCCAGACCGTTGGCCGCCGCAAGGAGGCCATCGTCCGGGTGCGTCTCGTGCCCGGCACCGGCAAGATCACCTGCAACGGCCGGGACCTGGAGAACTACTTCCCGAGCAAGGTGCACCAGCAGCTCATCCGTGAGCCGCTCGTGACCACCGAGCGCACCGAGCAGTTCGACGTGATCGCCAACCTCCGCGGTGGCGGCATCACCGGCCAGGCCGGCGCGCTGCGTCTCGGCATCGCCCGCGCGCTCATCGCGGACGAGCCCGACGACCGCCCCGCCCTGAAGAAGGCCGGCTTCCTGACCCGTGACGCCCGGGTCAAGGAGAGCAAGAAGTACGGTCTCAAGAAGGCCCGTAAGGCCCCGCAGTACTCGAAGCGCTGATTTCTCGCGCGATGTTCGACCAACGGTCGAGCACACCTCCAGCCCAGGAGGCGTGCTCGGCCGTTGCCGTTTTACTCCCTCCCCAACTAGCCGTTCCGGTACTCCTGCCTGGCCTTTCGCTGTCGCAAGCTTGAGGTCTGCGTGTCACCGGCGAAAGGAAGCCGCCATGGGGCGACTCTTCGGCACTGACGGCGTTCGCGGCCTCGCGAACGGCGAACTGCTCACTCCCGAACTGGCTCTCTCGGTCGCGGTCGCGGCCGCGCGGGTCCTGGTCGAGGCCGACAGCAGTCATCAGCCGCTCGCGATCGTGGGGCGTGACCCCCGGGCCAGCGGCGAGATGCTGGAGGCCGCGGTCGTCGCGGGCCTGACCAGTGCCGGAGCCAACGTGGTGCGGGTGGGCGTGCTGCCCACGCCCGCGGTGGCGTACCTCGTGGGGCAGACCAATGCCGATCTGGGCGTCATGCTCTCCGCCTCGCACAACCCCATGCCGGACAACGGGATCAAGCTCTTCGCCGCGGGTGGCACCAAGCTGCCGGACGAGCTGGAGGAGCGCATCGAGCGCGCGGTCGAGGACGGCCACGGGCTGCTCGGCCGCCCCACCGGCGCCGGGATCGGGCGGGTGCACGACCTGCTCGACGGCGCCGAGCACTACATCAAGCACCTGATCGAGTCGCTCCCGAACCGTCTCGAAGGCCTGAAGGTCGTCGTGGACTGCGCGAACGGCGCGGCCAGCGAGGTCGGGCCGGTGGCGTACCGGGAAGCCGGCGCCGAGGTGATCGCGATCCACGCGGAGCCGGACGGTCTGAACATCAACGACGACTGCGGCTCCACCCACCTGGACAAGGTGATCGACGCGGTCCTGCGAGAGGGCGCCGACCTCGGGCTCGCCCACGACGGTGACGCCGACCGCTGCCTGGCGGTCACCGCGTCCGGTGACGTCGTCGACGGCGACCAGATCATGGCGATCCTGGCGCTGGCGATGCGGGACGCCGGCACGCTCACCGACGACACGCTGGTCGCCACCGTGATGAGCAACCTGGGCCTGCGGATCGCGATGAAGCAGGCCGGCATCAAGCTGGTCGAGACAAAGGTCGGCGACCGGTACGTGCTGGAGGAGCTGCAGAACGACGGCCTGGCGCTCGGCGGCGAGCAGAGCGGGCACATCGTGATGCCGGCGTTCGCCACCACCGGCGACGGCGTGCTGACCGGCCTGCACCTGATGGCGCAGGTGGCGGCGAGCGGCAAGTCGCTGGCCGACCTGGCCGCGGTCGTGCACAAGCTGCCACAGGTGCTGATCAACGTGAAGGTCGGCAACCGGGAGGCCGGAGCCGCCGCGCCGACCGTTCAGGCCGCGGTCGCCCTGGCGGAGAACGAGCTGGGCGAGACCGGGCGGGTGCTGCTGCGGCCGTCGGGCACCGAGCCGCTGGTCCGGGTGATGGTCGAGGCCGCCACCGAGGAGAAGGCGCGTACCGTCGCGGAGCGGATCGCGGACGAGGTCCGGTCGGCCAGCCCGGCGTGATCTTCTGCGGCAGGGGCCGGTGTCCGGCCCCTGCCGTCAGTTCAGGTTCTTGAGGCGCTGGACGGCCTCGTCGATCACCTCGGCGCGCTTGCAGAACGCGAACCGGATGAGGTGCCGCCCGGCCTCCTGATGGTCGTAGAAGACCTGGGTGGGCACGGCCACCACGCCGCACCGCAGGGGAAGCTCACGGCAGAACTCGACGCCGTCGGTGCCGCCGAGCGGCCGGATGTCGGCGGTCACGAAGTAGGTGCCCTCGGAGGGCAGCACGGCCAGGCCGGCGTCGGTGAGCCCGGCGACCAGGTGATCCCGGCGTTCCCGCAGGCCGGCCGTGAAGCCGGTGAAGTAGCTGTCCGGCAGGCCGAGCGCCACGGCCACGGCGGGCTGCAGCGGTGCGGCGTTGACGAACGTCAGGAACTGCTTGACGCGGACCATCGCCGACACCAGCCGCGCCGGTCCGGTGGCCCATCCGACCTTCCACCCCGTACAGGAGAAGGTCTTGCCGGCCGAGGAGATCCGCAGGGTGCGCTCCAGCATGCCGGGCAGGGTCGCCAGCGGCACGTGCGGCGCGGAGGCGTCCGGGAACACCAGGTGCTCGTAGACCTCGTCGGTCACCGCGTACGCATCATGCTCCTGGCAAAGGCCGGCGACCAGGCGCAGCTCTTCGGGCGTGAAAACCTTGCCGGTGGGGTTGTGTGGTGAGTTGAGCAGGACCAGGCGGGTGCGCCCGGTGAACGCCGCCCGTAACTCGGCCTCGTCGAACTCGTATCGCCCGGACGGGCCGGGGCGCAGCGTGACCGGCCTGCGGACGGCGCCGGCGAGGGTGATCGAGGCGGCGTACGAGTCGTAGTAGGGCTCGAAGCAGACCACCTCGTCGCCGGGCTCGCACAGCGCCAGGATCGCGGCGGCGACCGCCTCGGTGGCGCCGGCCGTGACCGCGACCTGGGTGTCCGGGTCCCGCTCGAGGCCCCAGAACCGCTGCTCGTGTGCGGCGATCGCGGCACGCAGCGGCGGGATGCCGGTGAGCGGCGGGTACTGATTCGCGCCGGTGGCCAGCGCCTCGGCGGCCGCGGCGAGCATCTCCGGCGGCCCGTCGGTGTCCGGGAAGCCCTGTCCCAGGTTGACCGCACCGGTCCGCACGGCGAGCGCCGACATCTCGGTGAAGATCGTGGTGCCGAAGGGGCGCATCCGCTCAACCAGGGGATCGGTCACGCAGACACACTAATTGAAGACCAGCTTGTTGCACGTGGTCGTGGCGAGGGCTCCCTCGGCGGTCTTCTCGTCGGCCTTCTCCCCGTCGACCGTGGCACGACAGGTGATCGAGCCCTCGTCCGGATTCATCCGCTGCGCGGTGACCGAGACCAGGGCGGCACCCTCCATCGTGGTGGTCGCCTTCCATGGCAGGTCGACGTTCTCGATCACCTTCGGCGTCTTACCCAGCTGTTCGGTGTAGAGGATCCTGGCCGGACCGTCGCCGGTCACCTCATACGTCACGGTGATTTTCCGGCCTTCACCGAGATTCGGAAGATCGGGCAGATCGGTCGGAAACTCCGGGAGGTCGCTGGGCAGCGGGATCTCCGGCGCGTCGGTCGGGAAGGCCGGCAGCGTCGGGTCGAGGATCGGCGCGACCACCTGCTCCGCCTTGTCGGTGGCCCGCTGGACGAGCAGCACGCCGGAGGTGACGACACCGCCGCAGAGCAGCACGGAGACGGCGATGATGACCGCGATCAGTGGCTTGTTGCTGCGGCGCGGCGGCGGAGACGGCGGGTATCCGGGGTATCCGGGCTGCTCAGGGTAGTGCGGCGGCGGATAGCCGGGCGGCGGGTAGCCACCCTCGCCGTAGTCCGGCTCGTAGCCCGGGGGTGCGTAGTTGACCGGCGGGAACTGGGAGGTCGGAGGGTATTCCGGTGCCGGCTCGTACGGCTGAGGGGTGGCCTGCCCCGGCTTGAACTCCGGTGGTCGCGGCGGCATCGGCTCGCTCATCTTTCCTCCAGATCGGGGCGCCGTAGCCGACGGTACGCCAGCGGTGCACCTCGACCGTACGGGGGCGGCGGCGGTGGGCTATTGTTTCGATCACGGGAGCTGCTCGAAAGTGCACCTCTTGCGCATGCGCTTTGAGTGAAAGTCGGCTACGCTGCCCGGCATGTGTGGGATCGTGGGTTACGTAGGCAATCGTCCGGCGTTGAGCATCGTCATCGACGGGCTCCGCCGCTTGGAGTACCGCGGATATGACTCCGCCGGTGTCGCCGTCATCGACAGCGAGCTGGTTCAGACCGAGAAGAAGGCCGGCAAGCTCGCCAACCTCGAGAAGGCACTCGCCGAGCGCACGGGCACCGGCATCGACGCCGGCACCACCGGTATCGGGCACACCCGCTGGGCCACACACGGCGGGCCCACCGACCGCAACGCCCACCCGCACCTCTCGGCCGACGGCCAGGTCGCCGTCATCCACAACGGCATCATCGAGAACTTCGCGAAGCTGCGTGCCGAGCTCGAGGCGACCGGCGTCGAGTTCCGCAGCGACACCGACACCGAGTGCGCGGCCCACCTGCTCGCGGCCGAGATGCGCGCGCTGCGCGAGTCCGGCGGCCAGGACAGCCCGGCCCTGCTCGCCGAGGGCATGCGCCGCGTGGTCCGCCGTCTGGAGGGCGCCTTCACGCTGCTCGCCGTCGACGTGGCCGTGCCGGACGCCGTGGTCGCAGCCCGGCGCAACTCGCCGCTCGTGGTCGGCCGAGGCAACGGGGAGAACTTCCTGGCCAGCGACGTCTCGGCGTTCATCGAGCACACCCGCGAGGCGGTCGAGCTGGGCCAGGACCAGGTCGTCCTGATCACCCCGGACGGCATCGAGATCACCGACTTCGACGGCGCTGCCGCCATCGGCAAGGAGTTCCACATCGACTGGGACGCCTCGGCCGCGGAGAAGGGCGGTTACGACTACTTCATGCTCAAGGAGATCGCCGAGCAGCCGCAGGCCATCGCGGACACGCTGCTGGGCCGTCTCTCCGAGCGCGGCGAGATCCTGCTGGACGAGGTCCGCCTCACCGACCAGGACCTGCGCGACGTCGACAAGGTCTTCATCGTCGCCTGCGGCACGGCGTACCACGCCGGCATGGTGGCGAAGTACGCGATCGAGCACTGGGTCCGCATCCCGTGCGAGGTCGAGCTCGCCAGCGAGTTCCGGTACCGCGACCCGATCCTCGACCGGTCCACCCTGGTGATCGCGATCAGCCAGTCCGGCGAGACGATGGACACGCTGATGGCGATCCGGCACGCCAAGGACCAAAAGGCCCGGGTCCTGGCCATCTGCAACACCAACGGCTCGACCATCCCGCGTGAGTCGGACGCCGTGCTCTACACCCACGGCGGCCCGGAGATCGCGGTCGCCTCGACCAAGGCCTTCATCACCCAGCTGGTCGCGTGCTACCTGATCGGCCTGCACCTGGCCCAGATCCGCGGCGTCATGTACGCCGACGAGGTCGCCGCCGTGGTCTCCCGCCTGCGCCGCACCCCGGACAACCTGCGCGACCTGCTCGCCGGGATGGAGGACGTCCGCGCGCTCGCCCGCGACCTGAAGACCGCCTCCACGGTCCTGTTCATCGGCCGCCACGTCGGCTTCCCGGTCGCCCTGGAGGGCGCCCTGAAGCTGAAGGAGCTCGCCTACATGCACGCCGAGGGCTTCGCCGCCGGCGAGCTCAAGCACGGCCCGATCGCCCTGATCGACGAGGGCACCCCGGTGGTCTGCGTGGTGCCGTCCCCGGCCGGCCGCGGCGTCATCCGCGACAAGGTCGTCTCCAACATCCAGGAGGTCCGCGCCCGCGGTGCCCGCACCATCGTGATCGCCGAGGAGGGCGACGAGGCCGTCCGCGCGTACGCCGACCACCTCATCACGGTCCCGCACACCCCCACGCTGCTCGCACCCCTGGTGACCACCGTGCCCCTGCAGATCCTCGCCTGCGAGATCGCCGCCGCCCGCGGCCACGACGTCGACCAGCCCCGCAACCTGGCCAAGTCCGTCACGGTGGAGTGACCGGCGGCGGTGTCCCGCCCAGGGTGAGCGTCGCCAGCGCGTCCAGGGCGGGACCGCCGGCGTCCCAGTAACCCGAGTGCCCGGCGTCCGGCTGACTGGGGAAGACCCGTCCGCCGAAACCGGGCTCGCTCGGGTCCCGGCCGAACCACGTCACATGGCGGATCACGTCACTGCGGGCCGTCGACGCCCAGACCTGGCCCGCCGGGACGGTCAGGTCGGCGGCCGAGTCGACGCCGACTCCCGGCGAGCCGACGAAGATCAGCCGGTCGGCCTCCAGCGGGCCACCGGTGGCCGCGCGCCCGACCACCAGCGAGCCGTAGCTGTGCCCGAGCACGGTGAGATCCGGGCGCGGACCCTCGTGCCCGGCCCGCAGACCCTCCTGGAAGCGCCGCAGATCGGCCGCGCCGTCGCGGGCCTGCCGGTCCGAGAGCGCCTCGTGGAGGAAGTCGGGCGCGTCGTAGTCCAGCCAGACCACCGTGCCGGCCGACCTCGCCGGGTCCAGCTCGGCGGCCCGGACCGCCACCCGCTCGGCCCGCCTCAGCTCCCGGCCGAGCGAGTCCAGGTCGGAGGTCATGCCGGGCACGTGGGTGAGCACGTGCCCGGCCCGGTCCGGATCACCGAACGCCACCACTGCCCGCCCGTCACCGGCGGTGTCGAGGCCCACCAGGTAGGCACGCGGCCCCGAGTCGTCCTCCAACCGCGCGCTCAACTCGGGAGGGCCGGCGAGCAGGAGGCGGTTGGCCAGGTCCCGGTCGGCGACCGGGATGCCGTCGGTGAAGGCCACCGAGCCGGGCGCCGTGGCGAGCACCCAGTTGCGCTCGGGCGGTGTCAGGGTGCCCCACCAGCGCCGGACCTCTGACGATGCGGCAGTGCAGGACGGTGGAGCGGGACCGCGGGGCGGCGTCGCCTCGCCGGTCAGCCGGGTCAGGCGGGCCGCGGCGTCCTCGTCGGCCCGTGCGGCGACCGACACGGCCGCGGTGAGATCCGCCACCACCGCCTCCGCGTCGGGAGCGTGGCCGTGCACCGTACCCCGATCGTCGATGACCAGGCCGGAGCGCGCGGCACGCCCGCGCGCCCGGTCGAGCAGCGCGCGGGCCCGCGCCACCGCGGCTCCGAACTCACTCAGCGCCTGATCGGCACGCCAGCAGAGAAGACGGAAGACGGCCAGCCGACGGCCCATTGCGAGGATCCGGGCCCTGGCCGCGTCGCCGGCCGGTCCGGACCACGCCGCCCGCAGCCGGTCGGCGAGCGGGCCGAACTCCGCCCGGAGCACGCCGGCCAGCGCGGCCCAGCGACGCCAGGCCGACGCCGTCGCCGGCCAGCGGGCCGGATCGGTGCCGCGAAGTCGCAGATGGACCGCGGCGTCAGCGGTCATCGGCCGAGCCGGAGGCGGGCGGCGGCACGGGCGTCGGCCTCCTCGTAGGCCTCCGCCGCGGCACGGATCTGCCGGGCCGTCTCCTCGGTGTCCGCGCCGAGCTGTGCCAGCAGGTCACGGGCGGCCGTGGCGGCGAGTTGAGCGGCGGCGGTCGTGGCCCAGCGTGGGGAGGGCGCGGGGAACGGTGCCGAGGCCGCCGCGCCGGTGACGCGAGCGGCCGTGCCGGACAGGGACGACGCGGTCTGGCGCAGCTCATCGGTGCCGGCCTGGAAATCGGGGTTCATGCGTTGCCTCCCGGGAGACGAAGGGATGCGACGACGTTAGGGGCCGGGCGGGGAGTTGTGGGCGGCCTGTGGACAACGCCGGCGGCTGTCCACAGGGCTGGCGGAGGATCGACGATTCTGATACCGGGAAAGCCGCCGTGACGCCGACTAGGGTGACCACTGTGATCGCGTCTGTCGGCATTGATGTCGTCCTGGTGGAGCGCTTCGCCCGAGCGCTGGAGCGGACCCCGCTGCTCGCGGACCGGCTCTTCACCGAGGACGAGCGCGTCACCCGTTCCGGGGGCCCGCGCTCGCCGGAGTCGCTGGCCGCCCGGTTCGCCGCCAAGGAGGCGGTCGCCAAGGCACTCGGCGCGCCCAACGGACTGCGCTGGCACGACTGCGAGATCGTCACCGATCCGGACGGGCGGCCGTGGTTGACCGTTTCCGGTACGGTCGCCGCCGCGGCGGCAGAGCGAGGCATCAATCGATGGCACCTCTCGCTCTCCCACGACGGCGGGATAGCTTCCGCGATGGTGGTCGCCGAAGGCTGAGAGCGGAACGGAGACGAGCATGCGGCAGGCGTGGCGGGTCGCGGATGTGCGGGCCGCGGAGAAGACGCTGATGGACCGGCTGCCCGAGGGGACGCTGATGCGGCGTGCCGCGGCCGGCCTGGCACGGCGCTGCGCGCTGCTGCTGGACGAGACCGGAGGTGTCTACGGCGCGCATGTCCTGCTGCTGATCGGCAGCGGTGACAACGGTGGCGACGCGCTGTTCGCCGGCGCTACCCTGGCCCGCCGGGGTGCCCAGGTGCGTGCGCTCCTGCTCACACCGGAGCGGGTGCATCTGGCCGGGCTGGCTGCCTTGCGTGCGGCGGGTGGTTTCACCACCGCCGAGCCGCCGCTGCGCGCCGACCTCGTCGTGGACGGGATCGTGGGGATCGGAGCGAGCGGCGGGCTGCGTGCCCCAGCCGCGGCCGTCGTGCGTGGCCTGGGTTCACTTCGAGGGCGTACGGGTGACCGACCGCTGGTAATAGCCGTCGACGTGCCGTCCGGCGTCACGGTCGACACCGGTGACGTCCCCGGTGAGGCGGTGACCGCGGATGTGACAGTGACGTTCGGCTGCCTCAAGCCGGCGCACCTGCTCGGCCCGGCGGCGACCCGCTGCGGCGAGGTGGAGCTGGTCGACATCGGCCTCGGCCCGGTGCTGGTCACCGACCCGGCCGTGCGGGTGGCCGAGTCCGCCGACATCGCCGCTTGGTGGCCGCGTCCCGGCGCGACCTCGGACAAGTACACCCGCGGTGTGGTCGGCCTGGCCACCGGCTCGGCTCGGTATCCCGGGGCCGCCCTGCTGTCCAGCTCCGGCGCCCTGGCCGGGCCCACCGGCATGGTCCGTTACGCGGGCAGCGCGCACGCCGAGGTGGTCCGCGCGCACCCGTCCGTCATCGTCGCGCCCCGGGTCGCCGAGGCCGGCCGGGTGCAGGCCTGGGTGTGCGGTTCCGGTCTTGGCACCGGCGACGAGGCGCGGACCGAGCTGCGCAGCGTGCTGGCCACCTCGCTCCCGGTGCTGCTCGACGCGGACGCGATCACCATGCTGGTCGGTGGTGAGCACGCCGACGACCTGCGCCGTGACGCACCCGTGGTGCTCAGCCCGCACGACGGCGAGTTCAAGCGGCTGGCCGGCGAGGCGCCGATCATCGACCGGGCCGGAGCGGCGGCCCGCCTCGCCGCCTGGACCAACGCGGTGGTGCTGCTCAAGGGTGACCGGACGATCGTGGCGAGCCCGGGCGGCGAGATCTGGGCCAACCCGACCGGCAGCCCGGCGCTGGCCACGGCCGGCACCGGGGACGTGCTGGCCGGGCTGCTGGGCTCGCTGCTGGCGGCCGGTCTCACGCCGGTCCGCGCGGCGGTGGCGGCGGCCTACGTGCACGGGCTCGCCGGCCGGCACGCCGCGACCGCCGGACCGGTGACCGCGCCGGACGTGGCATCCGCCCTGCGCCCGGTCCTCGCCGGCCTGCTCGGCTGACGGCGCCGGACGTGGCGCCCGGTCCTCGCCGGTCTGCTCGGGTGACGCCGGGGAGGAAATGTCGTACGCCTCAGTAGGGTGGAGGCATGTGGCAGGCCGAAGTGCGCGTCGATCTGGGCGCGATCAGGGACAACGTCGCGTTGCTGCGGGCGCGGACCTCAGCCGAGGTCCTGGTCGCGGTCAAGGCCGACGGTTACGGGCACGGCATGGTGCCGTCCGCCCGCGCCGCGCTCGCCGGCGGCGCCACCTGGCTCGGCGTGGCCACCCTCGACGAGGCGCTCACCCTGCGCCGGGCCGGCATCGACGCGCCGGTCCTGGCCTGGTTGCTGAGCCCGGGCCTGCCCCTGCACGAGGGCGTCACGGCCGGCGTCGAGCTGAGCGCGGCCACCCCGGCCCTGCTCGACGAGCTGATCGCTGCCGGTCACCGCGCGGGCCGGCCGGCCCGGGTGCACCTGAAGCTCGACACCGGCCTGGCCCGCGGCGGCGCCACCGCCGACGAGTGGCCGGTGGTGCTGGAGGCGGCGGCCAAGGCGCAGGCCGGCGGCGAGATCGAGGTGACCGGGGTGTGGAGCCACTTCGCCTGCGCCGACGATCCCTCCCACGAGTCGGTGGACCGGCAGCTGGCCGCCTTCCACGACGGCCTGGAGACAGCCGAGCGGTTCGGCATCACCCCGCGCTACCGGCACATCGCCAACTCGGCCGCCACCCTGACCCGGCCGGACGCGCACTTCGACCTGGTCCGGGTCGGTGTCGCGGCCTACGGGCTGTCGCCGATCGCCGGTGACACGTTCGGGCTGCGCCCGGCGATGACCGCCCACGCCCGGGTGATGCTGACCAAGCGGGTGCCCGCCGGTCAGGGCGTCTCCTACGGGCTCACCTACGTCACACCGCGCGAGACCACGCTCGCCGTCGTCCCACTGGGTTACGGCGACGGCGTCCCCCGGCACGCCTCCAACGCCGGTCCGGTCCGGATCGGCGGGACGGTCGCCCCGATCGCCGGCCGCGTCTGCATGGACCAGATCGTCGTCGACGTGGGCGACGAACCGGTGGTCGCCGGTGACGTCGCCACGCTCTTCGGGCCCGGCACCGACGGTGAGCCGACCGCCGACGACTGGGCCGCGGCGACCGGGACGATCAACTACGAGATCGTGACGAGGTTCGGCAGCAGCCGGGTGCCGAGGCACTACGACGGGGAGATCGCATGGTGAGGAGGTCCCGCGCCGCCAAGACGGCGGGCATATTCGGGGCCGCGGTGGGTGTCGCCGCGGCCGGTCTGGCCACCGCCTTCGCCGTCGAGCGCGCCCTGGTGCGCCGCTCGGTCAACGCGCCCGGCGACCCCTACGTCGAGGAGCCCTTCGGCGACCAGCCCTTCGACCGGGAGCTCACGGTCACCGCCGCCGACGGCACCGATCTGCACGTCGAGATCATCGAGCCGCGGGGCGCGACCGCCGATCCGACCATCGTCTTCGTGCACGGGTTCGCCCTCGACATGGGCACCTTCTACTTCCAGCGCAAGGCGCTGGCCGAGCGCGGCTCGCACCGGATGGTCTTCTACGACCAGCCCGGCCACGGCCGGTCGGGCAAGCTCAAGTCGGGCAACTACGACCTGGCCGCCCTCGGCAAGTCGCTGGCGGCAGTGCTGGAGTCGACCGTCCCCGACGGGCACATCATCCTGGTCGGCCACTCGATGGGCGGGATGACCATCATGGCCTTCGCCGAGCAGTATCCGGAGTGGTTCGGCAACCGGGTCACCGGCGTGGTCCTGATCTCCACCTCGGCCGGCCTGTTCGACAAGGCCAAGCTCGGCATCACCAACGTGGTGGCCAGGGTGAGCGCCCCGTTCTTCCCGCTCTGGGGCAGGGCGGCCCAGCTCGGCGGCGGCACCATCGACCGGGCCCGGGTCGCCTCCTCCGACCTGGCCTGGCTGCTGACCCGGAGATACGGGTTCGGCGAGGCCAAGCCCAGCCCCTCGCTGGTCACGTTCGTGGAGAGCATGAATTCGCGGACCTCTGTCGAGACACTCACCAAATACCTGCAGACCCTCTACACGCACAGCCGGGTCCCGGCGCTGACCGCGCTGCGCGGCGTCCCGGTGCTGGTCGTGGTTGGCGACCGGGACTACCTGACACCGGTCACCCACTCCGAGGAGATCCTGAGGTACCTGCCCGAGGCCGAGCTCCTCAAGATCGAGAACAGCGGTCACGTGGTGATGCTGGAGAAGGCCGAGCAGGTCAACGCCGCGCTGATCCCCTTCCTGGAGAAACTCACGTGAAACTGAAGACGGTCGACGACACCCGCGAGTTCGGCCGCCGGCTGGCCGGCGTGCTGCGGGCCGGCGACCTGGTGCTGCTCACCGGCCCGCTGGGCGCGGGCAAGACGGCGCTCGTGCAGGGCATCGGCGCGGGGCTCGGCGTACAGGGCCCGATCACCTCCCCGACGTTCGTGATCGCGCGGGTCCACCGGGGCCCGCTGCCACTGGTGCACGCGGATGCCTACCGGTTGGGCGACCGCCCCGACCCTCGTGCTGAGATCGACGACCTGGACCTGGACGCCTCGGCCGACGACGCGGTGACCGTCGTCGAGTGGGGCACCGGTCTGGTCGAGCAACTGAACGACGAATATCTGCAGGTCCGGATGGACCGGCTGGACGACGACACCCGAGTGATCGACCTGGTGCCGCACGGCGGCGACTGGGCACACCGACTGGAGACCATGTGAACCTGACCGAGCAGCTGCCGGCCGAGTGGCGCGCCGAGCTCTCCCCGTACCTCGATGAGACCGCCACCGCCGCGCTGGGCAGCTGGGTCGCCGAGGAGTATGCGACCCAGACCGTCTACCCGCCGGTCGAGGACCTCTTCTCGGCGTACCGGTTGTGCCTCCCGGCCGACACCCGCGTGCTGATCCTGGGCCAGGACCCCTATCACGGTCCCGGCCAGGCACACGGTCTCAGCTTCAGCGTGCGCGACGGTGTGCGGCGGCCGCCGTCGCTGAGCAACATCTTCAAGGAGCTCAACGAGGACCTCAACGTCGTGCCGCCCAAGGGTGGCGACCTGACCGGATGGGCGCGGCAGGGCGTGCTGCTGCTCAACGCGGTGCTGACGGTCCGGGCGGGCAAGGCCGGCTCGCACGGCAACAAGGGCTGGGAGGCGTTCACCGACGCCACCATCCAGGCCCTGAACGCGCGTGACGAGCGGATCGTCTTCCTGCTCTGGGGCGCCTACGCGCGCAAGAAGGCGTCGCTGATCACCAACCCGGCGCACGCGGTGCTGGAGGCCGGGCACCCGAGCCCGCTCAACCGGGTCGGCTTCCTCGGCAGCCGCCCGTTCAGCGCGGCGAACAAGGCACTCGCCGACGGCGGCCGGGCGGTCATCGACTGGGACCCGAAGGCCACCGTCTAGGGTTTTCTCGTGCTGGTTCTAGCTCTGGACACCGCTACGCCCGCCTCGACGGCGGCGCTGGTCGAGGTCACCGCCGACGGTCTCTACGGGATCGTCGAGCAGCGGACCGTCGACCCCCGCGCGCACGGTGAGAAACTCGCGCCCGAGATCGCGGCCGCCCTCGCCGAGGCGGGTGTGCGCCCGCGCGACCTGGGAGCGATCGTTGCGGGACTCGGGCCGGGGCCGTTCACCGGGCTGCGGGTGGGACTCGCGACGGCCGCGAGCATGGGCCAGGCGCTCGGGATTCCGACCTATGGCGTGTGCTCGCTCGACGCTCTGGGCCGGGCGGCCGGTCCGGGGCGGGTGCTGGTGGCGACGGACGCGCGGCGGCGCGAGGTCTACTACGCGACCTATCTGGACGGTGAGCGGGTGGCCGGGCCCGAGGTCGCGCGACCGGCGGACGTGGTGGCGTCGCTGGCCGGCGACGACGGCGCGGCGACCACCCTTGCCGGGCTCGTGGACAAGGCCGCGGGGGAGGGCGCGCTCAAATACGGTGACGTTTTCGGCGTACCCGTTGAAGAGCATCTCCTGCACCCACCCGGCGCCGCCCTCGTAGCTCTCGCCGCCGCTCGGATCCGTGAAGGCGCGCCGAGCGAGGCGCTGACACCGCTGTATCTGCGCCGGCCCGACGCTGTCGAACCGGCCGGGCGCAAGCCGGTGCTGACCTGATGTACGTCGAACGCATGCGGTGGTGGCACATCGACGAGGTGATGCCGCTCGAGGAGGACCTCTTCGGTGTGGAGAAGTGGTCCAGCGCGATGTTCTGGAACGAATTGGCGCAGGGCCACTTCTACGTGATCGCCACCGACGAGCCGGGCGGGCCGGTGCTCGGTTACGCCGGGATGTCGGTGGTGGACGAGCAGGAGTCCTGGGTGCAGAACATCGCGGTGCGACGTGACGCCCAGCGCCGCGGCATCGGCCGGCTGTTGCTGGAGGCGCTGCTGGCCGAGGCGGAGCGGCGCGGGGTGCGCAAGACGCTGCTGGAGGTCGCCGTCGACAACGCGCCCGCGCAGAAGCTCTACGCCACCCACGACTTCGAGCCGGTCGGAATCCGGCGCGGTTACTACCAACCCAGCAACACGGACGCCCTGGTGATGATGCGCGATGCCTGACGAACCCCTGGTCCTCGGGATCGAGACCTCCTGCGACGAGACCGGTGTCGGCATCGTCCGCGGGCACACGCTGCTCGCCGACGCGCTGGCGTCGAGTGTGGACCAGCACGCCCGGTTCGGCGGCGTGGTGCCCGAGGTGGCGAGCCGCGCGCACCTCGAGGCGCTGGTGCCGACCATGCAGCGGGCGCTCGACGAGGCCGGTGTGACGCTCGCCGACGTGGACGCGATCGCGGTCACCAGCGGGCCCGGCCTGGCCGGCGCGCTGCTGGTCGGCGTCGCGGCGGCGAAAGGGTACGCGCTGGCCGCCGAGAAACCCGTCTACGGCGTGAACCACCTGGCCGCGCACGTGGCGGTGGACACTTTGGAGCATGGCCCGCTGCCCGAACCCGCGGTGGCGATGCTGGTCTCCGGCGGCCACTCCTCGCTGCTGCTGGTGGACGATCTGACCGCCGGCGTCACCCCGCTCGGCGCGACCATCGACGACGCCGCGGGAGAGGCCTTCGACAAGGTGGCCCGGCTGCTCGGGCTCGGCTTCCCGGGCGGGCCGATCATCGACCGGACAGCGCGGGACGGCGACGCCGCCTCGATCGCGTTCCCGCGGGGACTGACCGCGCCCAAGGACCAGGCGGCACACCGGTTCGACTTCTCGTTCTCCGGGCTCAAGACCGCCGTGGCGCGCTGGGTGGAGGCGCGGGAGCGGGCCGGTGAACCCGTGCCGGTGGCGGATGTGTCGGCGAGTTTCCAGGAGGCGGTGTGCGACGTGCTCACCGCGAAGGCGATCGACGCGTGCCTGACCAACGGCGTGCGCACGCTGGTGATCGGTGGCGGTGTCGCGGCGAACTCGCGGCTGCGGCTGCTCGCCGAGGAGCGCGCGGGTCGGCACGGGATCGCGGTACGCGTACCCCGCCCGCAGTTGTGCACCGACAACGGCGCGATGGTCGCGGCACTCGGCTCGCACCTCGTCGCCGCCGGCGTGGCACCGAGTCGACTTGATCTGCCGGCGGATTCCGCGATGAGTTTGACCGCGGTCAGCGTGCCGGGGTAGGAAGCCATCATGATCGCTCGGATGTGGGAGGTGCGGGCCTCGCGCAGTGGCTTCGACGAGCTGCTGGCCTGGGTCTGTGACACGGCGGTGCCCGGGTTGGAGGTCCTGCCACAACATGTGTCGAGTGACGTCTATTCGTCCACCGATCATCGCATCGTCGTCATCACCAAATGGCGCAATACTCCGCAGAGCATGCCGACGCCGCCGGACCACCTGGTAGCACGTACTCCGCACGTCTGGGATTTCACCCCCGTCGATCGCTGATCGGTCGCAGGAGTCGCACCCCGGCCTTACCGTCGGGGCCTGATGCTCAAGTTGCCCCAGCCGGATCCCGGCCTGCCCGAGTCCCGGTCCGCCGTGCGTTACCTGTTCTGGTTGGTCCGGCGTTCCCGTGTGACGGTGACGGCTGCGGCGCTGCTCGCGGTCCTCTGGATGGGGTGCCAGTCGCTGGCGCCCGCGGTGGTCGGACTGGCCGTCGACGCCGCGGCGGTCCGGGACGCCCGGGCTCTGGTGGGCTGGGTGCTGCTCCTGCTCGGTGCCGGAGCCGTGCAGGCGATCGCGGGCATCAGCCGGCACCGGTTCGCGGTGGTCAACTGGCTCAGCGCCTCGTTCCGCACGGTGCAGGTGGCCGTACGCCAGGCGAACCGTCTCGGCTCCACCCTGCCCCGCCGGCTCGACGCCGGTGAGGTCGTTGCCATCGGCACCTCGGACATCACGCACATCGGCGCCGCCGTCGACATCGTCTCCCGCGGAGCCGGCGCCCTGCTCGCCGTCATCACCGTCACCGTCCTGCTGCTGCGGACGTCGGTACCGCTCGGGCTGATCGTGCTGCTCGGCGTGCCCCTGCTGATGCTGGTCGCCGGACTGCTGATCCGGCCGCTGCACCGGCGGCAGCAGGCGTACCGGGAAAGACAGGGGCGGCTGACCGGGCGGGCCGCCGACCTGGTCGCCGGATTGCGGGTGGTGCGTGGCGTCGGCGGCGAGCAGTTCATGGCGGCCCGGTATCGCCGCGAGTCGCAGGCGCTGCGGGCCGCCGGTGTCTACACCGCCCGGGTGGAGGCTCTGCTGGAGGCGGCGCAGGTGCTGCTACCCGGTGTGCTGCTGGTGCTGGTCACCTGGCTCGGTTCCCGGTTCGCCTCGGCCGGGCGGATCACGGTCGGGCAGTTCGTCTCGTTCTACGCGTACGCGGCGTTCCTGGTGGCGCCGCTGCGGCAGCTCACCGACGCGATCGACAAGCTGACCCGCGGGCACGTCTCGGCGCGCCGGGTGGTGGCGATGCTGCGGGTACGCAGCGACCTGCCGGACCCATCCTCGCCGCCGCCCCTGCCCTCCGGTGATCTGGCCGACCCCGAGTCCGGCGTGACGATACCCACGGGACTGTTCACCGCGATCGTGGCCGCCGAGCCCACGGACGCCGCTCGCGTCGCCGACCGTCTCGGCCGGTACGCCGAAGGTGGCACCCTCGCCGGAGTGCCCCTGTCCGATCTGGCACTGCGGGACGTCCGCGACATGATCCTGGTGGCCGAGAACGACGCGAGCCTCTTCTCCGGCCGCCTGCGCGCCGACCTCGACCCGTACAACCGGGGAACCCTCGCCGCGGCCCTGGAAGCGGCCGCCGCCACGGGCATCGTCGAAGAACTGCCCGAGGGTGTGAAGACCGTGGTCGCCGAGCGCGGCCGGTCGTTCTCCGGCGGGCAGCAGCAGCGGTTGCGTCTGGCCCGCGCGCTGGTCGCCGACCCCGAGGTGCTGATCCTGGTCGAGCCGACGAACGCGGTGGACCCGCACACCGAGGCGCGGATCGCGGACGGGGTACGCGCCGCACGCACCGGCCGCACCACCGTCATCTGCACCTCCAGCCCACTGGTGGCGAGCCGCGCCGACCACGTCTGCTACCTGGAGTCCGGTGTTCTCGTGGCCGCCGGCACCCATCGCGACCTGATCCGGTCCCGCCCCGGATACGCCCGGATCGTGCAGCGCGAGGACAAGCCGTGAACCGCCCGCTCCCGGTGGCGGACGCCGCGCAGGCCCGCCGGTACGCCCGCGACCTCACCCGCCGCTACCCGGGCCTGTTCCGGGCGACCGTCTGCCTGCACGTGGCCGCCGCCCTGGCCGCGCTGGCCGGCCCCCGGCTGCTCGGTGACCTGGTCGAGCAGATCCGGGCCGGCGCACCGCTGTACACACTCGACCGGCTGACCGTCGCGATCGCGGGATTCGTGCTGCTGCAGGGCATCCTGATCCGGTTCGCGTACCTGGCCTCGGCCCGTCTCGGCGAACGAGTGCTGGCCCGGTTGCGCGAGGAGTTCCTGTACCGAGTACTGGATCTCCCGCTGGCCACTGTGGAGGCCGCCGGCACCGGGGACCTGCTGACCCGCACCACCCGGGACGTGGACGCGCTGTCGAAATGCGTACGGTTCGCCGTGCCGGAGACGATGATCGCACTGATCACCCTGTGCCTCGTGGTGATCGCGCTGGTGCTGGTCAGCCCGCTGTTCGCGGTGCCGCTGCTGGTCGGTGTGCCGTTCATGGTGGTGGGCACGCGCTGGTACCTGAAGCGGGCGCCGAGCGGATATCTGCGGCAGAACGCGGCGTACTCGGACGTCACCGAGGGCCTCACCGAGACGGTGGAGGGCGCGCGCACGGTCGAGGCGCTGGGCCGGCAGCGGCAGCGGATCGAGCGGACCGACACCGACCTGCGCCGGTCCTGGCTGGCCGAGCGGTACACGCTGTTCCTGCGTACCGTCTGGTGGCCGATGATCGAGATCAGCTACGTGCTTCCGGTGGCGGTGACGCTGCTCTACGGCGGCTGGCTCTATCTGGAGGGTCTGGTCAACCTGGGCCAGCTGACCGCGGCGGTGATCTACGTGCAGCAGCTGGTCGATCCGCTCGACCGGCTCTCCGGCTGGCTGGACGAGGTGGAGGTGGGCGCGGCGTCGCTGGCCCGGTTGCTGGGTATAGCGGCGCTGACCGGTGCGGTGACGGCCGGTGGCCCGGAGCCGGCCGGGAGCCGGATCGAGATGCGGGGGGTGCGGTTCGCGTACCAGCCGGGCCGCGAGGTGCTGCACGGCGTGGAGCTGCTGCTCGACCCGGGCGAGCGGCTCGCGGTGGTCGGCGTGTCCGGCGCCGGCAAGTCGACCCTGGGCAGGCTGCTGGCCGGGGTGCATCAGCCCACCGACGGCAGCGTCACGGTGGGCGGCGTTCCGCTGGCGGCGTTGCCGCCGGAGCGGATGCGCGCCGAGGTCGCGCTGGTCACCCAGGAGCATCACATCTTCATGGGCACGCTGCGGGAGAACGTCGCGATGGTGCGTCCGGGCGTCGCGGATGCGGAGGTACGGGCAGCGCTCGCGGCCGTGCACGCCTGGGACTGGGTGGACGAGTTGCCGCGGGGACTGGAGACCGCTGTGGGAGCGGGCGGTGTGCAGCTCTCCCCGGCGCAGTCGCAGCAGGTCGCGCTGGCCCGGCTGATTCTCGCCGACCCGCACACGCTGGTGCTGGACGAGGCCACCGCGCTGCTGGACCCGCGCGCGGCCCGGGACCTGGAGCGCTCCCTGGCCGCGGTGGTGCGCGGGCGAACCGTGGTGGCGATCGCGCACCGGCTCTTCTCCGCCCACGACGCCGACCGGGTCGCGGTCGTGGAGGACGGCCGAATCGTCGAGCTGGGTTCGCACGACGAGCTGGTGGCGGCGGGCGGCGCCTACGCCGCGCTGTGGCAGTCCTGGCAGGGTGGCAACGAGCCCGCCGCCCCACTGAGCCATTGAAAAGGGCGCACCGGCATCCCGGTGCGCCCTTCGCTGTTGCTACCGGTCAGAAGCCCGGGCCGTGCTGGTGGCCGTGGCCGCCGTGGCTGTGGCCGTGCCCGCCGCCGGCGGCAGCCGGGGCCGCCTCGGCCGGCTTCTCGACGACGAGGCTCTCCGTGGTCAGCAGCAGCCCGGCGATCGAGACGGCGTTGGAGACCGCGTTGCGGGTCACCTTCACCGGGTCGATGATGCCGGCCGCGGCCAGGTCCACGTACTCGTCGGTGGCCGCGTTGAGGCCGTGGCCCCAGCCCAGCTCGTCGACCTTGCCCACCACGACGTAACCGTCGTGGCCGGCGTTCTGCGCGATCCAGCGCAGCGGCTCCACCAGCGCCTTGCGGACGATGGTGACGCCGATGGCCTCCTCGCCGGTCAGGCCGAGGTTGCCGTCGAGCTCCTTGGCGACCTGGGCGAGAGCGGCGCCGCCGCCGGGGACGGTGCCCTCCTCGACCGCCGCCTTGGTCGCCGCGATGGCGTCCTCGATGCGGTGCTTGCGCTCCTTCATCTCGACCTCGGTCGCGGCGCCGACCTTGATCACTGCGATGCCGCCGGAGAGCTTGGCCAGCCGCTCCGAGAGCTTCTCGCGGTCCCAGTCGGAGTCCGAGGCCTCGATCTCCTTGCGGATCTGCGCGACCCGGTCGGCGACCTCGGCGGACTTGCCGCCACCGTCGACGATCGTGGTGTTCTCCTTGTCGACGACGATCCGCCGGGCGCTGCCCAGGGACTCGAGGCCGACCTGGTCGAGCTTGTAGCCGAGCTCGGGGGCGATCAGCTCGCCACCGGTGGCGATCGCCAGGTCCTGCAGGATCGCCTTGCGGCGGTCACCGAAGCCGGGCGCCTTCACCGCGGCGACCTTGACGGTCTTCCGCAGCGCGTTGACCACCAGGGTGGAAAGGGCCTGGCCCTCGACGTCCTCCGCCACGATGAGCAGCGGCTTGCCGGTCTGCAGCACCTTCTCCAGCAGCGGGAGCAGCTCCTCGATGCTGGAGATCTTCTGCGTGGTGAGGAGGATGTGCGCGTCCTCCAGCACCGCCTCCTGCGACTCGGCGTCGGTCACGAAGTTCGGCGAGATGAAGCCCTTGTCGAACTGGAGACCCTCGGTGACCTCGAGCTCGGTCTGCAGTGCCGAGCCCTCCTCGACGGTGATGACACCGTCGCGGCCGACCCGGTCCATCGCCTCGGCGATGAGCTCGCCGATGGTGGCGTCCTGAGCCGAGATGGTGGCCACGTTGGCGATCGCCTTGTGGTCGGCGACCTCGACGGCCTTGCCGAGCAGCGCCTTGGACACGGCCACGCTGGCCTGGTCCATGCCCCGCTTGAGGCCCATCGGGTTGGCGCCCGCGGTCACGTTGCGCAGGCCCTCGCGGACCAGCGCCTGCGCGAGCACGGTCGCGGTGGTGGTCCCGTCACCGGCGACGTCGTTGGTCTTCGTCGCCACCTCCTTGACCAGCTGAGCGCCAAGGTTCTCGTACGGGTCGGTGAGCTCGATCTCCTTGGCGATGGTCACGCCGTCGTTGGTGATCGTGGGAGCGCCGAACTTCTTGTCCAGGACGACGTTGCGGCCGCGCGGGCCCAGGGTGACCTTGACCGTGTCGGCGAGCGTGTTGACGCCGTGCTCCAGCAGGTGCCGGGCGTCGTCGGAGAAACTCAGGATCTTCGCCATGAATGGTCCCTTCACGCACTACCGCCCCGGTCCGGGTGAGCCCGGACCGAGGCGGTCAGCACTGTCAGTAGGTCACTTCTCGATGACCGCGAGGACGTCACGGGCGGAGAGCACCAGGTACTCCTCGCCGGCGTACTTGACCTCGGTGCCGCCGTACTTCGAGTAGAGGACCACGTCGCCGACCTTGACATCGAGCGGGACGCGGTTGCCCTTGTCGTCGATCCGGCCGGGGCCGACAGCGAGGACGGTGCCCTCCTGCGGCTTCTCCTTCGCGGTGTCGGGGATCACGATGCCCGACGCCGTGGTGGTCTCGGCCTCGTTCGCCTGGACCACGATGCGGTCCTCGAGCGGCTTGATCGCAACCTTGGTCGCGGTAGTCACGGGCATACCCTCCTGGGTACAGGTTTCGCCGGCCATGAACCAGGCCGGTCTGATGCCTCATGCCACCGGGCGGGGCCGTCGTCGCGGGTGCCGGTCCGCCTGGTGCCTTGGGCCTGTCCTGTCGACCACCCGGGGCTGCGGCGTGGCCCAGGCGGCGCCTGACGGCGGCCGCGCAAAGGCCACATACAACACCGGTATGCGACCTTTGCGCGGCCGACGCCAGCCACCACCTGGACCTCGCCTCGCACTCGGGTGCTCGACAGGACAGGCCCAACCGCCGCGGAGGACCCGGGCGGCTGGCACCCTCATGTTGAGAGTGCTAACCGGAGACTATGCCGGAACTAGCACTCCGTCAACCAGAGTGCCAACCTGTCACGCCAGGGAGAATGCCTGGTGTGACACCTGAGTTGCTCGCCCTGTTGCAAACACCGGAAGGGGCCGAAGCCCTGGCCGTGGCGGTCGAGGTCGGCGACGGTGAGCCACTCGCCGCCGCCTCGGCTGTACGGGCCCGAGGTGTCGGCGCGGAGCTCGCCGCGGCCGCCCTGACCCAGGCTAGTTTGCGCGGGCGCGCGGCGATGAAGTTCGGCCCGGACGCGTCCCGGATGTTCTTCACCCGAGCCGGTCTGGAGCAGGCGACGCGGTCCGTGGTGGCGGACCGGCGCGCGGCGCGCCTCGCGGCCGCCGGGGTGCGAACCCTGGCTGATCTGGGGTGCGGGCTGGGCTCCGACGCTCTGGCGGCGGCCCGGCACGGCATTCGGGTGTACGCGGTGGACGCCGACCCGCTCACCGCGGCCGTCGCGGCCGTGAACGCGGAGGCCGCCGGAGTGGCCGACCGGGTCACGGTGGCCTGCGCCGACGCGACCACGGTCGAGGTGGAGCGCTACGACGCGGTCTTCGCCGACCCGGCGCGGCGGCAGGCCGGGCGGGGCCGGGTGTTCGACCCGAAGGCGTACTCGCCGCCCTGGGACTTCGTGGTGGGACTGGCCGCCCGGGTGCCGCGGACCGTTCTCAAGCTCGCGCCCGGCATCGACCACGGCCTGCTGCCGCCCGGTGCCGAGGGCGAGTGGGTGAGCGTCGGCGGCGACCTGGTCGAGGCGGCGTTCTGGTGCGGGCCGCTCGCCGCGGCGCAGCGGCGGGCCACGCTGCTCGGCGCGGGCTCGCGAGTGGCGGAGCTGGTCGGCTCGGGCGTCGAGGCGGCGCCGGTCGGGCCGGTCGGCGCGTGGATCTACGACCCGGATCCGGCGGTGGTCCGCTCGCACCTGGTCGCCGAGTTCGCCGAGACGGTCGGCGGGCGGCTGGCCGACCCGTCGATCGCGTACGTCTACAGCGACGAGCCGGCCGACACCCCGTACGCGCGGCGCCTCGGTGTCACCGACGTCCTCCCGTTCTCGCTGAAGCGGCTGCGGGCGCTGTTGCGGGAGCGCGGCGTGGGCCGGCTGGAGATCCGCAAACGCGGGTCCGCCCTGGTGCCCGACCAACTCCGCAAGGATCTGAAGCTGTCCGGCCCGAACGAGGCCGGCCTGGTGCTGACCCGGGTGGGCGGCGCGCCGGCGGCCCTGCTGACAACGGTGGCGTAACGGGTCCATATCGGGCGCGCATGTTGATCTCCCCCGGGAGTAGCGTGCCCGCATGGCCAAGAAAGCGGCCGGTACGCCGGCCACTGTCCTGCTGTCCGCGGAACGGGTCGAACACACCCTCCATCCGTATGAGGTGTCCCCCGACGCGCCGAACTACGGCGCGCTGGTGGCGCAGGCGCTGGCCGTCGAGCCGGAGCGGCTCTTCAAGACCCTGATCGCCGAGGTCGACGGCCGGCTCGTGGTCGGCGTCGTGCCGGTCACCGGCGATCTGGACCTGAAAGCGCTGGCGGTCGCGGCCGGTGGCAAGCGGGCGGTGCTGGCCGACCGGGGCGCCGCCGAGCGCACGAGTGGGTACGTGCGGGGCGGGATCAGCCCGCTCGGGCAGCGCAAGCGCCTGCCCACCGTGATCGACGACTCGGCACCGGGCCTCGATGTGATGTACGTCTCGGCGGGCCGCCGCGGGCTGCAGGTCTCGCTGGCTCCCGCTGATCTGATTCGGCTCACCGAGGCGACCGTCGCACCGATTCGGACTTGATCCGCGCGCGGGCCGAAAATCGTACAACTCGGCGACGAAAGGTCTGTCCTTAGGGTTTCCGGCCCCCTAAGGCCCAAGTCTTACTTAGCGTTACGTTGTGCGGTTACAAAGGGGCGCTTTCCCTGGCCTGGCGAGGGCTTGTCGAACTGGCGTGTTGCCGGATTGTTATCCCTCGTTACGAGATAGACCTCCGTTGCGGCTTGTGTTCTCGGCCACGGGAGGAATACGTTGCCGGGCACAACAAACCGGTTCCTGATCCATCGGCGTCACAGGGGAGCGACACTCCCAGGCAGCGCACAACCCCTGACAAATCCGAACCAAGGCCCCGGATTTACCCCCCGAAAGGACATAAGGAATGCGTAAGGGACTGTTCGCCCTTGCCGCGGTCGGCCTCATGGCGACCGGAAGCATGGCCGCGTGCGGCGACGACAGCGGCAACTCCGACACGGGCAGCGACTCCGGCTCGTCGGTTGGCAAGGTCGGCGTGATCCTGCCCGACACCAAGAGCTCCGCTCGTTGGGCGACCGCTGACCTCAAGTACCTCACCGACGCCTTCAAGGCGGCCGGTGTGGAGGCCGACATCCAGAACGCGCAGGGCGACAAGGCCCAGTTCCAGACGCTCGCGGACGGCATGATCGCCAGCGGCGTCAAGGTTCTGATGATCGTCAACCTGGACTCCGGCACCGGCAAGGCCGTGCTCGACAAGGCCAAGCAGACCGGTATCGCCACGATCGACTACGACCGTCTGACCCTCAACGGCGGCGCGGACTACTACGTGTCGTTCGACAACGTGAAGGTCGGCGAGCTGCAGGGCCAGGGTCTGGTCGACTGCCTGACCGAGAAGAAGGTCACCAACCCGGTCGTGTCGTACCTGAACGGCTCGCCCACCGACAACAACGCCACGCTGTTCAAGCAGGGCTACGACTCGGTGCTCAAGCCCAAGTTCGACTCCAAGGAGTACACCAAGGGCCCGGACACCGACGTTCCGGACTGGGACAACGCCCAGGGCGGCACGCTCTTCGAGCAGGACCTGACCTCGAACAAGAACATCAAGGGTGTTCTCGCGGCGAACGACGGCCTCGGCAACGCGGCCATCCAGGTTCTGAAGAAGAACAAGCTGAACGGCCAGGTCCCGGTGACCGGCCAGGACGCCACCGTGCAGGGCCTGCAGAACATCCTCGTGGGCGACCAGTGCATGACCGTCTACAAGGCGATCAAGAAGGAGGCCGACGCGGCCGCCGGGCTGGCGATCGCGCTGGCCAAGGGCGAGGCGCCGACCACCGCCACCAGCACCGTGACCGACCCGGAGTCGAAGAAGGACGTCAAGTCCGTCCTGCTCGAGCCGCAGTCGATCAAGTTCGACAGCGTGAAGGACGTCGTCGCGGACGGCTTCGTCACCAAGGATGAGCTGTGCACCGCGGACTTCGCGGCCAAGTGCACCGAGGCCGGCATCAGCTGACCTCCAGCTGTTTGATCAGCCCGCACCGTAACGGCTGAGGACGGCGCCGCCCACGATTTCCGTGGGCGGCGCCGGGTCGGTTGCGACAGCCCTCCGCAGTCGGCGAGCCACGAAGAAGTGGTGGCGCCACGACGAAACCGGTCACCAGATAAAGGAGAACCATCCGTGGCCGCGACACCCCTTCTGGAGCTTCGCGGGATCGACAAGAGTTTCGGTCCCGTACAGGTGCTCCACGACGTCGGACTCAACGTCTACCCGGGCGAGGTCACCGCCCTCGTGGGCGACAACGGCGCAGGCAAGTCCACGCTGGTCAAGTGCATCAGCGGCATCTACACCATCGACTCGGGCACCGTCACCTTCGACGGTAAGGAAGTGGCGATCCACAGTCCCCGGGACGCCTCCGCCCTCGGCATCGAGGTCGTGTACCAGGATCTCGCACTTTGCGACAACCTGGACATCGTTCAGAACATGTTCCTCGGCCGGGAGAAGAAGTCGGGCATCGTCCTCGACGAGGACACCATGGAGGAGATGGCCGGCGAGACTCTGCGCAGCCTGTCGGTGCGGACCGTCAAGTCGCTGCGCCAGCTGGTCTCCAGCCTCTCCGGCGGCCAGCGGCAGACCGTGGCGATCGCCAAGGCCGTGCTCTGGAACAGCCGGATCGTGATCCTCGACGAGCCGACCGCGGCCCTCGGTGTCGCGCAGACCGCGCAGGTCCTCGAGCTGGTCCGCCGGCTCGCCGACAACGGTCTCGGCGTCGTGCTGATCTCGCACAACATGAACGACGTGTTCGCGGTCTCGGACCGGATCGCGGCGCTCTACCTCGGCCGGATGGCGGCCCAGGTGAAGGCCTCCGACGTCACCCACTCGCAGGTTGTCGAGCTGATCACCGGTGGCCGCAGCGGCAACCTCGGCCTGCCTCCCGAGAAGCCTTCCGACTTCGTCGACATCACGCCGGGAGACGCACAGTGACCACGACCACCACGACAACGGCGGGCGGCATCCAGGCCGTCAAGCCGACGGTGAGCAGCCACCTCCGTGACTACTGGGCCCGGGTCCGGGGTGGCGACCTCGGCTCCCTCCCCGCGGTCCTGGGACTCCTCGTCCTGTTCCTGATCTTCAGTACCGCGCGGACCGACACGTTCCTCAGCGCGCTGAACTTCGCCAACCTCTTCAACCAGGGCGCCCAGGTCACCTTCATCGCCATGGGCCTGGTGTTCGTGCTGCTGCTCGGCGAGATCGACCTCTCCGCCGGCTACGCCAGCGGCGTGTGCGGCGCTGTGATGGCCATCCTGCTCACCAACAAGGGCATGGAGTGGTACGTCGCGATCCCGGCCGCGATGATCACTGGCATCATCATCGGGTTCTCCATCGGCCTGCTCGTGGCCAAGCTGGGCATCCCGTCGTTCGTCGTCACCCTCGCGGCGTTCCTGGGCTTCCAGGGCGTGCTGCTCACCATGCTGGGTGGCGGCAAGAACGTCTCGATCACCGACGAGTTCGTCCGTGCCCTCAACAACGACAACCTGTCGGTGCTGTGGAGCTGGATCTTCACCATCGCCGCCGTGGTCGGTTACGCGGTCGTGCAGCTCAACCGGTACCGGCGGCGCACCAGCCGCAAGCTGATCACCGACCCGCTGGGCATCGTCCTGCTGCGCATCGGCGGGCTCGCGGTGCTGCTGATCGCGGCCACCCTGGTGCTCACCCAGGAACGCGCCATCAACCCGGCGATCAACTCGCTCAAGGGCGTCCCGATCGTCGTTCCGATCATCGCGGTGGCCCTGGTCGTCTGGACCTTCGTGCTCGGCCGCACCACGTACGGCCGGCACGTCTACGCGGTCGGCGGCAACTCCGAGGCGGCCCGCCGCGCCGGTATCCCGGTCGACCGGATCCGCATCTCGGTCTTCGTGATCGGCTCGTTCATGGCGTCGATCGGCGGCATCCTGATCGTCAGCCGGGCCAGCTCGGTCGACCCGAACACCGGTGGTAGCAACATCCTGTTGTACTCGGTGGGCGCGGCCGTCATCGGCGGCACCAGCCTCTTCGGCGGCAAGGGCAAGGTCGTCAACGCGGTGATCGGTGGCGCGGTGATCGCGGTCATCGACAACGGCATGGGCCTGATGGGCTTCAGCTCCGGTCAGAAGTACATCTTCACCGGCCTGGTCCTGCTCGCCGCCGCGAGCGTCGACGCGCTGGCCCGACGTAGGGCAGCATCCACGGGCAACCGATGAAGCACGCTCCGGGGCCGGGGACGGGGCGCTGATGCGTGCCGGCCCCAGCCAGGAAGAGGTGCGCCGGCACAACCTCGGGACGCTTCTGCGCTACGTGCACACGCACGGCGCGACGTCGCGGGCGGAGCTCACCAGCCGGCTCGGCCTCAACCGCAGCACCATCGGGGCACTCACCGCCGAGCTGATCAGCGCAGGTCTGGTCAGCGAGGCGGTACCACGGGAGACCGGCCGGGCCGGGCGACCCTCACTGGTCGTCCGGCCCGAGTCGGGCAGGGTCTACGCGTACGCGCTGAGCATCGAGGTGGACCGGCTGCGCGCGGCGCGAGTCGGGCTCGGCGGCCGGATCCTGGAGCAGTACGAGACCGAACGGCCGCCCGGGATGAGTGCCGACGACGCGGTGCAGCCGCTCGCCGACTTCGTCCGGAGCATGCACGAGACGGTGCCGGGCGACGCCAAGTGCGTGGGCAGCGGCCTGGCCGTGGCCGGGATGGTCCGCCGTGAGGACGGCATGGTGCGCCTCGCGCCGACCATCGGCTGGGTCGAGGAGCCGGTCGGCGCCGCGCTGCGTTCCGAGCTGGGTGAGTCCGGCCGGCTCTCGGTGGGCAACCACGCCGACGTCTGCGCGCTCGCCGAGCACGCCCGGGGCGCGGCGGTGAACTGCGACAACGTCATCTACCTCTACGGCGACGTGGGTGTCGGTGCCGGGATCGTGGCCGGTGGGCGCCGGGTCACCGGGCACGGCGGCTACGGCGGCGAGGTCGGCCACATGGTCGTCAACCCGTACGGGCGGCCCTGCTCCTGCGGCTCGCGCGGCTGCTGGGAGACCGAGATCGGCGAGCACGCGCTGCTCCGGCTGGCCGCCCGTGAGGACGGCACCGGCCGGGACACGGTTCTCGAAGTGGTCGACGCGGCGATGCGCGGTGACAGCCAGGCTCAGCACGCGCTGCGACAGGTCGGCGACTGGCTCGGGTTCGGCGTCGGCAACCTGGTCAACATCTTCAACCCCGAGGTCGTGATCTTCGGCGGGACGCTCCGCGACGTCTACCTGGGCGCCGCCGCGCAGATCCGCAGCCGCCTCAACGCGGTCGGCCTGCCCGCATGCCGGGAACACGTGCGGCTGCGCACCCCGGAACTCGGCGCCGACGCCGCCCTGATCGGTGCCGCTGAGCTCGCCTTCGAGCATCTGCTCGACGATCCTCTCGAGATCTGAGCCGCCTCCCCGCAGCGCGATCCACTGGGGAAGATCTATGCTGCGCGCCATGCTTCCGCGTCAACCGGTCCTGGATCCGGCCGTCGCCTATCCGACGATCGCGACCCTGCGTGCCGCCCTGGACGCGGGGGACTGGCCGGCGGCCCGTGCGGTGATCGACACCGCCGCGCCGGTGGAGCGCACGCTGCTGCTCCGGGCCTGCGCGGACCGCGAGGGCACCGAGGAGTTCCTGCGGGGCGTGCTGACCGCCGACCCGGCCGACAGCGCCGCCGCCGTCCTGCTCGCCCAGCGCCTGATGGCCGTCTCCTGGGCCGCGCGTGTCCGGCGCAAGAGGGGCACGCCGTTCCGGGAGCAGCTGGTGGAGGCCGAGTCGATTCTGGTGGCGTCGGTTTCGCGTACCCCTGAAGATCTTGCGGCCTGGACCGCACGTCTCACCTCGGCCCGCGGCCTGGAACTCGGCCTCCCCGAGGCCCGCCGCCGCTATGACCGGCTCGCCGAGCTCGACGCATGCCATCTGCCCGCTCAGAGTGAGCTCCTGCAGCAGCTCACCCCGCGCTGGGGTGGCACCTGGCCGGACGCGCACACGTTCGCTCGAGCCGCGACGGACGCCGCGCCGCTCGGTTCGCACAACGCCGTCCTGATCGCCGAGGCCCATCTGGAACAGGCACTCGGCGAGGGTGGCGGCACCGCGTCCGGCGCCCGGCGGCACCTCGCCTCGACGCCGGTGCTCGCCGAGGTGAGCGAGGCCGCCGCGCGCTCGGTCCAGCACCCCGAGTTCCGCCGGACCGCCGGATGGGTGCAGGTGCTGAACACGTTCGCGATGACGTTCTGCCTGGCCGGCGAGCTGCGGACGGCGAAAACGCTGTTCGACGCGCTCGACGGGCTCGGCACCGAGTACCCCTGGCACTACCTCGGCGACAGCGCCGCCGGGGTGATCCGCTCCTACCGCATCCGGACGGTGTTCACGCGCGGTGCCCCCGTCGGAGGAGACCGATGATCAAGCAGCTGGAGGTGGACGGTGTCCCGGCCCTGCTGGCACCGGTCACCGGGACCACGCACGCCGGCCTGGTGTTCCGGGTCGGTCTCGCCGACGAGCCGCCGGCCCGGCGCGGCATCACCCACCTGATCCAGCACCTGGTCCTGGACGGTCATCGCAACGGCCGGGTCGGCGCCGAGCACACCTACTTCCATGTGCAGGGCTCCGCCGAGCGGATCGCCGAGTTCGTCACGGGCGTCTGCGCGGCGCTGCGCCGGCTGCCCACCGACCGGATCGACGCGGAGAAGAAGGTGCTGCGGTCCGAGGACCAGCCGGTCGGCCCGCTGCCGACGCGACGGCACGGCGCCCGCGACTTCGGCATGGCCGGATACCCCGAGTGGGGCCTGGCCGGGCTCGGCGCCGAGCATCTGAACGAGTGGATCGCCCGGTATTTCACCAGGGAGAACGCCGTGCTCTGGGTGGCCGGCGACGCGGTGCCGCAAGGTCTGGCACTGGATCTCGCGGAGGGCGAGCGACAGCCGCCGCCAGCGCCGTCGGCGGCCTTGGCGGCCACACCGGCCTGGTTCGCCGGTCCGGGTGAGGAGGTGGCTTGGGACACAGTGGTACGCCGGGAAGCGCGCGCTGCGGTCTTCGCCAACGTCCTGGAGCGCCGCCTGCACCGCGACCTGTGCCTGCGCAGCGAGATCGCCGCGCGCGTCGGCACCGAGTATCAACCGCGTGCCGGGCGGACCGCGCGGATCACCGCCGTCGCCGAACCGCTGCCCGAACGGGCCGGGGCGGCGCTCGGCGGGACGATCGACGCGCTGGCCGAGATGCGCGCCGGGCGGATCGAGCCGGACGACGTGGCCACCGTGGTCGAGCTGACCTGCCGGGGCCTGCGCGAGGCCGAGCGCAAGGGTGGCCGCCTGCCCGGGCAGGCGTTCAACGTGCTGGCCGGCCTGAGCGTGCGCAGCCTGGACGACGCGGTCACCGAGGCCAGCGCGGTCACCGTCGCCGAGGTGGCCGCGGTCGCCGCCACCGCCTACGAGGCGGGACTGCTGATGACACCGGCCGGGACGAGCGCGGACTGGGGCGGCTATCCGGCGGCGTCACTTCCCTCGTCGCCGATCTCCGGCCGGACCCTGCGGGCGCGCGGCAACCGGAGTCTCCGGCTGGTGTACTCGGACGAGGGCGTCACCGTTGTGGGCGGCGGGACGGTGCTTTACGACACATGCGCGGCTCTCCTGGTCGGCCCGGACGGAAGCCGGGAACTGGTGGGGGAGGACGGTGCCGCGGTCCGCGTCGACCCGGCCGCGTTCCGTGGCGGTGCGGCGCTGATCGAGCAGATCGACGCCCGCGTTCCGGCGCGCGTCCGCGTCGATCTGCGGTCGGCGGAATCTGAGGCCGATATCACCGATGCGCGGTAACTGATCGACCCTTATGCTGCGCGCCATGTCCCAACCCACCGACGTGGTGCTTGATCGTGCCGCCGCGTACCCGGCTATCACTGCGCTGAAGGCCGTGCTGGCTCGCCGTGACTGGCCGGCGTGCCGTGCCCTGCTGGACTCGGCTGCCCCGATGGACCGGACCGGGCTGCTCCGCGCCGTCTGCGAGGAGCAGGGCCTGGAGGAGTTCCTGCGCGGGGTGCTGGCCGCCGATCCGAAGGACGGAGCCGCCTCGGCGCTGCTCGGCATGCATCTCACCGACGTCGGCTGGAAGATCCGGACCTCGGCCCGTGCGCAGTACGTGAGCCGCGAGCAGTTCGCCGCGTTCCACGACTGGCTGCGCAAGGCCGAGCTGGTGCTGATGGACGGCGCGGCGTACTGCCCCAAGGACCCGGCGATCTGGACCGCGCGGATGACCTCGGCACGCGGCCTGCAACTGGGCCTCGCCGAGAGCCGCCGGCGGCACGACCGGCTGATGGCCGCCGACCCGCACCACCTGCCCGGACAACTCCAGCTGCTGCAGATGCTCTGTCCCAAGTGGAGCGGCACCTGGGAGCAGCTGCACCAGTTCGCGCGCGAGGCGATCCAGGCGGCGCCGCCCGGCGGGGCGCACGGGCTGCTGGTCGCCGAGGCGCACATCGAGCACGCCTTCGACGGCAGCAGCCAGGAGATCGTCAGCTACCTGGCCAACGACCAGGTGCGTGCCGAGATCTACGACGCCGCGCAGCGGTCGATCTGGCACCCGTCGTTCGGCCGAGGTTACGGCTGGTTGGAGGCGCTGAGTACATTCGCCCTGCTGTTCACGCTGCTGGATGATCAGCGCGCGGCGGCGGCGACCTTCACGGCGATGGGGAACCTGGGCACCGAGATGCCGTGGTCGTACGTGAACGAGGACGTCGTCACCCAGATCCGGCAGGCCC
This sequence comes from Actinoplanes sp. NPDC051861, assembly GCF_040681145.1. NCBI lineage: Bacteria > Bacillati > Actinomycetota > Actinomycetes > Micromonosporales > Micromonosporaceae > Actinoplanes > Actinoplanes sp. NPDC051861. The sequence continues at coordinate 309,015 of NZ_JBFAYE010000002.1, forward strand.
GGACGTGGGCGTTCGGAGGTAAGAGATGATCACTCAGCTGGACGTCGACGGGATACCAACGGTCCTCGCGCCCACCAACGGGCCGATGCACGCCGGGCTGGTGTTCCGGGTCGGGTTCGCGGACGAGCCGCTCGCCAAGCGCGGCATCACGCACCTGGTCGAGCACCTGGCGCTGCACTCCTTCGGCGTCGCCGACTACCACTACAACGGCGCCACCAGCGTCGAGTACACGTTCTTCCACATGCAGGGCGCCGAGGCGGACATCGTCGCGTTCCTCAACGGCGTCTGCACCGCGCTGAACGATCTGCCGATGCACCGGCTCAGCACGGAGAAGGAGATCCTGCGCACTGAGGAGAACGGGCGCAGTGAGGGGCCGACCGAGGCGCTGGCGCTCTGGCGGCACGGTGCCCGTGACTACGGCGTGGTCACGTACCCGGAGTGGGGTTTGACCGGGATCACCCCGGACGACCTGCGGGCCTGGGTGGGCCGGTACTTCACCCAGCAGAACGCGGCGCTCTGGATCGCCGGCCCGGCCGTGCCGGCCGGGCTCAAGCTCACCCTGCCGTCCGGCTACCGGCAGCCGGTCCCGGTGGCGTCGTCCGCCCTTCCGGTACGCCCGGCGTTCTTCCACGGCCCGTCCAATGTGGTCGCGTGGAACTCGGTGGTCAACCGGGAGACCCGGGCCTCGGTCTTCTCCGGTGTCCTGGAGCGGGCGCTGTTCCGGTCGCTGCGGCAGGAGAGCGGCCTTTCCTACACGGTCGCCTCCAACTACGAGCCCCGTGCCGACGGCTCCGCGGTGATCTCCGCCTTCGCCGACGCGCTGCCCGAGAAGCAGGGCGCGGTGCTGGGCGGCTTCGTCGACGTGCTGGCGACGGTCCGGCTCGGCCTGATCGACCAGGCCGACGTGACCACGGTCGTCAACCAGCGGTGCGAGGAGATGACGCACGCCGAGGAGAGCGGCGCGCGGCTGCCGGGGCAGGCGTTCAACCTGCTGGCCGGCCGGCCGGTGCTGAGCATCGAGGAGGCGCTGGCCGAGCTGCGCGCGGTCACGCACGACGACGTCGTGGCGGTCGCCGCGGCGGCGTACCGGGACGGGCTGCTGATGACACCCGGTCGCACCGACGCGGACTGGGCCGGGTACACGGACGCGCCGAACTCCTCCGAGCAGGTGGTGCAGGGGACCGCGTACCCCTCGCTGGAGGATCCGTCGCTGCGTCTGGTGGCCGGCGAGGCCGGTGTCAGCATGGTGGGCGAGGACTCCGCGGCGACAGTGTGGTTCAACCAGTGCGCCGCGATGCTGGCGTGGCCGGACGGGGCCCGGCGATTCGTCGGCCACGACGGCATTCAGGTGAGCTTCGAGCCCTCGCTGTTCGCCAACGGGCACGCCCTGGTGCCGGCGCTCGACGCCCGGGTGCGGCCGGATCTGCGTACGCCGATGCCGCCGCGCGACGCGTCGCGGATCCCGGTGCCGCGCCCGCCCGACCAGCAGCAGGGCCAGGTCCCGCCGCCCTACCTGGGGCCGTCGTCGAACGCTTCGGACGGCGGCGGAAGCACCGCGGGTGCGGTGATCATGCTGGTGGTGCTCTCGCCGATTCTGCTGTTCACCGGCTTCCTCGGCCTGATCTTGCTGCTCGCCACGGTGCTGGACAGCGAGGACACCGGCTTCGAGATCATCTTCGGGCTGACGATGCTGTCGATCGCCGCGGCCTGCGGGTACGGCGTCTACCGGGCGATCAAACGGCTGCGCAACCGGTAAGGAATCCGCAAGATCTGTGCCGGGCGCGAACCGAGCCTGGCGAGGGACGATGGTGGAGTGAGGACTTCCCTTCGTGCCGGGCTCGCCGGCGTTGCGGCGGCCGCGGCGGCGATCGGCGTGGCCGAGCTGGTCGCGGTGGTGACCGGGGCTCGGTCGGCGCCCCTGATCGCGGTGGGCGGCGTGGTGGTCGATCACGTGCCGGGGCCGATCAAGGACTTCGGCATCCGGGTCTTCGGGGTCCACGACAAGACCGCGCTGCTGGTCGGCACCTCGATCCTGCTGGCCGGCTATGCCTTCGGGGTCGGTGTGCTCGCGCTGCGGCGGTGGGCGATCGCGGTCATCGGGATCGTGCTCTTCGGCCTCGTCGGTGCGGCGGCGGCGATCACTCGTGAAGGTGCCGGGTTCGCGTCGGTGCTCCCGTCCCTGATCGGGGCCGTCGTCGCGGCGTTCGTGCTCCGCCACCTGCTGCGGGAATCCTCTCCTTCGCGGGAGTCATCCCTCTCGCCGGACCGGCGGCGATTCCTTCGTGATCTGGGGATCGTGGCCGCGGTTGCGGCAGCGGGCGGGGTCGCGGGGCGCATGCTGACATCCCGGCGCGAGGTGAACGCGGCCCGCGAGGCCGTGGCGCTGCCCACCGCCGCCGGCGCGCCGCCGACCGTGCCCGCCGGAGCCCAGGCTCCCGGTGCCGTCCCCTACGTCACGCCGAACCGGGACTTCTACCGGATCGACACCGCCCTGGTCACGCCCCGGGTCGACCCGAACGCCTGGCAGCTGCGGATCCATGGCATGGTGCGCAACCCGATCACGCTGACCTGGGCGGACCTGCTGCGCAGGCCGATGGTCGAGCGGTACGTGACGCTGGCCTGCGTCTCCAACCCGGTGGGCGGTGATCTGATCGGCAACGCCCTCTGGCTCGGCACACCGATCAAGGACCTGCTCGACGAGGCGGACCCGCTGCCCGACGCGGATCAGGCGGTGCAGCGCTCGGTCGACGGCTGGACGTGCGGTGCGCCGACCGCGGTCCTGCGCGACGGCCGGGACGCGCTGCTGGCGGTCGGCATGAACGGCGAGCCGCTCCCGGTCGACCACGGCTTCCCGGTCCGGATGGTCGTTCCCGGACTGTACGGCTACGTCTCCGCGTGCAAGTGGATCACTGAGATCGAGCTGACCCGGTTCGCGGACTTCGACGCGTACTGGGTTCCGCGCGGATGGTCGGCCCAGGCGCCGATCAAGACGCAGTCGCGGATCGACACCCCGCGCGACGGCGCCTCCCGCAAGGCTGGAGCGGTCACGGTGGCCGGCGTGGCGTGGGCGCAACACCGCGGCATCGCCAAGGTCGAGGTGCAGGCCGGCGACGGGCCGTGGCAGGAGGCGACGCTCGCGCCCGCGGTCTTCTCGGACACCTGGCGCCAATGGAGCCTGACCTGGACCGCCTCCGCCGGACGACACACCTTACGGGTACGTGCGACCGATCTCGATGGGGTGACTCAGACCTCCGTGGGTGCGCCGCCGGAGCCCGACGGCGCAACCGGATGGCACGCCGTCACGGTCGACGTCGAGTAGGTCGAAGCCGCACTTTTGGTCCGACTCGGAAACGCAAGTCGCTCATACGGTGGGTTGCATGTCCACCGATGCGGTTGAAGAACCGCTGAACCACTCGACACGGCCCTCGCGCGAGGACCGTGTCGCCAGCCGTGTGGTGATGCCGCGCGCCGGGCGGCCTCAGGCCGCCGGTGCCTGCCGTTGTGCGGGCACTGCCGACTTGTGGGGCCGGCCGAGGCGTGCCTCGAGCCGGACAAGGTCGACCCGTCCGTGACGATCGGCCAGATCCTCCCAGCCGACCGCGAGCAGCCGCAGCCGCTCCGATTCGCTGAAACCTCCCCAGACGCCGTACGGCTCGCGGACCGCCAGGGCGTGCGCGGCGCACTCGGCCCGAACCGGGCAGGCGCCGCACATCGACTTGGCCTTGGCCTCGCGGCGATTGCGGGACGACCCGCGCTCGCCGTCGGGGTGGAAGAACTGCGCACTGTCCCGGCCCCGGCACAGTCCCAGGCGCTGCCAATCCCAGAGATCGGCGATGGGCCCGGGCAACCTGCGAACGTTCGACATCAACACCCTCCTCCCGCGCGGCACCGCGGAGTGTTCGTCGTGAGGGGCCTGGCTCAGGCCTTTCGCGGGTGTACCCCGGCTAACCCCGGCTCACACGCAACATGTCGATGTCTTCGTGAGCGGTATGGCAAAGGGGTGGCAAGTCATACCTTTCTTTCCCGTTTTTTCCATCTAAAGCGCGTAATGCTGCGGCCCTCGCGTGATCTCCTCTGAGAGAGAAGGAGGATCACTGTGCGTACCGTCCTCGTGTGCGTCCGAACCCCGCTGGCGGCCCAGACCGTCGCGTCCACCGCGGCCCGGCTCGGCATGACCGGCGTCGTCAGGACCGCGGTCAGCGAGACCGAGGCCATGATCCGACTGGCGGAACGGCCTGCCGAAGTCGTACTGGCCGACACCGCCGTGACCCGACCCGACAGCGTCGGCTTCACCCGGCGCGTACTGGCCCGCGCGCCTCAGGCACAAGTGGTGCTCTTCGGAGCTGAAGATCCGCGGGTGGCCGCGGCGGCGGTGGCAGCCGGCGCCCGTGGCGTGATCCGCGGCGTGGAGCACGACCTCGTGAGCGTCGTCGCCAAGGCGCTGCTCCTGCTCCTGTTGCCGGTACGCCCGCAGGGCATGCCGATCAACGGCGCCAACGCGCAACCGGCCACGGTGGCCGGCGGCGCCCGGAACAACAACTCACCGGCGGCTCGTGGCCAGTATCACGCCGGCCCCGGCATGGGCGTGCCGAACGCGGCCGCGGTGCCGGCGATGCTGCCCAACTCGCCGATGGTCCCGGCGCAGCGCGGTGACGCACCGATCGACCCGGCGACCGGGCGACCGATGGTTGCGTGGCCCGGCAACGAGGCCGGGGTGGGAATGGCCGACGCGGCGCCGGCCGGGCGCCGGCTCACGCTCACCGAGCGGGAGTTGCAGGTGCTGAGGGGAATGGCCGACGGCAAGAGCAACGCGGAAATCGGCCGCGAACTGTTCGTATCCGAGGACACCGTCAAGACCCACGCCCGCCGCTTGTTCCGCAAGCTGGGCGCCCGAGACCGCGCTCACGCGGTGGCCGCTGGCTTCCGCGCAGGGCTGGTGGCCTAGAACCAGCTCTGGCAGAGGGCACCGACTTCCTATTCGTCGTCGGTGCCCTCTGTGAGCGTGTCGTGCACACCGTCCGCGTAACCGCGGGCGTACTCCCACGTGACGTAGTGGTCCGGGTCCGGGTCGTAGGCCGGCTCGTGCACCCTCGGACGCCCGCTGCTCAGCAGGTGGCGCAGATTGCCCCGGAGCAGATCCCAGTCGAAGTAGTGCGGCTCGTGGCAGTCCTCGCACTCGATGACCAGCCCGCGAATGCCCGTCGGACTCAGAAGTGCCTGGTAGATCTCCAGGTCGGAGAGGTCCTCCAGGACGTCCTGGCGCTCGTCCTCGGACAGCGGATCGGCCTCGGCGTCCTCGTTGAGGTCGTCGAGACCGGCGGCCGGGTCGGTCGGGTCGCCGTTGAACGGGTCGATCGGCTCATCTTGCACCCTCATACCGTACTCACCTCCCGCGCTTGTGTGCTGGCCCGCACGTTCTGTCCGCCGCCCGGGTGCCCCGTCCGGGATGGGTAGGATGATGGACTCCGCCTCTTCTCTAGGGATGATTTGTGGAAACAGACAGCGCCCGCACCGTTCCTCTCGGTCTGACCTTCGACGACGTGCTGCTGCAGCCCGGTGAGTCGGACGTCGTCCCCAGCCGGGTCAACACGATCACCAGACTGACTCGCAACGTCGAGCTCTCCATCCCGTTGCTGTCCAGCGCGATGGACACGGTGACCGAGGCGCGCATGGCGATCGCCATGGCGCGGCAGGGCGGCATCGGTGTGCTGCACCGCAATCTCTCCGTCGAGGACCAGGCAACCCAGGTCGATCTGGTGAAGCGGTCCGAGTCCGGCATGATCACCAACCCGGTCACCTGTTCACCGGACGACACCCTGCGCCAGGTCGACGCCCTCTGCGGGCGGTATCGGATCTCCGGCGCCCCGGTGGTGGACAGTGAGGGCGTGCTGGTCGGCATCGTGACCAACCGGGACATGCGGTTCGTCAGCGACTTCGACGTCAAGGTCCGCGACGTGATGACCAAGGCGCCGCTGATCACCGCGCCGGTCGGCGTGAGCAAGGACGACGCGCTGACCCTGCTGAGCCGGCACAAGGTGGAGAAGCTGCCGCTGGTGGACGAGGCGGGTCACCTGCGCGGGCTGATCACGGTCAAGGACTTCACCAAGTCGGAGCAGTACCCGAACGCCGCCAAGGACCCGCAGGGCCGGCTCCGGGTGGCGGCCGCGGTCGGTGTCGGCGACGACTCCTACAAGCGGGCGCGCGAGCTGGTCGACGCGGGTGTCGACGTGGTCATCGTCGACACCGCGCACGGGCACCAGCGCGCGGTGCTGGAGATGGTCGCCCGGCTGAAGAAGGACGTCTCGATCGACATCGTCGGCGGAAACGTCGCCACGTTCGCCGGTGCGCGGGCGCTGGTCGAGGCGGGCGCGGACGCGGTCAAGGTCGGTGTCGGGCCGGGCGCGATCTGCACCACCCGGATCGTCGCGGGCGTGGGCGTGCCGCAGATCACCGCGATCATGGAGGCGTCCCGGGCGTGCGCCCCGGCCGGCGTGCCGGTGATCGCCGACGGCGGTATTCAATACAGCGGTGACATCGCCAAGGCGATCGTGGCCGGCGCCAGCACGGTGATGCTGGGCAGCCTGCTGGCGGGCTCCGAGGAGAGCCCCGGCGAGCTGATCTTCGTGAACGGCAAGCAGTACAAGTCGTACCGGGGGATGGGTTCGCTCGGCGCGATGCAGTCACGCGGTCAGGCCAAGTCCTACTCCAAGGACCGCTATTTCCAGCAGGATGTGAACGAGGACAAGCTGGTCCCCGAGGGCGTCGAGGGTCAGGTGCCCTATCGTGGTCCTCTGTCCAGGGTGGCGCACCAGCTCATCGGCGGGTTGCGCGCGGCCATGGGCTACGTGGGCGCGGAGACCATCCCCGACCTGCAGGAGCGGGGACAGCTGATCAGGATCACCGCGGCCGGGCTCAAGGAGAGCCACCCGCACGACATCCAGATGACTGTCGAGGCTCCGAACTACCACTCCCGCTAAATTAGAGGACTTTCCGGCCATGCGTGACGTCGTGGAGATCGGCCTAGGCAAGACCGCTCAGCGCGGGTACCACCTGGATGACATCGCGGTCGTTCCGAGTCGCCGTACTCGCGACGTGGACGACGTGTCGACCGAGTGGCGGCTCGACGCGTACCCCTTCAAGATCCCCTGCGTCGCGCACCCGTCGGACGCCACCATGAGCCCGGAGTCGGCGATCGCCCTGGGCCGCCTCGGCGGCCTGGGCGTGCTCAACGCCGAGGGTCTCTGGACCCGGTACGAGAACCCCACCAAGATCCTCGAAGAGCTCGCCTCGCTCGACGAGGACGCGGACGCCACCAAGCGGCTGCAGGAGGTGTACGCGGAGCCGATCAGGCCCGAGTTGATCGCCGAGCGGGTCCGGCAGATCCGCGAGGGCGGCGTGACCGCGGCCGTCCGGGTGTCGCCGCAGCACACCCTGGCGCTCGCCCCGGTGATACTGGATGCCGGCGTCGACCTGCTGGTCATCCAGGGCACCCTGGTGTCGGCCGAGCACGTCTCGACCACCGACGAGCCGCTGAACCTCAAGGAGTTCATCGCCGACCTCGACCTGCCGGTCATCGTCGGCGGCTGCACGGACTACAAGACCGCCCTGCACCTCATGCGGACCGGCGCGGCCGGTGTGATCGTCGGTGTCGGCGCCGACGAGTGGTCCACGACGGACACCGTGCTCGGCATCCGGGTCCCGATGGCCACCGCCATCGCCGACGCCGCGGCCGCCCGCCGGGACTACCTGGACGAGACCGGCGGACGTTACGTGCACCTGATCGCCGACGGCGGCATCGCCACCTCCGGCGACATCGCCAAGGCGATCGGCTGCGGCGCCGACGCGGTGATGCTCGGCGAGCCGCTCTCGCTCGCCGAGGGCGCACCGGCCGGCGGCGCGTGGTGGCACTCCGCGGCCAGCCACCCGGCCCTGCCGCGCGGCGGCTTCTGCATCGCCGGCGAGCCCGACGGCACCCTCGAGGAGGTGCTGTACGGCCCGGCCGACCGCCCGGACGGCCAGCTCAACCTCTTCGGCGGCCTCCGGCGCGCGATGGCCAAGTGCGGCTACCGCGACGTCAAGGAGTTCCAGAAGGTCGGCCTCGTCCTCGACAGGTGATGTCAGGCGCTCTTCGGGATCGGGGGACGCTTGGTCCCGAAGAGCCAGTCCTGGAAGAACTTGTCGAGGTTCTTGCCGGAGGCTGACTCGGCGGCGGCGATGAACTGGTCGGTGGTGACGTTGCCGTCGCGGTGTTCGGCGGCCCAGGATTTGACCAGCTTGAAGAACGCGTCGTCGCCGATCGTCCGGCGCAGCGCGTGCACCGTCATCCCGCCGCGCTGGTAAACGGCGGTTCCGAAGATCCGGTTGGGTCCGGGGTCGCCGGGCGGCTCCGACCAGTCGAACGCCCGATACGTACGGTCGAAGATCTGCTGCGCGGTCGCGTCGCCCTCGTGCTCGGACCAGAGCCACTCGGCGTACGTCGCGAAGCCCTCGTTGAGCCAGATGTCCTGCCAGCGGTCCAGAGCCAGGCTGTCGCCGAACCACTGGTGCGCGAGTTCGTGCGCCACCACCGACGGGTTGACGCCACCACCGAAGAACGTGTTGCCGTACACCGGGCGAGCCTGCGTCTCCAGTGCGTACCGGACCTTGTCCTCGTCGACCACGACACCGCCGTTCGCGCCGAACGGGTACGGCCCGAACTGGCTCACCAGGAAGTCGGTGACCTCCCCGGTCATGGCCATCGACTTGGCGGCCGGGCCGTCGGCGGGCAGCGAGTCCGGCACCGCCGTGATCATCGGCTTGCCGGCGTGGGTGCCGGTGGTGATCCGGTACTGCCCGATCACCACGGTGGACAGATAGCTGGCCATCGGCGAGTTCTCCGACCACCGCCACGTGGTCCAGCCGCCGGCGGTCTCCCGTTCTCCGGGCACCCCGTTGCTGATCGCCTCGACACCGTCCGGGACGGTCATCGCGAGCTTGAAGACGGCCTTGTCGGACGGGTGGTCGTTCACCGGGTACCACGTGCTGGCCGATTCCGGCTGGCCCAGTGCGATCGCGCCGTCCGCGGTACGCAACCAGCCGCCCTCACCGAGCGTCTCGTTCTCCAGCTGACCGGGCACACCCGCGTACGTGACCACGACCGTGAACTCGCGCCCGGTGGAGATGCCCGCCGCCGGCGTGATCACGAGCTCGTTGCCCTGCGCCGCGCTGGTAGCGGCGGCACCGTCCACAGTGACCTGACTCGCCTTCAGGTGTGCCAGGTCGAGGTTGAACCGGGACAGGTCCTGGGTGGCGGTCGCGGTGATCGTTGCGGTGCCGCTGAGACGGCCGCTGTCCGGCTCGTACTTCAGGTTCAGGTCGTATCCGGCCACGTCGTAGCCGCCGTTGCCGTACTTCGGGAAGTAGGGGTCGCCGGCACCGTCCGCGCCCGGCTTGAAAACAGGCGGGCTCGCGGAGGAGGGTGCCGGTTCCGGGTCCGAGGAGCCGGAACATCCGGCGAGCAGCATCACCACAGCCAGCGAACCGGCGCCCCGTCGCATCATGGAACGAGGTTACGTCTACCCCTTGTCGACGAGCTTGGGGTGTTGCGCCAGATACGCCTTGTGCTGATTCTTGGCGAGCGCCTTGAGGAAGCCGGTTCCCTCGGTCTTGAGCTGTTCGCCCAGGTAACCGCCACCGCGGCCGATGCCGGCGCCGGGCAGGCTCACCGTGGTGATCCGGTTGGGGGTGAGGTCACGAAGGGCGTACGCGTACTCGAACGGGGTACGCCCGCCCACGTAGATCAGCGACTCCCCGAGCGCGTTGATCAGGCCGCCCAGCCTGTCCGGGTCGGTGAGACCCTGCGACAGTCCTTTCGCGAGGATCGCCTCGACCAGTTGCCGCTGGTGCCGCTGCCGGTCGTAGTCGCCGTTGGGCAGGCCGTACCGCTGGCGGGCGTAGTCGATCGCCTCCCAGCCGATGAGCCGCTGCTTTCCCGGGTTGTAGACCTTCTGCGGCCCGACGTAGTCGCCGCCGCCGGAGGCGAGCGGCCGCATCGTGCCGTCCGGCTTGCGGTGCCGTGACTTGACCTTCTGGTCGATCGTCATGTCGATGCCGCCGAGCTGGTCGACGAGCTTGTCGAGGCCGCCGAAGTTGAGGATCGCGCCGCCCTGGAACGTCTTGATCCCGGTGTACTGGCTGAGCGTCTTGGTGAGCAGCTCGTATCCCTGCTCGACGCTGTGCTTGTTCGAGCCGGGGATCCGCGATCCGCGGCTCATCGCCTCGGTGATCTTGTGGCGCCCGCCGCCGAAGCCGGCCTTCTTGTAGGCGGGCATCTCGACGCGCAGGTCGCGGGGGAGCGAGTACAGGTACGCCGATTCCAGCCCGGCGTCCACGTGCAACAGCATGATCGCGTCGGCGTGCGGCTCCCAGTCCGGAATGGACACCCGGGTGTCGACCCCGACCAGCACCAGGTCCAGCGGGCCCTCGATGTCGGCGCCGGGCGAGGGCGACGGCGAGGCGGACGGTGCCGCGGACGTCGGGCCGGCGGAGGCCGCAGCGGGGTTCGCCGGGGCGGCGTCGGGCTTCGAGGAGTTGCGGCTGACGGCGATGGCCACGCCCACGCCGGCGAGCAGCGCCACCAGGACACCCGCTACCACCGCCCAGGTGATCTTGCTGTTCCGCATACCCGGAACCGTAGAGGACATCGGTGTGCTGCTCAATGGCGGTGGATATCTAGCAAGATCACCAGTACGCTTGCCCGCGCGACGCGTCGATACGCGATCGTCGCTACGGGGAGGTCTGGAGCCCGCATGAAGTCGTCCCATCGGCGGGCCGCCGCCGGCCTCCTCGCCGTCACGCTGACCGCCGGACTGGGCGCGCTCGGTGTGGCGTACGCGGGGGACAAGCCGGAGCCGAAGTCGTCCGCCGGAGCGGTCCGGCTGATCGTCGGGCTCAAGGCCGGTGTCGACGCCAAGGGGCGACTGAGCAGCCTGTCCGCGCTGGGCATGTCCGACGCCGAGGGCCGGGGCGCGCACCACGCGCGCGGGCTGCTCGCCGAGGTGGGTGCGAAGGCGCTGGACGTCCCCGCCGACCGCAGGTCCGCCACGATCGCCGCGCTGCGCCGGGACCCGGATGTCGCGTACGTCCAGGTCGACCCGCTGGCTAAGGCGTACGACGTGGCGCCGAACGACCCGGTCTTCACGGCCGGAGACCAGCCCGAGCTGGAGCAGATCAGGGTGCCGGCGGCCTGGGAGACGACCCGTGGCGGTCCGGTCAAGGTGGCGGTGCTGGACACCGGCGTCTCGGCGGTCGGCGACCTCTCCGGCCGGGTGCTCTCCGGATACGACTTCGTCAACGCCGACAACGACCCGTCCGACGACGGCGTCTTCCCGCACGGCACGATCGTCGCGTCGCTGATCGCCGCCACCCCGGACAACGGGACCGGCATGGCCGGTGTCTGCGCCGAGTGCGAGATCCTGCCGGTCAAGGTCCTCGACCGCAACGGCTTGGGCCCGTACACCACGATCGCGGAAGGCATCATCTACGCCGTCCAGCAGGGCGCGAAGATCATCAACATGTCGCTCGGCGGTCTCGAGCCGTCGCCGGTCCTGCAGAACGCTGTCGCCTACGCGGCCGGTCGTGGCGCGCTGGTCGTCGCCGCCGCGGGCAACGAGGGCGACACCGCGAAGCACTACCCGGCGGCGTACGGCGACGTGCTCGCCGTCGGCGCGACCGACACCCGTCTCGAGGGCACCGAGCGTGCCGAGTTCTCCTCGTACGGCAGCTGGGTCGACGTGGCCGCGCCCGGCATCACCGCCGGCATGCGCAACAACGGCGACTACTGCTGGGACGGCGGTGACGCCTGCTGGGACGACGACTACGGATACGAGGTCGAGGGCACGTCGTTCGCCGCGCCGCTGGTCGCCGGTGTCGCCGCGCTGGTCGCGTCGAAGCACCCCGGCTACAGCGGGTGGAGCATCGGCAACGCGATCCGGGCGTCGGCGAGCAAGCTGTGGTGGGTGGAGAAGGGCCTGGTCGACGCGAACGCGGCGCTGACCAAGGGTACCGACACCGTCGCGCCGTCCGCGTCCGGCATCTCCCCGGCGCAGAACGCCAAGGTGCGCGGCAACGTGACGATCACCCCGACCGGCCTGAGCGACGACTGGTCCTCGATCCGCGCGATCGACCTCTACGTCGACGGCAAGTGGCACAGCTGGGACTACACGTACCCCTGGGGCCCCACGCTCTACACCCGGGGCCGCAACGGCACCGTGAAGGTGCAGATGAAGATCGTCGACAAGGCCGGCAACTTCCGCTGGACCGCTGTTCGCACGCTGGTCGCCGACAACATCCTGCCCACCGCGAGCATCACCAGCGCGCCGAAGAACAAGGCGCGGGTGAGCGGCACGGTCAACGTCGCGGTCAAGGCCTCCGACAGGTCCGGGATCGCCAAGGTCCAGCTGCTGGTCAACGGCAAGGTGGTGGCCACCGACACCACCGCGGCCTACAAGCTCGGCTTCAAGGTGGCGAAACAGAAGAAGACCATGAAGGTCAGAATCCGGGTGTACGACAAAGCGGGCAACGTCCGTTACCTGACGACGAGGGTCTACTACCGCGCCTGAGCCTCGTCGGCGGCCGCCGGTAAACTCGCCGGGTGAGTACCCCGCGACCCGTCCTCGTCGTCGACTTCGGCGCACAGTACGCCCAGTTGATCGCCCGCCGGGTCCGTGAGGCCCGTGTCTACTCCGAGATCGTCCCGCACTCGATGCCGGTGGCCGAGATGCTGGCGAAGAACCCGGCAGCGATCATCCTGTCCGGAGGGCCGTCCAGCGTCTACGAGCCGGGCGCACCGGTGCTCGACGCCGGTCTCTTCGACAGCGACGTGCCGGTCTTCGGCATCTGCTACGGCTTCCAGGCGATGGCGCAGGCACTCGGCGGCACCGTCGCACACACCGGCTCCAGGGAATACGGGCGGACGCTGCTCGCCGCACAGGGTGGCAGCCTGCTCCGCGACCTCCCCGCCGACCTGCCGGTCTGGATGAGCCACGGCGACAGCGTCGCGGTCGCGCCCGAGGGCTTCGCGGTCACCGCCTCCACGCCGGGTGCGCCGGTCGCCGCGTTCGAGGACCTCACCGCCAAGCGGGCCGGTGTGCAGTTCCACCCCGAGGTGGCGCACACCGAGCAGGGCCAGGAGATGCTCAAGCGCTTCCTCTACGAGATCGCCGGCATCGAGCCGACCTGGACCCCCGGCAACATCATCGAGGACCAGGTCGCCGCGATCCGCGCGCAGGTCGGCGACAAGCAGGTGCTCTGCGCGCTCTCCGGCGGCGTCGACTCGGCGGTCGCCGCGGCGCTGGTGCACAGGGCCATCGGCGATCAGCTCACCTGCGTGTTCGTCGACCACGGTCTGCTGCGCTCCGGCGAGGCCGAGCAGGTGGAGAAGGACTACGTGGCGGCCACCGGCATCCGGCTCGTCGTGGTCGACGCCGAGGAGCAGTTCCTCGGTCACCTGGCCGGCGTCACCGACCCGGAGCAGAAGCGGAAGATCATCGGCCGGGAGTTCATCCGGACGTTCGAGGCGACCGCCCGCAAGCTGGACGCCGAGCGGCACATCGAGTTCCTGGTGCAGGGCACGCTCTACCCGGACGTGGTGGAGTCGGGCGGCGGCACCGGCACGGCGAACATCAAGTCGCACCACAACGTCGGCGGGCTGCCCGACGACCTCCAGTTCGCGCTGATCGAGCCGCTGCGCACGCTGTTCAAGGACGAGGTCCGCGCGCTCGGCGCCGAGCTCGGCCTGCCCGAGGCGATGGTGCAGCGTCACCCGTTCCCGGGCCCCGGCCTGGCGATCCGGATCATCGGCGCGGTGGACCGGGACCGGCTGGACATCCTGCGCCAGGCCGACCTGATCGCCCGCGAGGAGCTCACCGCCGCCGGGCTGGACCGCGACGTCTGGCAGTTCCCGGTGGTGCTGCTCGCCGACGTGCGCAGCGTCGGTGTGCAGGGCGACGGCCGCACCTACGGCCACCCGGTGGTGCTGCGGCCGGTCTCCAGCGAGGACGCGATGACCGCCGACTGGTCCCGCCTGCCGTACGACGTGATTGCCAAGATCTCTAACCGCATCACCAACGAGGTCCGGGAGATCAACCGGGTCGTGCTGGACGTCACGAGCAAGCCCCCGGGCACCATCGAGTGGGAGTGACTCTCAGTAGTGGATCAATAGCTCAGGGCGGGCAAAATCGCCCTGAGCTGCGGTTACTCAGTGCGATCCCACTGTCAGGAACCCGACAGAAGTTCTTGAGAGGTAACATAATCCGGGCAGAATGCCGCCCGTGACCCCCGCACTGGAACCGCTCCGCAAGATCGCCGCCTACGCCGTCGCCCGCGACGACGCCGGCCGCGTTCTTCTGGTCCGGGCATCGTCCCGCTCCGGCACTCCCGGAGTCTGGTCGCTGCCCGGCGGCGCCGTCGACCACGGCGAAGATCCCAATCACACCGTCGTCCGCGAGACCGCGGCCGAGACCGGCCTCTCCGTGGCCGTCTCCGGGCTGCGTGACGTGCTCGCCGACATGCGTGCACTGCCGCACCGCGGTGTCACCATCCACACCGACCGGCTCATCTACTCGGTGTCGATCCGTGGCGGAACCCTGCTGGACCGCGTCGGGCATCCCACCGACCTGGCCCGCTGGCACACCCTCGAGGAGGCGCAGCGGCTGCGGCTGCGCCCGTTCACCGCGGCCGCCCTCGGGTTGCCGGACGCGACCGCCGACCTGCGGCCGGAGGGCGTCCCGGAGTTCCCGTCGTTCTACGCGTACCGGGGGCCGGACGGGCTGCACCGGGCACAGCGGTTCGCGGCGTACGCGATCGCGACCGACCCTTACGAGAACCTGCTGCTCACGCGCATCTCGCCCGGATATCCGGGCGCGGGCTGCTGGCATCTGCCGGGCGGCGGCACCGACTACGGCGAGCAGCCGGGCACCGCGCTGATCCGGGAACTGGTCGAGGAGACCGGGCAGGCGGGCCGGCTGATCGAACTGCTCGGCGTGGCCAGCCACCGCGACGCCGCCTCGCTCGGGCCGGAGGGCTACCCGATCGACTGGCACGGCGTGCGCGCCTTCTACCGGGTGGTCGTCGACGAGCCGACCGAGGTCACCATCCACGACGTGGGCGGCTCGACCGACGAGGCCCGGTGGATGCCGCTCAAGGAGGTCGCCGAGCTGGCCGCCGACCGGCTGACCGAGGTGACGGCCGAGGCGCTGCGGGCGGCCCGGCTAATCTAGAGGCGGTGAAGATCAGGAGAAGGGCCGCGGCGTATGGGGTGTGCCGCTCGGCCGGCGGCCGGGTGCTGCTGACCCGTGGCTCCGACCTCGGCGCGTTCCCCGGAGTCTGGTCCCTGCCCGGTGGTGGCATTGATCACGGTGAGCACCCGGACGACACGATCGTCCGGGAGTTCGCCGAGGAGACCGGCTTGACCGTACGCGTGACCGCCCCGCGAACCGTGCTCGCCGACCTCGCCCGCCTCCCCGACGGCACCCTCGAGCACACCGACCGCATCGTCTACGACGTCGAGCACACCGGCGGAACACTCCGCCCGGAGGTCTCCGGCACCTCCGACCTGGCCGAATGGGTCGAACCCGCCGACGTGGCGGCACGCCCGTTGCTGCCGTTCACGGCCCGTGTCCTCGGCGCCCGGTTCGACGACCCGGCCGACCTCGCCGCCGACCTGCCGGAGGACGGGCTCGTCCCGCCGCCCGCAAAGGTGCAGCGTTTCGGTGCGTACGCGCTGGCCACCGACCCGTCCGGGCGGGTGCTGCTGACCCTGATCTCGGACGGCTACCCGGGCGGCGGCCGGTGGCACCTTCCCGGCGGCGGCACCGACTTCGGCGAGACACCGGAGCGCGCCCTGGCCCGTGAGCTGCACGAAGAGACGTCACAACGCGGCCGGATCGTCGGCCTGCTCGGCGTCGGCCACCGGTACGACCCGGCCGCGATGGGTCCCGAGGGAGTGCCGCTCGACTGGCACGTGATCCGGGTGTTGTACCAGGTCAAGGTCGATGAACCGACCGTCGCGGCGGTCACCGAGGCGGCCGGCGGCTCGACCGCTGAGGCGGCCTGGTTCACCCCTGACGAGGCCGGCAACCTGCCCCTCACCGAGCTGTCACGGGAAGCGTTGGGCCGGACGGGCTAAAATCGGTATCCGGAAGGCTGAGTGAGCGTCCATCGGTCCGCCCGAGGGATGAAACCGTCGGTTCGCGTCGTTGCACTCCAGGATCGTTCGCCCTCTCGCCAAGGCCGTCCGGCTGTGCGATGGTGTAACCCGCAATTTCGCCGGTCTCTTTGCAGTTACCGGCGGGACAACCGAACTCCATGGAGGAAGCACGTGCCGAGTACCCCTTGGCGCCGGCGTCGTACGACGGATAGTCCCCGTCCCGCCGGGCGTCGTTGGGCTGGCCGGCTGCGCCGCGGCGGGACTCTCGCCCGGCAGGCCCTGTTGGTTCGGGTGGGCCGCCGTTCCGCCGAGGCCGGGCGGGCTGCCACCGCGACCCGCGCCGAGGTGCTCTACACCGGCCCCGAGCCGGCGCGGACGCTGATGATCCCCGCTCCGGGTGTGCCCGTGGACGTGTCCGTTCCCGCCGAGGAGACGGTCCCGGCCTCGATCCCTCTGCTTCCGGGTGAGCGCACCATGTCCCGCCGTGTCAGCTTCGCCCTGGTCAACGCGTGCACGCTGGCCAGCCTCGGCCTCGGCCTGCTGGCGATCTTCCTGGCCATGGACGGCAGCCCGCGCACCGCGGCCGCCTGCCTGGTCGCCTGCGTGATCTTCGACGGCCTGGACGGCGCGTTGGCGCGCAAGCTCGGTGTGGCGAGCCCGTTCGGCGCCCAGATGGACTCGCTCGCCGACATGTGCTCTTTCGGTCTTGCCGCGCCCGTTGTCGTCTACGCCTCGCTGGCCGACTCGGTCCCGCAGGCCGCCGCCGCGATCGCCTGCGCGCTCGTCGCCGGCTGTGCCGCCATCCGGCTGGCCCGGTTCAACGTCTCGCCCAAGGACGGCCGCTTCTTCTGCGGCGTGCCCACCACCATGGCCGCCGCGGTGCTGGCGCTCACCGTGCTGATCGGGCTGCCGCTGCCCGGCATGGCCCTGCTGGGCGGTGTGACCCTGCTCGCGTTCGCGATGGTCTCCAGCTTCCCGTACGCGAAGCTGGCCCGCCTGCTGCGCCTGCCGCCGTGGCTCTGGCTGCTCCCGGTCGTCGGCGCGCTGCTGCAGCCGCGGATGACGTTCGTCCTGATCGTCGCCACCTACCTGGTGAGCGGGCCGATCCTCTGGATGCGCACCAAGCGGGCCTGATCCCGAACGGACAACAAAAGGGCCGCCTCCCTCGGGAGGCGGCCCTTTTCGTGAAGCTCTACTTCCAGCGGGCGATCACCGTGCTGCCGCCGACAACCTTCTCGTTGACGCTCACCAGGGCCTCCGCCTTGTCGGCGGGCAGGTAGACGTCGGTCCGCGAGCCGAAGCGGATCAGGCCGAAGCGCTCGCCCTTGGCCAGCAGCGTGCCGACCGGGGTCCGCTGCACGATGCGCCGGGCGATCAGGCCGGTCCGCTGCGCGATCGCGACGGTCCCGTGCTCGGTGTCGAGGACCGTGTAGGCCGCGACGTTGTGCTCGGCCGCCGCGGTCATCGCGTTCGCGTAGCCGCCCTCCTCGACGAAGTAGTCCGCCACCCGGCCGGCCACCGGCGAGCGGTTGACATGCACGTCGAGCACCGAGAGGAAGACCGCGATCCGGAGGAACTCGCCGGGCCCGAAGCGCTCGTCGTGCATCCGCTCGATCGAGAGGACCTTGCCGTCCGCGGCGGCCACCACGGCCGACGGGTCGCCGGGCACGTCGCGCTCCGGGTCGCGGAAGAACGCGGCCACCGGCGCGGCGGCGATCGCCGGCAGCAGCCAGAGCTTCGACTTCGGCCGGGCCCGGCGAGCGAGCACGGCCAGGCCGAGCGCGATGCCGGCGGCCGCGACGCCGTTGGAGTCGAGGTGCATGGTCCGGGTGACCGGGACGCTCGACGTCCGGTACGCCGGGGCGAGGGTGGCGGCGCTCGCCACGTCGGCCGGGCTGTAGCGCAGCTTGTGCACGCGCAGCGGCGGCTGGTTGCGGACCACCAGGTCGGAGCCGACACCGAAGAGCGCGGCCTGGCGGAACAGTTCCGCCGCGGCGCCGCCGGTGCGGCCGGGCGCGGCCGGGACGGCGACGACGAGCACCGCCCCGTCGGCCAGGTACTTGCCGAGCCGGTCCAGCAGGGCGCGGGTCTCGTCGGCCGTGCCGGTCAGCGGCTCGCCGGCGATCACGACGTCGGCGGGCTGCGCCTCGTCGAGCGACTCGACGACCTTGACCCGGTCGGCGACCCAGCTGCCCAGCCCGGTGATGTGGTCGCGCAGCACGTCGGTGCTGCTGTTACGGCCGGGAACCAGGGTCAGTGTGTCGCCGGGCAGCAGCGCCTCGACGGCGGCCGCCACCACGGCCGAGGCGTGGTCGGCGCCGACCACCAGCGCGGACGAGGCCGCGTTCTGGCGGGCGAACTCGGCGGTCAGGGCACGGGCGGCCCGAGCGCCCACGCCGGGTACGGGTGTGGTCGGATACGGGGTCATTCAGCGAGCATATTGCCCCGCACACAGGCCGCTGACCTGTGGGCGGGGCAATATGAGCGGTCAGTCCTTCTCCCGGTCCTTGTCGAACCGCGTCGCCGGGTCCTCGAGAAGCTCCTGGACGATCGAGGCGTGCATCTCCGGCGGCAGGTCGCCCGGAGTCTCCACCACGGCCTGGGCGGTGACCGGCGCGGGCACCTCGCGGCGTCCGGAGCGGATCGCCCCGAGCAGCCCCACCATCCCGAAGAAGATCAGTCCGCCGGCCACGACCCAGCCGATGGCCGGCAGGTGCAGCGTGACCACCCGGGAGATCGCCCACCAGAACACGACCGCCAGGAAGAGCAGCCCGAAGCTGAGCGAGACGGCGTCCATGCGGTGCGGCTTCATCGCGCCACCTCCAGGTTTCCGGCCTCCAGGTTGAGGTCGAGCAGCAGGGTCCCGCCGCCGGCGCCGTCGGTGCCCTGGTCGGTCACCGAGATGTCGCCGGGGTCGTTGTACTCGTCACCGAAGAGCATGGCCCGCCCGCCGTCGATCCGTACGTCGGTGGTGGTGTCCACGTTCGGCGGGAGCAGCACCCGCAGCTGGCCCAGCTTCATGGTGACCGTGGTGCTCTGCTCCTGCCGGGAGAAGTCCACCTGGCGCAGGTCCAGCGTGACGTTGCCGAACGTGAAGTCGTACCGGTCGGGAACCTCGGCGATGCTGGCCGGGCGGTAGACGCTGGGCGTGAAGTCCTCGCCGAAGCGCTCGACGCCGGTCGAGACGGCCAGGCCGAACGTGACCAGCAGGGCGAGCGCGATCAGGCCGCGCGCCCGGCCGAACCAGGTGCCGACGATCAGCCCGAGCGCGATGGTGACCAGCGCGGCGGCGAAGTAGGCGGAGACCGCGACGTTCACACCGGCCATGTCCAGCACGGCCAGCAGACCCATCATCAGCAAGAGCGCGAAGAAGGTCAGGCGGCCCAGGATCGAGCGCTCCTTCGGCGGCTTCGGAGCCTTCGGAGGCTTGGGCGCCGGCGGCTGCGGCGGCATGGGCGGCGCGCTCGCGAACGGGCCGTGCGGCGCGAACGGCGGGCGGTACCCCGTGGCCGGCGGCTCGTAGGGCGGCGGCGGGGGCGGTGTGGTCAGCGGTTCCGCGGCCGGTGCGGCCGCGGGCGGCGTGGTGAACGCCATGGTCGGCTCCTCGGCGGTAGGCGGGGGAGGCGGCGGCGCCGTGGGCGGTGCCGCGGCGGGGGGAAACGAGGCAGCGTCCCTCCCGGCCGAGCCGCCCCGCTTGATCAGCAGGAAGGCGCCGATGATCACCGCGGCGGCGAGCATGCTGGCCCGCGCGCCGCTGTTCACGATGAAGGCGAAGGTCAGCAGCGCGGCGCCGCCGAGCAGCACCACCGAGATGGGCTGCATCCCGGACTGGCCCTTGCCGAGCAGCGACTCGATCGGTGAGGCGGTGTCACCCTCGGACGGGATGATCAGCCAACCGATCAGATAGAGCAGCACGCCGGTGCCGCCGAGCAGGCCGAGCACGGCGAGCAGGACCCGCCAGAGAACCGGGTCGGTGTTGGTGGCCCGGGCCAGCGCGCCGCAGACGCCGGCCACGTACCGGCCGTGGCGGGGGCGCACCAGTTGCTGGCGGGCGAAAGCCGCGCCCGCGTTCGCGAGCCACGGCGGGACGTTCGGCGGATATCCGGAGTCGGTCTTGTCGCCCGGAGTTGACGGCGCCGGCCCACTCGGGGGCGTGTCAGCGCCGCGGGGTTCGGCAGCTTCGTCGTTCATAGCTTCGATCGTGCGGCTCGGCGTACCCCATTCGCTTCCGGAGCCGACCCTGAGCCCACCCTGAGATCCTGGCCCGGATTACCGGGGAAGTCCCCGTGGCCCGGCACGGCGCGCCGTGTGACGATCGGAGGGCAGGAAAGGGGAACAGCGATCACTACCACTGCCGCACCGCCGCAGCCGCGCCGGTTGTACCGGCCGCGCGATCATCGCATCGTCGCGGGCGTCGCCGTCGGTCTGGCCCGCCATCTGGGCGTGCCGGTGCTGGCGGTGCGCATCGCACTCGTCGTCCTGCTCGGCTTCAACGCGCTGGGCCTGCTCCTCTACGCCGCCTACTGGGCCGTGCTGCCGCAGGAGGCCCGCGGCGACGAGCCGACGCCCCGGCGCGACTTCGCCGCCCTGATGCCGTTCGCCGCCATCGGTCTCGGCGTGATCCTGCTCCAGGCGCTGGTCTTCGACGACCAGGTGGCCACGACGGCCGGCTGGATGATCGCGGTGATCGCGGTCGGCGCCGGCGTGATCTGGCACCAGTCCGATCCGAGCCGCCGGGACCAGGGCGCCGACAACAACATCGCCGCGGCGCCGTGGTTCGCCGCATTCGTGTCCGAGAACGATCGCCGTTCCTTTGTCTTCCGCTTCATCGGCGGCGGCATCCTGGTGGCCGTCGGGATCATCGGCGTGATCGCCGTCTACACCCCGACCGAGTCACTCTCCGCGGTCTTCAACGGCGTGATCTTCGCCTTCGTCGGCCTGCTCGGCGTCGGCGTCGTGGTGGCGCCGCTGGTCTGGCGCACGTTCGGGCAGCTGCGCGCCGAGCGCGAGGGCCGGATCCGGGAGCAGGAGCGCGCCGAGCTGGCCGCCATGATCCATGACCAGGTTCTGCACACGCTGGCACTCATCCAGCGCAACTCCGCCGACATCAAAGAGGTGCAGCGGCTCGCCCGGGGACAGGAGCGCAGCCTGCGCAACTGGCTCTACAAGCCGACGGGTTCGCCGACCGAGCGGTTCGCCGCCGCGCTGGAGCAGGTCGCCGCCGAGGTGGAGGACACCTACGCGATCACCGTGGAGACGGTCGTGGTCGGCGACACGCAGAGCGACGAGCGCGTGGCCGCGCTGGTCGCCGCCGCCCGTGAGGCGCTCGTCAACGCCGCCCGGCACGCGGGCGTGCAGACGGTTTCGCTCTATGCCGAGGTGGAGGAGGATGAGCTCAGCGTCTTCGTGCGAGATCGCGGCGCGGGCTTCGAGCTCGGCGGCGTGGCGGAGACGCGGCACGGCGTCCGAGGCTCGATCATCGGGCGGATGCAGCGCCATGGAGGGCGAGCCGAGATCCGCAGCGCGCCCGGCGACGGTACTGAGGTGCGCCTAATGCTCCCCCTCTACCGGGAGAGCGTGACCGCCGGTAAGGAGACAGCACGATGACCGAGCCCGTGACGGACGCCGACCCCCGGCGGCTGACCGTCTTCCTCGTCGACGACCACGCGATGTTCCGCGCCGGTGTCCGCGCCGAGCTCGGCGCGCACGTCGACGTCGTGGGCGAGGCCAGCACGGTCGCCGAGGCGATCAGCAAGATCGCCTCGGGGCAGCCCGACGTGGTCCTGCTCGACGTGCACATGCCCGACGGCGGCGGCCGGGCCGTGCTGGAGTCGATCCGGCGCAGCCATCCACAGGTCAAGTTCCTGGCGCTCTCCGTCTCGGACGCGGCCGAGGACGTGATCGGCCTGATCCGCGCCGGGGCCCGGGGCTACGTGACCAAGACGATCTCGCCGGACGAGCTGGCCGCGGCCGTGCGCCGGGTGGCCGACGGCGACGCGGTGTTCAGCCCACGGCTCGCCGGCTTCGTGCTGGACGCCTTCGCCTCCCGTCCGGACGTGCCGGTCGCCGATCCGGAGCTGGACCAGCTGACCAACCGCGAGCGCGAGGTCCTGCGCCTGCTCGCGCGGGGTTACGCGTACAAGGAGATCGCGAAGGAGCTGTTCATCTCGATCAAGACGGTCGAGACGCACGTCTCCAACGTGCTGCGCAAGCTCCAGATGAGCAACCGTTACGAGCTGTCACGATGGGCCGCTGACCGACGGCTGGTCTAGCATCCGTCAAGCGACTTTCCCGGTGGTACGTTCGGCTGCGAAGAGTGTCCGAAGGGCCACGAGCCGGAGTACTCGCAGCTCAGGCCGGTCAGATCCGTCGAAAGAACGATCTTTGGGTCTGCGTCAGGACGTAAACGGCTAATATCTTCTTGATAACGGCGCTCATCGGTTTCCGTGCCCCTGTGTCACAGTGTCAGCTACTCACACAACCCCTCGTGAGCGCCCCTGAAGGAGGCACTCCCATGCCTGGGAAAAGCCCATGGAAGATGGCGGTCGGTGCGACCGCCATCGTCTTGTTGGCCGCCGGTTGCGGTAGCAGCGGGTCAGACGACTCGGAAGCTACTTCCAATACTGTGGTTATCGGTATCGCTGAGCCGCAGCACCTGATTCCGTCGAACACGACGGAGTCGAACGGTGCTGAGGTCCTGGCGTCGCTCTTCTACCCGCTCGTCGACTTCGACGCTCAGAACCAGCCCGTCGAGGTCGCCGCGGAGTCGATCACGCCGGACGCTACCAACACCACCTGGACCGTGAAGTTGAAGCCCGGCTTCACCTTCCACAACGGCGAGCCGGTCGTCGCGCAGAACTACGTCGACGCTTGGAACCACGGCGCCTACGGCCCGAACGGCAATGGTGGCTCCTACTTCTACTCGCGGATCGACGGCTACGAGGCCCTTCAGTCCGAGGACCCGGACGGCGAAGAAGGCCCGAAGAAGGCCCCCGAGCCCAAGGCCAAGAAGCTGACCGGTCTCGTGGTGGTCGACGACAGCACGTTCACCATCAAGCTGTCGGCGCCGTTCGCGTCCTTCAAGTCGCTGCTCGGCTACACCGTCTTCTACCCGCTGCCCAAGGCCGCGTTCTCGTCCGACGGCGTGCTCGCCGAGGGCTTCGAGGACGCCGTCATCGGCAACGGCCCCTTCAAGATGAAGGGCAAGTGGGAGCACGACTCGCAGATCGTCGTGGAGAAGGTCGCCGACTTCAAGGGCCAGGTCCCGAAGATCGACGGCATCAACTGGAAGATCTACCAGGAGGACGCGGCGCAGTACGCGGACCTGGTCGCCGGCAACCTTGACGTGCAGACCCAGATCCCGATCGAGAGCCTCGCGAAGGCCTCGGCCGACCTGGGCGACCGCTTCCAGAAGAGCCCGAACTCGGTCTTCCAGTTCGTCGGTTTCCCGACGTTCCTGAAGGAGTTCCAGAACGTCGACGTCCGCCGGGCGATCTCGATGGCGATCAACCGCCAGGAGATCACCGACCAGATCTTCCTCGGTTCGCAGACCCCGGCGACGTCGTTCGTCTCCCCGGTGGTGGCCGGTTACCGCGAGAACACCTGTGGTGCCAACTGCGAGTACAACCCGACCGAGGCGAAGAAGCTGTACGACGCGGCCAAGGGCCCGTCCGAGCTGAAGATCACCTACAACGCTGACGGCCCGCACAAGGCGTGGGTCGACGCGACCTGTAACCAGATCAAGGCCTCGCTGGGCGTCAACTGCACCGGTGTTGGTGAGCCGAAGTTCGCCGACCTTCTCACCAAGGTCGAGAAGAAGGAGAACGTCGGTCTGATCCGCCTCGGCTGGATCATGGACTACCCGCTGATGGAGAACTACCTCGGCCCGCTGTACGCGACCGGCGGTTCCTCCAACTACTACGGGTACTCCAACACCACCTTCGACAACCTGGTGAAGGAGGGCTCCTCGGCCGCGACGCCGGAGGAGTCGATCAAGAAGTGGCAGGAGGCTGAGGACATCCTGGCCAAGGACATGCCGGTCATCCCGCTGCGTGTCGGCCAGAACGTGTTCGGCTACTCGGAGAAGGTCACCAACGTGACGGTGGACCTCTTCCAGAAGGTCAACCTCTACGAGATCGAAGTAGTGAGCTGATCTAACCGCTCGAACGGTGGTGGCGTCACGGAGATTGTGCGACCGTGGCGCCACCACTTTGTTGACCCAACCTCCTCGTCGCCGTGCTCACGAGGCCGGCGCTCTTCCGCGGAAGAAGTAAAGCCGTATGTTCCGCTACATCGTGCGGCGCCTACTACAGATGGTCCTGACGTTCTTCGGGGCCACCTTCGTAGTTTTCGCGCTGATGTTCGCCAACCAGGACGACCCCCTCCAGGCGTTGGCGGGCGAACGACCCATCACTGAGAGTCAGCGCATCGCGCTGACCGAGCGTTACCACCTGGATGAGCCTTTCCTCACCCAGTACTGGTACTACATGAAGGGCCTTCTCACCGGCGATTTCGGCACGTCCCTCACCGGACGCAAGATCGCCGACACGCTCGAGACGGCCTGGCCCATCACTCTGAAGCTCGCCACCATGGCGATCGTGATCGCCGCGATCATCGCGATCAGCGCCGGCGTCTACTCGGCCATCAAGCGTGGCGGCATCTTCGACAACACCACCCTGATCGTCACCCTGGTCCTGCTGTCGATGCCGATCGTGGTCATCGCGCCGCTGGCCCAGCTGCTCTTCGGTATCCAGCTGGGCTGGTTCCCGCCGACGGCCAGCGCGAAGGCGACGTTCTATCAGCTGTTGCTGCCGGCGATCGTGCTGGCGACATCGGTGCTCGCCACGCAGCTACGGGTCACCCGGACCTCGGTCGCCGAGAACCTTCGTGCCGACTACGTCCGCACCGCCCGGGCCAAGGGCCTCTCCTCCCGGCGGGTCACCTCGGTGCACGTGCTCCGCAACTCGCTGATCCCGGTCATCACGCTGATCGGCGTCGACCTGGGCAACCTGATGTCGGGCGCGATCGTGACCGAGGGCGTCTTCAACATCCCCGGTGTCGGCTACAACCTCGCCAAGGGCATCCGTACGGAGGACGGCCCACTCGTGGTCGGCTTCGTCAGCGCGCTGGTGATCGTCTTCCTGGTCGTCAACCTGATCGTCGACCTCCTGTACGCCGCCCTTGACCCCAGGATCCGCTATGAGTGACTTGAATTCGATCGCCGCCGCTGAGGTGCCCGAGCCGGTACAGGTGCAGCCCCGGCCCGGCCGCAAGCAGGACAAGCCACGCAGCCTGGCCGGCGACGCCTGGATCGACCTGCGCAAGAGCAAGATCTTCTGGGTCGCGGTCGTTCTCGTGGCGATCGTCGTGCTGATGGCGGTCTGGCCGACGCTGTTCACCTCGGCCGACCCGCGGGCCTGCTCGCTGTCCAACCAGCACAAGGGCGCTACCGGCGAGGCGTACTTCGGATACGACTTCCAGGGCTGTGACGTGTTCGCGAGGACCATCTACGGTGCTCGCAACTCGATCATCGTGGGTGTCGTGTCGACCGTGATCGCGGGCCTCATCGGCATCATCGTCGGCCTCTCCTCCGGCTTCTTCGGCGGTTGGGTGGACGCGCTGCTGTCCCGCTTCATCGACGTGATGCTGGCGATCCCGTTCCTGCTCGGCGGCATCGTGCTCTCCACCCGGCTCTCCGCGGACCCGAACGACAACGGCGTCCTCGCGGTGATCCTGACCCTGGGCCTGCTGACCTGGACCTCCGGTGCCCGTGTCATGCGGTCCGCGGTGATCTCGGCGAAGAACCAGGACTACGTGGCCGCCGGCCGCATGCTCGGCGCCGGCCCCGGCCGGCTCATGCTGCGGCACATCCTCCCGAACTCGATCGCGTCGTTCATCGTCGTGCTGACGATCCTGCTGGGCATCAACATCGGTGTCGAGGCGACGCTGTCGTTCCTCGGTGTCGGCCTCAAGGGCGACGCCATCAGCTGGGGTATCGCGATCTCCGAGGCCACGCCGTACGCGCGCGTGGCGGCCGCCCCGCTGGTCTGGCCGGCGACCTTCCTCGGCCTGACGGTGCTGGCCTTCATCATGTTGGGCGACGCCATCCGCGACGCCTTCGACCCGAAGTTGCGGTGAACCTGTGACTGATATCAAGGCGGAAATGGACGTCCTACCCGGCGTCGATCCCCGCGCGCCATTGCTCGAGGTCAACGACCTGCACGTCGAGTTCCGCACCCAGTACGGCGTCGCCAAGGCCGTCAACGGCGCGAACTTCTGGCTCACCCCCGGCGAGACCCTCGCCATCCTGGGCGAGTCGGGCTGCGGCAAGTCAGTCACCGCCCAGGCCATCATGGGCATCCTGGACAGCCCTCCCGGGTTCATCACCAAGGGCCAGGTCAAGTACCGCGGTGTCGACCTGCTCGGTCTTTCGGAACAGCAGCGCCGCAAGGTGCGGGCCAACCGGATCGCGATGATCTTCCAGGACGCGCTCTCCGCGCTGAACCCGGTCTACACCGTCGGGTTCCAGCTCGGCGAGCTCTTCCGGATCCACCGCGGCATGTCCCGGGCGGACGCGCGCAAGCGGTCCGTCGACCTCCTGGAGCAGGTCAAGATCCCGGCCGCCAAGACCCGGGTGAACGACTACCCGCACCAGTTCTCCGGCGGTATGCGTCAGCGCGTCATGATCGCCATGGCGCTGGCGCTCGACCCCGAGGTGCTGATCGCGGACGAGCCCACCACGGCGCTCGACGTCACCGTGCAGGCGCAGATCATGGGCCTGCTGGCGGAGCTCCAGCGGCAGCGGAACATGGGCCTCATCCTGATCACGCACGACATGGGCGTGGTCGCGGACGTCGCCGACCGGATCTCCGTGATGTACGCGGGCAAGGTCGTCGAGGAGGCGCCGGTCTACGACATCTACGCGCGGCCGGCGCACCCGTACACCAAGGCGCTGCTCGAGTCGATTCCCCGGCTCGACCAGAAGGGCCAGGAGCTCAACGTCATCCGCGGCCTGCCGCCGGCGCTGACCGACATCCCGAAGGGTTGCGCGTTCAACCCTCGCTGCCGGTACGCGAAGGATCCGTGCCGTCAGGATCCGGCGCCGCCGGCCTATGCCGTCGCGCCGCACCGTACCGCCCGTTGCCACTTCTTCCGGGAGGTCCTCGGTGAGTGACGTAGTCCTGGAGACCAAGGGTCTCGTCAAGCACTTCCCGATCACTCAGGGCATCGTCTTCAAGACCAAGGTCGGTGCCGTCCAGGCGGTCGACGGTGTCGACCTCCAGCTGCGCCGGGGCGAGACCCTCGGTGTGGTCGGCGAGTCCGGTTGCGGCAAGTCGACGCTGGCGAAGCTGCTGGTCGGCCTGGAGAAGCCCACGGCCGGTTCGATCATGGTGCGGGGCCAGGACATGGTGCGGCTGCGGGGCAACGAGCTGCGGAAGGCTCGCCGCAACATCCAGATGGTGCTGCAGGACCCGTACACCTCGCTCAACCCCCGGATGACGGTCGGCGACATCATCGGCGAGCCGTTCGAGATCCACCCGGAGGTCGTCCCGCGCAAGGGACGTGAGCGCGCGGTGCAGGACCTGCTGGACACGGTCGGTCTGAACCCCGACCACATCAACCGTTACCCGCACCAGTTCTCCGGCGGTCAGCGGCAGCGCATCGGCATCGCCCGGGCACTGGCGCTCAAGCCCGAGATCATCGTCTGCGACGAGCCGGTCTCCGCGCTCGACGTGTCGATCCAGGCGCAGGTCATCAACCTGCTGGAGCGGCTGCAGAACGAGTTCGGCCTGTCGTACATCTTCATCGCGCACGACCTGTCGGTGGTCAGGCACATCGCCGACCGGGTCGCCGTGATGTACCTCGGCAGGGTTGTCGAGCTCGGTTACGACCGGGAGATCTACGACCAGCCGACTCACCCGTACACTCAGGCTCTTCTCTCGGCCGTGCCGGTCCCGGACCCGCGCCTTCGCGGTCACCGTGACCAAATCGTCCTTGAGGGTGACGTGCCGTCGCCGGCCAACCCCCCGTCGGGTTGCCGCTTCCGCACGCGATGCTGGAAGGCGCAGGACGTCTGCGCCAAGCAGGATCCGACGCTCGTCCCCCGTGAGCGCTCGCCGCACCCGAGCGCGTGCCACTTCGCGGAGATCCGCGACGTGGTGCATGGTCACTGACCTGCCACATCGTTACGGCCCGGACTTTGGTCCGGGCCGTTTCGCTTTCTTCGGTACGCAGGGAGCACCGCAACTTCGTCAACGACGGCCTCGCCGGACACGGAGTCGTCATCTGGCCGAAATGGATCATTTGCGGGCAGAACCTGTCCAATGATCAAAAAAGAGTTGACCAAAAGTACGGCTATAAGCCCTTTAATTACTTATGTCCGTTATGACATCGTCTTTCTCAACGGAGGCAACACCAACCGGAGGGGGAAGACAATGAACAAGATCGCACGGACGCTCACCATGACGGGCCTGGGACTGCTGGCCTCGGCCGCCATCGGGGCGCCGGCCCTGGCCGCTGACGGTGGCACGCACGCCGGCGGAAAGTCCTCGGGCGGTCAGGTGCAGCAGTTCCGGGACCGCGACGAGGTCCGCGGCTGGTACCGCACGCTGGGCGCCTGCCGTAAGGCCGGCTACATCGGTGAGGCGGTCGGCAAGTTCGACAACGCGCGCTGCTACCCGGTGCGGGTCGGCATCCGGCGGGGGCTGTGGGTGCTGAAGGCGGATGACTGCCGCTCCTCGTACCTTCGCACCCGCAGCTTCGGCCACGTCCGCTCGTTCGACGACCGCGTGTACGTGAAGCCGGGCTACAAGCTGGGCGGCACCGCTTACGGCACCAGCTACTGAGTCACCGAACGCGCATGCGGCCGGGCCCGGCGGACGGGGCCCGGCCACAGCGTTTCCGCCGCTCGCCGTCCCGGGCCTCGTGGCATGCCGGTTCCGGCGTAGCGGCTCTGCGGCCTAGAGAGGGCCGCGGCCGGAGCGGAGCAGCAACAGGGCGACCTGGGTGCCGTCCGGGCCGAGTGCGTTGCGGAAGTGCTCGATGATCTCCCGCTCGCGGGCCAGCACCAGGCGGGTGCCCCCGCTGGCCATGCGGGTCTTGCCGACCTCCTGCGAGAGGCTCGCGCGCTCCAGCCAGAGGTCGATGATGGCTTGATCGATCTCGTTGATCCGCTCACGCATTGCGCGGATCTTGTCGGCGGCCGGTGCCTCGCCCGCGCCGGTGGCCTCGTCGATCACGTCGGCGGTCATGTCCTGCTCCTCGGGTGCTGGTGTTCCGGTCGACACGCCCCGGACAGCATCAAGCCCCGGGCGGTGAAGCCCGGGGCTTGATGTAGGTCTGTGGTTCAGGAGCGACCTACGGCTGCCGGACCTCCGGTGCCGTAGTAAAAAAATCGCTCTGCCTGGATCACGAGCCGAGTATGCCCCCGTCTCGGACCGCCCCGCAAGGAAACGGCCCGAGTGTTGGGAC
Source organism: Actinoplanes sp. NPDC051861 (assembly GCF_040681145.1). Classification (NCBI taxonomy): domain Bacteria; kingdom Bacillati; phylum Actinomycetota; class Actinomycetes; order Micromonosporales; family Micromonosporaceae; genus Actinoplanes; species Actinoplanes sp. NPDC051861. The sequence continues at coordinate 338,671 of NZ_JBFAYE010000002.1, forward strand.
AAAGAACCGTCAGGGTGTCCTGGTGATCCGGTTCGCCAGGCCCGGCGCGATCGGGCCGGTGGCCAGGTGCGCCACCAGCGCGTCGACGTCGAAGCCCGGAGCGGTGACCCGCCCGTCGCCGAGCGTCAGGTTGCTGAACCCGTCGCCGCCGTTGGCCAGGAAGTCGTTCGTCGTCACCAGGTAGTTGGCGGCCGGGTCGATCGGTGTGCCGTTCAGGGCCAGGTTGCTGACCTTGGAACCCGGCGCGGCGGAAGCGCTCCAGGTGTAGGTCAGGCCCGCCGACACCTGCAGGATCCGCTGCGTCGTCTGCCCGCCGAAGCCGACGAACTGCTGCTCCAGGACGTCCTTCAGCTCAGTGCCGGAGAACGTCTGGGTGACCACGAGGTTGTTGAACGGCTGGACCGTGAACGCCTCGCCGTACGTCACCACACCGAAGGCTTCCCCTCCGCTGGACTGGTCGGCGTCCAGGTCGGCCCGGATGCCGCCCGGGTTCATCAGGGCGATCTGCGCACCCGCGCTCTGCGTGTACGCCAGCTGGGCATCGGCGATCACGTCGCCGAGCGGGCTCTCACCGGCCGCGGTGGCGGTACGCACGATGTCCGCGCTGATGCTGCCGACGATCCGGTTGGCGATCGGCGCGACGGCCGTACGATATTTGTCCGCGACCCTCTTGGCCGCGGCGTCGACGGTGTCCGGATTCTTCACGAAGGCGCCGGAGGCGTCCCGCACCCAGCCGCCGCTGCCGTCCGGCACGCCGTTCTCGACGATCACGTTCTTGGCGGTGACGTCCAGGAACTTGCCGGTCCGCTTGTCCAGTGTGTAGTCGATGTCGGTGATGAGCTGCCCGTTGCTGCCGGCGCTGGTGACCACCGTCTCGGTGCCCGAGCTGTTCGGCAGCTTGCAGGAGTAGAAGCGGTGCGTGTGCCCGGAGATCACGACCCGGATCGCCGGGTTGAGGCCCGCCACGATCGGCACCAGGGGCCCGGTGAAGCCGGTGCAGTCCGAGACGCCCGGCGTCGGGGTGGCCGAACCCTGCGAGCCGCCCTCGTGCAGCAGCAGCACCTGTGCCTTCACCCCGAAGAGCTTGAGCAGGTTGCTCCACTTGTTGGCGGTCTCGATCTCGTCGGTGAAGTGCACGTTCTTGATGCCGGCCGGGTTGACGATGGTCGGCGTGCCCTCGAGGGTCATGCCGATGAAGCCGACCGGTACGCCACCGACGTACTTGATGTCGATCGGCGGCAGGATCGGCAGGCCGGTCTTGTTGTTGATCGTGTTCGCCGCGAGGTAGGTGAACTTCGCGCCCCTGTACCCGTCGCCGTCCTGGCAGCCGTCGGTCGGGTGGCAGCCGCCGCGCTGGATACGGATCAGCTCGTCGACACCCTCGTCGAACTCATGGTTGCCGACCGAGCTGACCTGCAGCCCGACCTCGTTCATCAGCTCGATCGTGGGCTCGTCGTGGAACGCGGCACTGACCAGTGGCGTCCCGCCGATCAGGTCGCCGGCGCCGGCGGTGATCGTCGAACGGCCCTCGGCCTTGGCCTCCGCGCGGAGCTTCTTCAGGTACGTGGCAAGGTACTCGACGCCGCCGGCCGGGGTGCTGGTCCCGCTCGCGTTGACCACCGCACCGCTGCCGGTGGGTGGGTCGATGGCACCGTGGAAGTCGTTGTAGCTGAGGAACTGGCCCTTGACGGTGGCTCCGGTGGGATTGCCGTACGACGCCGAGACCGGGTTGAACTCCGGCGGTGCGGCGACGGCGGTCTGCGCGGCCGGTATCGCGGCGAGGGCGCCCGCGACGGTCACGAGCGCGGCGGTCAGCGCGGCCCGGCCCCGGAGCTGGGAGGAACTCACGTTATCGATCCCCCTAACGGGAGTGACTTTTTCACCAACCCGGTCAGCCTCGTGGATCACCTGATCCGGCGCTACCACTTCGGGGTGACAAATCAATTGCTGAACCCCGATGCGGCGCCGGTCGGGCGCGGAATTTCTGTCGGTGGGTCGGCTTACACTTGCTCCCGCGATGCGACCTTCCTCAGAACCCCCCGAAACTCTGTTCTCCGTGCCCGCGGTCCGGGCTCCGGAGGCGGCCCGCCCGGCTGCCCGGCGACTCGATCCCGAGGCGCTGCTGACCGGGCTGAACGGTCCTCAGCGCGACGCCGTGACCCACTCCGGCGCGCCGCTGCTCATCGTGGCGGGCGCCGGCTCGGGCAAGACGAGGGTGCTGACGCACCGTATTGCGTATTTGCTGGCCGAACGCGGCGTGCATCCCGGCCAGATCATCGCGATCACCTTCACCAACAAGGCCGCCGGCGAGATGAAGGAGCGGGTGGCCCACCTGGTCGGCCCGCGCGCCCGGCTCATGTGGGTGTCGACGTTCCACTCGGCGTGCGTGCGCATCCTGCGCGCCGAGCACGAGCACGCCGGGCTGAAGAGCACGTTCTCGATCTACGACGCCGACGACTCCCGCCGGCTCATGCAGCTGGTGGCCCGCGAGCTGGACCTGGACCCGAAGCGATACACGGCTCGCGGCCTCGCCGCCCAGGTGTCGAACCTGAAGAACGAGCTGGTCGAGCCCGAGGACTTCAAGGCCAGGGCGAAGGGACCGAACGAGCGGGCCGTCGCCGAGGCGTATGAGTTGTATCAGCGGCGGCTGCGCGAGGCGCACGCGCTGGACTTCGACGACATCATCATGGCGACGGTCCACCTGTTCCAGTCGCACCCGCACGTCGCCGAGGTCTATCGCAAGCGGTTCCGCCACGTCCTGGTGGACGAGTATCAGGACACCAACCACGCGCAGTACACGTTGATCCGCGAACTGATCGGCACCGAGGACCCGGGCGAGCTGTGCGTGGTCGGTGACGCGGACCAGTCGATCTACGCGTTCCGCGGCGCGACCATCCGCAACATCCTGGAGTTCGAGCGGGACTACCCGGACGCGCGGACCATCCTGCTGGAGCAGAACTACCGCTCCACCCAGACGATCCTCAGCGCGGCCAACGCGGTGATCGACCGCAACACCTCCCGCAAACCCAAGCGCCTCTGGAGCGACCAGGGTGCCGGCGAGCAGATCGTGGGCTACGTCGCGGACACCGAGCACGCCGAGGCGGACTGGGTGGCACGCGAGATCGACCGGCTCTGCGACAACCACGAGGTGCGGCCGGGCGACGTTGCGGTCTTCTACCGGACGAATGCGCAGTCCCGTGTGTTCGAGGAGGTGTTCATTCGCGTCGGGCTGCCGTACAAGGTGGTTGGCGGTGTGCGCTTCTACGAGCGCAAGGAGGTTCGGGACGCCTTGGCGTACCTACGCTCCATCGTGAACGACGACGACACCGTCAGCATCCGCCGCGTCCTCAACACCCCGAGGCGCGGCATCGGCGACCGTGCCGAGGCGTGCATCGAGGCCCTGTCGAGTCGGGAGCGGATCTCGTTCGGCCAGGCGCTGCGCCACGCGAAGGACGCACCCGGCATCTCCACGCGCGCGGTCAACAGCATCGGCGATTTCGTCCAGCTCCTCGACGACATTCGCGAGCTCGCTGCCACGGCTCCGCCGGAGGAGGTGCTGGAGTCGGTGCTGCAACGCTCCGGCCTGCTCAGCGAGCTGGAGGAGAGTCTCGACCCGCAGGACCAGGGCCGCGTGGAGAACCTGCAGGAGCTGGTGAGCGTCGCCCGGGAGTACACGGAACGGGTCGAGTCGCTCGCCGCCGAGGGCGAGGTGCAGGTGGCCACGCTCGCGGGCTTCCTGGAGCAGGTCGCCCTTGTCGCGGACGCCGACCAGATCCCGAGCGACGACCCCGAGCACCAGGGGGTGGTCACGCTGATGACGCTGCACACGGCGAAGGGCCTGGAGTTCCCGGTGGTCTTCCTCACCGGGCTGGAGGACGGCGTCTTCCCGCACATGCGGGCGCTGGGCGACAACACCGAGCTGGAGGAGGAGCGCCGCTTGGCGTACGTGGGGATTACCCGCGCCCGCCAGCGCCTCTACCTCTCCCGGGCGGTCACGCGCTCGGCGTGGGGCCAGCCGCAGTACAACCCGCCCTCACGCTTCACCGACGAGCTGCCCACCGAGCTGGTCCGGTGGGAGCGCACCGGCGGTTCGTACACGTCATGGTCCGGCACCGGCGGCGGCGTGGGTGGCCGAGGGGGCGGGGACCGCCAGCGAGGCGGGGGCTTCGCCGGGGGTACGCCCAAGGCCCAGCGCATCGCCGAGCGGCTCGGCATCGACGCCAGCAAGCTCGCCACCGCCAGCGACCTGAAACAGGCCCCCAAGGTCGACCCTGGGGACCGCATCAACCATCAGCGCTACGGCCTGGGCCGTGTCCTGGCGGTGGAGGGCCACGGCCCGGGGACCCGCGCCCAGATCGATTTCGGCGACCAGGTCATGTGGCTGGTCCTGCGTCACGCCCCGATCGAGAAGCTCTGATCAACCACCTACTTGGCGGCGGCGGTGGTGGGTGCGGTCTCGGGGGCCGCGGTGGAACAGCCGGGGATCTCCACATCGTGGGCGCGCATCCAGGCCGTGGGTTCCACGGGGTTTTGGAAATGGCCCTGGTGGACCTCGAAGTGCAGGTGCGGGCCGGTGGAGTGTCCCGTGGAGCCCTCGTCGCCGATGTGTTCGCCGGTCTTGACCTGCTGGCCGACGGTGACGGCGATCGCCGACATGTGGCCGTAGTGGGTCAGGTAACCGTTGCCGTGGTCGATGAGGACGGCGTTGCCGTAACCGCCGTTGGGGCCGGCTGCTACTACGGTGCCGGCGCCGGCGGCCACGATGGGGGTGCCGAAGGCGGTGGCCAGGTCTACGCCGGCGTGCAGGCGGCCCCAGCGCTGGCCGAAGCAGGAGGTGACGGTGGCGGCGGAGAGGGGGTGGACCCACTCGGCCGGGGGAAGTGGGCGTTCCTTGAGTTCCACCGCCGCAGCGGCCGGGCCCGCGGGGAGGGACAGCCGGATGCCGTCGGGAAAGGCCTTGCCGGGCGCCTCGTCGCCGGTGGGGGGCTCGATCGGCAGGGTGGCTGGTGGGTGAGCGGCGGTTACATGGCTGACCGGGGAGTTGTCCGCGCCGGACAGAGGGGCGGCGGTGGCGGAGACGCCGGCTGCGCCGATGCCGGCGGCCAGGGTGGCGCTCAGGGCGGTTACCGAGAGGGCTGAGCGGCTCCGGGTGGCGAAGAGCTCCGGAAAGGCTGGGGCGCGGTGACGGTGCAGCAGCTCCTGACGGTGTTTGCCGCCTCGGCCTGATGTTGAGTGCTGCCCCACGGAACTTGCCCCCCGGATTGCGTGACTTCGGCTGTCACGTTCCTGTCGGTACGGGGTGCGGGGGCGCTGAAGGGAGTTGGGTGGCTTCTACCAACATGCAACCGACAGCGGGAGGGATGGAGTCGGCGGGGAGTGAAGCGGGATCAGGAGGCGGCGTCGGCCGCGGCCATTCCTGCGTACACCGATTCGATCTGGAGCTTGATGTCCACGCCGTTGTCCTGGAGGAAGACGATCGGGTCGACCGGGGTGCCCTTGACGTGGACCTCCAGGTGGAGGTGCGTTCCGTAGGAGTAGCCCGTGTTGCCGATCTCGCCGATCACCTGGCCGGCCTTGACCTGCTCGCCCTTCTTGACGAGGAGGCGGCGGGAGTGGGCGTAGATCATTTCGGTGCCGTCGGACTGGCGGATGGTGATCGAGTAGCCGTAGCCGCCGTCGTAGCCGGCCTTGGTCACCTCGCCGCCGTGGACTGCCTTGTAGGGCGTGCCGTCGGCGGCGGCCAGGTCGATGCCGGCGTGGAGTTTGCCGAAGCGGACGCCGTAGGGCGAGGAGAACGTGTAGTCGTCGACCGGCAGGACGTAGATGTCCTCTGCCGAGACCTCGGCGGACAGCTCGGTGGTCTCGCCGCGGTCGTTGCTCCGGGACGCCCGGGAGTCCTCCTGCGCGCGGTTGTCGAGAGCGTCAGCCGCGATGTTCGAACTGTGCAGGCTCTCCAGGACGTCGGGGCTGACCGCCTTGGCGTCCGGGAGGTTGGAGGCCGCTCCGAGAGCGACGACGCCGGCTCCGACGAAGGCCGATGTGATGACGACGGCGTAACGGCTGCGCGGAGGGGTAGGTACACGGCGGCGGCCGCGATAGCGATCGGGCTCAGACGACAAGCGCTGGCGCACGAACAACCCTCCGTCAGTGGCATTTCGGCGGCACCACCACGTCCCCGAACAGCGGTAAACGGTGGCTGGCCGGACCCTCGCTATGGAGTGAACCTCTGCGAGAGCCGTGGCCACGGTAACGAAACGGCCGCCGGGTCACAAGTCGCAGCGCCAATTTCGTGACAGTTCCTAGTCTGCATTGATCAGCGATTGTCCGAATTGGTTACCTTTCTCGGTCGCTGAAATGGCAACCCAGTGTGATCGCGCCAGAAACGGAAAGTAATGTGACCGGGAGAACTATTCAACTCGCTTGCCAGGTCGGACCGTGCGCTACCCCGGCTCGGCGCCGCGGGTTACCGTTCGTTCAGGTGACCACGGAGGGGCCCGGTGCCGGGCGCCCGCCACCGGGGTCGGAACCCGAAGGGGTCAGGCATGCAAGCACGGATCAGGGTGGTCGTCGCGAAGCCCGGGCTGGACGGGCACGACCGCGGCGCCAAGGTGGTGGCGAGGGCGTTGCGCGACGCCGGCATGGAAGTCGTCTACACCGGGTTGCATCAGACGCCGGAGCAGATCGTGGAGACCGCCATTCAGGAGGACGCCGACGCGATCGGGTTGTCGGTCCTCTCCGGGGCGCACATGACACTCTTTCGGAGGGTGATCGAGCTGTTGGCGGAACGTGACGCAGCCGACATCAAAGTATTCGGTGGCGGCATCATTCCCGACGACGACATCCCTGAATTGAAATCACTCGGCGTAGCCGCGATATTTACTCCGGGTGCGACGATGGCGTCCATCGTCGAATGGGTACGCGCCAATGTGGCCACGCCGGTGGCCTGATTTCGGCCGTCCGCGGGAGCATTTCCACTGGTGATCAGGGCGGCGGCGTCCGGTGACCCCGCAAGGGGAGAGGCCGGACGCACCCCTCACACGTCCGGCCCCTCTATGCGCGATGCCCCGCCGCCACCCCTCGACCGACAGGGCATCGGCCGCTTTCCTTGCGGTGCGCCGTAGCGCTCCGACATCACACTCAACGACGCCCTTCTCAAGCGGGTTACGTGCGCCTCCATGACTTTTTCCGGCGCGCCAAGATCGATCAGCGCCACGGGAGTGGCCGGTGTGGCCGGTGAGTGTGGAGGAGCCGCACAACGCACACTGTGCGCGATGGTCTCCACCGCCCCGGACCTGCGATTTCGTCACTCCAGTGTGTGGTCTTGCACACCGTGCACCCGCGCGGTAACCGGGGTCGAATCGGTCGCTAGTCTGCGAATGAGGCTTCTTCAGAGGCCGGACGATCCTCACGCTGGCGGCGCTGCTGCTGCGAGTCGCCGCGCACACAGGTCGGGACGCAACGGTGCGGCTTGCCGGCGCTTGGCGTCGCGAGCGAAAGGAGACACGTGGACCTGTTCGAGTATCAGGGGCGCGACCTGTTCGAACGGCACGGGCTGCCCGTGCTGGGCGGCGGCGTCGCAGAGACCCCGCAGGAGGCCCGGGCCATCGCCGAGCGGCTGGGCGGCAAGGTCGTCGTCAAGGCGCAGGTCAAGGTCGGTGGCCGTGGCAAGGCCGGCGGTGTGAAGCTGGCCGACGGCCCGGACGAGGCGCAGGCTCGCGCGACCGACATCCTGGGCATGGACATCAAGGGGCACACGGTTCACAAGGTGATGCTGGCCGAGACGGCCGACATCAAGGAGGAGTACTACTTCTCCTACCTGCTGGACCGCGCGAACCGTACCTTCCTCTGCATCGCCAGCGTCGCCGGCGGTATGGAGATCGAGACGGTCGCCGAGGAGGACCCGGACCGGGTCGCCAAGGTCGCGATCGACGCCAGCAAGGGCGTGGACGAGGCGAAGGCGCGCGAGATCGTGACCGCCGCCAAGTTCCCGGCCGATGTCGCCGACCAGGTCGTCGACATCGCGGTGAAGCTGTGGCAGGCGTTCGTCGCCGAGGACGCCACGCTGGTCGAGGTCAACCCGCTCGCCAAGGTCGGCGACGGCCGGGTGCTCGCGCTGGACGCCAAGGTCACGCTGGACGAGAACGCCGGCTTCCGGCACCCCGACCACGAGGCGCTGGAGGACAAGTCCGCGGTCGACCCGCTGGAGCAGGCCGCCAAGGCGAAGAACCTCAACTACGTCAAGCTGGACGGCGAGGTCGGCATCATCGGAAACGGCGCCGGCCTGGTCATGTCGACGCTGGACGTGGTGGCGTACGCGGGTGAGAAGCACGGCAACGTGAAGCCCGCCAACTTCCTCGACATCGGTGGTGGCGCCAGCGCCCAGGTGATGGCGAACGGCCTGGAGATCGTCCTCGGCGACCCGGCCGTGAAGTCCGTCTTCGTCAACGTCTTCGGCGGCATCACCGCCTGCGACGCGGTCGCCAACGGCATCATCCAGGCGCTCGCGCTGCTCGCGGAGCGCGGCGAGCAGGTCACCAAGCCGCTCGTCGTACGCCTCGACGGCAACAACGCCGAGGCCGGCCGTGCCATCCTGGACGGAGCGAACAACCCGCTGGTGCAGCGGGTGGACACGATGGACGGAGCGGCCGAGCGCGCCGCCGAGCTCGCGGCTGCGGGGAAGTGAACTAATGGCTATCTGGCTCACCAAGGACTCCAAGGTCATCGTCCAGGGCATCACCGGCTCGGAGGGCTCGAAGCACACCAAGCGGATGCTCGCGGCCGGCACCAACGTGGTCGGCGGCGTGAACCCGCGCAAGGCCGGTACGAAGGTGGACTTCGACGGCACCGAGCTGCCGGTCTTCGCGACGGTGGCCGAGGCGATCAAGGAGACCGGCGCGGACGTGTCGGTCATCTTCGTGCCGCCGGCGTTCACCAAGGCCGCCGTGGTCGAGGCGATCGACGCCGAGATCCCGCTCGCCGTGGTGATCACCGAGGGCGTGCCGGTGCAGGACTCGGCCGCCTTCTGGGCGTACAACGTTGCCAAGGGTGAGAGGACCCGGATCATCGGCCCGAACTGCCCGGGCATCGCCTCGCCGGGCGCCTCGAACGCCGGCATCATCCCGGCCGACATCACCCCGCAGGGCCGGATCGGGCTGGTCAGCAAGAGTGGCACGCTGACGTACCAGCTCATGTACGAGCTGCGCGACTTCGGCTTCTCCACCTGCGTCGGCATCGGCGGTGACCCGGTCATCGGCACCACGCACATCGACGCGCTGAAGGCGTTCCAGGACGACCCGGACACCGACGCGATCGTCATGATCGGTGAAATCGGTGGTGACGCCGAGGAGCGTGCCGCCGAGTTCATCAAGGCGAACGTGACCAAGCCGGTGGTCGGCTACATCGCCGGCTTCACCGCGCCGCCCGGGAAGACGATGGGCCACGCCGGCGCCATCATCTCCGGCTCCGCGGGTACGGCCGACGCCAAGAAGGTGGCCCTCGAGGCGGCCGGCGTCAAGGTCGGCAAGACGCCGAGCGAGACCGCCCGGCTCATGCGTGAGGTCATGAGCTGAAGCAGCACCTCACGCGCGCCGTCGGCCGGGTCCGGAGAGACCCGATCGGCGGCGCGCCGCTGTTTCTGCATCGCCGGAACCGCCGCGGCGTGAAAAAGTAGGCGGCGATGCCCAGCACAACCGACCGGCCTGACGGCTCGGAGGACCCGTTCGCGGTCGCCGAGGCGCTGCAGTCCGTCGTGCGGGAGCCGGCCGTCCGCGACACCGAGCAGCGCAACACCGAGCAGCGCAACACCGAGCAGCGCGACACCGAACAGTTCGCGCCGGGTGAGCGCACCACCACGACGATCCCGGAACAGCGCGACACCGTGCTGGTCGACGACGAGGTGCTCGGCCGGCGCGACACCGTCCGGCTGCCCGGGCCGCGCCGCCCGCCGGAGCCGTCCGGCCGCCGCGCCCCGCTGCTGGTGGCGGTCGCCTTCGCCACGATCTGGGCGGCCGCGCTGACGTATCTGCCGGTGGCCGCGGTGATCGGGCTGGCACGAACCCTGGAAGGCTCCGGCGGCATCGGCGGGGCCGCGCACGCGGGTCTGGCGGGCTGGTTGCTCGGGCACGGCGTTCCGATCGGTACGTCCATCGGGCCACTCGCGATCGCCCCGCTGCTGCTGACACTCCTGGTGATCTGGCGGCTCAACCGGGCAGGCCTGCACGTCACCCGTGCGGTGGGCGCTCGCCGGACCGGGTCGGTCGGAAAGGCGCTCCTCGTCGCGGTCGCGGTCGGTTGCGCGTACGCATCGGTGGGTTATCTCGGCGCCCGCCTCGTCGACGGTCGCGGCACGGACGTCTCACCCTCGCAGGCCGCGTGGCACTTCCTCGCCCTCGGCATCGCCGGGGCGCTGATCGGCTCGCTGCGCGGCACCGACGCCATCTCCGTGATCGCCCGGCGTGTCCCACCGGTGCTGCGGCACGGCGCCCGCGCGGGCCTGATGGCGGCGTTCCTGATCCTCGGCACCGGTGCGATCGCCGGCGGCCTCTCGCTGGCCCTCGGCGGCGGGCAAGCCGCCGAGATGATCGCCGCCTACCGCACCGGGGTGGCCGGCCAGGCCGGCATAACCCTCATCAGCATCGCGTACGCGGTGAACGCCTCGATCTGGGCCGCCGCCTACCTCCTCGGGCCGGGATTCGCGCTCGGCACCGACTCGGCGATCCGTCTGACCGAGGTGACTGTCGGCCCGCTTCCCACACTGCCGCTGCTGGCCGGGCTCCCGGACGGGCCGATGGGTACGGTCGGTACGGCGCTGCTGGTGCTACCCGTGATCGCCGGAGCCGCCGCGGGCTGGCTGCTGACACAGCGCTTGCGGTACGGCCGGGGCGGACCGCGCGCCGGACGGCGGGGCGGCGCGGACGTGGTCGAGCCGCCGTGGCTGTTTCTGATCGGTTCGAGCCTGATCGCGGGGCCGACGGCGGGCGCGGTGCTCGGAGCGCTCTCGTGGATGTCCGGCGGCGGGCTGGGCGCGGGCCGGCTCTCCCACATCGGACCGGATCCGCTGCAGGTGGTGCTGGTGGGGTCGATCGTGGCGGGTGCCGCGGTGGCGGGCGGGGCGTGCGCGGCGCGGCTGTACAAGGCCGGCCGGCGGTCCTGACTTCTCTTTGCGGCTGGTGGCCCGGCGCTCTCGGGCGCCGGGCCACCGTTGCCGGTGGATCAGGCAGCCTGCTCCTGCTGCTGGCGGACCCACTCCTGTACGTCGAAGTCGCGCAGGGCGACGGCCAGGATCATGAACAGGATGGCGAGCGCGAGGCCGACCACACTGGTCACAATGCCGGCGATGGCGATGCCGCGGTTGTTGGCCAGACCGGCGTCGGCCTTCTTCTTGCCGAGGAAACCGAAGATCAGGCCGATGATGCCGACCACACCGCTGATGTACCAGCAGCACGAGATCGGGATCGAGATGATGCCCAAGATCATGCTGGTGAGGCCGAAGCCGTTCTGCGGTGCGGCACCGTAGGGCTGCTGGCCAGGGGGCGGTCCGTATGCGGGAGGCGGGTATGCCACTTTTATCTCCTCCGTGTTCGCCGTTGATCGGCGATCAGAACACGTTCAGTCTGCTGGCGCAGCGTAATGGATGTCAGCCGATCCGCGTGTCCCGGAATGCCCCGTTGTCAGCGGCCTCATGCTGCGGAGATAGGGTGCACAGGTGATTGACCCCGCGCCCGCCCGCCTGGTCGTCCTCATCTCCGGATCGGGCAGCAACCTGCAAGCACTTCTCGACGCGGCCGCCGACCCGGCGTACGGGGCAGAGGTGGTGGCAGTCGGCGCCGACCGGGACGGCATCGCGGGGCTCGACCGGGCCGCGGCGGCGGGCGTTCCCACTTTCGTGGACTCGGTGAAGGCGTACCCGAGCCGTGACGACTGGGACGCGGCGCTGACCGCACACGTCGCCGCCCATCAGCCGGACCTGGTGATCTCGGCAGGTTTCCTGAAGCTGGTCGGGAAGCAGTTCCTGGACGCGTTCGGCGACCGGTACATCAACACGCACAACGCGCTGCTGCCGGCCTTCCCCGGCATTCACGGGCCGCGGGACGCGATCGCGTACGGCGTCAAGATCGCCGGCGCGACACTCTTCTTCGTCGACGCCGGAGTCGACACCGGCCCGATCATCGCCCAGGTCGCCGTGCCCGTGCTCGACGACGACACGGAGGACACGCTCACCGAGCGGATCAAGGTGGCCGAGCGGGCACAGCTGGTCGAGTGCGTCGGCCGCCTGGTCCGCGAGGGCTGGACCATCGAGGACAGAAAGGTACGTATTCCGTGAGCTCCGTTGATGAGGGTCGCCGGCCGATCAGGCGGGCGCTGCTCAGCGTCTGGTACAAGGACGGGATCGTCGAGCTCGCCCGGGCGCTGCACGCGGCCGGTGTGGAGATCGTGTCGACCGGTTCGACCGCGGCGACCGTGGAGAAGGCGGGCGTGCCGGTGACCCGGGTGGAGGAGATCACCGGGTTCCCCGAGATCCTGAGCGACCGGGTCAAGACGCTGCACCCGTCGGTTCACGGTGGGCTGCTCGCCGACATGCGGCTGGAGAGCCACGTCTCGGAGCTCGAGGAGCACGGCATCGCGCCGTTCGACCTGCTGGTGAGCAACCTCTACCCGTTCAGCGAGACGGTCGCGTCCGGAGCGGACGAGGAGGACTGCGTCGCCAAGATCGATATTGGTGGACCGGCCATGGTCCGGGCGGCGGCCAAGAACCACGCGTCGGTCGCGGTGGTGACGGCCGTTTCCGCGTACCCCCTGGTGGTTGACGCCCTGACGAACGGCGGCTTCTCGCTGACGCAGCGCAAAGCGCTCGCGGCTCGCGCCTTCGCGGACATCGCGGAGTACGACGTGGCGGTGGCGAACTGGTGCGCGACCGTGCTGGCGCCCTCGGAGTGGCCGGCGTTCGCGGGGATCGCGCTGCAACGGTCGTCGGTGCTGCGCTATGGCGAGAACCCGCATCAGGAGGCGGCGCTCTACGTCGACCCGGGTGCGCCGGCCGGACTCGCGCAGGCCACCCAGCTGCACGGCAAGGAGATGTCCTACAACAACTACGTCGACGCGGACGCGGCCTGGAGGAGTGCGAACGACTTCACCGAACCCTGTGTGGCGATCATCAAGCACGCCAATCCGTGCGGGATCGCGATCGGCGAGGACGTGGCGGCCGCGCACCGCAAGGCACACGAGTGCGACCCGGTGTCAGCGTTCGGCGGCGTCGTGGCGGTCAACGCGTCGGTGACGGTTGAGCTCGCCCGGCAGCTTTCCGAGATCTTCACCGAGGTGATCGTGGCGCCCGGTTATGAGCCGGACGCGCTCTCCCTGCTGATGGAGAAGAAGAGCCTGCGGGTGCTGGTGGCGCCACCGTGGAATCCGGCTCCTGCGGAGATCAAGCAGGTCGGCGGCGGTGTGCTGGTGCAGATGGCGGACCGGATCTCGGCTCCGGGGGACTCTCCTTCCGCGTGGACTCTGGCCTGCGGAGAGCCGGCTTCTCCGGCCGTGCTGGCGGATCTGGCGTTCGCTTGGCGGGCGGTGCGGAGTGTGAAGAGCAACGCGATCCTGCTGGCGTCCGGTGGTGCGACTGTCGGGGTCGGGATGGGGCAGGTCAACCGGGTGGATTCGGCTCGGTTGGCGGTTTCGCGGGCTGGGGAGCGGGCTGTGGGGAGTGTGGCGGCTTCGGATGCGTTCTTTCCGTTCCCGGATGGGCTTGAGGTGTTGATCGGGGCTGGGGTCAGGGCTGTGGTGCAGCCTGGTGGGTCTATTCGGGACAATTTGGTCATCGAGGCGGCGGAGAAGGCGGGGGTGACCGTCTACCTGACGGGGACGCGGCACTTCTTCCACTGAGGGGAGCCGTGCGTCAGCGCCCTGGAGCGGCCGTGGTGGGGGGCTGGTGTGCGGCTCGTCCGGGTCGGCCGTGCGTCAGCGCCCTGGAGTGGCCGTGGTGGGGGGCTGGTGTGCGGCTTGTCCGGGTCGGCCGTGCGTCAGCGCCCTGGAGTGGCCGTGGTGGGGGGCTGGTGTGCGGCTCGTCCGGGTCGGCCGTGCGTCAGCGCCCTGGAGTGGCCGTGGTGGGGGGCTGACGCGCGGCTCGTCCGGGCCGGCCGTGCGTCAGAGCCCTGGAGTGGCGTGGTTGGGGGGCTGGTGTGCGGCTCGTCCGGGGCGGCCGTGCGTCAGCGTCCCTGGAGCGGCGTGGTGGGGGGCTGGCGTGCGGCTCGCTTGGGCGGGCCCTCACGCGCGGCGGCCCAGCTGCGCCATCGCCGCGAGCACCACCCGAGTCGTCTCCTCCGGCCGCCGCAGCACGTCATCAGCGGTGAAGCGCAGCACCGTCCACCCCGCGAGCCGCAACGCGTTCCCCCGCTCCGCATCCCGCCGGAACTGCGCCCTCTCCCGATGGTGATCGCCGTCGTACTCGACCGCGAGCCGCAGGTCCGGCCACGCGAGGTCCACTCTGCCGACCAGGACGCCGCCGGCGTTCCGCACCTCGAACTGGGTCACCGCCCGCGGTGTTCCGGCGTCGACGAGGAGCAGTCGTAGCCGTGTCTCCATCGGCGACTCGCTGCCCGGGTCGGCGAGCGGGAGCAGCCGTGCGAGCCGCGCCACACCGGGCCATCCCTGCCGTGCGCGCATCATGCGTCGCAGAACGTCCGGGTTGAGCAGGTGCCGGTGCAGCATGGCGTCCACGACGGCGAGGGCTTCCGGACGCGGGGCACGCCGTCCCAGGTCGAAGACGGTCCGCTCCGGCGTGGTGACCCGCAGACCGTCCCGCACTGTCACATCCGTGGCGGCGATGGTCGTGTAGTGCACCGCGATCCGCTCGTCCCGTCGCATCCCGCGAGTGCGTGGCGCGACCAGATGCACCGGTGTCGGTGTCCGCAGCGTGGCGGCACCCCACAGGCAGGCGGCGCTCGGCCCGCCGACGGCTGCCGGAGCCGACGTCGTCAGCATGGCGGCCACGCACCAGGACCGGTGATCGAGTTCGGCGTCCCGATGCGCGTAGACGTCCGGGAACAGCCGCTGCCAGCGCGGACCGGCCAGCATCTTCTTGGTGAGGAGGCCGGAGGCGACGGCGTGGGAGCCGACGAACGGGCCGGCGGAGAGAGCGGGCACCGGGACAGGGTGGAGCAACGCGACGGAAGATCGCTTGTGAGGCTGTGGACAACCCTCGACCGCCTGTGGACAAGCGGGTGGGATGAAAGGATCGAGTGGCTTACGTCCCGTTAAGCCGACCGGCTCGTAATGCCCCGTTTACCGGCTGATACGGTCGCGAAAAATCGCCAGGACACTGGGAGAGAGAGCTATGGGCAAGAAGGTAACCGTCGTAGGCGCCGGTTTCTACGGGTCCACGACCGCGCAGCGTCTCGCCGAGTACGACATCTTCGACACGGTGGTCCTCACCGACATCCTCGAGGGTAAGCCCGCCGGCATCGCACTCGACCTCAACCAGTCCCGTGCGATCGAGGGCTACGAGACCAAGGTCATCGGCGCGACCACCGGCCCGAACGGCGAGGGCTACGAGGCGATCGAGGGCTCCGACGTCGTCGTCGTGACCGCCGGTCTGCCGCGTAAGCCGGGCATGTCCCGGATGGACCTGCTCGAGGTCAACGCCAAGATCGTGCGCCAGGTCGCGGAGAACATCGCGAAGTACGCCCCGAACGCCGTCGTCATCGTCGTGTCCAACCCGGTCGACGAGATGACCGCGCTCGCCCAGATCGCCACCCAGTTCCCGAGGAACCGCGTCTTCGGCCAGGCCGGCGTGCTCGACACCGCCCGTTTCACGAACTTCATCGCCGAGGAGCTCAAGGTTCCGGTGGCCAGCGTCAAGGCGCTGACGCTCGGCTCGCACGGCGACACCATGGTTCCGGTTCCCTCGCGCTGCACGGTGGACGGCAAGCCGCTGTCCGAGCTGCTCCCGGCCGACAAGATCGAGGAGCTGGTGGTTCGCACCCGCAACGGTGGCGCCGAGGTCGTCGCGCTGCTCAAGACCGGTTCTGCCTACTACGCTCCGTCGGCCGCCGCCGCCCGCATGGCGAAGGCCGTCGCCGAGGACTCCGGTGTGGTCATGCCGGTCTGCGCCTGGGTCGAGGGCGAGTACGGCATCTCCGGCGTCTACCTGGGCGTCGAGGCCGAGCTGGGCGCGCAGGGCATCAAGAAGGTCGTCGAGGACAAGCTCACCGACAGCGAGGTCGCCGGTCTGAAGGAGGCCGCCGAGGCGGTCCGGGCCAAGCAGGCGGACGTCGCTCACCTCTGATCCACGCGGGCGAGATCTGATCGGGAGAGGCCGGGGCCGTGCGCCCCGGCCTTCCTGCGTCATGGGTACGAGGTAAAGCACGCACGATCACACGCGGACAACCGCCACGACGAGCGAGGTGGCCGCGACCGCCACCGCGACACCCAGCAGAGTGGCCATGGCACGGCCGTGATCGGGTTCTTTCCTCAGTTTGGCCGCCAGCCAGGCCAGGGCCAGGGTGATCGCCCCGGCGAGGAGTCCCCAGTGCGCGCCGACGAGGAAGGCCGCGCCGCCCACCCCGCTGACCAGTTCGACCGGATCCCAGTCCCGGCTCGGCAGGTAGGAGATGGCGGTGAGCGCCAGCACACCGGCCACCACGCCGGCCGTCACCCGCAGCCACTTACCGAGCCGCCGGTGCCACAACACGAGCGCCCCGATGGCGGCTCCTCCGGCGTAGCAGATCAGCCAGCCGGACACGGCCATCGCCGCCGTCGCGCCGCCGGTGATCGACCGTGCCGTCTCGTTGAACAGGACGCCGAACGTGGGCGCGACGACGAGGAAGGCCAGGAGCGGGATCAGCGTGAACGCGACGCAGACGCCCAGGAAGACGAGGCAGCCCGTCAGGCATCCGCTGTTGTCGGATTTCGGGTTCCGGAACTCGATGGCCGAGTCATCGGAGCTCATCAGTCGATTCTAGGAAGGTCACGCCAGCACGATCGCCGCCAGCAGCGTGGCGATCAGGAACGTCACGAACGGGGCGAGGACCGCGACCAGGCGGACGACCGGGTCGGGGCTGCGGCGCGCCGCGTCGCTGAAGAGCAGCGGCGGCATCACGAAGGTCGTGACGGCGCCGGCCACCAGCCCGCAGCGCAGGCCGGTGACGAAACCCGCGCCGCCGGGGCCGTCGACCAGCGGCAGGAGTTCCTGGTTGCCGGCCGGGAACAGGCAGACGTCGACCGCGACGAGGGCGAGCGCGATGGTGATCATCAGGTAGGCCCAGCGCGGGATCGGCCGCCGCGTCCACCGTGGCACGGTGACCAGGAACAGCACGCACGGCAGCCAGTAGATCAGCCAGCCGGCGACCGCCATGCCCGACGGATGTCCGAAGGTGAGCACGCGTGCGGCGTCGATCCAGGCGCCGGCCACGACCGGTCCGGCCGCGAACATCGCGATCCAGCCGATCACCAGCACGATGCCCGCCCACACGCGGAGCTCGCCGTCCTCGTTGAAGATCATCGGTCAGCCCGCGAGGACGGTCGCGGCGGCCAGCGTCGCGAGCGCGAACGTGCCGAGGCCGATGAGAAACGACATCCGCCGTTCGGCGCGGGCGTCGGAGTCGCCGTCGTCCCCGTCGCGGCCGATGTCCCCCGCGACGAGGAGGGACACGACGCCGGCGAGCGCGCCGTTGCGCAGACCGGCGATGAAGCCCGCGCCGCCCGGCCCGCCGACCAGGTGCGCCAGGTCGAGCCGTTCGGGGTACGGGGTGGCGTACACGGCCAGCGGCACCAGCGCGGCGAGGAGAACGCCGAGAGCCCACGCCGGTTTCGTCTCGAGTCGCTCGCTGCCCATCATCGCGAGTGCGAGGACCACACCGAACGGCGCGAAGACCAGCAGCCATCCGGCGATCGCCATGCCCCACGGTTCTCCGCCGGTGACCGCGCGGGCCAAGCCGGCGTATCCGCTGATGATCGCTCCGGCGAACCAGATCAGCGCGGCGAACCCGCCCGCCAGCAGGAGCCCGTAGCCGATGCGGATCCGCCTCCAGCGCTGCCGCAGGATCCACGCCCTCGGCACCGGACGCGGCACGTGTCTCACCGGCGCGCGGCGTTTCCGGGGCCGCTTCCGGCGAGCTTGGGAGGTCATCGCCAGATGATATTGACACGTGTCACGCGTGCGCCACGGCCACCGCGAGTACGAGCGACGCGATGACGGCTGCGGCAGCCGCGGTGCCGAGCAGCCACCGCCGGTTCCACGGGTCCGCCACCCGGCGGGCGGCCCGCAGGATCTTCGCCGCCAGCACGGTGCAGCCGGCGAGGGCGAGCGTCACCCAGCCGAACTCGGTGCCGCGGACGAGATCGAGGTCGGCGTGACCGAACATGGTCGCCGAGCCGCGGGTCGGCAGGAACCAGAGCGCCGGTGCCGCACTGGCCGCGCCTGCCGCGTAGAGCGACAGAAGCAGGGCCTGGCTGCGCAGGCGGAGCCGGGTTGCGGCCAGCAGGAAACCCGCGGTGGTGCCGGCGGAAGCGATCACGACGAGCCAGCCGGCTGCGGCGCGCGCTCCCGCGCTCTCTCCGAACAGGTCCCGCACACCGCCGATCAGGTCGTCCCGGAGGAGGAACCCGGTGACGCCCACCACACCGATCGCGGCCAGCCAGCCGAGCGCGTTGCCGGCCCCGGCCGCGCGGCGGCGGAGGTCCTCGCCCCATGTGCCGCCGTGCCGAGGCTGATAGCGCTTATCGGCTCGCCGCATCTTCATCGCCTGGGATGGTAGAGGGAGACCGCCGGGGTCGGGGCCGCCCGGCGATCTTCAACGGGCGGGCAGTACGCTCGTACTGCTAAGCGTGTGTTTCGGGAGAGGAGCGCCGGCCGATGGCGAAAATCAAGGTCAAGAACCCGGTCGTGGAGATCGACGGCGACGAGATGACCCGGATCATCTGGAAGCAGATCCGTGAGCAGCTGATCCTGCCGTACCTCGATGTGAACCTCGAGTACTACGACCTGTCGATCCAGTACCGGGACGAGACCGACGACCAGGTGACGATCGACTCGGCCAACGCCATCAAGCGGCACGGCGTCGGCGTCAAGTGCGCCACGATCACGCCGGACGAGGCGCGGGTGCAGGAGTTCGGCCTCAAGAAGATGTGGCGGTCGCCGAACGGCACGATCCGCAACATCCTCGGCGGTGTCGTGTTCCGCGAGCCGATCATCATGTCGAACGTACCCCGGCTGGTACCGAGCTGGACCAAGCCGATCATCATCGGCCGTCACGCCCACGGCGACCAGTACAAGGCGACCGATTTCGTCGCGCCGAAGGCCGGCAAGTTCACCGTCACCTTCACGCCGGAGGACGGCTCGGAGCCGCTCGAGTTCCACGTCGCGGACTTCCCGGCCGGCGGCGTCGGCATGGCGATGTACAACTTCGACGAGTCGATCCGCGACTTCGCGCGTGCCTCGTTCCGGTACGGCCTGGCCCGCAACTACCCGGTCTACCTCTCCACCAAGAACACGATCCTGAAGGCGTACGACGGGCGGTTCAAGGACCTGTTCGCCGAGATCTTCGAGACCGAGTTCGCCGACCAGTTCAAGGCGGCCGGCCTCACGTACGAGCACCGGCTGATCGACGACATGGTCGCTGCCGCGCTCAAGTGGGAGGGCGGCTACGTCTGGGCCTGCAAGAACTACGACGGTGACGTGCAGTCCGACACCGTGGCGCAGGGCTTCGGCTCGCTCGGCCTGATGACCTCGGTGCTGATGACCCCGGACGGCCAGACCGTCGAGGCCGAGGCCGCGCACGGCACGGTCACCCGGCACTACCGGCAGTGGCAGAAGGGCGAGAAGACCTCGACCAACCCGATCGCGTCGATCTTCGCCTGGACCGGTGGCCTCAAGCACCGCGGCAAGCTGGACGGCACCCCCGAGGTGACCCAGTTCGCCGAGACGCTGGAGAAGGTCTGCATCGAGACCGTCGAGGGCGGTCAGATGACCAAGGACCTCGCGCTGCTGATCGCCAAGGACGCGCCCTGGCTCTCCACCGACGAGTTCATGAACGCGCTCGACGAGAACCTGGCCCGCAAGCTCGGCGCCTGATTCTCGAAAGCTCCGAACAGTCCCGTCGGCCTCTGTGCCGGCGGGACTTTCGGCTCTCCTGGGACTTCTCGCCGGCGACGACGATGGAGTTGACGAAGAAGGAGAGCGGGATGAGTGAGATCGACGGTCTGGTCGGCAACGCGGAGAAGGCGCTGGCCGAGTACGCGGACTTCACCCAGGAGAGGATCGACCACATCGTCGGCAAGGCTTCGGTGGCCGCGCTCGACAAGCACGGCGAGCTGGCCGCGCTGGCGGTCGAGGAGACCGGCCGGGGCGTGTTCGAGGACAAGGCCGTCAAGAACATCTTCGCCTGCGAGCACGTCACCAACAGCATGGCCGGGATGAAGACGGTCGGCGTGATCCACCGCGACGACGTCGACGGGATCACCGAGATCGCCGACCCGGTCGGTGTGGTCTGCGCGGTCACCCCGGTCACCAACCCGACCTCGACCACGATCTTCAAGGCGCTGCTGGCACTGAAGACCCGCAACCCGATCATCTTCGCCTTCCACCCGAGCGCGCAGCGGTGCAGCGCGGAGGCGGCCCGGGTGGTGCGCGACGCCGCGATCGCGGCCGGCGCGCCGGAGAACTGCGTCCAGTGGGTGGAGCAGCCGTCGATCCAGGCGACGGCCGCGCTGATGAACCACCCGGGCGTCGCCACAATCCTGGCCACCGGCGGCAACGCGATGGTCCGGGCGGCGTACTCGACCGGCAAGCCGGCACTCGGCGTGGGTGCGGGCAACGTTCCCGCGTACGTTCACCCGTCCGCCGACGTGGTCCGCGCGGTGCACGACATCGTGGTCTCGAAGACGTTCGACAACGGCATGATCTGCGCGTCCGAGCAGGCCGTGGTGCTGGACCACTCGATCGCCGCTCGCGCGATCGCGGAGTTCGAGCGGCTGCACGCCTACGTCGTGACGGCCGAGGAGAAGGTGCTCCTGCAGGACCTGATCT
This sequence comes from Actinoplanes sp. NPDC051861, assembly GCF_040681145.1. Classification (NCBI taxonomy): domain Bacteria; kingdom Bacillati; phylum Actinomycetota; class Actinomycetes; order Micromonosporales; family Micromonosporaceae; genus Actinoplanes; species Actinoplanes sp. NPDC051861. The sequence goes on from NZ_JBFAYE010000002.1 coordinate 359,690, forward strand.
TCCCGGACGGCCGGAAGCTCAACCCCGCCGTCGTCGGCCAGCCGTCCGCGTGGATCGCCGAGCAGGCCGGCTTCGCTGTGCCCGAGGACACCTCGGTCCAGCTGGCCGAGATCGGCGAGGTCGGCCCGGCCGAGCCGCTGAGCCGCGAGAAGCTCTGCCCGGTGCTGGCCGTGCTGACGGCAGCCGACGAGGAGCAGGGCATCCGGTACGCCGAGCAGATGGTCGAGTTCCACGGCCTCGGCCACAGTGCCGTGGTGCACGCGAAGGACCCCGAGCTCTCCGAGCGGTTCGGCAAGCGGATGAAGGCCGTACGCGTCATCTGGAACGCGCCCGCCTCGCAGGGCGGCATCGGTGACATCTACAACGGGTTCCGGCCCTCGCTGACGCTGGGTTGCGGCAGTTACGGGCACACGTCGGTCTCCGACAACGTGTCCGCGCTCAACCTGCTCAACATCAAGCGGATCGGCCGGAGGACGAACAACATGCAGTGGTTCAAGGTGCCGGCGAAGATGTACTTCGAGCCGCACGCCATCCGGTACTTCCGGGACATGCCCGGCGTCACCCGGATCACCATCGTCACCGACCACACGATGACCAAGCTCGGTTACGTCGACCGGATCAGCAACGTGCTGCGGGAACGCGCCGAGCCGGTCACCATCCAGGTGATCGACGGTGTCGAGCCGGAACCGAGCATCGAGACCGTGCAGACCGGCGCGGCCCTGATGCGCTCGTTCCGCCCGGACACCATCATCGCGCTCGGCGGCGGGTCGCCGATGGACGCCGCCAAGGTGATGTGGCTGCTTTACGAGCACCCGGACGTCGACTTCGGTGACATGAAGGAGAAGTTCTTCGACATCCGCAAGCGGGCGTTCAAGTTCCCGGAGCTCGGCAACCTGGCCCAGCTCGTCTGCGTGCCGACCACCTCGGGTACGGGCGCCGAGGTCACCCCGTTCGCGGTGATCACCGACACGGCCACCGGGCAGAAGTTCCCGCTCGCCGACTACGCGCTCACCCCGAGTGTGGCGATCATCGACCCGCACCTGACCAAGGACCTGCCGGCCGTGGTCACCGCGGACAGCGGCTTCGACGCGCTCACCCACGCCACCGAGGCGTACGTGTCGGTCTACGCCAGCGACTACACCGACGGTCTGGCCCTGCACGCCATCAAGCTGATCTTCGGCAACCTGGAGCGGGCCGTGAATCAGGGCGGCGACGACCCGTTGGCCCGGGAGAAGATGCACAACGCCGGGACGATCGCCGGCATGTCGTTCGGCAACGCGTTCCTCGGCATCGTGCACGCCATGGCGCACACGCTGGGCGCGACGTTCCACGTGGCGCACGGCCGGACCAACGCGATCCTGCTGCCGCACGTGATCCGGCACAACGGCACCGTGCCGTCCAAGCTGAACAGCTGGCCGAAGTACGAGCGGTACATCGCACCGGAGCGGTTCCAGGACATCGCCCGTCACCTCGGGCTGCCGGCGGATACCCCGGAGCAGGGCGTCGAGTCGTACGCCAGGGCGGTCGAACGCCTCCGCGACGCCGTCGGCATCCCGCCGTCGTTCCAGGGCGCCGGCGTCGACGAGAAGGAGTTCCTCGGCGCGCTGCCGCAGCAGGCGATGAACGCCTACCTGGACCAGTGCGCGCCGGCGAACCCGCGGATGCCGATGCTGGAGGACATGAAACGGATCATGAAGAACGCCTACTACGGCGAGTGACCTATGCCGCGTCCCGGAGCAGCTGAGCCGCCTGCTCCGGGACGACGTCGTTGACGAACGCGCCCATCGCCGACTCCGATCCGGCCAGGAACTTCAGCTTGTCGGCGGCGCGGCGGATGCTGAACAGCTGCAGGTGCAGGTAGCCCAGGTCGCGCCCCTCGCCGACGACCGCCTGGTGCCACGCCGAGATGTACGGCATCGGCTTGCCGAACAGCCCGTCGAAGCGACGCAGCACGTCCAGGTAGAGCGGCCCGAACGCGTCGCGCTCGGCGTCCGAGAGGGCGGGCAGGTCGGGCACCCGCCGGTGCGGGGCGACGTGGACCTCGAAGGGCCACCGGGAGGCGGCGGGGACGTAGGCGGTCCAGTGTTCGTTGGACGCGATCACGCGTACCTTTGCGGTCTGCTCCGCGGCCAGGACGTCAGCGTAGAGATTGCGCCCGCCGGTTTTCGTCGCGTGCCGCTCCGCGGCGCGGAGCATGGCCGCTGTCCGCGGCGGCACGGTCGGGTAGGCGTAGATCTGGCCGTGTGGGTGGTGCAGCGTCACGCCGATCTCGACGCCCCGGTTCTCGAACGGGAAGACCTGCGCGACGCCGGGCAGGCCGGACAGCTCGGCGGTGCGGTCCGCAAGCGCTTCGACCACGGTACGCACACGCGACGGCGGCAGGGAGCCGAAGGCGCTGTTGTGGTCGCTGGTGAAGCAGACCACCTCGCAGCGGCCGAGGCCCGGCCTGACCGGCACCATCTCGGTCAGCTCACTGATCTCGTCGGGGACGATGCGGTCGCTGAACGAGGGGAACTGGTTCTCGAAGACCACCACGTCGTAGTCCGGCGCGGGGATCTCGCTGGCGAACCGGTCGGTGGTGGGGCAGAGCGGGCAGGCGTCGGTGGGCGGCAGGAACGTGCGCGTCTGACGGTGCGCGGCGATCGCGATCCACTCGTCGACCAGCGGGTCGTAACGCAGCTGGGAGGCCGGCGGGGGCGGCGGGAGCTGCCGGGAGTCCGCATAGGCCGAGCGGCCGGAACCGGGCTTCTCGTCGAAGTAGATCAGCTCGCGGCCGTCCGAGAGACGGACGGCCGAGCGGGTCGGGGTCACTGCGGGTTCACCACCACGAGTTCAGGAACGGATTCCGTGAGCAGGGCCCGGGCATCCGCGTCCAGCCCGTCGTCGGTGATCAGGACGTCGGCGCGGCCCAGCGCCACGATCGACGAGATGCCCACGGTGCCCCACTTGGTGTGGTCGGCGAGCACGACCAGGCGCTCGGCCGCCTCCACGAGGGCCCGGTTGACGTCGGCCTCCATCAGGTTGGGCGTCGTGTAACCGGCGCGCTCGCTCATCCCGTGCACGCCGAGGAAGAGCACGTCCAGGTGCAGGGTGCCGATCGCGGCCACCGCCACCGGGCCGACCAGGGCGTCCGACGGGGTCCGCGTCCCGCCGGTCAGCACCACGGTCTGGTCCGGGCGCCCGGCCCGGTAGAAGACGTCGGCGACCGGGATCGAGTTGGTCACGACGGTCAGCGCGGGCACGTCGACGAGGCGCTGCGCGAGCTCGGCGGTGGTGGTGCCGGCCGACAGCGCGATGGCGTCGCCGGGGGAGACGAGACCGGCGGCCCGGATGGCGATCGCGGTCTTCTCGTCGCGCTGGCGGTCCGATTTCGCGGCGAAACCGGGTTCGTGAGCCGAACCGGGGCTTACGGTGGTGGCGCCACCGTGTACCTTCGCGAGCAAACCCCGGTCTGCCAGGGCCTCCAGGTCGCGGCGGATGGTCATGTCGGACACGCCGTACTCCGTGGCGAGCTCGCTGACCCGGACGCCACCGGTGGCACGGACCCGATCGAGGATCGCTGCCTGACGCTGCTGAGCTAGCACCCGCGGATCCTCCGCTTTCCAACCGGTAACCGAACTATTTCGAACACACTCGAACACTACAGTGTGATCGGGTCGGTGCGGAAGGGTGAGTTCAGATACCCCGGCCACGTTTGTGCAGTGCCGAGAGGACGTTCTCGACCTTGACCGCTCCGGTGATCGCGGCGATGGCGATGGCGGCACGCGGTTCGCGCCAGTTCGCGCGTACCGCCTCCTTGCTGTACTGCCAGGCCTGGCTGCGGTTTCCGGTGGCTGCGGACCAGCAGGCGAGCTGGCCGTACACGCGTGCGGCGCCCGGGCGGCAACCGCTGATCTCCGGGTGCCGGCGCATCATCCAGCGCAGCGAGGAGATCTTGGTGGCGTACTCGTACGCGTAGTGCGAGGTGCGGCCCCAGAGTACTCGCACGAGCGGCTCGTCCAGGTGCACGATCGGCGCCCGGCGCGCGGCGCGCAGCAGCAGGTCCCAGTCCTCGTTCTGGCTGCCCGGCGCGTCCTCGGCGACCAGGCCGATCCGGTCCTCGGCCAGGGCCTCGCGGCGGATCAGGAACGACGACGAGTGCAGCATCGCCATCCGCGAGCGGGCCAGGTCGTCCACTGTCACCCGGGGGCGGCCGGCGAGTCGCGGGGTGGTGCGGCCCTCGTACTCGACCTCGATCGCGCAGGTGGCGAACTCGGCGTCCGGCTCGGCCAGCAGCGCGGCCACCTGGCGGCGCAGCTTGTCGGGCAGCCACCGGTCGTCGTCGTCGCAGAACGCCACCAGCTCGGTGTCCAGCGCCAGCAGCCCGGTGTTGCGGGCGCCGGCCAGGCCGGGGGAGCGCCAGTTGGTGAGGACCAGGACCGGTACGCCCTCGGTCGAGGCGAGCAGGTAGTCGGGCTCGGTCTGGTCGTACACCAGCACGATCTTGATCTCGCCCGGGTAGTGCTGCTCCCGTACCGCGGCGATCGAGCGGCGGACCAGCTCGGGACGGTTCCGGGTGGGGATGACCACCCCGACGGACGGCCAGTTCATCGTGCCTCCACGTTGATCGGGTAGCCGTACGCCCGCAGCATCGGGCCGCACACCGCGCCCACCAGCCGGCGCTGCGCACTGGGCAGCGCCCGCTTCCAGGCGTCGTCACGGCTCAGCGGCAGCCGGCCGACCGTGAACCGCATCGGGTTGCCGGCCGCGCTGTGCCCGACCCGCAGGTCGGCGTGGTCGGACCGGAGGAAGTCCAGGTCCTCGGGGCGCAGGGTGACACCGGCGAAGTCGGCGAGGCGGATCAGCCCGGCCCGCGGGTCGGCGAGGAACTCCTCGTAGCGGATCCGGCGCACCGGGACGCCGCGGCGGGCGAGCAGGCCGAACGCGGCGTTGTGCGCGTTCCAGAGCAGGGCCGAGCGGCCGGGTGAGTAGCGGGTCATCTCGTCCGCGCCGTCGGTCTCCGGGCGGGAGACGGTCTTGGTCCAGGAGTACGCCACCCCGCGGGCGTCGCGCACCACGTGGATCACCCGGAGATCGATGTCCCCGGCCCAGCGCAGGACGTGGGCGAGAGCGGAGTGTTTGGAGGAGTCGACCACGACCGGCGAACCGGAGACCTCGGCGGCGGCGGCGTAGACCCGGGAGTAGTAGGAGGCGTACTCGCGTACCTCGTCGGAGGCGGCCGCCGCGGACGCGAGCCGCGGGATGTGCCGGGTGCGCTCGACGGCGTCGCGCAGCGCGTGCACCCGGTCCACGTCGACGTTGGCCCAGCCGTTGAAGGCCATCTCACCGACCCGGCGCCAGAAGGTGCAGCCGGAGAAGCGGGCGCCGCAGCCGCAGCGCTCGTCGTCGCGGATGTCGCGTTGCCACAGGTGGACCACCTCGCCGAGGGCGCACATCCCGGGCAGCTCGCCGAGCAGGCGTTCCACGAGCGTGGTTCCGCTTCGCCCCAATCCGCCCAGAAAAAGCACCTGTGCCACTTTGGCTCACCTTCGCTCGTTTCGCTCTGGTAACGAGTGAAGCAAGCAAAAGGAGGCGTTAGGTGACTATCGAGGCTTTCGACCGGGTACACCTCGACGGGACCGGTATCGACCGGATCACCGAGGACGAGGTCGTGGCCGTGGTGCGTGACGCTCTCGCGGGAGGCAGGGGCGGCCGCATCATCACCCCGAACGTCGACATCCTGCGCCGTGCCTCCGCCGATCCCCGGGTGCGGCGGCACCTCGACGACGCCGATCTCATCGTCGCCGACGGCATGCCGCTGGTCTGGGCGAGCCGGCTCGGCGGCGCGCCGCTTCCCGAGCGGGTCGCGGGCAGCAGCCTGATCTGGTCGCTCTCCGAAGGGCTGGGCCGGGACGGTCGCTCGATCTTCGTTGTGGGCGGTGCGCCGCCGAGCGCGGGCAAGCCGGACGGTGCGGCCCGTGCCGCGGCCCGGCTGGCCGCGGCGTTCCCGGGCCTGCGCATCGCGGGCAGCCTCAGCCCGAGTTTTGGATTCGAATACGACCAGGCACGGTACGCCAGAGTGTGCAAGCGGATCGTGCGGGCCGAGCCGGACCTGGTGTTCGTCGGGCTCGGTTTCCCGAAGCAGGAGAACGTCATCGAGCGGCTCCGCGAGCACCTGCCGCGCACCTGGTTCGTCGGATGCGGCGCCGCGGTGAACTTCGTCGCCGGTGACGTGCACCGGGCGCCGCGCTGGATGCAGCGGACCGGCCTGGAGTGGGCGCACCGCCTCGGCACCGAACCCCGGCGGCTGGCCGGCCGGTATCTCCGGCACGACGCCCCTTACGCGCTGCGTCTCCTGGCGCGTGCCCCGCGCCGCCGCCCGTGAGAGTGCGGGATCCCGCGGAAGGTGTGCCGGCGCTGCGCGGGGCGGCCGGGTGCCGCGATGGTGGGCTGGGGGTAGAGCACCGACTCGTAGCCCTCCTGCCAGGGGAAGGTGTCCCAGGGGTCGGGCCAGACCACCTGGTGCAGGTGGACCCGGTCGTCGCCGTAACGTGCCAGGGCGGCGCCGGGGAAGACGTCGGCGGTGGGGTCGCCGGCGACGATGACGACGTCCTGGTCGACGATCAGGTCGGTGAGCCGCTCACCGTGGCGCAGCTGCAGGCCCTCGTCGCGCACGCGAACGGCCAGCTCGTTGAGGATGGAGTGGCCGACCTCGGGCGGCAGGCCGGCGATCGCCAGCTCGGAGAGCCCGAAGCCGGTCAGCCCGACGGTGTACGCGAACGGCACCGCCTCGTCCGGGTCGTCCTCGGAGGGAACGACGTGCACGACGGCCCAGCCATACTCGTCGATCAGCTCACTCTGGCGGTCGAAGAAGTCGTCGCGGAAGGACATCGGTGACACCCCCGGGAGTCGTACGCGTTCTGTCCCACTAACTATGGAACAGGTGTACGACACTTTTCCGGCCGGGACACCGGCGGGTCTACTCCGCGGACAGCCACGGCAACCGGCCGGAGTTCCTAGAGCCGGACGTGGCCGCCTGACCAGCGATCGCTACGCCGGCGGTGCGGGCGTAGCGATCGCGTTGCAGGTGTCCCGGCGGCCGCGCTGCGGCCCGGTGGCGCGATGGCGCCGCGGGTCTGGCGGAGGCAGAGCGCGAGTCGCGTACGAAATGAATCAGGGGTTGAAATAGGGGTCGCGGACCAGGTTGTGGAAGGCGCGGAAGGCGGCCTTGTCGTCCATTAGCTGGAACTGCTGGTTGGGGCCGTTGCCCTCCGGGTTGGACTCGAAGTAGGCGACCGCCTTGATCTGCCGGTTCGCCTTGAAGGTGCGCTCGGCGTCCTTGAGCCACGCCGCCCGCGCCGCCGAGCCCCACACCTTGGCCACACCGAACTCGCCGATCACGATCGGTTTCGGGCGCTGGGCGGCCCAGTCCAGGAACGGGCCCATCAGCTTGCCGATCGGCTGGAACGTGGCGCCGGCGTAGACGTCCACGCAGGTCCAGTCGACCTGGTCGTCGCCGGGGTAGAAGTCGGGTGCCTCGCCGCGGACGAAGCCCTCGGCGGTGGGGCACCAGACCCAGGAGACGTTCTTCGCCCGCTCCTGCCGGAAGATCTCCCGGACGTACTTCCAGGCCTCGATGTAATCGGCGCCGGACCACATGGTGGCCCGCAGGTTGGGCCGGTCCATCTCCCAGCGCATCCGCAGCAGCACCGGCTTCCTGATCTTCCGGACCGCCCGCGCCTGCTCGCGGATCATGTGGTCGTGCTCGCCCGCCAGGATCGACCGGTTGTCGCCGGTGGCCCAGCTGATCATCAGGTTGGCGCCCTGGTCCAGGAACTCCTTGTCGGACGGGGTGCCCATCATCTGGTCGAAGCGCCGGTAGGTGTTGATGAAGTCGAGCCGGCGGCCGAGCGACTCCTCCAGGCCGCCGACCGCGGCGAGCCGGCCCACGTGGGTGAGCTGGTCCGGCTTGATCCAGGCGCCGACGAGGGCGCCGTGCTCCGGCGGCTCGTACGGTCCGGCCTCGAACGGGCCCGGGTTGATCGCGACGGCCCGGGGCGGGCTCTTCAGGTCCGGTGACGGCTCGGGCTCGGGCCGGTCCTTCCGGTCCTTCGTGCAGCCGGTCAGCAACAGCAACGCGACGGCGACGGCCGCTACCGCCCTACGCATGGACCCGCCGGGCGGTGTAGAGGACGTTCACCGCGTACGCGTCACTGCCCGGCATCCGCCGCGCCGCCGCGTCGGCGGCCCGCGCCACCCGGTTGTCGTGCAGTGACGGGGTGAGCATCGAGAACCCGCGCCGCTCGACGATCTCGAAGCCGTGCCGGGCCAGCAGCCGCTCGACCTCGTCGTGCGAGAGCTCGGCGAACCAGCGCTCGCCACTGTGCCGGCGGGCCCGCAGGTGGCGTACCGAGCCGGCGTTGCCGTGGTTCTCCACCACGAGCAGGCCGGAACCGCGGTGCGGCAGCACCTTGGCCGCGAACGCCAGCGCCCGGTCGCGGACGCCCTCGTTCACGTTGAGCAGCAGCCGGAAGATCGTCACCAGCGCCGGGAAGCCGGCCGCCACCGGCGTCGGGACCGGGCCGTCCATCGGGATCTGGTGCCAGTACGCCCGCGACCCCACCTCGGCCGCCTTCGCCATCATCTCGGCGGACGTGTCGTACCCGTGCGCCTCGCGGACCAGGCCCTGCAGCGCGCGGATCGCGCGGCCGGTGCCGCAGGCGAAATCGTGCTGCACGGGCGGATGTTCGGGGAACTCGCGGCGTACGAGCGAGCGCAGGTAGTCCCGTTGTCGTTCGTTGATCCGCGACGCGTAGCTGTCCGGGGCGTACGTCACGGTCTCGTACTTCTCGACCGCCTCGGTGTCCTGGAAAACCTGGGTGTAGTCGCTGGTCAACTAATCCTCCTTGAGGGATTTGATGGACGTGAAGGCGCCGAGTGCCAGTTGCCGCCGCAGCAGCCAGGCCCCCGCGGCGTACGCCGGCACCGCTGTGGCCAGCGCCGGTGCCAGTGCGGCCGGACCCGCGCCGGCGAAGAAGACGGCACCGGCCGGCAGCAGCCCGAAGCAGCCGATCGACAGCAGCGCGGCGGCCCGGGTGCCCGCTCCGAACGGGTGCAGCCCGGTGCCGCGGTACACCTGTGCCAGCGGCAGCAGGTTGTTGGCGACGACCGCGCAGGCCAGCCCGCCGGCGGCGCCGAGGGCTCCCCAGCGGGGCACCAGCAGCGCGTCCACGCCGATCATCAGGGCCAGCGCGATCAGCACGTTGCCGAGGTTGGCCGAGGTGCGCCCGGCCATCGCCAGCACCATGTCGACCATCCCGCAGCCGGTCGCCACCAGCATCGCCCCGGCCAGCACACACACCACCGGCACGCCGGCCGCGTACTCCTCGCCGAACAGCCGCAGGTAGTAGGGCGCGCACGCGATCACCAGCAGGTTGATCGGCCAGGTGACCAGCACGAGCCAGCCGGTGGCGGTCTGGTAGAGGTGCCCGGCGGAGGCCCGGTCGCCGGTGCTCAGCGCCTCGGCGAGCCGCGGCTGGACCGACTGGGAAAGTCCCTGGTTGGCGAACTGGATCAGCACGACGAACCGCCCGGAGACCGCGTAGACGGCGGCGGGGACCAGCCCACCCAGGGCGGCCACGAGCAGCACGTCGACGCGCTGGAGCGCGAGCTGGGCGACTCCGGCGACCGCCCGGGGTCCGGTGAAGCGCCAGAAGTCGCGCCGGAACTGCCGCATCTCGGGCGATGTGTATGTGCCCGGCCGTAAGTTGTCCCGATATGCCCTTCGGGCCGCGAATCCCGCCAGCAGGGCCACCGGTAGGTAGGGGGCGGCCCAGGCCAGAGCGAAGACCGGCAGGGACGCGAGAAGAGCGACACCCACCGCACCGACGGCGACCAACTGCAGAACACTGCGCAGCACCCGGTCGAGCAGCACGGTCGGCCGCATGCTCCGATACCCGCGGGTCACTGTCAGCAGCACGTCGGTCAGCGCCTGCAACGGCAGGAAGACGGCCAGCACCCGCAGCCCGGCCACATGCTCGGCGATCACGTGCGGCGTCTCGCCGGCGGTGAGCCGGGCGATCGCCGGCGCGCCCGCCCACATCGCGGCGGCGAGCAGCAGCGACAGGACAGCGACCGGCGGGAGCGCGGTGCGCAGGCAGGCGCCGAGCAGATGGCTCTGACCGGTCGCCCGCAGCCGGGCCGGCCAGTACACCAGCGAGGTGTTGGTGCCGAGTTTGGCCAGGCCGCCGGCCAGCACGAACGCGGCGGTGGCGGCGAAGAACGCGCCGGCCTCCTCAGCGCCGAGGACGCGGGCGACGATCCAGGTCACCACCACCCCGGTGCCGCCGGCCAGCGCCGATCCGGCCATGTTGGCCAGCCCGCCGCGAGCGGCGCCGCGGGTGGCTCGTTCCGGCGCCGCGGTCGTCGTCACGCCCGTCGCCAGATCGGGGTGTGCCCGAGCCAGCCGCCCAGCGCCTCGTCGTGCGGCTGGTAGTGGACGCTCAGCTCGCGCCGCAGGCCCGGGTCCATGTCGCTCTGCCGGGGCCGGGCGTTGTGCCGCTCGAACGGCGGCCTCTCCAGGTCGGACGGCAGGCCGAGGAACGCGCAGACCTCGTCGTATACCGCACCCGGATCGGCGAAGAACCGCTCGCTCTCCACCACGTGGATCCGCTCCCGGCCGACGTGCTGTGCCATCACGCTCAGGTAGCGGGCGTACTCGCCGCGAGCCCGGTAGGCGTGGTGCTGGTGGGCGAAGCTGTAGAAGTCCGGGTCGGCGGCGAGCTTCTCCTCCTGGCGGTGCAGGCGGGCCGGTTCCAGCGCCAGCGCGGCGCCGAAGTCACGCTCGGACTCGAAGGCGCGGGCGACCTCGTGGTGATGCTGCGAATAGGCGCGTTCCACCGGGTCGCGGACAAGAACAACAAGTTTTCCGTACGGGAGATCGCGCGCGATCCGTGCCGCCGCCTGCGGGTGGTACATGTAGTACGGCGCCGACTCGAACGTCTGAGCCGGTACGCCGTACTTCTCCGCCACCTTCTCGGCGCTGCGCAGCAACGGGAAGTGCGCCCGGTACCACTCCAGTCCCCGGTGGTACGACGTGTCGAAGTAGTGCACGCCCTTGTGCAGCACCGCCTTGAGCACCACCGGATGCGCGGCGAGTGCCCGGTACAACGACGTCGTGCCGCACCGCTGGCCGCCGCAGATCAGGAACGACGGCAGCATCCGGTTGTCCGCGGTGAGGCGTCCCAGCGACCGGGAGCCGAGGTGCACCACCCGTTTGACCGGTGCGGGCAGATTGCGTACGTGCATGGTGTCTACAGCTCCTCTACGCGGCGGATCAGCACCGGCAGCAGCCACGTGCCGAGCACGCCGAGCCGGGCGCCTGCCTCCGCCTGCCGGTCGGTCAGGTAACGGACGGCCAGGTCGACGAGGTACAGCAGCGCGGTGATCTCCCGGGCGACCGGCGCCACCCCGAACGGGGCGAGCAACTCGTCGGCACGCTGCACCGTGGCCTCCACCGCGCCGCGCGCGTCGCCGGTGGACTGGATGCGGCACTGCAACTCGTGGTGGATCGCGTCGAAGCCCATCGGCACGCCGCTGGTGAACCGCTCCCAGTCCCAGACGAGCAGCGCGTCGGCGAGACCGGCCATGTTCCACGGGGCCCAGTCGCCGTGCCAGGAGCCGTACCGCAGTGCTGTCTCGCCGCTGTGCGCGGCCAGCACGTCGACGGCGGCCGCCAGCCCGGCGCCCTCCGGCCGGTCGGCCACCGCGTCGAGCCGGGTCCGCAGTTCCTGCCAGTACGCGCTGCCGGTCAGCGGCCCGGTGGTGTACCCGCAGCAGCCGGCGATGTCGAGCATGGCCGCGGTGAGCCGTCGCCGGGTCACCGGCGCCCGGGGCAGCCACACCGGCAGTGCCGACTGGATCAGCACCTCCATGCCGCGCCACTGCCCGGCGTGCAGCACCCGGGGCACGGTCAGCTTGGTCAGGCCGCTGCCGGCGAGCGAGATGAGCGCCGCGGTCTCCGCCTTGACCAGGCTCCGGGTGAGCGGGCCGACACCCAGCTTGCCGAAGGCGAACGTGTCGCCGTCGGTGCTGAGCAGCTGGAGCACCGGCTTGCGGTTGGCGCGGGCCGGGCCGATGTGGATGCTCACCGCGAGGTCCCGGCGCAGCGCCTCGCTCAGGTAGCCGTCGATGCCGGCCGAGGCGGGCCCGGTCACCCGGATCCGGTCGCGGAACAGCAGCCCACTGGTACGCGTGTGCACGGCCGCCACCACGGCGTCGCGCTTGAGCCGGGCCAGGCGGGACTGCGGTTCGGCGTACCGGCGGACCGCCGCGGCGGCGACCTTGGTGGACAGCGACGGTACGAGCAGGCGGGGCTTACGGGCGTTCGGCACCACCAGGTAGTCGGCGATGACCGGGCCGGGCCCGCCGTCGGTGTCGCACGGTGGCGGGTAGAGGAGGCCGAGCACTTCGTTCAGGTACTGGGTCCGCAGGGCCGCGTCGTCGGCGGTGAGCTCCGCGGGGGCGGTCTTGACTGGGCTCATGTCTTGTTCCCCTCGATCCAGTTGCGCCAGAGCAGCGCGTACGCCAGAACCATGAAGGCCAGAGGGGTGACCAGGGAGTTGTACCAGAGCATCGCGGAGAACGAGGTGACGAGCGCGGCGCTGCCGGCCATCCCGATCGGGCTCCGGTCGCGGCGGAACCGCCACAGCCCGTACGCGAAGAAGCCGAGGTATCCCGCTGTTCCCGTGGCGCCGTGCGCGTAGAGCAGCTGCCACAGCTGGCCGTTGCCGCCGACGGTGAAGTTGCCGCAGCGCTCGCAGCCGGCACTCTCCCCAACGGTGATCGAGTTACGGCCGCCGAGAGTGTTGCGGGTGCCGCCGTATCCGATCACCGGCGACTCGGCGAAGCCGTCCATCGCCTTCTCGATCAGGAACGAGCGGACGCCGTTCGACTTGCCGTTGTCCAGCCGGGCCTGCACGGTGCCACCGAGGGGAGTGGCGATCATGGCGATGGACAGGGCGCCGGCCGCGGCCAGCACCGCACCGATCACCCAGATCCGGCCGGCCAGCACGTACCGGGCCGCGACGTAGAGGATCACCACGCCGAGGCCGATCCAGAGGCCGCGGTTGAGCGAGGCGACCGCCGGGACGACGGAGGCGACGAGGCAGAGTACGGCGAGCAGCTTCTTGCCGGCGCTGCGGCTCGCCCAGGCGGCCACCACCAGCCAGCCCGCCAGCAGGCAGAAGTTGTTGCCCCAGGTGTTGGTGTAACCCCAGGGTGCGGCGGGGCGCGGTTTCTCGCCGCCGACGAGGTCCATGATCTGTGCGGCGTACGGGTGGACGAGCGACCTGACGAAGCCCTTGTTCCGTACGCCGGACGGCAGCATCCACTCCACCGGCGAGGTGAACTCGAAGTTCCCGGCGACCATCCCGAGCAGCCCGCCCAGCACGGTCACCACGAACATGCCGGCGAGCAGTCGTACGAGCCGGCGGCGGGACAGCTCCGCCTCGGTCAGGTTCCCGGCGTAGACCAGGAGGACCGTCAGGGACGCGTACATCGAAAGCTTGTAGACGACCGCCGGGAGCCGGTTGCTCGCCCGCTCCACCACCGTGCCGGCCGGGTCCGCGCCGAGCGCCGCGATGCTCACCACCGCCGCGATCAGGAAGACCGCCCACCAGGCGAAGCCGGGTGGCAGCCGCAGCGGCCGCCCGGCCGCCCGGCGCCGCACCAGCAGGAACAGCATCGGCACGGCCATCAGCGGGAAGATCAGCACACCCAGGCCGAGCGCCCACCACAGCGGATAGAGCAGCAGGATCCCCGCAACCGGCCAGGCCGGGAGCGTGCTCTTCTTGGCGGGGCGGTGTGACGGTCCGGCGGGCGGAAGCGCCGCGACCGCGGTCACTTGTCGTCGCCCTCCGCGCTGCCGGTGCCGGTGCCGGAAAGGTCGATGACCGCGGTGGCGTCGTCGAGCTCCTTGCCGGCCGGGCGCTGGCCCACGAACGAGAGCTGCTGGGTCGGGCCCTCGGCCGACTCCGGCGGGGGCGGCAGGGTGACCGCCGGTGTGGCCACCGCTCCGGGCCGCATCGGCGCCAGCCGCGGCAGGACCACCGCGCCGAGCAGCCGGGTTCCGACCCGCTGCAGCTGCTCGGTGGCGTCCAGCAGGGCGGGACGGCGCGAGCGGCGCAGCTCGACCGCGAGGATGGCCGCGTCGGCCAGACTGGCCAGGCTCTGCGCGTCGGCGCTGCTGCTGGTGGAGGGCGCCTCGATCACCACGTACTGGCTCTGCCGGCGCAGCGCCTCCAGGGTGTCCCGGAGCCGCTGCGACTGCATCAGCCCGGCCGCGGTGGCGGCGCCGCCGGTGGTGATCACCCGCAGCGAGGGGATACGCGGCGTGCGCTGCAGCGCACGGCCCAGGCCGACCCGGCCGGCCAGCAGGTCGGAGAGGCCGGGCACGGCGGAGACACCCAGCATCCGGGCCAGCGGCGCGACGTCCACGACGCTGTCCGGCAGGTGCGCCCCGATCAGGACGACATCACTTCCGGTACGCGCCAGCGCGGCCGCGAGGTTCGCCGCGACCAGCGTGCTCGCCGAGCCACGGCTGGTGCCGGTGACCACGATGATCTGGTCGCCGCTCTGCAGGCTGGCCAGCACCTCGTTGCGCAGCCGGTTGAACACCCGGCCGCCGGGGCCGTACGGCTGCAGCACGTCGTCGAAGTGCGGCGTGCTGCGCTCGTCCAGCGCGGCCAGCACCGGAACCCGGCCGCGGTCGCGGACGTCGTTCGCGGTCACCAGCCGCCGGTCGAAGCGTTCCCGCAGGTACGCCAGGGCGAGGCCGAGCAGCAGGCCGACCATGCCGCCGGTGCCGACGTTGAGCAGGGTGTTCGGGCTGGTCGGGGCGTCCGGCTGCCGTGCGTCGCTGATGATGCTGCCGCCGCCGACCATCGTCGTGGTGAGCTCGTTGAGCCGCCCGGTCAGCGAGTTCAGCTGGTTCTGCGAGTTGTTCCGCAGGCTCTGCAGGTTGCTCTCGGTGGAGCTGCCCCGCGGTGCGACGGCCAGCCTCGCGTTGATGTTGGTGAGCGACGTGGTCAGCTGCTTCACCTTGAGGTTGAGCGACTGGATCTGCCTGTCGAGCTGGGCCCGGGCGGTCTCCTCCCGGTTGCGCAGGTACGCCTCGGCGAACGCGTGCGACCCGTGCTGGGCACCAGCCGGCGTGTCCGCCCGATAGGTGATCACCAGGACCGTGGTGTTGGCGGGTACCTGCACCGAGACCGATTTGGCCAGCTCGATCGGCGACATGCTCGAGCGCATCAGCGCGGCGGCCTTCACCGAGACCGCGCCGGAGCCGACGAGCTGTGCCTCGGTGTCGAGGTTCACGGCGCCCTTGGTCCGGCCGCCCTGCGCGTTGGTGTCCTGGTCGACCGACTGGACCAGGACCGAGGTGGACGACTCATAGACCTTCGGCATGGTCTGCGACAGGACCGCGCCCGCGCTCAGGCCCGCCCCCGTAGCCACCAGCGCGATCCACCAGTGCCGGCGGAATACTCCCAGGTAGTGCGAGACATCGGCGGACGCGGGACGAGACGCTTCCATGAGAGTTCGGCGGCCCTTCCAAGAGGAGTGAGAGTTGCCAGCTTTGGGCGTTTCGCCCCAGAGGGGTAACGCTGGACTCCCGCCGAACGTGATGGGTCTAGGTCAGTTTGGGCTCCACCCAGCCGTTCTCGACCAGGTAATTGAGCACGACCTCGACCGCCTCGGGCACGGTCATCGTGGTCGTGTCGATGGTGAGCTCGGCGTTCGCGGGCTCCTCGTACGGGTCGTCGATCCCGGTCATCCCGCGCAGCTGGCCGGCGCGGGCCCGCGCGTACAGGCCCTTGCGGTCGCGGGCCTCGCAGACCTCCAGCGGCGTGGCGACGTGCACCAGGACGAACCCGGCGCCGGCCTCGACCGCCATCCGCCGTGCCGCCGCGCGGGCCGCCTCGTAGGGCGCGATCGGGCAGGCCACGGCCATGCCGCGGTGCCGGCCGACCTCGGCGGCGACCCAGGCGATCCGGCGTACGTTGCGGTCCCGGTCGGCCTTGCTGAAGCCCAGGCCAGCGGTGAGCTCGCGGCGGACCACGTCGCCGTCGAGCAGCGTGATCGTGCGCTCGCCGTTCTCCCGCATGGCGTCGGCCAGGTTGCGGGCGATCGTCGACTTGCCGGATCCGGACAGGCCGGTGAAGAAGACCACCAGGCCGCGGTGCCGGCGCGGCGGGCGCACCCGGCCCAGCTCCTTGGCCACGGCCGGCGGGGTGTGCCACTCCGGCAGCGGGAACCCGCGGTCCAGCAGGTCGTCGATCTCGGCCGGGCTCATCGCGAGCCGGCGGTTGCGCGGCGGGATGTCGTCGCGCCAGCGCCACTGCCCGTCCCGGTTGTCGTAGGCGAGCTCGCGCGGCACCAGCACGCGGAGGCCGCCGCCGGACAGGGTGTCGCCGGTGGAGAGGACGTGGGTCACCCCGTAGGCCTGTGCCACGCGGGCTCGCAGCAGCGCGTCACGCATCTCGTCGCGCCGGGTCAGCAGGGGGACGGCCACGATGGTCGCCGGCGGCATCCGGTCACGGGCCGCGAAGATCGAGCGGACCAGGGACTCCGGCGGCAGTCCGTCCGGTCCCGGTCCGGAGACCGGGATCAAGATCAAAAGATGAGCAGCAAGCGTACGCGCGGCGTGCGCGATCTGTGCCAGTTGTGGCCGGTGCAGTGGCCGGTCGGCGATCACACCGAGGACACGGCCGGGTGGGAGCAGCGCCCGCACCTCCGCGGGGTTACGCCGCAGACGCTGGAAGGGGCCGTGACCGCCGTCGCCCATCCGGCGCACCGGTCCGGCGATGCCGTGACGCTGGTCCCGGGTCGGCCACGCGTCGGTGACCTCGATGGCGGCCACCGGGGCACCCTCGAGATCGGTCAGCACCACCGTGCGGCGCCGCGGGTCGGCCAGGTCCAATGAGGTGGCGAGCTCGGCCGGAATCTCGCAGGTGACCGGAACCGGCCACAGCGTGCCGTCGGCGAGCCGACCGGTGCGGGCCAGCGAGGCGAGGTCGGTGCGCCCGAGGAATCCGGTCAGCGGCGCGTAGGCGCCGGAGAGCAGCAGTTCGAGGTCGGCGAGCTCGTGGGGACGCGGCGTGAAGGACGGGGCGTCCCGCAGAACGTCCTCGGGTAGTACCGAACCATTCACTTCGAATCCCCCTAGACGATTTGGGGGACAGTTTCGCAGCCTCGATCGCGCCGGTCGAGCCGGGCTCTCCGCTTCCGGGCATGTCCGGCTCGGATCTTCCGATGACCATCTTATGCCCAATATCGGTATAAACCCGCTTGTTCCTGGACAATTAAGCATGATCCTTTGATACTGGGCCGTTGTGAGACAGACCCGTTCCCGGCTTTTCCACTTCGCAGCCCTGACCACGGCATTCGCCATGTCGGTGACAGCCACGCTCGCCTGGGCGTGGACCGGCGGCGTCGACCAGATCGGACTGCCCTACGGCCCACCCGGCGATCCCACGGTCGCGGCACCGGCCCCCCGGGTGCCGGCCATGAGCCCGCCGCTGACGCGCGGCGCCGACCCGGGTGTCTCACCCCTGCGAGAGACAGTCCTGCCCGACCCGGCGTCCTCGGCGCCCCCGATGGCGCTGCCGCGGTACACCGGGCTGCCCGAATACCGGGCACCCGTGACGCGCGGCTTCTCCGCACCGATGCTCGGCGGAGTGCCGGTCCGGTACGACTGGCCCCGGTCGTCGTCCTCGTCGAAGAAGAAGTGCCACACCGGCGCCAACCTCGTGCCGACCTGCGGCATCCTCTGGGGCGTGGCGCCCGGGGCGCACACCGAGGAGAGCAGCGGCTCCGCCCTCGCCGAGTTCGAGCGCAAGACCGGGCGGCATCAGGCGATCTTCCACGCGTACCACAGTGGGGTGCGGCAGGTCTTCCCGACCGAGCAGGAGATCAGGATCGCCCGGGAGCCGGGTCGCAAGCGGATCCTGCTGCTCAACTGGAAGCCCGAGTCCACCACCTGGGCGAAGATCGCCAAGGGGGACGAGCGGACCGACGAGTTCCTGGACCGGCTCGCCGTGCACCTGAAGAAGAACTACCGCGAGAAGTTCTTCTTCGCCGTACACCACGAGGCCGAGGACCAGGTGCGGGAGCGGGCCGGCTCCGGTTACACCGCACGGGACTACGCGGCGATGTTCCGGCACGTGGTCAAGCGGCTGCGGGCCAAGGGCGCGACGAACGTGGTGACCGTTCTGGTCCACATGGCGTACGTGCCGCACACCACCAAGAGCTGGTTCACCCACATGTACCCCGGCGATGACGTGGTCGACTGGATCGGGTTCGACACGTACTCGTACAGCGACCCCGGCTACGGGCACGGCGACTTCAAGGAGTTGCTGAACCGCCGCTCGGCGAGCAAGCCCGGCTGGCCCGGCTTCTACAACTGGGTGCGCGCGAAGCACCCGAAGAAGCCGCTCATGGTCGCGGAGTGGGGCGTCTGGTTCTCCAAGCGGAACCCGACCCACATGGCCGACTTCTATCGGGAGGTCGGTCAGCAGATCAAGGACTTCCCGGGCATCAAGGCGATGGTCCACTTCGAGACGCCGAGCAACCACAAGGGCCAGGACTCGTCGGTGGACAGCACACCCGCCTCGCTGCGCGAATACCGCCGTCTCGGCAAACTTCCGGTGTTCCAGGTGTCCGTCAGCTGAACGCCGTTGTTCAACCGGGCGCCCTCACATGGTCATCTCAGCGCTTACACAGGTCTTCCACGGCTGCATAGGTTTCCGCTCCGGATCATCAAGGGAGCGGGAACCTATGCGACGCCTTGCGTGGCTCGACGCCTTGCGGGGCGTAGCCGCCATGGCGGTCGTCTGGTGGCATCTGGGGCCGCGGGCGATCGTCGACCTGCAGGAACTGCACCGTCACGTCGACGTCGGCAAGTCCGGCGTGGTGCTGTTCTTCCTGGTCAGCGGCTATGTCATTCCGATGTCGCTGGAACGGCACGGCGACCTGCGCAAGTTCTGGGTGTCCCGGGTCCTGCGGCTCTACCCGGCGTGGGCGGTCTCAATTCTGCTGGTGCTGGCCATCTTCGCCACCGGCATCCAGGCCGTCCCCGAGCCGATCACCCGGGACCCGCTGGGCGTCGTGCTCGGCCAGCTCAGCATGACCCAGGGCCTGCTCGGCATCCCGAACGTGGTCGGCGTGTACTGGACTCTCTCGTACGAAATGATCTTTTATTTGATCGTGGCCGGACTCTTCGGTCTGGGCCTGCACAAACGCAGCGCCTGGATCGCCGTGGCCGCCGCCGGCATCGCCCTGGTCGCCGGCCCGGACCTGCCGCGTGATCTGCTCACCGGCGGCACCGAGCGGCGCTATCTCGTCGCCGTCACGGTCCTGATCTGCCTGATCGCGGTGATCGCCGCCGCTGTCGACGGACGCCGGAGCCTGGTGCTGCCCGCCTCGGTCGTCGGCGTCTCGATGGCGCTGATCCCGCTGCTCAACGGCGGGCAGTCGACGGCACGTGACACCTGGCAGGCGCTGCTCCTGATGGCGGTGATGTTCTGCGGCACCGTCATCTACCGGATGCATCAGGAGCAGGCGTCGCGGCTCCTCGGCGCCGTCACGCTGGCTGCCGTGGCGGGCTGCTGGCTGGCCGGCGGCTGGTGGTACCTGGAACCCGGCCAGACGCGGCGGGTCTGGATCACCACGCTGCTGATCGCGGCGACCGGCTTCGCCGTGGGACTCCTGCTGCGGAACCGCTCGATGCCGCCGGTGGCGATGTGGCTGGGCCGGATCAGCTACTCGGTCTACCTGCTGCACCTGCCGCTGCTGGTGATCTTCACGAAGGTGCTGCCGGAGATCAACGAGCAGCGTCTGGCGCTGCGGGTTCTCGCCCTGGGCGGCTTCCTCGCGATCGTGCTGACCGCGGCTCATCTGGTCTTCCGATACGTCGAACTACCGGCACAGGATCTCGGCCGGCGGCTGGGCGGCGCACACAAAGCTGAGAGTCAGCTGAGACTCCTCAGGGGCATCTCGGGGTAAAACCCGATCCAGCGTGATGACAGCGCTCTTTACGCTGACGCGGTGACCATCATCGCTACCGAGGCGCTGACCAAGACGTACGGCGGCGGGGTGACAGCCCTCGCCGACCTGACCGTCGCTGTCGACGAGGGCGTCATCGGCCTCGTCGGCGCCAACGGCGCCGGTAAGAGCACCTTCATCAAAATCATGCTCGGCCTGGTGCCGCCCACCCGGGGCAGCGTCCGGGTCTTCGACCTCGACCCGGTGACCCAGACGGACCGGGTCCGCGCACGCGTCGGCTACATGCCGGAGAACGACTGTCTGCCACCCGACGTCTCAGCCGCCGAGTTCGTCACCCACCTCGGCCGGATGAGCGGGCTGCCCCGCACCACCGCACGCGAGCGCGCCTCCGAGGCGCTGCGCCACGTGGGTCTCTACGAGGAGCGCTACCGGCAGATCGGCGGTTACTCGACCGGCATGAAGCAGCGGGTGAAGCTCGCGCAGGCGCTCGTGCACGACCCCGACCTGCTGCTGCTGGACGAGCCGACCAACGGTCTCGACCCGGCCGGCCGCGACGCCATGCTGGCCCTGGTCCACCGGATCGGCAACGAGTTCGGCATCTCCGTCGTCGTCTGCTCCCACCTGCTCGGCGAGGTCGAGCGGATCTGTGACTCGCTCATCGCGATCGAGGGCGGCCGGCTACTGCGCGCCGACCGCATCTCGAGCATGACCGCGGCCTCCGACGTGCTGGCCGTCGAGGTCAGCGAGGGTACCGACGAACTCGCCGCCGCCCTCATCGAACGGGGACTGGCGGTCACCCGGGAGGGCCGGATGCTGCTCGTGCCGATGGAGTCGGAGGCGGCGTACGACCGGATCCTGCACGCGGTGACCGACCTGGATCTCTCCCTGCACCGCCTGGACCAGCGCCGGCACCGGGTCGCCGAGCTCTTCACCAAGAAGGAGACCGCCGATGTCTGAGGCCGGCGTCATCCATGACATCGGGTACCAGCGGTACACGGGCCAGCGACTGGGCCGCGGCGCCGCGCTGACCGCGCTCTACGTGCACGGCCTGCGCGCCGCGTTCGGCTTCGGTCGTTCCGCGAAGGCGAAGATCTTCCCCTGGATGGTCGCCGGCATCATGCTGCTGGTCGCCGTGATCCTGGCCGCGGTCCGCTCCCAGATCGGTGAAGTGATCTTCACCTACGTCCAGTTCGACGACCAGATGAGCTGGCTGATCATCTTCTTCGTAGCGATCCTCGCGCCGGTGCTGATGTCCCGCGACATCCGGTCCGGAACGCTGCCGCTCTACTTCAGCCGTCCGCTGCGCGCCGCCGACTACGTGATCGCCAAGTACGCCGCCATGGTGACGGCGGTGTGGCTGCTGCTCGGTGTGCCTCAGCTGATCATGTTCCTGGGCGCGGCGTTCACCACGAAGGACGGCGCCCAGGGCGTGTGGAACGAGGTCCTCGACCTGGTGCCCGGCTGGGGTTACAGCCTCCTGTGGGCGCTGCTGTTCAGCGGCATCGGCCTGCTGATCGCGTCGCTGACCGGCAAGCAGGCGTTCGCGGCCGGCGGCATCGTCGCGGTCTTCCTGCTCACCACCCCGGTCTTCGGTGTGCTGACCGTGCTGCCGTCGACCACCGCGCACCAGATGGCCGGCCTGACCAGCCCGATGACCCTGATCGCCGGCATCGGCGCCTGGCTGTCCGACGGGCCCGCCGACATGGAGCTGGACATCGGCCGCTTCGGGCCGGTCTACGCGATCGAGGCGGTCTGCCTGATCACCGCCTGCCTGCTGCTCCTGCTCGCTCGCTACCGGAAGGTGGCCTCGCTGTGACGACACAGATCGAACCCACGTCGCCCGCCGTCACCCCGGCCGCTGGACCCGGCGTCGTCGAGTTGCAGAACGTGACAAAGTGGTACGGCAACGTCGTCGCGGTCAACGACATCACCATGTCGCTCGGCACCGGCGTCACCGGCCTGCTCGGCCCGAACGGCGCCGGCAAGACCACGGTGCTGCACATGATGGCCGGCTTCCTGGCGCCGTCCCGCGGCACCCTGACCATCGACGGCAAGCCGACCTGGCGCAACCCGGGCGTCTACCGCGACCTCGGCCTGGTCACCGAACGGGAGGCGGTGCACGCGTTCCTCACCGCCGAACAGTTCGTGCTCGCCTGCGCCAAGATGCAGAAGCTGCCGGACCCGGCCGGCGCGGCCCGCCGCGCACTGGAACTGGTCGAGATGACCGACGCGGCCCACCGCCGGATCGGTACGTTCTCCAAGGGCATGCGCCAGCGCACCCGCGTCGCCGCGGCCCTCGTGCACGAGCCGCGGGTGCTGCTGCTCGACGAGCCGTTCAACGGCATGGACCCGCGTCAGCGGATGCACATGATGGAGCTGCTGCACCGGCTCGGCGACAACGGGCACACCATCCTGTTCAGCTCGCACATCCTGGAGGAGGTCGAGCAGGTCGCCGGCCTGGTCCAGGTGATCGTGGCGGGCCGGCTCGCGGCGTCCGGCGACTACCGCAAGATCCGGCGGCTCATGACGAACCGGCCGCATGTTTTTGCGGTACGCAGCTCGGACGACCGCCGCCTCGCGGTCGCGCTGATCGGCGAGAAGTCGGTGAGCGGCATCGAGATCGAATCCGGCGGCGGCCTCACCGTCCGCGCGTCCGACTACGGCAGCTTCACCCGCGCGCTGCCGCGCATCGCCCTGGACCAGGGCATCCGGCTGCAGAAGCTGGTGCCGTCCGACGAGTCCCTGGAGAGCGTCTTCTCCTACCTGCTGGAGGCCTGATGTCGACCGTCGCAATGATCACGGCGCGCGGCCTCTTCGGCCGGCGCCGGGCGCTGCTGCTCCTGCCGCTGCCCCTGCTGCTGGTCGGCCTGGCCGCGATCTGCCGCGCCTACGACCTGTCACCCGACCAGTGGGGCGAGGCCGTCATCGTCGGTCTCGGCTTCGCCGTCGTGCTCCCGGTGATCGCCCTGATCGTCGGCACCGGCGTCCTCGGCTCCGAAGTGGACGACGGCACCCTGGTCCACATCCTCACCAAGCCGCTCCCGCGCCGCGACATCATCATCGCGAAATACGCGGTAGCGGTCGCCGCCACCGCCGTCACCACAGCGACACCGCTCTTCTTCGTCGGCCTGCTGGCCGGCTCCGCCGACCTGGGCGCCGCCCTGGCCGTCGCGGCCGTTGCCGGCTCGTTCGCGTACTCCGCGCTGTTCGTCCTGCTCAGCCTCCTGACCCGGCGCCCGGTCCTGCTGGGCCTGGTCTACATCCTGGTCTGGGAGGGCCTGCTGGGCCGCTTCCTGAGCGGCACCCGCGTCCTCTCCATCGAGCAGTACGTCATCACGATCGCCCACAAGATCTCCCCGACGCCGATCCTGGACGCCGAGGTCGGCATCACGACGGCGGTCGTGATGAGCGCGGTCTTCGTTGTCGTCTGCACGATCTTCGCCATCAACAGGCTGGGCAGCTTCAGCCTCGCGGGCGAGACCAGCTGACAGCCCTTCTCCGAAGCGGCGGGCCCGGGACTACCTCCGGGCTCGCCGCTTCGCCTGTCACCGCATCTCGAACGCTCAAGGTCTCCAGCGGGCGCGCGACCGCGGGCTTCCGAGCCGGCGCTGGGCGGTTCGAAGGCCCAAGGTCGCGGGCGGGCTGGGGGAACGCGAAGGGCTTCCGGTGGAATGCCGGAAGCCCTTCGTCATGCCTTGGCCGATGGGGTCAGCCGGTGTTGCGCATGCCGGCGGCGATGCCGTTGACGGTTGTCAGGAGGGCTCGTTCCAGGGCCGTCGAGTCGGAGGGGCCTCGGCGGGCGCCCGGCGCCGTTGGCATCTGGCGGCCGGCTTCGCCCAGGTCGCGGTACTGGCGGAGCAGGGCTACCTGGAGGTGGTGCAAGGGTTCCAGGTAGGTGTCGCGGACGCTCAGGGTGCGGGAGAGTTCGGGCTGGGAGGAGAGGAGTTCTGAGCCGCCGGTGATGGCCAGGACCTCGCGGACGGTGAGGTCGTACTCCTCTTCGATCTTGGTGAAGATGGGGCGGAGGTCTTCCGGGACCAGGGTCTCGACGTAGCGGCGGGCGATCGAGAGGTCGGTCTTGGCGAGCATCATCTCGACGTTCGAGAGGAAGGTCCGGAAGAACTGCCAGTTGGTGTGCATCTCGTCGAGGACGTCGCCCAGGCCGGCCTCGCGGGCGGCGGCCAGGCCGGTGCCGACGCCGAACCAGCCGGGGACGATCTGGCGGGTCTGTGTCCAGCCGAAGACCCACGGGATGGCGCGCAGGCCGCCGAGGCCCGCGTCGGCGTTGGGGCGCTTGGCCGGGCGGGAGCCGATGTTCAGGGCGCCGAGCAGCTCCGTGGGTGTGGCGGCCCAGAAGTAGGCGGCCAGGTCCGGGTCCTCGACGAGCGCGCGGTACTGCTCGAAGGCCGCGTCCGAGGCGGTGTCCATGGTGGAGTCCCAGACCTTCAGCCGCACCGGGTCGACCTGGATGCTGGTGTGCAGCAGCGTGGCCTGGAGCACGGCCGCGACGGTGAGTTCCAGGTTCTCGCGGGCCAGCGCGGGCACCGTGTACTTGTCGGAGATGACCTCGCCCTGTTCGGTGACCTTGATGGCGCCGTCGAGCGTGCCGTACGGCTGGGCCAGGATCGCCTCGTGGGTGGGACCGCCGCCCCGGCCGACCGTGCCGCCCCGGCCGTGGAACAGGCGCAGCCGGACACCGTGCCGGGCGGCCACGTCACGCAGCGAGCGCTGCGCCTTGTGGATGCGCCACTGGCTGGTGGTGATGCCGGCCTCCTTGTTGGAGTCCGAGTAGCCGAGCATGACCTCCTGGAGGTCGCCCCGGGCGCGGACGATCTCCCGGTACGCCGGCAGCGAGAGCATCTCGTCCAGCAGGTCACCGCCGGCGTCCAGCTCGGCCGGGGTCTCCAGCAGCGGGACGATGCCGATGCGGGCGCGGCCGGTGTGGATGTCGATGAGGCCGGCCTCGCGCGCCAGCACGGCCGCGGCGAGGACGTCGTCGACGCCGAGGGTCATCGAGATGATGTACGACTCGATCACGTCCGCGCCGAACCGGTCCTGCGACTCACGGATCGTGTGGAACACGTCGAACGTCTTGCGAGCCGAGTCGGTGAGCGGCGTGTCGGCACTGGAGAGCGGCCGCCGCCCGGTGAGCTCGTCGGCGAGCAGCTTTGTCCGGTCCGCCCGCTCCAGCGTCGCGTAGTCGTCGACCTCGCCGACCTGCGTGAACATCTGCTGCAGCACCTCGTGGTGCTTCTCGGCGTGCTCGCGGACGTCGAGGGTCGCGAGCTGCAGTCCGAACGCGGACGCCTGCCGGATGGCCGTGGCGACCACACCGATCGCGGGCAGCTGGCCGGAGTTTCGGGCCAGCGAGGCGCGCATCAGCTCGAGGTCGGAGATCAGCTCGTCGCTGCCGAGGTAGTCGCGGCCGGGCACGTGCGGGGTGCCGTGCTGGAGCCGGGCACGGGTGTTGGCGAGCTTCGACTTGATCGCCCGCACCTTCAACCGGTACGGCTCCTCGGCGTTGACCCGGCGGAACCGGGACGCGATCTCCGGCAGGTTGTCCAGGTCCTGCGCCAGGCTGGCGGACAGGTCGAGGGACACCCCGCGCAGCCGGCGGGAGACCGACAGCTCGTCGATCAGCAGGTCCATGGCCTTCTCGGTGGCCTGGATGCCGTGCTCGTGCTGGATCAGCAGGACGTCGCGGGTGACCGCCGGGGTGACGAACGGGTTGCCGTCGCGGTCGCCGCCGATCCACGATCCGAAGGTGAGCGGCCGGGCGGTCGGGGCGGTCTCCACGCCGAGCCGGCGCAGCGTCTCGGCCAGGTCGTCGAGGACCTGCGGTGCGGCGTCGGCGTACAGGTCCTTGAGGTAGTAGACGGCGTTGCGTGCCTCGTCGGTCGGGTCCGGCCGGTCCAGGCGCAGCTCGTCGGTCTGCCAGAGCAGGTCGATCAGCTCGGCGAAACGCTTGGTGGAGGCGCTGGTGTCGGTCGCGCCGTAGAGGGCCGCGGCGGCGGACTCGGCGTCGAGGGAGTCGGCGACCTGCCGCAGCTTCGACAGGATCGAGCGGCGGGCGGCCTCGGTGGGGTGCGCGGTGAAGACCGGGCGGACGGCGAGGCGGCGGGCGGCCGCGGCGATCTCGTCGGCCGGCACGCCCTTCGCGGCGATCCGCTCGGCGGCCTGGTCCAGCCAGCCGCCCACCTTGGCGCGGCGGCGGCGCAGGTCGCGGGCCCGGTGCACCTGCTCGGTGATGTTGGCCAGGTGGAAGTAGGTGGAGAAGGCCCGTGCCAGCTTGGTGCCGGTGGTGATGTCCAGGGCGGTGAGCCGCTCGGCGGCCGCCGAGGCGTCCTGGCGGACCAGCGCGCGGATCTCCTCGACGAGGTCGAGCAGGGGACGGCCCTCCTGGCGGGCCAGGGTCTGACCGAGGAGCGTGCCGATCCGGCGGATGTCGGCACGTAACGCGGCGTCGGAACCCTCTCGGTCGAGGTGGGCAGGCTGGTCGGACATCGGGGCGCTCCTTAGCTCGGATGGCTCCAGGACGGCGCTGTCCCGACTTCGCCGATCGTATCGGCGTACCCCCGACCGGGGGCGAATTGAGTCAAGAGTCTCATGCGCGCCGGGCGGCGCGCGGGGTCACCTGGCGAGGGCCATGGCGTAGGCGGGATACCACTGACCTGCGGGCGGGGCGCCGTTGCCACAGGCGCCGTCCGATTCTCCGGGCCTCTTCACCCAGAGGTACGCGTCCGCGAGCGGATACCCGGTCCGCAGCGTCGGCGGGATGCCCAGCCGCCGCCCGGGTGGATTGCACCAGTGCCGGTCACCCCCGCCCCGTCTCGCCGGCCCGTTGCCGTTTCGGCTGGTGTCGACGACGAAGTGGCGGCCGCCGACGAGACGGGACAGCTGTGTCCCGTACCTGAGATTGAGGGTTGTGGTTTCGAAGTTGGCGACGTTGAGGGCGAAGCCGTTCGCCCGCAGCACGCCGGCCCGGCGCAGGGCGGGCGCGATCCGGGTGACCGGTATCCAGGTGGGGTTGCCCGCGTCCAGATAGACGGTGACGCCGGGCAGCGCGCGCAGGGTGTCCACGGCGTGGGCGAGCAGGGCGTATCGCTCGGCGGTGGCACGCGCGGTCAGGCAGCCGCCGCGGACCGCCTGGGCGACCGCGTCCGGTTCCAGGATCACCAGCGCGGGCCGGCCGCGCAGCGCGGCGGCCAGCGACGCGATCCAGGCCCGGTAGCCGCGGGCGCCGGGCGCGCCACCGCCCGAGTGGCTGCCGCAGTCCCGGTGCGGGATGTAGTAGAGCGCGAGCACCGGCAGCCGCCGGTTCGCCGCGGCGGCGTGCACCAGCCGCCGGGCCCGCAGCTGATAGCCCGGCCTGGCGTCGGTGAACCAGGTGGCGGCCGGCCGGTCGGCGATGCGGCGCAGGACCGCCGCGTCGGCCTTGCGGCCGCCGCGTTCCAGGGCCCGGACGTGGTCGGCCGCGGCGCCCTGCGGGTCGACGTAGAGGCCGGGGTACGAGGCGCCGGCCGTCTCCGGGACACGGACGGCCGGCGCCGGTTCCCGCTGCTGCAGGAGCACTCCTCCGGCCGACACCGCGAGCAGCGCGGTGAGCAGGGCGGCCCGCCGTCGCCGGCGGTCCACCCGGAGGTGGCGGGGCATCGGTCAGCGCACCCGAACCCAGCGCGCGACGGACGGCACGCCCCGGTCGTCGATCAGGAAGAGCATGTACCAGCCGGACGGCACCAGCCCGGCCCGCTTCGGCACGGTGATCTCCACGCCACCCGCGGCCGGAACGACGTCCACCGCGACCGACCGCTGATCGGTGTCGGTCACATGGGTGACCGAGCTGGGCCGGATCAGCCGGGCCGAGGTGATCCGCGCGGCGTCCGGGGTGGCGAACGACGCGGTCTCGTCGCGGGAGATCTCGGTGGGGCCGCCGGCCATCGTCGGCCGCGTCCCGCGGAAGAGGTACGGCGGACTGAACACCTCGATCCGCTGCTCGAACGTCCCGGCGTTCTTACCCGTCTCGTCGTAGAGCGGGTCACCGCCCAGCGTGATCACCCGGCCGTCGGGCAGCAGGATCGCCTCGGAGTGGTAGTTGCGGCCCACCGTGGAGTCGGCGGCGGTGGCGAAGGCGTTCTCGGCCGGCCGGTAGATCTGCGAGTTGAACAGGTCGCTGCGCGGCTCGCCTCGGTACGCCCCGCCCCGGTACCCGGACGACCCGCCGGTGGTGAACACGGTGTCGTCGGGCAGCAGCACCGTCGAGAGGTAGCGGGCGGGTTTCGGCAGGTCCGGTCCGGGCCGGTAACGCGGCTGCCGCTCGTCCAGGTCGACGATGTCGGTGCGTGCCGTAGAGACCGGCGACTCACCGATCTCGCCACCGCCGAGGATCATCACCTTCTGATCCTGTGCCGGCGCCAGCAGCACCGACGAGCTGGTCTCGGTCATCCGCGGGTCGCGCAGCCCGGGTACGGCACGGAACCTGTTGCGTTCCACGTCCCAGACGCCCGGCGTGCGCCCCTCGGTGTCGGAGCCGTACCCGGCGTTGGACCCGGAGTAGAAGACCTGCCCGTCGGCCATCATGTGCAGGCTCGGATAGGTGGGGAAGTACCGCTTGAGTTCGGGCGCGCGCACCCAGCGGCGCTCGCCCGGCAGATAGCGCTCGTTGCGGCCGGGCAGGATCCGGCCGAACTGGTCGAGCCCGGAGACCGCCAGCACCTCGCCGTTGGTGAGCCCGATCAGCGTGGGGTACCAGCGATGGTCGCGCATGTTCCCGGTACGCACATAACGCTCCGCCACCGGGTCGAACTCGTACGACGTCCGGTCGCCCCCGTACTCCTGCTTCTCCCGAGTGATCTTGTCGGCGACCCCGTACAGGTTCTTCGCGTCGTCGCCGGTCAGGCCGTCGATCGTGTACTGGGCCGGGTCCTGGACGACCGCGCCGTCGCCCTTCTGCTCGGCGTCCACCCACACCTCGGCCGCGCCGGCGTGCACCATAATGTGCGCGCCGTGCGTGACCTTCCTCGCGGCCGGAACGGTCACCCTGGTCCGGGTCAGATAGATCAGCCCGGCCGGCGACCGCAGCCGGGTGCCCTTGTCGAACACCCGGTCACCGTGGTCCGGCGACTCGTTCTTGATCTTCATGACCCCGGCCGCGTGCTCCACGTCCGCCTCGAGCACCTCGTACGACTTCGTGCCGCCGGCGACCAGGAGGTTCCCGTTCGGCAGGAAGGTGTGTCCCGCGCAGAACACGTCGGTCGGGGTCGGCACCTCGGTGAACTCCTCGGTGCCCGGGTCGAACAGCACGGTCCGGAACGACTTCTCCTCGAACGCGTCCCGGTTGTTGCCGCTGCCCGCGATGATCAGCACTTTTCCGGTGTGCAGCAGGGCGGCGTGGATCGCGTTGACCCGGAAGTCGTGCGGCACCGGCAGGCGTGCCCAGTGGCCGTACCTCTTCTTGTAGGACTCCCGGTTGATCTGGTACGTGTGCAGCGCCTCGCCGGCGACCGCGACCATCGGCCGGTTGGCGACCGCCACTCCGGCCAGCACCACCAGCGTGGCCAGACCGCTCGCCAGGCGGCGGGCGAGGGTGGGACGCGAGCGGGGCTTCATGCGGGGACTTCCTTTCGGGAACGGGACAGCCAGACGGCTGCCGGGGTGAGGCAGATGACCAGGTTGAGGGCGGGCCAGGCGTACATGGCCGCGTCGACGTGGTCGATGAACGGCGCGACGGCGAGCATCGCGGCGTAGAGGGCGGCCCAGCGCAGGCCGGGCGCGAACGTGGCGAGCCGATCCGGGCTGGCCGAGTCGCCCTTCGGCGTCACCACGAAACCGGTACGCCGGCCGAGCACCGCCGACACCAGCGACGACACGTAGACCGGGGTGCACAGCGTGGACGCCAGCATCCCGGACAGTCCGGACGACCCGGACCCCTCGTGCGGGCTGACGTTGTGCCGCCGGTTGAACAGGTACAGGGCGATCTGGAACAGCGCGGCGTCCACATAGAGCATCAGCCACACCTGCTCCGGCACCTGCACGCCCTTCGCGCCCAGCAGCAGGAACCCGGCCGCGTTGGCCGCGCCGAGCAGCCACGCGAGCGCGGTGAGCGGGTAGTACGACATCAGCAGCGCGTAGTGCAGTGCCCGCCCCGTGCCCAGCCGCCAGGACAGCCCGGCGAAGCGGCGTACGACGACCTCGTCGGTGCCGCGCGACCAGCGGTCCTGCTGGGTGAAGTAGTCGGTCCAGGAGGACGGTCCCTCGCCGACGGCCAGCACGTCCGGGGTGTAGACCGACCGCCACCGGTTCCCGGTCGCCGGGTTCTTCGACGCGTGCAGCTTCAGGCTGGTCGCCATGTCCTCGGTGATCGAGTCCTGGAGCCCGCCGACTTCCTTCAGCGCCGCGATCCGCACCGCGTTGTTCGTGCCGACCAGCATCGCGATACCGCGCCGGTTGCCGGCCCGCTGCAACAGCGAGTGGAACAGGTACTGCTGGGACTCGGCCCACCGGGTGACCAGGTTGTCGTAGTTGCCGTAGATCTGCGGTCCGACGACGAACGCCACGTCCGGGTCGCGGAAATAGCCGAGCAGCCGCTCGCAGAAGTTCGGCGCCGGAACGTGGTCCGGGTCGACCGACACGAACACGTCGTACTCGTCGCCGTACGCGTCCAGCCAGGAGTTGTAGTTGCCGTGCTTGGTCCTGGCCTTGAAGATGCCGCCGTCGGTGTTCCAGCAGGGCACGCCCTTGCGCGTGAAGTGCCGCACGCCCAGCCGCCGGCACATCAGCTTGACGACCGGGTCGTCGCCCTCGTCGAGCAGCCAGACGTCGTACTGCCCGGCGTGCCGGATCTCCCGGGCGGCCCGCAGCGTCTTCTCCACCATCGCGATCGGTTCCTTGCCGGGAACGATCGTGGTGAGGAACGCGACCCGCGTCCGGGTGTCCGGCACGACCGGCACAGGGTCACAGGCCCAGAGCGTCGCGAGGCACAGGGTCACGACGTTGACCAGCCGGAACAGCTCGATCGCCGCGGTCGCCACGATCATGAAGACGGTGGCCAGGTAGAGGATCGTGTGCAGGCGCTGGTCGGGCAGCTCGATCGAGGCGACCAGCCAGCCGAAGAACGTGCTCTCGAAGGCGAACGCGAACAGCGTGATCAGCAGCGTCCGGATCGGGCGGCGGCGGGCCAGCGGGCGCATCTCGACCCGGTAGGGCCGGTCGTCGGGCGGCTTCCCGGCCGGACCGGCGAGCACGCTGTAGGCGGCGTACTCGAACTGCGTCGGAATGACGAGCGTGCTGCCGAGCTGATCGCGAGGCATCGGTGCGCGCCCGGCGGGCGGGCGCTGAGCGGGAACGGGCCGGTTGTGGGCAGGGGGAGTCGCCCCGGAGCCCGGGGTTCGCAGAACACTCATGGATCAGGCCGACACCGGGATCGCCGGGCGGATCGCCGGTCGCCGTTCGGCCGGTCCCGCGTTGGTGGGCCGTGGCCGGGTCGCTGTGGCCGGTCCCGCGTTGGCGGCGAGGATCAGCCGGCGCGGCGTGCCCTGCGGTTCGGTCTTGCGGACGAAGCCGCGGCGCGCCGCGGCGAAACCGGACCGGTCGGTGTAGATGTCGCGGCTCATCTCGGCGAGTTCGCGCGTCTCGTAGACCTCGAGGGGGATCCGCTCAGCGGCGAGCCGCTTCGCCTTCGCCGCGCGTCGCTTGCGCGCGGTGCGCACGTCACTGTGGTGGTCGGCCAGGGCGGCGAGCCATTGAGCGTACGCCTCCGGATGCCTCGGCCCGACCTCGTCCACCAGTCCGAGCCGTGCCGCCTGGCCGGCGCTGATCGGGAGCTTGTCGTCGATGAGCCGCTGTGCGCTGTCCGTGCCCACCCGCCGGGGCAGCGTGAACGTGTGCAGTTCCGAGCCGAACAGCCCGATGTCGTAGTACGGGTTGAGCACGATCCCGTCCCGGGCCGCGATGATGTCCGCGCCGAGCCCGAGCATCACACCGCCCGCGCCGGCGTTGCCCGCGTACGCCGCCACCACGATCTGCCGGGTGCAGGTGATGATCTCCCGGCAGACCTCGTTGATCGCCCGGATGCCGGCCCAGGCCGCGCCCGCCGGGTCGGCCGCGCCCTCGATCGCGTTGAGGTGGATGCCGTTGCTGAACGCCTCGGTACCGCCGCGCAGCACGAGCACCCTGGTGTCCTGCGCGACGGCGTGGCGCAGGCCGGCGAGCAGGCGGCGCGAGTGCCCGGCCGCCATCGCGCCGTTGTAGAAGTCGAAGTGCAGCCAGCCCACCGCACCGGTGCGCCGGTATCGGACCTGCCGGTACGCCGACGGCGCCTCCGGGTCGGCCTGCGGGCCCGCGGGGGAGTGCGGCACACCGCGCAGCCGCTCGCCGAGCACGGTCGTGGCGGGGAGCTTGATGCCGCCCTCGGCCGCCGGGCGCAGGTGCCCGATCCAGAGGCTGCCGTCACCGGTGGCCACGAGCACCGCGCCCTGGCGGCGGCTCAGGATCGAGCCGGGACGCCCGCCGCGAGCCAGGCCGAGGTGCGCGTCGTACGCGTACACCTCAAGGCCACCCACCTCGGTGCGCACCCCGGGTGAGCCGTCCGCGGCCCGGACCCTTCGCAGAATGCTCTCGCTGGGCTCCGCCCAGCCGAAGGCCCGGTCCCGCTGCCGGATCGGCGGCCGCGGTCGTGCCCCGGGTGCCTCGGTGGGTGTGTTCTCCGCCGGCACCGGCACGAACGACGGATCGGACGCCTTCGCGACCACCTCGAAGACGCATTCCAGCGCGGCGTCCGAGACCGGGCCGAGATAGAGCGCGGACTTGCGCGGCGGCGCGGCCGGCATCGGGAACGTGCGGGTGGCCCAGATGGGCCCGGCGTCGAACTCCTCGACGGCCTGCAGCGCGGTGACGCCCCAGGCCGGGGCGCCGTCGCTGATCGCCCAGTCCAACGAGGACGGACCGCGGTCGCCGACCGGGCCGGGATGGATGATCACCGTGCGCCAGCGCTGCCAGACCTGCG
This sequence comes from Actinoplanes sp. NPDC051861, assembly GCF_040681145.1. NCBI lineage: Bacteria > Bacillati > Actinomycetota > Actinomycetes > Micromonosporales > Micromonosporaceae > Actinoplanes > Actinoplanes sp. NPDC051861. The sequence goes on from NZ_JBFAYE010000002.1 coordinate 392,730, forward strand.
CGGGCACGCGCTCGGTGAGATACGGGCAGATGATCAGGTCCGGCGCGGCCGCGTGCACGCCGTCGACGATCTCCCGGCCGTTCGCCGCGAGCAGCACCCCGACGTCGTGCCCCGCCTCCCGCAAAGCGCACCACACCCGTTGACTCAGGCCGTTGAACGCCGAGACGAGCAGCAGGATCCGCACGTGTTGCCTCCCCGGATGACGTGCTCACACCGAACGGGCACTTTTCACGACGCGCCGGATCTCATGTCGGACATGCTGTGCGATAAGACGCGGCCTCCCGGAACTGTCGGCGTGTCGGACTAAGCTGTTCCCTACACCCCCGCCCTTCTGGTCGTCAGGGGTTGTTCGTCGTGCCCTCAGGGGGATTTCCTGCCATGCAGCTTTCCGGACTGATCCCAGCCGCCCTGCGCGATCGCGGCCTCGCCCGCGCTCGTGACCTGGCCCGCAAGGGCTTCGTCGACTCGGACTCGCTCGATCTGACCGCGCCCGTCTCGCTGCGGCCCTTCGTGGTCGCCGCGGTGGCCGGCAGCGGTGACGCCGGGGCGCAGCGGCCGGTGCTCGCCGTCACCGCGACCTCCCGCGAGGCCGACGACCTGGCCGACGCGCTCGGCTGCCTGATCGAGCCGGACCGGGTGGCGGTCTACCCGTCCTGGGAGACGCTGCCGCACGAGCGGCTGTCACCGCGCTCGGACACGGTCGGCCGCCGCCTGGCCGTGCTGCGCCGCCTCGCGCACCCCGGTGAGCAGCCGCTGCAGGTGATCGTCGCGCCGGTCCGGTCGCTGCTGCAGCCGCAGCTCAAGGGCCTGGGCGACCTGGAGCCGGTCGAGCTGGTCTCCGGGCGCGAGGCCGAGCTGGAGGGGGTCGCCCGGCGGCTTTCCGACATGGCGTACGCGCGGGTGGACCTGGTCACCAAGCGCGGCGAGTTCGCAGTCCGCGGCGGCATCCTGGACGTGTTCCCGCCCACCGACGAGCACCCGTCACGGGTCGAGTTCTGGGGCGACGAGGTCGAGGAGATCCGCACGTTCGCGGTCGCCGACCAGCGGACCATCGACCAGGTGGAGCGGCTCTGGGCTCCGCCCTGCCGGGAGCTGCTGCTCACCCCCGAGGTCCGGTCGCGAGCCGCCGAGCTGTCGACGGCGCACCCGGAGCTGGCGGAGATCCTGGACAAGCTCGCCGAGGGCATCCCGGTCGAGGGCATGGAGTCGCTGGCGCCCGCTCTGTTGGACGGGACTCAGAGCATGGAGTTGCTGATCGACTGCATGCCGGCGGGCACACACGTGCTGCTGTGCGACCCGGAGCGCATCCGGACGCGAGCGCATGACCTCACCCGTACATCTGATGAATTTCTCGAAGCGTCCTGGGCCGCGGCCGCCGTCGGAGGCCAGGCACCCATCGACGTCGGCGCCGTCGCCTTCCGGACGCTGGCCGACGTCCGCGCGCACGCCGGGGTCCTGCGGCAACCGTGGTGGACGATCTCCCCGTTCGGCCTGGCCACCGCGGAGACTCCCGAGGCACTTCCGTGGGAGGACTCGGCGCCGGTCGAGGTCTCGCCGGACGCGGGTGACGCGATCGCCCTGGCCGCCCAGCCGGTGCCGCTCTATCACGGTGACACCGCCAAGCTCGCCGGCGACCTGTCCGAATGGGTGGGCAGGGGCTGGGCGGTCGCGCTGGTCTTCGAGGGCAAGGGCACCGCCCAGCGGGCCACCGAGCTGCTGCGCGACGCCGGCCTCGGCGTGACACCGGTCGACTCGATCTCGGCACCGATCGAGGACGGGCAGCTGCTGGTCACGTGCGGCGGGCTCAACCACGGCTTCGTCGACGAGGCGTCCCGGCTCGCGGTGATCACCGGCAACGACATCTCCGGCGGCCGCGGCGCGTCCACGAAGGACATGCGCAAGATGCCGGCCCGGCGGCGCAACACCATCGACCCGCTCGAGCTGAAGACCGGCGACTTCGTGGTGCACGAGCAGCACGGCATCGGGCGCTACGTCGAGCTGGTGCAGCGCACGGTCAACGGCGCCGACCGCGAATACCTCGTGATCGAGTACGCCGCGTCCAAACGTGGCCAGCCCGGCGACCGGCTCTACGTGCCCACCGACCAGCTCGACCAGCTCTCGCGGTACGTCGGTGGCGAGTCGCCCAGCCTGCACAAGATGGGCGGCGCCGACTGGCAGAAGAGCAAGGCGCGGGCACGCAAGGCGGTGAAGGAGATCGCCGCCCAGCTCATCCAGCTGTATGCGGCTCGCCAGGCCTCGCAGGGACACGCGTTCGGGCCGGACACGCCGTGGCAGCGTGAGCTGGAGGACGCGTTCCCGTACACCGAGACGCCCGACCAGCTGGCCGCGATCCACGAGGTCAAGCACGACATGGAGCTGGCCGTGCCGATGGACCGGCTGATCTGCGGCGACGTGGGGTACGGCAAGACCGAGATCGCGGTGCGCGCGGCGTTCAAGGCGGTGCAGGACGGCAAGCAGGTGGCCGTGCTGGTGCCGACCACCCTGCTGGCCCAGCAGCACTTCAACACGTTCACCGAGCGGATGAGCCAGTTCCCGATCCAGATCAGGCAGCTGTCCCGGTTCCAGACGCCCAAGGAGGCGGCGCTCACGCTGGAGAACGCGGCCGAAGGCACCGCCGACATCGTGATCGGCACGCACCGGCTGCTCTCCAAGGCCACCCGGTTCAAGAACCTCGGCCTGATCATCGTGGATGAGGAGCAGCGCTTCGGCGTCGAGCACAAGGAGCAGCTCAAGGCGCTGCGCGCGTCGGTGGACGTGCTGACCATGTCCGCCACGCCGATCCCGCGGACCCTGGAGATGGCGATCACCGGCATCCGGGAGATGTCCACGATCGCCACCCCGCCGGAGGAGCGGCACCCGGTCCTCACGTACGTGGGGGCGTACGACGAGAAGCAGGTCGCCGCGGCCGTGCACCGCGAGCTGCTCCGCGACGGCCAGGTCTTCTACCTGCACAACCGGGTCGAGTCGATCGAGCGGGCGGCCCGCAAACTTCGCGAGCTGGTGCCCGAGGCGCGGGTCGCGGTGGCGCACGGCCAGATGAGCGAGGAGCAGCTCGAGAAGGTGATGGTCGGCTTCTGGGAGAAGGAGTTCGACGTCCTGGTCTGCACCACGATCGTCGAGTCCGGCATCGACATCCCGAACGCCAACACCCTCATCCTGGAGCGCGCCGACCTGCTCGGCCTCGCCCAGCTGCACCAGATCCGCGGCCGGGTCGGACGCGGGCGCGAGCGGGCGTACGCGTACTTCCTCTACCCCCGCGACAAGCCGCTGACCGAGCACGCCCACGAGCGCCTCGCCACCATCGCCCAGCACACCGAGCTCGGCGCCGGCATGTACGTGGCCATGAAGGACCTGGAGATCAGAGGCGCCGGCAACCTGCTCGGCGGTGAGCAGTCCGGTCACATCGAGGGCGTCGGCTTCGACCTGTACGTGCGGATGGTCGGCGAGGCAGTGCAGGCCTTCAAGGGCGAGCGTCCCGAGGAGGAGCCCGAGGTCAAGATCGATCTGCCGGTCGACGCGCACCTGCCCACCGAGTACATCTCCGTCGAACGACTGCGCCTGGAGATGTATCGCAAGCTCGCCGAGGCCCGCGACGAAACCCGCCTGGAGGAGGTCATCGCCGAGATGACCGACCGATACGGCGAGCCGCCCGCCCCGGTCGTCAACCTCATCGCCGTCGCCCGCTTCCGCCAGCTCGCCCGGCGGTACGGACTGACCGACGTCTCCATGCAGGGCAAGCACATCCGGTTCTCGCCGCTGGCCCTGCCGGACTCCAAGCAGATGCGGCTCAAGCGGTACCACCCGGACTCGGTGTACAAGTCCGTCAATGAACAGGTGAGCGTCCCGCGGCCGAGCACCCGGCGGGTCGGTGGCGAGCCGCTGCGCGACCAGGGACTCCTCGAGTGGTGTGCCCAGCTGCTCAAGGACGTCCTCGGCGACGCACCGGGGGTGGGCGACGTACGTCACACCGCGCGTGAGACAGTTTGACCATGTTGTCTGCTCGCCGACTCGCCACCGCTGTTGCCGTCGCGTCCCTCGCGCTGGGCGGCCTGTCCGCCTGCCGGTCGCAGCCCAACGTCGCCGCGTACATCGGGGACAGTGGGCGGATCTCGGAGCAGCGCGTCCAGGAGGTCTGGGACGAGGTGCACACCGGGCTCACCGACGCCGCCGCGCAGCAGCCGGCCCCGGCCGAGGGTGAGCAGGCCGCGCCCGCCGGTGTGCGGATGCCGATCAGCCGTGCCGACGTGCTGCGGGCCCTGATCGGCCAGCAGGTCTACGCGAACCTGGCGAAGCAGCGCGGGATCAGCTTCCCGGCCGGCGTGCCGTACGACGAGATCGCCCAGCAGCTCGGCGTCCCGGCCGGCACCGAGTACGCCCGGCTGGCCGCACAGGTCGCGGTCTACCGCCAGGAGCTCGGCCAGAAGGTCACCGCGCCGGCCGCGCCCACCGAGGAGGACATGCGCTCGGTCTACGACGCGCTGGCCGAGGGCGGCATGGTCGAGCCCGGCCAGGACTTCGCTGCCTGGAGCGCCGCCGTGACGCCGGCCAACCAGGAGGCCGTCGCCCGGGCCGGCGCGATCCGCCAGGAGCTGGAGAAGACCGTCGATACGATGGACATCGAGGTCAGCCCCCGCTACCACCCCTTCGAGTTCGACCTGCTCAGCACCCAGGGTGAGAACGGCCTGGTGAACCTGCTCGGCGCGCAGGTCGGCGAGGACCTCAGCGCGCCGGTGACCGACGCCCGCTGAGCATGCGCATCATCCTGCTGGTCACGTCGCCGAGGCTGCCCGCCGGGCTGCTGACCGCGGAGGCGTGGGACGCGCTCCGGGCATTTCCGGTGTTCGCCGGCGCCGAGAGCCCGCAGGCCGAGGCGCTGCGGGTGAGCGGTGTGCCGGTCACCGTGCTGCACACCGACGCGCAGGGGCTCCTCGACGCGATCGCGGGGCAGCCGGCCGCGGTGTGGCTGGCGGGACCGGACGGCGACCAGGACTTCGCGCGGCAACTCGGGCTGCGGCTCGCCCGCGAACCGGCGCTGGCAGAGCTGGAGCTCATGTACGGCTCGTGGGACCCGGCGGGCGCGCGGCTGCTCGACGCGGTGACGGTCATGGACCGGCTGGTCTCGCCGGGCGGCGATCCGTGGAAACGGGAGCAGACGCACCAGACGCTCGCGCCGTACCTGCTCGAGGAGAGCTACGAGGCGTACGACGCGATCGAGTCGGGCGACCTGGAAGCCCTGCGTGAGGAGCTCGGCGACGTGCTGCTGCAGGTGGTGCTGCACGCGCGGCTCGCCGAGGAGCAGCCGGACGGGCACGGGTGGACGATCGACGACGTGGCCGGCGGGCTCGTGGAGAAGATGGTGCGGCGCAACCCGCACGTCTTCGCCGGTGAGCAGGTGGCGGACATCGAGGAGATCACCGCCAACTGGGAGCGGATCAAGCGGGCGGAGAAGGAGCGGGACTCCGTATTGGACGGGATCGCACTGAGCCAGCCCGCCCTCGCCCTGGCCGCCAAGATCCTTCAGCGCGTCCAGCGTGCCGGCCTGGACGTTGCGCTGCCGCACGGCGACGACCTCGGCGCCGGCCTGCTGCGGCTGGTCGCCGACGCCCGCGCCGCCGGCCTCGACCCGGAGACCGAGCTGCGCCGTGCCGCACTGGACTTCGCGGACGCGGTGCGTGCGGCGGAAAATGTCGGTCCCCCGGAGTAGTTTTCTCGGCATGCCGGAGTTCGTTCCACTCGCCGAGCGCATCGTCGACGCCCTGCTGGAAAGCAATCCCGCGACGGCGTCCGATGCGGGCGACCATCGCTTCGACGACCGCCTGCCCGACTTCTCCGAGTCCGCCACCACGGCGACCGCCGCCATGCTGCGTGACGCCGCCGACGCGCTCAGCGGCGTCGACGCCGACGGCCTGGACGCCGAGGACCAGGTGGACCACGCCATCCTCACGGCCCGCGTGGAGCAGGCGCTGTTCGAGCTGGGCGAGATCCGCGAGCACGAGTGGAACCCGTTGGTCCACAACCCGGGCCCGCTGCTGCACGGCCTGATCGCGCGCCCGTTCGCCCCGGTCGAAGAGCGGCTGGAGAGCCTGGCGGGTCGCCTCGCCGCGATCCCGGACGCGCTGGCCACCGCCCGTGCCGCGCTGCGCGACGTGCCGCGCATCCACGCCGAGACGGCGGCCGGCCAGTTCGCCGGCACGGCCGCGCTGATCCGCGACGAGGTGCCCGCGATGCTGGCCCAGGCGCCGGGGATGGCCGGCGTGGTGGAGCCGGCCTCGGGCGCCGCGCTGGCCGCGCTGAGCGAGTTCGACGCGTGGCTGCGCGGTCTGATCGACAGCGGTGAGCCCGGCCGCGACCCTCGACTCGGCCGCCGCCTCTGGGAGGCGCGGCTCTGGCACACGCTGGACACCGAGTTGTCCGCCGCCGAGGTGCTCTCCCGAGCCCGGGCCAACCTGGACAGGGTGAGTGAGGAGCTGCGGGCGGCCTCCGCCGAGCTGGTCGGTGGTCCCGCTTCCGACGACAGCATCCGTCGTGCGTTGTCCCTGATCGCCGAGCAGCACCCCGACAACACCTCGATCGTCGGGCTCGCCAAGGGCACGATGGACGAGGCGACCGAGTTCGTCCGCCGCCACGACATCGTGTCGCTGGTGGACGACCCCTGCGTCATCGAGGAGATGCCGGAGTTCGCCCGGGGCGTCGCGGTGGCCTACTGCGACCCGCCCGGTCCTCTGGAGACGGCCGACGTGCCGACCTTCTACTGCATCGCCCCGGCACCGGCGGACTGGCCCGCGGAGCGGATAGCCAGCTTCTACCGGGAGTACAACAACGAGATGCTCCGCAACCTGACCGTGCACGAGGCGATGCCCGGCCACTTCCTGCAGATCGCACACTCGCGGCGCTTCCGGGCCGCGACCCGCGTCCGGGCGCTGGGCTGGTCCGGCCCGTTCGTCGAGGGCTGGGCGGTCTATGCGGAGGAGCTGATGACCGGGCTCGGCTTCGGCGGGCTACCGGTGCGGCTGCAGCAGCTGAAGATGCAGCTGCGGATGAGCCTCAACGCGATCATCGACCAGCTGACGCATTGTGAGGGGCTGGCCGAGGCGGAGGCGATGGAGCTGATGATCGGGCGCGGCTTCCAGGAGGAGGGGGAGGCGGCGGGGAAGTGGCGGAGGGCGTTGCTGACTTCTACGCAGCTCTCGACCTACTTCGTGGGCTATACGGAGATGGCGGGGATCGCGGGGGCTCGGCCGTTCGGGGCTACTCCCAAGGCTTGGCATGACGCGATGTTGGGGCATGGGTCGCCGCCGCCTCGGCATTTGAGGTCTTTGCTTGGTGTTTGAGGTTGTTTGGTCTCGTTGCTCTCCCCCCTCCCCCGGGGTGGGGTGTGCGTTGGGAGGTGCGAGAGCGGGCTGAGGGAGCCGGCGGGGGTGGGTTATTTGTTCCGTTTGTCGATCAGGTGAGCGGAGGGTGGGGGCATGAAGTCGAGTTCTTCGACCTCGTCGGCGTAGTCGACCAGGACCATCTCCACCGGGGTGCCTTCGATGCTGCCGGTGAAGCCGGCCAGGGCGCCTTCGACTGTTACGCAGGTGTCGAAGGACTCGAGGCCTCGGACGGTCAGGCAGGTGGCGTTGCGGCCGGCTCGGGTGGTGTCCTCCTGGGTGACCTCGACGCCCGGGTCTATGGCGGCGGTCTCCATCAGGGCCAGCACCGCTTCGGGGGTGACCATGCCCGACGTGGGTGGCAGGCCGTCGGTGGGGGTCGGGTCGGTGGTGGTGCAGGTCTTCGGGTCGCAGCGGGTCAGGGCGGCTTCGGTGCGGATGAGGCGGCCGCCGGTGAAGACGTAGGCTGCGCGGGCCGGGTCGGCGGTGCGGGTGGCGCGGGCTGTTTCGCCGCCGGGTAACCGGTACGTCGCGGTGTAGGTGAGGCGGGGGGTTCCGGCCAGCTGGTCGGCCAGTGAGGCGACCAGGTCCCCCGGAGTGGCGCCGGCCGCGCTGGCCTGGTCGAGGTCGCCGCAGGATGCCAGCGCCGAGGAAGTCGCGGCCAGGATCAGCAGGGCTGTGAGGCGGCGCGGGGTGGCGGGCACGAAGACCACCCTGTCGCACCCGCACAACCCCGCGCAATCGAGTATCCGGATGCGGCCGCGGTTGAATCAGGGCGAATGGCAGGACAATTGTCGGGTCGAAGTACCCGAATATTTCGACAATGAATTCAGACCGCGGTCAGAGCGGCGGCGGCCGCTGCCTCGCGGGCACGGGCGACCTGCTGACGCAGAACGTATCGGCGGATTATTTTCGCCTGGCGTTCGTCCTGTTCGAAGATCGCCACCATCTCCACCGAGAGCGGGCCGCGGAACGGGACCTGCTGGCGTACGGCGCTGACGCGCATCGCGATGGCGGGGAACTCCACCACCTCGCCGCCGAGCTGGACCCGCAGCCGCATCTCCTGGCCGGGCCGCAGGTCGACGTCGGTGAAGTGCGCGCGGACCGAGCGCTCGCTGATGTCGTGCACGCGGCCGATCGACTCGCGCCGGCCGGGGCGTACGAGCAGCACGTCCTCGCCACCGCCGCCGCGGACGAAGTTGCGGCGCTGCTCGACGGCCGGTTCCTCGAGGAGGCGGAAGTCCACCCGGTTCTCGTCGGCCGAGAGCATCGCGGCGCGTACGGCGTACAGGCCGCGGATGCCGGCCGGCCAGCGCAGGATCACGGTCGACCCCTGCGGCGGCACGTCGTCGAGGGCGAGAGACAGGGTCACGGCAGCGTCGGTGACCCGGACCACGCGGACGCCGCCGAGGCGTTCGTCCCCGGTGTCCATCTCGACGCGCGAGCCGCCGGCGGGAAACAGGCTACTGGTCATAGTGCCCAACGGTTCGGCAGGCCGGGCCGGGGTTTGAGGGATACCGGCGGGAGAGTTCACCGGCCCCGCGGACGGGTCATCGCCGGACTCGATACGCTCTCCCGTGTGGTCGGCCCGCAGGGTCGCGGACCGGAACTGTATTCGTTCAACTGTTAGGGAGCGACACACCAATGGCCACCATTGAAGCTATCGTCGCCCGCGAGATCCTCGATTCCCGGGGCAATCCCACCGTCGAGGTCGAGGTCGGCCTGGACGACGGCACGGTCGGCCGCGCTGCGGTTCCCTCCGGCGCCTCCACGGGTGCGTTCGAGGCTCTCGAGCTCCGCGACGGTGACAAGGGCCGCTACCTCGGCAAGGGTGTCGAGAAGGCGGTCGCCAACATCGAGGACCGGATCGCCGACGAGCTGATCGGTTACGAGGCGTCCGAGCAGCGCCTGATCGACCAGAAGATGCTCGACCTGGACGGCACCGACACCAAGTCGGAGCTGGGCGCCAACGCGATCCTCGGCGTGTCGCTCGCCGTCGCCAAGGCCGCCGCGCTCTCCGCCGAACTGCCGCTGTTCCGCTACGTCGGTGGCCCGAACGCCGCCGTCCTGCCGGTGCCGATGATGAACATCGTCAACGGTGGCGCCCACGCCGACTCGAACGTCGACGTGCAGGAGTTCATGATCGCCCCGATCGGCGCTCCCACCTTCCGCGAGGCGCTGCGCACCGGCGCCGAGGTCTACCACGCGCTCAAGTCGGTGCTGAAGAAGAAGGGCCTCTCCACCGGTCTCGGTGACGAGGGCGGCTTCGCGCCGAACCTGCCCGCCAACGCCGCCGCGCTGGACCTGATCGCCGAGGCCGTCCAGGCCGCCGGCTTCAACCTGGGCAGCGACATCGTCCTGGCCATGGACGTCGCCGCGACCGAGTTCTACAAGGACGGGTCGTACCTGTTCGAGGGCGCCCCGAAGTCGACCGACGAGATGATCGCGTACTACGCGAAGCTCGCCGCCGACTACCCGATCGTCTCCATCGAGGACCCGCTGGCCGAGGACGACTGGGCCGGCTGGAGCTCGATGACCGCTGAGCTCGGCGACAAGATCCAGATCGTCGGCGACGACCTGTTCGTCACCAACCCGCAGCGCATCGCCCGCGGCATCGCCGAGAGCGCCGGCAACGCGGTCCTGGTGAAGGTGAACCAGATCGGCTCGCTGACCGAGACGCTGGACGCCGTCGACCTGGCGCACCGGGCCGGCTTCAAGACCATGATGTCGCACCGGTCCGGCGAGACCGAGGACGTCACGATCGCCGACCTGGCGGTGGCGGTCGGCTCCGGCCAGATCAAGACCGGCGCCCCGGCCCGCTCGGACCGGGTCGCCAAGTACAACCAGCTCCTGCGCATCGAGGAGCAGCTGGAGACCGCCGCGCGGTACGCCGGTGCGGGCGCGTTCCCGCGTTACCGGGTCGGCTGACACCTCAGCGGCAGATCATGAAGTTTGTGGTTCCCGTCCCGGGCGACATAGGTTTCCCGGGGCGGGGCCACGACACGTGAGACGGGGAGGTCAGGATGCCGCAACGCCGAACGCCGAGCGGGCAGGGCCCGGCCCGCCGCCAGCCCGTGGCACGGAGCCGTAACGCGACTCGTAACACCGGTCCGATTCGGATGCCGTCACGGCGTACATCTGGATCTGGCTCGGAAAGCGGCGCAGCCGCAAAGCGCGAAAGCGGCGCAGCCGCGAAGCGCACCGGCGCACCACGCCCGCGCGCCCTCACCGGCCGGGCCACCGTCCTGATCGCGGTCTTCGTCGCCCTGGCCCTCGCCTACACCTACCCCCTCCGGGTGTATCTGGAGCAGGACGCCCAGATCGCCGAGATGGAGCGCGCCAAGGCCGCGCAGCAGGCGAAGATCACTGAGACCGCCAGTGAGCTGGCGAAGTGGAACGACGACGAATATCTGCGGATCCAGGCCAGGGACACGTGGTTCTACGTGCGTCCCGGCGAGACGCCGCTGCTCGTTTACTACGATGAGAGCGGTGCCGCTCGCGACGCCGAGAAACAAACGCCGGCGGCCGCCCCGGACCGCTGGTACGACACGCTGTGGAGCAGCGTCCAAGCCGCGAACGCGGAGCCCCCAAACTGATGGAAGATCCAAATCAGGCGGATCTCGACCTGGTCGCCGCCCAACTGGGCCGCCGCCCGCGTGGCACCCGGGCGATCGCGCACCGATGCCCCTGCGGCAACCCGGACGTGGTGGAGACCTCGCCGCGCCTGGACGACGGGACGCCGTTCCCCACGCTCTTCTACCTCACCTGCCCGCGTGCCACCGCCGCCTGCAGCCGCCTGGAGTCGGCCGGCGTGATGCGCGACATGCAGGAGCGCCTGAGCACCGATCCGGTCCTCGCGAAGCAGTACGCGGAGGCGCACCAGGACTATCTGGATCGCCGCACCGCCATCGAGGACGTCCCGGAGATCGCCAAGGTCTCCGCGGGTGGCATGCCGGACCGGGTGAAGTGCCTGCACGTCCACCTCGGGCACGCGCTGGCGGCCGGCCGCGGGGTGAACCCGTTCGGCGACGAGGTCCGCGACGCGATCGGTGAGTACTGGTCCGGCGGGCCCTGCGTCCATGCAGATTCGTAGGGCGCGAACCGGGGACGTCCGGGCCATCCGTTCCCTGGTGGACACGTACACCACCGATCGGCGCCTGCTGAGCAAGGCGACGGTCACCCTCTACGAGTCGGTCCAGGAGTTCTGGGTGGCCGAGGAGGACGAGACGGTCGTCGGCTGCGGTGCCCTGCACGTCATGTGGGAGGACCTCGCCGAGATTCGTACGGTCGCCGTCGACCCGGACCGCCGGGGCCGCAAAATCGGTCACAAGATCGTGGCCGCCCTTCTCGACCAGGCCCGCGAACTGGGTGTGGCCCGGGTCTTCTGCCTCACCTTCGAGACCCGGTTCTTCGGCTCGTTCGGGTTCTCCGAGATCGACGGCGCCCCGGTGCCGCACTCGGTCTACGAGCAGCTGCTGCGCTCGTACGACGAGGGTGTCGCCGAGTTCCTGGACCTGGAGCGGGTCAAACCGAACACGCTGGGGAACAAGCGAATGCTGTTGCACCTATGAGAGTCGCGGCCATCGACTGCGGCACCAACGCGGTCCGCCTGCTGATCGCCGACGTGTCCGGGGACAAGCTGACCGACGTCGCCCGCCGGATGGAGATCGTCCGGCTGGGCGAGGGCGTTGACCGCACCGGCATGCTCGCGCCGGCCGCGATCGAGCGCACCCGGCACGCGCTGCTCGGGTACGCCGCCGAGATCGCCGAGCTGGGCGTCACCGCGGTGCGGATGTGCGCCACCTCGGCCAGCCGGGACGCCTCCAACGCGCAGGACTTCCGCGACATGGTCCGCGGCGTGCTCGGCGTCGACCCCGAGGTGATCACCGGCGAGGAGGAGGCTCAGCTCTCCTACCTCGGGGCTGTTCAGGGCCTCTCCGCCGAGGGGCCCTATCTCGTCTACGACCTGGGTGGCGGCTCCACCGAGTTCGTCACCGGCACGCGCGCCATCTCCGTGAACATCGGCTGCGTGCGGATGACCGAGCGTCACCTGCACAGCGATCCGCCGACGCCGGCTGAGCTGGCGGCGGCGGAGGCGGACATCGTGGCCGCTGTGGACACCGCGCTTGCGGCCGTGGGTGGCCGGCAGGCCAGGACGCTGGTCGGGCTGGCGGGGACGGTCACGACCGTCGCGGCGTTGGCTCACAACCTTGAGGTGTACGACTCCGCGCGCATCCACCACAGCCGCGTCGAAGCCTCCGACGTCACCAGGGTCACCCAGGAGCTGCTGGGGATGACCGTCGCGGAGCGCCGCGCGCTGCCGGTGATGCACCCGGGGCGGGCCGACGTGATCGGCGCCGGCGCCCTGATCATGCAGATCATCCAGGAGCGTTCCGGGCAGTCCGCGGTGATCGCCTCCGAGCACGACATCCTGGACGGCATCGCGTTCGGCCTCACCACCGACTGACCACTCACCCCGCCGCCCGCCGCCCGCCGCCCGATTGCGTGTGGAGTTTGGGTGCGTGGGTGGGCCGTACTCCACACGCTGGGTGGTGCGCGGTGTGCCCGGTTGCGTGTGGAGTTGGGGTGCGTGGGTGGGCCGTACTCAACACGCTGGAGGGGTTGGTAGTGTGCTGTTGACGGTACTTCGGATTGCACAGTAGTGTGCGTCGCGTGGATGCGACCCAACTACTCAAGGGCGTGCTCGACCTGGCGGTCCTCGCCGTGCTGCGCGACGAGGACGGTTACGGCTACGACATCCTGCGCCGGCTGCGAGCCGCCGGCCTGGAGGACGTCGGCGACGCCTCGGTCTACGGCACCCTGCGCCGCCTGTTCTCCAGCGGCCTGCTGAACAGCTATGTGGTGCCCAGCGACGAGGGCCCGCACCGGAAGTACTACGCCCTCAACGAGGCCGGCCGCACCGAGCTGCAACGGTCCGGCAAGGTCTGGAAGGGCTTCGCATCGATCATGGATGATCTGCTTCGCGAGCGGGGGACGGCGTGAACCTGACGGAACAAACCGAGATCGCCCTCTACGTCGAGGAGGTCCGTCAGGCGCTCGCCGACCTGCCCGCGACCACCCGCGAGGAGCTGCTCGAGGATCTGCCGGAGCATCTGGCCGAGGTGCTCGCCGAGGGGCCCGGCACGCTGACCGAGCGGCTGGGCACGCCGCAGGCCTACGCCGCCGAGTTGCGCGCGAGCGCCGGGGTCACCGGGTCCGTGCCGCGGCCGCCGGGTGGGGCGGCACGCCTCGCCGAGCTGCGGGGGCGGCTCGGCGAGGCGGTGCGGCGGGCCGACGTCCGGGTCGGGCCATTGCTGGGGTACGCGAAAGCGAGCGAATTCCTCGCGCTGCTCCGCCCGGGCTGGTGGGTGCTCCGCGGCTACCTGGCCGCGATGGCGTTCGCGATCCTGGTGGACGGCAACGCCGGCCCGCTCGGACTGCTGCCCCGACTCGGCGACAACGAGCTGGTCGGTCTGCTGCTGGCGGCCGCGTTCATCGTCGGCTCGATCTGGCTGGGCCGCCGCGGCGTACCCGCGAAACGGCTGCCCCGGCTGGCGATGCGGGCCGCCACCGTCGGCCTGGCCCTGTTCGCCGTCGTCGGGTTCTTCGAGGCGGACGGTGACACCCGCGATTTCACCGACTCTCCGGACACGGTCACCTACATCAACGACTACCAGGACGTGCAGGGCGTGCAGGACGTGCAGGACGTGTTCGTCTATGACGGGCAGGGCCGCCTCGTCCAGGGCGCCCAGCTCTTCGACCAGAACGGCAATCCGATCCGCTTCGGCGAGCCGGGCTGCGTCGACGAGGCCACCGGAAACTGGTACCCGGCCCGTGGCCTCGGCTATCCGTACTGTCCCGAGCGCGCGCCGTTCCGTGCGGCGCCGTCGCCGTCCGAACCGTCGTCGTCACCCTCAGCAAGTTCTCAGCCAACTCCGAGCGAGAGTCCGTCGATAGGCCCGTCCGCGGGCAAATAAAGCCTGGTAGTGGGGTCGCGCGGGAGCGACGGCGGTGACTATCCTCCCGTGCTGGCGGTCGGTGCGACCGGCCGCGACCTTCGACAATTTAGGATTTCCCATGACTGACCCGGTCGTGCCGCCCGGCGGCGCACCTGGCTACCCGGCGCCGCAGGGCAACCCGGGATACCCGGCTCCGAACGCGGGTGCCCCGGGCTACCCGGCTCCGAACGCGGCCGCGCCCGGCTACCCCGCTCCGAACGCGGCAGCCGGTTTCCCGCCGCCGAACGCGGGCGCTCCCGGCTTCCCGCCGCCGAACGCCGGCGCTCCCGGCGAGATCCCGCCGCCGGTGCAGCCCGAGGCCCCGAAGAAGAAGGGCTGGGTCAAGCGGATCCTCGGCATCGTGGTCACCGTGATCGTCGTGGTGCTCATCAAGAGCTTCCTCGGCAGCGCGCTCGCCAAGGACCCGACCGAGAACGCCAAGGCCGGCGACTGCATCTCGATCAGCGGCGAGATGACCGAGACGGCCGGTGAGGTCGACGCGAAGATCGTCGAGTGCACCGCGTCCGACGCGAAGTTCACCGTCCTCGAGCGCGTCAACGGCGTGAAGGACGTGAACAGCACCGCCTGTGACCCGACCTTCGAAGCCAAGCTCAAGGAGGGCGACGAGGGCTACGCCATCGCCATGCCCGAGGGCGACGGCTACCTGCTCTGCCTCAAGGCCAACTGAGGCCTCGTCCGACCCGGGTGCGGGCCGGACCCGCCGGAATGGTGTGCTGTTGCGGTGCACCCGTCCGACGCGTCCGCCCGTACCCCTGACGGGGTTGTCGCACAGGCGGCCGGCGCCGCCTCACTGAGCGTGCTGGACGCCCACGTCGCGGATTGCTTCGCCTGTCCGAGACTGGTCACCTGGCGCACCGATATCGCCGTCGCCCGCCGCGCCGCCTTCCGGGACCAGGAGTACTGGGGACGGCCGGTGCCCGGCTTCGGCCCGGCCGGCGCCGAGATCGCGATCCTCGGCCTGGCACCCGCCGCGCACGGCGGCAACCGCACCGGCCGGATCTTCACCGGCGACCGCTCCGGCGACGTGCTCTTCGCCGCGCTGCATCGCGCCGGGCTGGCCAATCAGCCGACCAGCGTGTCCATCGACGACGGCCTCGAACTGCGGCACACCCGGATCTTCGCGGCGGTGCGCTGCGCGCCGCCGGACAACAAGCCTCTGCCCGCCGAGCGCGACACGTGCGCGCCCTGGCTGCGGCGCGAGCTGGAACTGATCAGACCCACGCTGCGGGTGGTGGTCGCGCTGGGTGCGTTCGCCTGGCAGGCGTGGTGGCCGGCCATGATCTCGGTGTACGGCGAGAGCCCGCCCGTCCCCCGTCCGAAATTCGGGCACGGTGCCCTGGTGCGCGTCCCCGGCGTACCCGATCTGCTGGGGTGTTTCCACGTCAGCCAGCAGAACACGTTCACCGGGAGGCTCACCCCCGCGATGCTCGACGGCGTGTTCGCCCGTGCGAAGGCTCTGGCAGGCCTGGCATGATGCGAGCGCCGACAAACCTCGAGTCACGGATCTGAGCCCCCGCATGGACCTCGCCGCACTGCGCCGATGGTGGCCGCTGGCCGCCGTCGTCGGGCTGCTCTTCGTGCTCTCGCTCGCAGCCACCCGCTCGTCGCCGCAGCTGGACCACATCACCCCGTCGGCCACCCCGACCACGACGGCGCCTCCGCTGCTGCCGCCCCGGACCGCGGCGCCCAGCGCGGTGCCCACCGAGGAGCCGGTGCCGGAGGCGGCCCGCAGCCTGCCGTCCTGGATGGGTGACGCGGCCCTCGCCGTGCTCGGTGTCACCTCGGTGGCGATGGTCGTGGGCCTGTCCTGGGCGCTGATCCGCGACCATCTGCGCCGCCGGGTCCGCCGGGCCGGCAAGCGTGACCCGCGACGGGCGCCGCGAACCGCCGAGGATCTGGTGGCCGCGCTCGACGCCGGCCTGGAGGAGCTCTCCGACGCCGACCGTGACCCGCGCCGCGCGGTGATCGCCTGCTGGGTGCGGCTGGAGGACGCGGCCGCCGCGGCCGGCACGCCCCGGCATCCCGGTGACAGCCCGACCGACCTGGTCGGACGCCTGCTCGCCGAGCAGCAGGTGGACGCCGGCGTGCTCGCCGCGCTGCTGGAGGTCTATCGCGAGGCGCGCTACGCGACGCACACCGTGGACGATCAGATGCGGACACAGGCGCGGCTGGCGCTCCAGCGGCTGCGCGCCGACCTCGGCACCGAGCGCTCCGGGGTGCCCGCATGAGCGACGGTGGGCTGGACGATCTCTTCGGCGTTCCCCAGGAACCGGCCGAGGCGGTCGCCGTCGCCGCCGAGAAACCGCGGTCCCGGATACCGCGGATCGCCGGTGAGGCGCTGCTGATCGCCGTGACCACCATCGTGATCGTGGCCGGCCTGCGGTCCGCCTCGGTGAGCATCCCGATCGTGCTGATCGTCGCGTCGCTGATCGGCCTCCGCGTGATCATGTTCGCGGCATCCCGGCTCGCGCCGCCGCCGGTGCCCCGGGCCCGCTCGCTGACCCGCACCGAGACCGCGCGGGCGGCCGACGCGTTGCGTGCCGCGGTCCGGCGCTGGGAGCGAAACCTCGACCAGGCACATTCCGACCCCGAGCTGTATGCGCGTAACGTTCTGCCGGTGCTCGCCGAGCTGACCGACGAACGGCTGCGGTTGCGCCACGGCATCACCCGGGCCAGTGACCCCCGCCGCGCCCGGGAGTTGCTCGGGGAGGAACTCTGGTCGGCGCTGGACGAACCAGGCCGGCGTGGCCTGCGGGCGCGCGACGTCGAGACCCTTGTCAACGCATTGGAAAGACTGTGAGAAAGGCGCGCCGGTGACCCAGGCTCTTCCCCCGTACGAGGTCGGGCGGCTGGCCGGAGCGGTCCTCGACTCCGTCGGCACCGTGGTGGTCGGCAAGCGGGACTCGCTGGAGCTGGTGCTGGCCGGCATCCTGGCCGGCGGGCACGTGCTGCTGGAGGACCTCCCCGGCCTCGGCAAGACGCTGACCGCCCGGTGCTTCGCGCAGGCGCTCGGCCTGGACTTCCGCCGTCTTCAGTTCACTCCGGACCTGCTGCCCGCGGACGTCACCGGCTCGTTCCTCTACGACCAGCGCAAGGGCGACTTCGCGTTCCGGGCCGGCCCGGTCTTCACCAACATGCTGCTGGCCGACGAGATCAACCGGACGCCGCCGAAGACGCAGGCCGCCCTGCTCGAGGCGATGCAGGAGAAGCAGGTCTCGGTCGAGGGTGTGACCTACCGTCTGGACCCGCCGTTCCACGTGCTGGCGACGGCCAACCCCATCGAGTACGAGGGGACGTACCCGCTGCCCGAGGCACAGCTGGACCGGTTCCTGCTGCGGGTCTCGTTCGGATATCCCACCGCCGAGGAGGAGTGGGACGTGCTGCGCCGCCGGATGTCGCGGCGCCAGGAGGAGGCCCAGCTCGCCCCGGTGGTGAACGCGCAGACCCTGCAGCTGATGCAGAGCGCGCTGGAGTCGGTGGCGGTCGAGGACTCGATCGGCCGCTACATCGTGTCGCTCACCTCGGCCACCCGGGAGCACGGCGCGGTGCTGGTCGGCTCGTCGCCACGTGGCTCGCTGGCACTGCTGCTGCTGGCGCGGGCCCGTGCCGCGATGGCCGGCCGGGACTACGTGGTGCCCGAGGACGTCAAGGACGTCGCGGTGCCGGCGCTCGCGCACCGGATAACGCTGCGCCCAGAGATGTGGCTGCGCCAGGTGAACCCGTCGTTCGTGGTGCAGGAGGTGCTCACCGCCGTGCCGGCGCCGGCCAGCGGGGCGCTTCCGACGTACGCCCGGCATGACTGAGAACTGGGTGCCCACCCGGGCACTCGGCCGCACGGTCCTGGTCACCGGACTGTTGCTGCTGCTCGGGGTGGCGCTGGGCCGGGTCGACCTGGTGCTGCTGGCCGCGCCGTTCGCGATCGGGGCCGCGTGGCACCTGCGCCGGACCCCGCGGGCCGCGCCCGAGATCACCATCACCACCGCCGAGGAGCACATCGTCGAGGGCGGCGAGGTGGAGGCGGGGCTCACGGTCACCAACCCGGAGGCGATCGCGTACGACCTGGTCGTCGTCCGTGCGCGTACCTCGCCCTGGCTGCGCCTGGAGCAGGCGGACCGGCCGTTCGCGATCACCGTGCCGTCCGACGGCTGGGCCGCGATCGACCTGCCCGGCGAGGCGCTGCGCTGGGGACGGCAGGACGTCGGTCCGGCCGCCGCCCGTGCCGCGGCCTGCGGCGGGCTGCTGGCCTCGCGCCCGCAGGTCACACCGGCGCGGGGCGTACGCGTCTACCCGGTGACCGAGCCGTTCAACGCCACCGAGGCGATGCCCGCCGCGGCCGGTCTCGTCGGCGCGCACCGGTCCCGGCGGCCGGGCGAGGGCGGCGAGCTGGCCGGCGTGCGCCAGTTCGCGCCGGGTGACCGGCTGCGCCGCATCGACTGGCGTGTCTCGCTGCGGACCCGGGATCTGCACGTGGCGTACACGCTGTCGGACCGGGACGCGGAGGTCCTGCTCCTGCTCGACGTGCTGGGCGAGGTGGGCCTGCCGGGCGGGGTACGCGGCAGCGCGTCGGTGCTGGACACCACGGTCCGGGCGGCGGCCGCGATCGCCGAGCACTACCTGCATCGAGGCGACCGGGTGTCGATGATCGAGTTCGGCGCGCAGGCCCGGCGGCTTCGGGCGGCGTCCGGCCGCCGGCAGTACCTGACCGTCCTGGAGTGGCTGCTGGACGTGCGTGCCGAACCGGATGACGCCGCCTTCGGCGTGCACCACATCTCGTCGACCGCGCTCGTGGTGGTGCTCACCCCGCTGGTCGATCCGCGGGCCGCCGACATGCTGGCCCAGCTCACCCAGTCCGGCCGCTACGTGGTGGCGGTCGACACCCTGCCGCCGGACGCCGCGCCGCCGGTGCGCAACCAGTGGACGCCGCTCGCCACCCGGCTGTGGCGCGTCGAGCGGGAGAACGTGCTGGGACGGATGCGCGAGCACGGCGTACCGGTGGTGTCCTGGGCCGGGGCCGGCAGCCTCGACCTGGTGCTGCGGGACGTGGCCCGGATGGCCTCGGCACCGAGGGGGCGCTGACGTGCTGACCGCGATCGCCCGGCGGGTGGACCGGGCCCGGGTGGCGATGGGGCGCGCGACCGCCGTACCCCTGCTGGTCCGTTTCGGGGTGCTGCTCAGCGGCCTGCTCGCCATGCTGGTGGCCTGGCCGCCGCAACTGCTCGCCGGCCGGCTGCTGATCCCGTTGCTGGTCGTCGTGATCTGGCCGGCCGTCGCGCCCCGCGGGCGAGGTGGCACGGTCTCCGCGCTGGTCACGGTCGGCGGGTGGCTGGCCGACACCGCCGGGTACGACTCCCGCGTCGCGCTGTGGCGGGTGCTCGCCCTCGCCACGCTGCTCTACCTGGCACACACGCTGACCGCTCTCGCCGCCCTGCTGCCGTACGACGCGATGGTCAACGCCGATGTCCCGGCACTCTGGCTGGGCCGCGCCGGCATCGTGATCTTGATCTCGGCGGTGCTGATCGTGCTCGCGCTCGGCCTCACCGCGGACCTCGGCGGAGGCGCCTTCCAGCTCGCGACTCTGGTGGGTCTCGCGGCCGCCGCGGGTGTGACTCTGGTCCTCGCGCATACGGTTCGACGGCGATAGAAATCCCCGCTGAACTGTGCCTTACGACACTTGACTTTGCTTGGTTGCGATGGTCACAGAACAACGCATAAAACGGCTCGCGCGCGCGACAATAGGGGCGTGAATCCGCCGCGCATCGTCGTCGTAGGAGCAGGTCACGTCGGGCTTTACGCCGCACTCCGCCTGTCCAAGAAGCTGAACCGGAATCGGGCCGAGGTCGTTGTCATCGACCCCGTTCCGCACATGACTTACCAGCCGTTCCTGCCCGAGGCAGCCGCTGGAAGCATTTCGCCGCGACACGCTGTGGTGCCGCTGCGCCGGGAGTTGAAGAAGTGCCGGATCGTCTCCGGCGAGGTCACCCGGGTCGAGCACGCACGCAAGACGGTCACGGTCCAGCCGATCGACGGCCCGGCCTACGAGATGGAGTACGACCACATCATCGTGGCGCCCGGCTCGGTCTCGCGTACCCTCCCGATCCCCGGCCTGAGCGACATGGGCATCGGTCTCAAGACCATCGGTGAGGCCATCTACCTGCGTAACCACATCCTCGACCGGCTGGACGTCGCCGCGGTGACGCCCGACGAGGAGGTGCGCAAGGCGTCTCTCAACTTCGTCTTCGTCGGCGGCGGCTTCGCCGGCATCGAGGCGCTCGCCGAGATGCAGGACGTGGTCTCCGACGCGCTGAAGTACTACCCGGAGCTGGACCCCAAGGAGGTCCACTTCATCCTGGTCGAGGCGACCAACCGGATCCTGCCCGAGGTCGGCCCCGAGATGGGGGCGTACGCGGCTCGCCAGCTCGCCGCCCGCGGCGTCGACCTGCGCCTGGACACCCGACTGGACTCCTGCGTCGACGGCCGGATCGTGCTCTCCGACGGCGACAAGTTCCGCGCCGAGACCCTGGTCTGGACGGCCGGCGTCAAGCCGTCGCCGATGCTGCAGAGCACCGACCTGCCGCTCGGCCCGCGCGGGCACGTCAACTGCCTGCCGACCCTCCAGGTCGCCTCGCTCGAGGGCGAGGTCTGGGAGGGCGCCTGGGCCGCCGGTGACTGCGCTCAGGTGCCGGACCTGACCAACCCGGGTGGCTGGTGCTCGCCGAGCGCCCAGCACGCGGTCCGGCAGGCCACCGTCCTGGCCAACAACATCCGCCAGGTCATCCTCGGCGGCGCCCCGAAGGAGTACCGGCACAAGTACGCGGGCAGCGTCGCCGGTCTCGGCATCAACAAGGGCGTCGCCCACGTGTACGGGATCAAGCTCAAGGGCTACCCGGCGTGGCTGATGCACCGGGCGTACCACGTGAGCCGCATCCCGTCGTTCAACCGCAAGGTCCGCGTGCTCGCCGACTGGACGCTCGCCTTCCTGCTGAAGCGCGAGACCGTGGCGCTCGGCCAGCTGCACCACCCGCGTGAGGAGTTCACCGAGGTGACCCCGCCGGTGTCGGCCAAGGCCGACAGGGTCGGCGCCGGATCGCGCTGAGGCCGTTTCCACTGCCCGGGCGGCACCAGCTACGGTGTTCGCAGGCCCCGCCCGGGTGGTGGAATGGCAGACACGGCCGCCTTAAAAGCGGCTGCCTCACAAGGCGTGCGGGTTCGAGACCCGCCCCGGGCACCGGTTCCCGCGGTCGCGGCTTGCTGCCGCGG
The DNA here is from genome assembly GCF_040681145.1 of Actinoplanes sp. NPDC051861. Classification (NCBI taxonomy): domain Bacteria; kingdom Bacillati; phylum Actinomycetota; class Actinomycetes; order Micromonosporales; family Micromonosporaceae; genus Actinoplanes; species Actinoplanes sp. NPDC051861. The sequence goes on from NZ_JBFAYE010000002.1 coordinate 414,397, forward strand.
CCGCGATTTTGTTCGCACCTGTGTTGACCTGCGATGATATGGGCCACTCTCAGGCTGCTCACAGCTTCGGGGTAGGGCGCGATGTGCAGATAGCGCTTACTCTTGAACGACACGCATCGTGCCCATCCCCAAAGGGAGGCTGGAAACAGTGAAGACATCGAACCCGGTGCTCTCGCGCCTCGGCCAGGCGGCCGAGCGGGAGCGGGCGGCCGGGTACGGGCCATACGCGCCGGCCGGTCAGCCGGGTTACGGTCAGCCGGGATACGGCGAGCCATACCCGACGGCGACCGGCTACCCCGCCTCTCCGCCCGCCGTCCGACCGATGACCATCGACGACGTCGTGGTCAAGACGGTCACCCTTCTCGGCATCACCGGCATCTCCGCCATCGCCGCGTGGAACCTGATCCCCGACGCGCTCACCGGCGCGGCCTGGATGGGTGCCGCGCTGACCGGCCTCGTGCTCGGCCTGGTCATCTCCTTCATGCGGATGGCCAACCCGGCGCTCGTCGTGGTCTATGCGGTCATCGAGGGCGTCTTCGTCGGCATGGTGAGCAAGTTCTTCACCAACATCCTCGGTTACGAGGGGATCGTCCTACAGGCGGTGGTCGCCACCTTCGGCGTCTTCTTCCTGATGGCGATGCTCTACAAGGCGCGGCTCATCCGGGCGACGCCCAAGTTCACCAAGGCCATGATCGCGATCATGGGTGGCCTCTTCGCGGTCATGCTGATCAACTTCGTGCTGGCGCTCTTCGGCGTCAACACCGGTCTTCGTGACAGTGGCCCGGTCGGCTACATCTTCAGTCTCGTCTGCATCGTGGTCGCCTCGTTGAGCTTCATCCTGAACTTCAACGAGATCGAGGAGGGCGTGCGGATGGGTCTGCCGCAGCGCTACTCCTGGACCGCGGCCTTCGGCATCCTCGTCGGCCTCGTCTGGCTCTACCTGGAGATCCTCCGCCTCTTGGCGTACCTCCAGTCAGACGACTGACGGTTCGTCACGTCGTCTCATAATGCAACGCTCGGTCCGTCTCCCCGCGGACCGGGCGTTGTCCCGTTGTCGGGTAGTTTTGGGGTGTGTCCGACTTCGCCACCTCGATCGACCGCCTGCTCAACCTGGTCCACCACTGGGCGGAGACCCGCTGGTCGGCGCCCTCCGGCGCGGGCAGCCGGGCCGAGATGGTGCACACCCTGGTTCAGCGGCTGGCCTTCCTGGGCGCGGAGGCCGAGCAGCTCCCGTCCCGGCCGGTTCCCCGCGTGCATCACCTGGTGCTCCCCGATCAGATCAAGGTGATGGCCCACGACATCCTGGCCGCCTCGCCGTCGGAGGACCTCCTGGCCCGCGCGACGGCCGAGGTCGACCGGGTCCGGGCCGCCCTCAGCTGAGGGTCAGGTTCAGCGACGTCAGCCCCTCCACGGGACGGAATCCGGCGGCGGCATAGAGGGCCAGGGCAGCGGCGTTGTCCGGCTCGGTCTGCAACGACACCCTCAGCGCACCCTCGGCTTTCGCCTCGGCGACGACGTGGTCCAGCAGGGCGCGCGCGATTCCGCTTCGCCGATGATCAAGAGCAACAAACAGATCGCGTACGGCGTAAAAGCTCGCCAATCGCAATGAGGCGGGCATGACCGTGTACGTGATCAGGCCGCCCGGGAGCGTCGCGGCCAGACGCAGGCGGTGTCCGGTGATCTGTGACGCCAGCCAGACTCGGGTCCGTTCCGGCTCCGCGGGCTCCCCGTAGTGCACCCGGTAGTCGTCGAAGAGCCCCGCCGCCCGCCCGAACTCCGCATCCGCCGGGGTGATCGCTCGAATCTCCACGGCTAACCCCAGATGACGGTGGTCAGGTCCTCGAGTTCGGCGACCGCGCTGCGGTCCTCGCGGGCCAGCACGGTCAGCATCTGGACGACCTCGTCGAGACTCGCGTACTTGCCCACCGAACTGCCCGCCTCCGCGTCCGGCGTCTCCAGCCAGAGCAGCTTGTCGCCCTCGCAGCGCACCTGCACGACGGCGTCCGAGCGGGAGGCGAAGACGGCCCAGCTCTCCAGCTCCCGGAGGATCACGTCGAGCAGGTCGATGCAGTAGTCCAGGCTCCGCAGGGCCGGCACCTCGATCCCGCCCTCCTCGGTCCCGTAGGTCACGTCGAGGACGTCCCGCTCGCGTCTCCCGCTCCCGGTCAGGGTGGCCAGCGTCACGTCGCCGCCGGCGAAGATCGGTGCGAGCGCGGGCCACGCGGCGAGCCGGGGAACGTCGACCGGGAGTTCGGTGTCGGTACCGGGCAGGGTGAGGGTGCCGGTCAGGCGGTCCCAGGAGCGGCTCACCACGAGGCGGTGCCCGCGGACGTCGCTCGCCTCCACCCGGACGCCGCTGCCGAGGTCGGGCGCCACCTCGGTGAACAGGTACTCGGCGGGCCACGGCGCGGTGCGACGGGAGCGGCGCATCCGGCCGCCCGGCCAGTCGTCGAGCTGGCGGGTGTCGGCCCGGGGCTTCGGCGGCCGGGACCAGGTGTTGATCGGCAGACGCATCAGCATGCCGATGTTGTCCTCGAACGCCGCCGTGGGTTCGTCCGGCCGCACCTCGCTGCGGTGCACCGGCGCGATCGTGGTCGTGACCGCGTCGAGTTCCGGGTCGCCCGTCCAACCCATTTCCGACCGGTACGCCACGACCCGGTCCAGCCGCAGGTCATCCACGGTCAGCGGCTGCACGTGGACGCGACCGCTCAGCTCGTCCGGCGTCTCGTCGGCCGCGTCGAGCAGCGCCGCCGCCACGTCCTCGCGGAAGCTGCCCCGATCGGCGCGCAGCAGCGTGACGGCGCCGTCCCGTACCCGAAAGATGGTGGTCAACTCCCCGACGGCCGCGCCGAGTCGCATCGTCTCCATCCGGACGTCATGCCGCCCGATCCGCGCCGGCACCGAGTCCCGCTGCCGCATCGCCGTGATTCGCTCGACGATCTCCTCATCCCGCACCACACCAGTTTGACCGGGCACCGCAGCGGCCCGGCGCGCGGGGAGCGTGCCGGGCCGCTGGGGGTGTGGATCAGCTGAGGCGTTCGAGGATCATCGCCATGCCCTGGCCGCCGCCGACGCACATCGTCTCGAGGCCGATGGTCTTGTCGTGCCAGTCCAGGGAGTTGAGCAGGGTGCCGGTGATGCGGGCGCCGGTCATGCCGAACGGGTGGCCGATCGCGATCGCGCCGCCGTTCACGTTCAGCTTGTCGATCGGGATGCCGAGGTCCCGGTAGGAGGGGATGACCTGGGCCGCGAACGCCTCGTTGATCTCGACGAGATCGACGTCGTCGATGGTCATGCCGGCGCGCTTCAGTGCCTGCTTCGAGGCCTCGACCGGGCCGTAACCCATGATCTCGGGGGAGAGGGCCGTGACGCCGGTGGAGACGATGCGGGCGAGCGGGGTGATGCCGAGCTCGCGGGCCTTGGTGTCACTCATGATCACGACTGCGGCGGCGCCGTCGTTGAGCGGGCAGCAGTTGCCGGCGGTGACCCGGCCGTCGGGGCGGAAGACCGGCTTGAGCTGCGAGACCGCGTCGATGGTGACGCCGGGGCGGGGACCGTCGTCCTTCGACACCACGGTGCCGTCGGGGAGGGTCACCGGCGTGATCTCGCGCTCCCAGAAGCCGTTGGCGATGGCCTTCTCGGCGAGGTTCTGACTCCGTACGCCGAACTCGTCCATCTCCTCGCGGGAGACGTTCTTGATCTGAGCGAGGTTCTCGGCGGTCTGCCCCATGGCGATGTAGACATCCGGGACCGCGTCGTCCTCGCGCGGGTCGTGCCAGGTCTTGCCACCCTCGGCGTAAGAGGCAGTGCGCGCCTGGGCGGAACCGAAGAACGGGTTCTGCCAGCCGCCGCCGAGCAGCTTCTGCGCCTCCGAGGGCAGCCCGTCGGAGCTGCCGCGGGCGAAGCGGGAGACGGTCTCGACACCGGCCGAGAGGAAGATGTCGCCCTCGCCGGCCTTGATCGCGTGGAACGCCATCCGGGTGGTCTGCAGCGAGGACGAGCAGTAGCGCGTGATGGTCGCGCCGGGCAGGCCGTCCAGGCCCAGCTTCGTGGCGATCACGCGGGCCTGGTTGAAGCCCTGCTCGCCGCCGGGCAGGCCGCAGCCGAGGTAGAGGTCCTCGATGAGCGTGCGGTCGAGCTGGGGCACCTTGTTGAGGGCGGCGTCGACGATCGTGGCGGCGAGATCGTCGGGGCGCAGGTCCTTCAGTGAACCCTTGTGGGCGCGGCCGATCGGGGAGCGGGCAGTGGCGACGATGACAGCTTCCGGCATGCCGCCAGTTTACTCATCGGTAACATCGTCGGAAGCGCAGATTTCTCACACCGTGCTCAAACGCGATTAACCGCTGCCTTCGCGACCGCCGGATACAGCGCGTGCGCCCACACCCGGTAACCGTCGGCCGACGGGTGGAAGCCGTCGTAGCAGAGCGTTCCCGCGTCCGCCCGGAACACCGCACCCGTCTCCCCGGCCAGGTCCACGACCACTCCACCGGCCTCGGTGACTGCCCTGGCCTGCGCCCTCGCCAGCCGGCGTCCGACCAGTCCGGCGATCTGCCGCAGCGGCGGTGCCATCGAGCGGGACGCGCCCAGGTCGGGACACGTACCGACGACCACCCGGACGCCGGCCGACCGTAGCCGGCGCACGGCCTGACCCAGATGACTCGCCGAGTCCTCGGCGCTGCGGCCGGAGGTCGCGTCGTACGACCCGATCAGCACGACGGCCACGTCCGGCCGGTCGCCGAGCAGCGCACGGGCCACCTGGGTGGCGAGGTCACTCGAACGGGAACCGGCCACACCGACGCTGGAGAGCAGCACATGTCGCTGGCCGGTCTCCGGGGAGCCGTCGGCCAGCAGCCGGGCCAGCTGGCCACCGACGGTGTCGGAGAGCCACTCCACGCCCACACCCACCGCGGCCGAGTCGCCGAGCAGCACCAGCCGTAGCGGCGGCGCGGAGGCCGGGCCCATCGAGGTGCGCAGGGCGAGGCCCATGGTGGGTTTCGCGTACCGCCGCGCCTTGGCGGCCAGCAGCTCGCCGGCGATCAGGGCGGCACCGCCCACCGCGCCGGCCAGCAGGCTGGTGGCTGCGGCCTTGCTCAGTCGTTCCGGCAGTCCGGCCATGTCCCGCCTCCCCGCATCAGCCGACTTGATGATCCTCTGGGGTATACCCTACGGCCCCGTCCGCCGGGGCAACGCTCGGAACTTCGGTGGCCGATCTCGAGCCGAACCACGGGTGGCGCCGCAGTTGGGCCCACCGTCCGGCCGGGCCGTGTGCCCGCCCGTTCACCACGGTCGGGCTGACCTCGGTGCCGGGAGCCCGGACTGCCTCGTCGGCCGCCTCGGGCAGGGTGCGGACACCCTCGGCCGCCGGAGCCGACCGGTCGTCCTCGCCGAGCGAGGCCAGCACGGTCGGCATCATCACGGCCGCAGCTCGTGCGTACCCCTCGGCGGACGGATGGAAACGATCGGAGCTGAACATGCGTACCGGATCGGCCTCGAACATCGGGCCCAGCAGGTTGCCGAGCGAGACGGTCCGGCCGCCGGCCTCCACGACCGCGACGGTCTGCGCGGCGGCCAGCTGACGGCTCCAGCGGCGGGCCAGCCAGCGCAGTGGCGGCTTGATCGGCTTGATGGCGCCGATGTCCGGGCAGGTGCCGACCACGACGCGGCACCGGGCCGCCCGCAGCCTGCGCACGGTGTCGGCAAGATGACGTACGGCGGACGCGCGCGCCGAGTGATGCGTGACGTCGTTGCCGCCGATCAGGATGACGGCGATGTCCGGCTCGAACTCCAGGGCGGCGTCCACCTGGTAGGGCAGGCCGGCCGAGACCGAGCCGACGACGGCGAGCCGGTGGAGGCGGACCGGGCGGCGCAGCCGGCGTGAGATGCCGGTGGCGAAGAGCGCGCCGGGGGTCTCGCGGGGGCGGTGTACGCCGTACCCCGCCGCGGACGAGTCACCGAGGATGACCAGGGTGAGGGCCTTGCCACCGAACTTCGCCCCGTACAGCCCGTCGCCGCGTGGTGGTGGCGCCTCGGCCATCGGGATGATCCGGCGTGCCTCGGCCGCCTGGCGCATCAGCAGGCCCACCGAGAGCGCGGCCGCACCCGCGATCGCACCGGTCACCTGACCGGCGAGCCGCCCCGCCGACCGGATCCGTCGTCGGTCCTCGGCGGAGAGATCGCGGATCCGTGCCGTCGCGCTGGTCCAAACGATGCTGCTCACGGTCTCCCTCGCTGTCGCCGCGCCGGAAATGTGGGTATGGGAATTCGAGGCTAACTCGCGATGGCGAGAGGCAATCATGGCGGACCCAAGTCATGCTGGAGTGGCGGAGAGGGGAACAGATATGGCCAAGACGTTGAAACGTGCGGCGGCGTTCACGGCTCTCATGCGGGCCCTGACATCCGGCGCCCGAGGTGGGCCGTCGCTCGGCAGCCGGCTGGCCGCGCTGCCCCGGATGCTCACAGCGACCGCCCGAGGTCAGTACGACGGAGGGCTCCGGCTGGCGCTCATGACCGCCGCGACGGTCTATGTGGTCTCACCGATCGACGCTGTCCCGGAGGCTCTGCTCTGGGTCGTCGGGCTGATCGACGACGCTGTCATGGTGACCTGGCTGGCCGGCGCGGTGCTGGCCGAGACCGACCGGTTCCTGGAGTGGGAACGGACCGGCGGTCGCCTGGTCGTAAAGTAAAGCGTGCGCTATTACGACAATGTAGTCGAGTTGATCGGCAACACCCCGCTGGTCCGGCTGAACAGTGTGACCCAGGGCATCAGTGCCACCGTGCTGGCCAAGGTCGAGTACGTGAACCCCGGCGGCTCGGTCAAGGACCGGATCGCGTTGCGGATGGTGGAGGACGCCGAGAAGGCCGGACTCCTCAAACCGGGTGGCACGATCGTCGAGCCGACCAGTGGCAACACCGGCGTGGGGCTGGCCCTGGTGGCACAGCAACGCGGATACAATTGCGTGTTCGTCTGCCCCGACAAGGTCAGCGAGGACAAGCAGAACGTGCTGCGGGCGTACGGCGCGGAGGTCGTGGTCTGCCCGACCGCGGTCGCGCCGGAGGACCCGCGTTCCTACTACAACGTGTCCGACCAGTTGACGCGAGACATCCCCGGCGCCTGGAAGCCGGATCAGTACAGCAATGCCGCCAACCCGCGCTCGCACTACGAGCAGACCGGCCCGGAGCTCTGGGAACAGACCTCCGGCAGGATCACCCACTTCGTGGCGGGCGTCGGCACCGGCGGGACGATCAGCGGCGTGGGGCGCTACCTCAAGGAGCAGGGACCGGTTCGGATCATCGGGGCCGACCCGGAGGGCTCCGTCTACTCGGGCGGGACCGGCCGGCCGTACCTGGTGGAGGGCGTCGGCGAGGACTTCTGGCCGACGGCGTACGACCGGAGCGTCACCGACGAGGTCATCGAGGTGAGCGACTCCGACTCGTTCGAGATGACCCGGCGACTGGCCCGCGAGGAGGGCCTGCTCGTCGGCGGCTCCTGCGGCATGGCTGTGGTGGCGGCGCTCGAGGTGGCCCGCAAGGCCGGCCCGGACGACGTCATCGTGGTGCTGCTCCCGGACGGCGGCCGCGGCTACCTGTCGAAGATCTTCAACGACAAATGGATGGCGCGGTACGGGTTCCTGCGTACCCAATCCGGCACTCCCACCGTGGCCGACGCGCTGGCCGGCAAGGGCGCCGAGATGCCGCCGCTGATCCACGTCCACCCGACCGAGACGGTCCGCGACGCGATCGACTACATGCGGGAGTACGGGATCAGCCAGCTCCCGGTCCTCAAGGCCGAGCCGCCGGTGGTGACCGGTGAGGTGGCCGGCTCCATCTCGGAGAAGGCGCTGCTGGACGCGCTCTTCACCGGCCAGGCCCACCTCCACGACACGATCGAGCGCCACATGGGCGACTCCCTCCCGATGATCGGCGGCGGCGAACCGGTGGCCGAGGCCGTCGTCCTGCTGGAGAAGTCCGACGCCGCCATGGTCCTGATCGACGGCAAGCCGGCCGGCGTCCTGACCCGCCAGGACCTGCTGGCCCACTTGAGTTAAGGGTTCAGGTGGGCGATCTGCTCCCAGGCCGGGTCGGGCGTGACGGTCAGCCGGACCCGGCCGTCCGGCCAGGAGGAGATCAGCGGCTCCAGGGCGTGTGCGGCGGCCGGGCGGTCGGCGTACAGGTGCGTGGTGCGGAGGCCGTCGCTGGTTTCGTGGGCGACGACGACCGCGCCGTCGGCGTGCACGCTGATGTGGTCCTCCAGGGCGTGCAGGTCCGCCAGGGCCTCCTTGGTGGGCAGGCCGTTGCCGTCGCGGCGGTGGTAGGGGACCTCCAGGCGGACGTGCAGGTCGTGGCCGGGCCAGCGGGCCGGGCGCAGCGGTGACTGGGCGATCGCGACCACCGGATGGCCGTCCACGGTGCCGGACATGGCCCGCCAGCGCGGCTCGCCGTCGGCCGGGTCGAGTGCGGCGACCAGGGCGGCCAGTTCGGGGCCGGTCAGGGTGGCGCCGGGCGTGGTGATCGCCTCGATGCCGCCGACCCAGATCTCCACGCCGTCCTCGCCGAGCAGCCAGTCGAGCGAGAGGAACGCCACCTGGTTGCGCGCGCCGTCGGGCATGGACGGGAACGCCGGGTGCCACACCTCGACGTGTACGCAGTCCCGCTCCTCGTCCGGCTCGGCGGAGAACCGCAGCTCGTCCAGGTCGAGTTCGTGGCCGGCGATCGACAGGTGGCCGCCGTCCAGGGCGTCGGGGCTGCCCTGGCGCGCGCTCGCGTAACCGAACGTCTCGTCCGGTGCGGGACCGGCCCGGCGCCAGCGCTCCGCCAGGGAACGCAGCGCCGGGTCGCCGCACGCGCTCACCACCAGCAGGTGCCGCGACGCCGTGCCGGCGGTGAACTCCCACTCCAGTTCGGGGTGGATGGCGGAGACGAGCGCGCCGATCTCGGCGATCAGCCGATCGTCGGCGTCGCCGGTGATCTGCCGCTCGGCGCGCGGCCGGGCCGTCGCCCACCACGCCCAGAACGCGTCGATCGCAGCCACCGGATCGTCCTTGCGCCTCCGCCTGAAGATCACCGATGGACGGTACCGCCCCACGAAGCCCTTTGCGTGTGGAGTTGGGGTGCGCAGCGGGGCGAAACTTCACACGCAATGGGGTGCGGCGCTTGGTGTGTGGAGTTGGGGTGTGGAGCGGGGCGGAATTTCACACGCAATGGGGTGCGGCGCTTGGTGTGTGGAGTTGGGGTGTGGAGCGGGGCGAAACTTCACACGCAATGGGGGTGGGTCAGCTGAGTTCGGTGGGGAGTGCGACCACGTCGACGAGGGCGTTGCGGCGCAGCAGGGTGATCGGCAGGTCGACGCCGATCGCCGGGCCCAGCATCAGCCGCTGCAGCTCCTGGACACTCTGGACGGGCCGGCCGCCCGCGGTCACCAGGATGTCGCCGAGATAGATGCCGGCGGTGCCCGCGGGGCTGCCCGGCACGACCTCGACCACGCGCAGGCCGGACTTCTGGCCGAGTCGTGCGGCGAGGGCCGGCGGCAGCGGCACCGGCAGCCCGGCAACGCCCAGCCAGGCCCGGCGCACCCGCCCGGTGGCGACCAGCTCGCCGATGATCGAGCGGGTCGTGGCGTTGATCGGCACGGCTAGGCCGAGCCCGTACCCGGCGACGGCCGTGTTGACGCCGACGACAGTGCCGGTGGAGTCGGCCAGCGCCCCGCCGGAGTTGCCCGGGTTGAGCGCGGCGTCGGTCTGGATGACGTTGTCGATGATGCGCAGCCGGCGCCCGTCACGGGCCGGCAGCGAGCGGCCCAGCCCGGAGACGACCCCGGCGGTCACCGAGCCGGCCAGGCCCATCGGGTTGCCGACGGCGACCACCAGCTGGCCGATCTTCAGATTGTCGGCGTCGCCGAGCGGTGCGGCCGGGGCGCCGGGGGAGTGCACGCGGACCACGGCCAGGTCGGAGAGCGCGTCGGCGCCCACCACGTCGAACGGTGTCTCGATGCCGTCGGCGAACGCCGCCGAGCCGCCGGAGGCGCCGGCGACGACGTGTGCGTTGGTGAGCAGGAAGCCGTCGTCGGTGAAGGTGACCGCGGAACCGGCCCCGCCTCCGCGCGGGGAGCGGACCGAGAGGGCGGCCACCGAGGGCAGCAGACGTGCGGCCACGCCGGTCACGATCCTGCTGTAGGCGTCCAGCGCCTCGGATTCTTCGGTGTCCATGTGACAGACAACAGCGGGCGCCCCGCGTCGATGCCCGGCCGTCGTCCGCCGACGGCGAACAGGGGCGCGCACAGGGGTCGTCACGGATAGTCGCCGGGGTCGCACAGACAGTCCGACCGGCCGATGGCTCACTGCTGTTGTATGTGTCGTGACGGAGCTATGAACCACTCCCGGACGAAGGAGTAGAGGGAATGGTCGACGTCGACGAGGCGGCGCCCGGAGACATCGTGGACCGCCTGCTGTGGCGGGACGCGCAGCACATGCTCGGACGCCACATGGCGGCGGGTCTGGACGGCAACTGCGTCTGGTGTGGATGGCGGTGGCCGTGCTCGGCCCGCCGGCTCGCGGAGCGCGCCGACGCGGTGGCACGGCGCTCGTTCCGCGAGGCATGGACCGTGCGCCACGACATCAACAGCATGCGGAGGTACTTGGACTGACGACTTCGACGTCGCCGAAGAAAGCTTGACCGTCCCCCGGCAAGCAACGGCTTCCCGGCCCGGCCGACGTCGCCCGGCGGTGACGCCGGAGCGCCCCGCCAGCGCTTCGGCATCCCGCGCCCAGACCCGCCCTTGAACTGGTTATTCGGACCGGCACGCCTCCGCTGGTCCGCGCCTCCGGCCAGGCGCACCAGATCGGGCGGGGCGGTGGGCGGGAGTGCGCGGCTACAGGTTCCCCCGCATTCACTCGGTTGCGTACTCCCGCCCAACCAGCAAGCCCGCCGCATCCCCCGCGGCGGGCTTTCTGCGTCTCACAGGGGGTGCGAGTAGCGCAGCTGGGGGAGCGGCTGATCGTTGATCGGCTCCACCCGGGTCGCGCCGTCGGGCACCCAGCCGCCGCGTTCGTAGAAGCGCCGGGCCACCGTGTTGCCCTCCAGCACCCAGAGCACGGCCCGGCCGGTGCCGAACTCGGGCAGCTCGGTCAGGGCCCGCACCATCAGCTGCCGTCCCACGCCGGTGCCGACCCGGGCCGGGTCCAGGTGGATCGCGTACAGCTCGGCGGCGCCGGGTGTCTCGCTCGGCCCGATGTAGCTGAAACCGATCAGCTCACCGTCGTCCTCGGCGACCGTCATCCGGTGCGTGTCCCGCTCCCAGCCCCACCGCTCCACCCACCAGGCGACGAACATCTCCGGGCCGCGGGTGGCGAACGAGGCGGGGTCGTCGAGCAGGTCGGCGTAGGCGGCGGCACGCGAACGATGGTGCAACTCACCGACGCCGGGCTGGTCGGCGGCGGTGGCCGGGCGCAGGGAGACGGTCACGGCACGAGCCTCCGGCTCGGCAGGGGCACCCGGAGGAGATCTTCGGCGATCACGATCGGGCCGTCGAACTCGGCACGGGCTTCGTCGAGGAAACGCTGAGCGTCCTGGTAACGCTGCGAGAAATGGGTCAGAACCAGCATGCGTACGCGAGAAGCACGCGCAACCGACGCGGCCTGCCCCGCCGTCAGGTGCCCCACCTGTGCCGCCATGTCCGCGTCCTCCGCCAGGAAGGTGGACTCGATCACGAGCATGTCCGCGTCCTCGGCGAGCGCGTAGACGTTGTCGCACAGCCCGGTGTCCATCACGAAGGCGAACGACTGACCGGGGCGGATCGCGCTCACCTGTTCCAGGGTGACGTCACCGAGACGGCCGGCGCGCTGGAGCTCACCGACGGCCGGCCCGCTGATCCCGTGTGCGGCCAGCCGGTCGGGCAGCATCCGCCTCGATTCGGGTTCGGCGAGGCGGTACCCGTACGTCTCGATGGAATGCCATAGCGGCAGCGCGGTGAGGCGCCCCGCGGAGGTCTCCGCGACGAAGCCGGCGCCCACCGGGCCGGGCACGATCTCGGCATGGTCCCAGTAGCTGGTGGCGTGCCGCAGGCGGTCGAAGAACTCCTGGCCGCCGGCGGGAAAATTGACCGTGACCGGATGCGGCACCCGGTCGAGCGAGATCCGCTGCAGGACGCCGGGCAGGCCGAGGCTGTGATCGCCGTGGAAGTGGGTGACGCAGATCCGGGTGATCGGGGTCACCGGTAGGCCGGCCATCAGCATCTGGCGCTGGGTGCCCTCGCCCGGGTCGAAAAGGATCACCTCGTCGTCCCAGCGCAGCAGGTAGCCGTTGTGGTTGCGGTGCCGGGTGGGCACCTGGCTCGCCGTGCCGAGCACGACCAGCTCACGCATCTTCGCCCCCGCTGTTCCCCGCTGGAAATGAAGCGACCCCAGGGGACTTCCTCGCTCGCGTGCGCGGGCGAGGTCCGGTCGGACAAGGCCGGATCCCCTGGGGTCGGGTGGCTGTCGTGAATTCGCCAAGGCCGATGCCACACGGTCTCGACGTGTTTTAACGAAGCTGTCGAGGACAGCGGCTAGCGGACAGCCACCTCACGAGTCCCGTTGCTATACAACTTCGGACCACCTCCCTTCACGTGTACGGCCACGTTAACGACTCCGGGAGCGCGGTGCCAACGAATTAGAATCACTAAAGACGGGGGAATACTCGGGGGGTCATCTCGGTGCTCTCCACCACCAGGGAGGCCGGGCCGACCACCTGCGGGTCCGGCACGTCGACGATCTCCGCGTCCTTGCCGGTGTAGTCGAAGCGGTGCAGCACGTGCCGCATCGCGGCCAGGCGGGCCCGCTTCTTGTCGTTGCTCTTCACCACGGTCCACGGCGCGTCGGCGGTGTCGGTGTAGAAGAACATCGCCTCCTTGGCCTCGGTGTAGTCGTCCCACTTGTCCAGGGACTCCAGGTCCATGGGGGAGAGCTTCCACTGGCGTACCGGATCGACCTGGCGGATCGCGAACCGGGTCCGCTGCTCGCCCTGGGTCACCGAGAACCAGAACTTCACCAGGTGGATCCCGGAGCGGACCAGCATCCGTTCCAGCTCCGGGGTCTGGCGCATGAACTCCAGGTACTCCGCGCGGCTGCAGAAGCCCATCACCCGCTCCACACCGGCCCGGTTGTACCAGGAGCGGTCGAAGAGCACGATTTCACCGGCGGCCGGCAGGTGCTTGATGTAGCGCTGGTAGTACCACTGGGTGCTCTCCTTCTCGTTCGGCTTCTCCAGGGCCACCACCCGGGCGCCGCGAGGGTTGAGATGCTCCATGAACCGCTTGATCGTGCCGCCCTTGCCGGCCGCGTCCCGGCCCTCGAAGAGGACGAGCAGCCGCTCACCGGTCTCCTTGCACCAGTTCTGCAGCTTCAGCAGCTCGATCTGCAGCAGCCGCTTGTCGTGGTCGTAGACCTGCCGGGGGAGCCGTTCGTCGTACGGGTAGTCCTCCCGCCACGTGTCGACCGGGCTGCCGTCCGCCTTCAGCAGCCTCGGGTCGTCGTCCTCGTCGTCCACCACGCGATAACCGGTCAGCTCGGCGATCGGCCCCGCGTACGGCGGAGTCGCCGCGTCCTCGGGGACGAAATCCAGGTCAATGTCCGTACTCATGTCTTCACCAGCCATCGCCGCACCTTCTTGCGCCGGGAGGCCCGCACCAGCGCGGGCACAGCAGCAAGCGTTTCCTTACCCACTTGTTCCTGCCGTCCGTATAGCACGCCGAAGTGAAATGAATCCGAACCCAGCTCGCGGAGCACCTGGCGGGCCACCGTGGAGTCCTGGTGCGCGCCCAGGCCGTCCTGCAGCGCGGTCAGCGCCTTCACCAGGTTCTTGGCGGGTTTGCCGGCGTCCGGCTCGACCAGCTCGATCGCATAGCGGGCCTGCTTGAACCGCTTGCGCGAGTCGTGGATCTCCTCGTCCACGCCGTGCTCCATCGCCGTGTCCAGCTCGTCGTCGGCCCGCTGCAGCACCTTGCGGGCGCGCGCCGCCGGGTCGGTGTCGCGCAGCGGGGTGCCGTCGACCAGCTCGTCGATGCGGTCCAGCAGCTCCAGGTAGCGGTCCGAGTCGAGCGCCTCGACCAGCTCCTCGCGGCCCTGCGCGATCCGGTGCTCCAGGCTGGCGCGGATCCGCTGCGCGGCCGGCTGGAACTCGGGCCCGGCGCCGGTCAGCCCGGCGAGCAGCTTCTCCTCCAGCACCTGCGGGTCGCGGACGGCGCCCAGCATCTGCGCCAGCCAGCGCAACTCGTCGCCGATCCCGGTCTCCGGGAACCACTTCCGGTACGTCTTCAGCGTGCTGCGCAGGCGGCGAGTGGCGACCCGCATCTTGTGCACGGCCTCCTCCTCGCCACGGCGGGCGGCCGGGTCGTAACCGAGAATGGCGTCGCGCTGCTCCCTCGCGTACCGGAAAACGGGGTTGACCTTGCCCTTGCTCTTTTTCCCCTCGCCGGCGGCGAGTCGCCCGGCCAGCGCCCGCGCCACCTTCGACGGACCGGCGGCCGGGCTGGCACCGGCTGCCAGCAACGCCTCCTCGACCGCGTCCAGAACCTCGGTGCCGCCGTCGACGAGCTCGACCTCGACCTCCTGCCAGGCGATCTCCTCGCCGTCGGCCTCGGCACGCACCTGGTCCTGCGCGACCAGCGCGAGCGTGCGGCCCCGCTCGTCACGCAGCGGCGTCTCCACCCGGTGCGTGCACAGCCGCGCGACCGGCTCGAGCGCCCGGTGCCGCACGATCACGCGCACCAGTTCCCTGAGCTCCTCCGGCACCGAGTCCGGCTCACCGGAGACCCGGTGCTCGGTGCGCCCGGCGCCGTCACCAGGCGTCTTCAGGTGCCAGCCCGCGTCGTTCCCGCCGGTGCGCCGCCGAAGCGTCCGCCGGTTTTTCATCAACCGCAGGTCATCGGTGTCGAAGTAGGTGGCGTCGAGATCATGGATCTCGGCGCCGTCGACGCTGGCGATGCCGGCCGCACCGACCAGGTCGGGAAGTTCGAAGTTGTGAGGGACGTCGTACTTGCGCTCGGTCTCGGTGGCGATCTCCACCCTGTCAATGGTGCCCGTTCCGGCCGCCGGAACACAGGGATGTCTCAGGTTGCGCTGGCATTGTGGTGCCCCGGCCCCGTTAGGAGTGCTTGCATGGAGAAGCCCGAACGCCGTCCCGTCTCTCTCGCCGGTCTGCGCCTGATCGGCGCCGGCGCCGTCCTCGGCCTCGCTCTCGCCGTTCCGGCGTCGCCCGCGCAGGCCGAGACACCCCGCCCGCCCGCCGCGCCGACGGTGGAGACCGACGATCAGGCGTGAGTGCGTAAGTACAGGGCACGGGCGTAACTGGTGTTGGCGCCGTTGAAGTACATGGTCGCCAGGCCCATGTGAAAGTTCGTGTTGGTGATCGCGTTCTTCGCGGTGTCCGACGCCGACCAGCGGATGTCCGCGTCGGTGGGACCGATGCCACGGCGGGCGCAGCGCTGCCGGTTCATCTCCTTGCCGGTGCGCCAGGTCTCCATGGCCGCCTCGGCCTCGCGCATCATGGCGCGGGCCTGGTGATGCAGGTGCTCGGCCAGGTCCCAGGCAGCACGTTCGCCGTCGTTGAGGAAGCCGCGTGACATGATTCGAGTGTGTGGCGCGTTTCCGGATATGTCGACTTTTTTCGATCGTCGGTGTGACGGCTCTTGACGTGATCGTCCACCGGCGATGTCGAGAACGGGCCGGCGGCTACGTTCCCTGGGAGACGTGACATCACACCAGGGAGATCCGGCATGGCAATCCAGCGGATGGACAACGTACTCATCGTCGTCGAGGACCTGGACGCGGTCATCGCGTTCTTCGTCGAACTCGGCATGGAGCTCGAGGGGAAGGGCCCGGTCGAGGGCCGCTGGGTGGAACAGGTCATCGGGATCGGCGACGTACGCCAGGACGTCGCGATGCTGAGCATCCCGGGCGGGCCCGGCCGCATCGAACTGGCGCGGTTCCACCAGCCGGCGGCGGTCGCGGGCGCTCCGCACGACGCCCCGGCGAACACGCTCGGCATCCGCCGCGTCATGTTCGCCGTCGACGACATCGACGAGGTGGTCGGCCGGCTGCTGAAACGCGGCGCTGAACTGGTCGGCGAGGTCGTGCGGTTCGAAGACGTGTACCGGCTCTGTTATGTCCGCGGACCCGAGGGCATCGTCGTGGGGCTGGCCGAGCAGCTCAAGTCCATGTGACCGATTGCCGCCCCCAACCTGTCATGTAGGGGGAGGAAGTCGACGACACCAGGAGTGAGCCGTGCCGGAACATCTGAAGCACCTGTTCGACCGAGCGCTCGACGACGAGCCGGCGTTCCTTGACGGGGAAGTCGCGCGGCAGGTGATGGCTCAGGGCCGGGGTATCCGCCGCCGTCGTCAGCTTCTGGTCGGTGGGTCCGCGGCGGCCGTCGTCGCCGTTCTGGCAGCACTCAACTTCGTCTCGTTGCCCGCCGACGCGCCACCGCCCGAGTGGGCCGGTCAGCCGACGCAGGTTCCGGCCGCCCTGGCGATGATCGCGAAAGCGGAGCCGCAGTGCACGTGGCCGGCGCCGGACGCCGCCACCGACGTCTTCATCTCGGTGCGGCACGAGGCCACCGAGCAGCAGCGCGACGCGCTCCAGGAAGCTCTGGGCGCCGATCCGGCCGTCCGGGGGCTGATTCACGAGACCCGGGAGGAGGCGTACGAGCGGTTCAAGGTTCTGTGGCGCGACAGCCCCGACTTCCTTCAGTCCGTCGACGTGGCGTCGATGCCCGAGTCGTTCCGCCTGAAGCTGATCCGGTCGTCGCAGTACGCGGAGTTCGCCGCGACGTACGCCGGCCGCCCCGGCGTCGAAGAGATCTTCGGTGGAGACTGCCCGTGAGGCGGCGCGCAGCGGAGGCCGCCCGCGACGAGGAGTTCACCGCGTTCGTCGTCGCCGCGACACCCCGGCTGCGCCGTACCGCGTACCTGATGTGCCGTGACTGGCATCTGGCGCAGGACCTCACCCAGCTGACGCTGGCCCGCATGTACGCGTCCTGGAGCCGGATCTGGCGCACCGCTGACCTGGAGGCGTACTCCCGCCGGGTGCTGATGAACGCCGTCTTCGATCAGCGCAAGCGACGCAGCAGCAGCGAGGTGGTCTCCGCCGACCTGCCGGACCGCCCCGGCCACCCGGCCGTGCCAACCGCGGAACTGCACGTCACGCTGATGCGCGCGCTGTCCACCCTCCCGGTACGCGACCAGGCCATCGTGGTGCTGCGCCACTGGGAGGACCACAGCGTCGAACGGGTCGCCGAGATCCTGGACGTCTCCGTCTCGGTGGTGAAGATGCAGAGCATGCGGGCACTGGCCCGCCTGAGAGACCTACTGGGCGAGGACTTCGCCCGGCAGTGAGAGGCGTGGCCACCGCCCCGACAGGGCGGTGGCCACGCGGGTCAGGCGTTTTGTAAATCGGTGCGCCAATCCTCGAACCGGGCGCGCACCGCAGTGAGTTCTTCGAGCGTGACACCGTAGAAGTCGAAATCGGCATCTGTGATCCGGCGTAATGAGCCGATGGCTTCAGCGAACCTGGCTCGGTCGAACCCGCCATCCGCCGCTTCGGCGAGTTCGAGAAGCTTCTCGCGGGTGTATCGGCCGCTCTGAATCGCGGCGTCCACGTCGAGGAAGTCGCGCGCCTCGGCTCGACCGAACAGGGCGCACATTTTGTTGGCCACGGCGTCGTCCGGGTGAAGCACTGGGCCGATGTTGAGAAGGACTGGGGCATGGGCTCGCCAGTCGGCTGACAGCTCGAGCTTCTCCGGCTCTGCCCCCGGCCGGCTCTGGTCATCAAGGAGCAGCCGGGCGAACGTGTCGGCCCTGGTCACCACGGTAACGGTGTATCGATGTGCTTCCATCGCGGCGATGATCGCCTCGACGGCCCGGCCGAAATCCCCGCGGCTCTGCCAATCGGTGAAGAGGTCGACGTCACCGCTCAGTCGATGGCCCATGCCGTGGGCGCTTACCGCGTAGCCGCCGGCCAGGGCGAAGCCGTAGCCGGCGGCGGCTTCCAGCGCGATCTCGGTGATTCGGTTGTGGTGCGGGTCCATGTGTCAGGCGACCGAGCCGTGGGAATCGGCCGTGAGCTCCGGGAAGCGTTGCTCCCAACGTTGGCGCAGACCGCCGGGCAGCCACATGCTGGGCCACAAGGCAACCAGCGTGTCGCGGTCCAGGTAGCGGCATAGATCATCCATCGTTGCCGCTTCGTTGAGGACAGTGCGATACAGGTCGACGATCCGTCCCGGCTGATCGAGGTCGTATCGGGCATTGCCGGACCACTTCAGGTGCGTGGGCAGATGAACCAGGCCGGTTGTGGGGCCGGTCAGCAGATCAAGCCGGTCGGGCACGACGACAGGCTTCGCGTAGCCACGCACGGGTGGCCGTGAATCCGCAGTCATCGTGCCCCCTTCGTCGGCGACGTTACTGCCTAGTCGGCGGTCCTGGCGACACCGATCGGGCAGGTCATGCCGTTCGGGCCGTGGTTGCAGTAGCCGTACGGGTTCTTCGCGTCGGATAGGTACTGCTGGTGGTAGTCCTCGGCGTAGTAGTACCGCGTCAGCGGCTTGATCTCGGTGGTGATCTGGCCGTGGCCGGCCGCCGACACCACCGGCTGGAAGGCCTCCAGCGACGCCTGCGCGACCGAGGCCTGCGCGTCCGTGGTGGTGTAGATCGCGGACCGGTACTGGGTGCCCACGTCGTTGCCCTGGCGCATGCCCTGGGTCGGGTCGTGGTTCTCCCAGAAGGCCTTCAGCAGATCCTCGTAGGAGATCTTCGCGGGGTCGTACACGACCTGGACCGCCTCGGTGTGGCCGGTCGTGCCCGAGCAGGTCTCCTCGTACGTCGGGTTGGCGGTGAAGCCGCCGGCGTATCCGACGGACGTGGAGTACACGCCGGGGAGCTGCCAGAAGATGCGCTCCGCGCCCCAGAAACAGCCCATCCCGAAGACGGTTACCTCGAGGCCGGCGGGCCAGGGGCCCTTCAGCGGGGTGCCGAGGACGGTGTGCGTCTCGGCGACCGGGATCTCGGTGTCCCGGCCCGGCAGGGCGGTCTCGGCGGTGGGCAGGTCGAGCTTCTTGTACCGCAGGAACACGGTCACTCCCTTCGTCCGGTCTCTGCAACGCTGAGGCGGCGGTATTCCTTACCAATGAGTTCGGCGGTCTCCGCGGCCTCGTCGTCACCGGTGTATTTGCGGCGCGGCCAGAAGAAGCCGCGCAGGCCGTCGCCCTTGGTGCGGGGGACGACGTGGGTGTGCAGGTGGGGCACCGACTGGGAGACGATGTTGTTCATCGCGACGAAGGTGCCCTGCGCGCTGAGAGCGGGCGGGACGGCTGCGGCGATCCGCCTGACAAATCCGAAATATTCGGGCAAATCTGAAAGAGGGAGGTCGGGCAGCGTGATGACGTGCGTGCGGGGGACCACCAGGACGTGACCCTTGAAGACCGGGCGGGTGTCCAGGAAGGCGACACCCGACGGTGACGACGCCACGACGAACGCCGGGACTGTCCCCGCCACGATGCCACAGAACACGCAGTCGGCCACCAGGTGAGACTAGCCTTGCGCAACATGACGGCTAACAGCTACGGGTTCGACACCCTCGCCATCCACGCCGGCCAGGAGCCGGACCCGCGGACCGGCGCGGTGGTGCCACCCATCTATCAGACGAGCACCTACGCCCAGGACGCCGTCGGCGCCCCCCGCCTGGGTTACGAGTACAGCCGGTCGCAGAATCCGACCCGGGACGCGTTGCAGGAGTGCCTCGCGGCCATCGAGGGCGGGCGGCGGGGGCTGGCTTTCGCCAGCGGTCTCGCGGCAGAGGACACCCTTTTGCGTACGGTGTGCCGGCCCGGCGATCACGTGGTCATCCCGAACGACGCGTACGGCGGCACGTTCCGCCTGTTCTCGAAGGTGGCCGAGCGCTGGGGCCTGGACTGGACCGCCGTCCCGCTGGACGACCTGGACGCGGTGCGCGCGGCGTTCCGTCCCGGGCACACGCGGATGATCTGGGCCGAGACACCGACCAACCCGCTGCTCAACATCGCCGACATCGCGGCACTGGGCGGGCTGGCCCACGAGTACGACGCGATGCTCGCCGTGGACAACACGTTCGCCTCGCCGTACCTGCAGCAGCCGATCGCGCTCGGCGCCGACGTGGTGATCCACTCGACCACGAAGTACCTCGGCGGGCACTCCGATGTGGTGGGCGGCGCGCTGATCACAGCGGACGCCGGGCTGGGCGACGAGCTGGCGTTCCACCAGAACGCGATGGGCGGGGTGAACGGGCCGTTCGACGCGTGGCTCACCCTGCGGGGGATCAAGACCTTGGGCGTACGCATGGACCGGCACTGTGACAACGCCGAGCGGATCGTCGGTTACCTGCGGGAACACCCGGCCGTCGGGCAGATCCTCTACCCGGGCCTGGACGACCACCCGGGTCACGAGACGGCCGCCAAGCAGATGAGCCGGTTCGGCGGCATGGTCTCGTTCCGCGCGGCCGGCGGCCCGGAACAGGCGATGGCGATCTGCAACCGCACGAAGCTCTTCGTGCTCGCCGAGTCGCTGGGCGGAGTCGAATCGCTGATCGAGCACCCGGGACAGATGACACATCTGTCAGCTGCGGGCTCAGCGCTTGAAGTTCCCGCCGATCTCGTGCGACTGTCTGTCGGCATCGAAACCATTGACGATCTGCTCACCGACCTCGAGCAGGCGCTCGGCTGAACTGACACCGGAGATCAGGGGCATGGACGCGACGACCTGGGTGGGAGCCACCGCCAAGCAGATCTCCCGGGCGGTGAGACGCGGCGACGCCAGCGCCACCCAGGTCGTGGCCGACCATCTGGAACAGATCTCGATCTCCGACCCGGCGCTCGGCGCGTTCCGCGTGATCCGCGGCGGTGAGGCGATCGCCGAGGCCGAGAAGGTCGACGACCAGGAGGATCTGGCCAATCTGCCGCTGGCCGGTGTGCCGGTGGCGGTCAAGGAGAACACCGCGGTGGCCGGCCTGCCGACCTGGCACGGCTCGGCCGCGGCCCGCACCGCCGAGGTCGCCGAGGAGGACCACGAGGTGGTCCGGCGGCTGCGCGGCGCCGGCGCGGTGGTCGTGGGCGTCACGAAGATGCCGGAGATGGGCCTCTGGGCGCTGACCGACGACGAGAACGGCGCGACCCGCAACCCGTGGGACCTGGACCGGACGCCGGGCGGTTCGTCGGGTGGCTCGGCCGCCGCGGTGGCCGCCGGGCTGGTGCCGATGGCGCAGGGCAACGACGGTCTCGGCTCGATCCGGATCCCGGCGGCCTGCTGCGGCCTGGTCGGCCTGAAGCCGGGCCGCGGTGTGGTGCCGGTCGACTTCGGCGACAAGGACTGGTTCGGCCTGGTGGAGAACGGCGTGCTCACCACCACGGTGGCGGACGCGGCGCTGGGCTTCGCGGTGCTGGCCGGTCAGGCGCCGGTGAAGCTCGTCGAGCCGTCGAAGCTGCGGATCGGCGTCTCGCTGCGGTCGCCGGCCGCCGGGGTCAAGCCGGACGAGCCGAACGTCTCGGCCGTCGCCACCGCGTCGAAGCTGCTCGTCGACGCCGGGCACGACACGGTCACCGCCGATCCCACCTATCCGACCGGCGTCGCCCTCGGGGTGCTGGCGACCTGGTTCGCCGGCGCGTACGTGAACTCCGAGGGCCTGAACGTGCGGGACCTGCAGCCGCGGACCCGCCACCACATCCGCCTCGGCAAGGCCGCCATGCGGGCCGGGCTGGTCCGGCAGAAGCAGCGGGACGCCTGGCGGGAGCGGTCCGTCCAGTTCTTCGCCGACCGGTCGATCGACCTGCTGCTGACCCCCGCGCTGGCCAGCGCCCCGCCGCCCGCCCTGCAGTACTCGGGGCAGCGCTGGCGCACGAACATGTGGGCCAACGCCGCCTACGCGCCGTACGCGGCACCGTGGAACTACGCGGGCCTGCCGGCGATCGTGGTGCCGATCGGCTTCCGGCCGGACGGGCTGCCGCTGGCCGTCCAGTTCGTCGGGCCGCCCGGCTCCGAACTCCTGCTGCTCTCGGTGGCCGGCCAGTTCGAGGTGGCGAACCCCTGGCAGCGGCACGCCCTGGTCTGAGCGGGTGGCACGATAGGTGTCCATGACCTCCGGGACACCGCTGGACCTGCTCACCCTCGCCGACGTCGAGGCCGCCCGGGAATTGCTGACCGGGGTGGCCATCAGGACACCGCTGATCACCTCACGCCCGCTCAGCGAGATCGCCGGCGTGCCGGTGTGGCTCAAGTGCGAGAACCAGCAGCGGGCCGGTTCCTACAAGGTGCGTGGCGCGTACACCCGGATCTCGCGTCTCTCGGACGGTGAGCGCTCCCGCGGCGTGGTCGCCGCCAGCGCCGGAAACCACGCGCAGGGTGTGGCGCTCGCGGCCGGTCTGCTCGGCACGCGTGCCACGGTCTTCATGCCGGAGGGTGCTCCGCTGCCCAAGGTCACCGCGACCAAGGGGTACGGCGCCGCGGTCGAGTACGCCGGTTCCAGCGTCGACGACGCGCTGGAGGCGGCACACGAGTTCGCCGAACGGACCGGTGCGGTGCTGATCCACCCGTTCGACCACCCGGACGTGATCGCCGGGCAGGGCACGGTCGCCCTGGAGATCCTGGAGCAGTGCCCGGAGGCGGCGACGATCGTGACCGCGGTCGGCGGCGGCGGGCTGATCTCCGGCCTCGCGGTGGCGGCCAAGGCGGTGCGGCCGGACATCCGGATCGTCGGGGTGCAGGCGAGCGGCGCGGCGGCCTATCCGCCCTCGCTCTCCGCGGGCGCGCCCCGCAAGCTGGAGTCGTGCGTGACGATCGCCGACGGCATCGCGGTGATGCGGCCGGGCGACCTGACGTTCGCGCACGTCGCGAAGCTGGTCGACGAGATCGTCACGGTCACCGACGAGGACCTGTCGGCGGCGCTGCTGGTGATGCTGGAGCGCCACAAGATGGTGGTCGAGCCGGCCGGGGCGGCGGCGGTCGCGGCGTTGCTGACCGGGGCGTACACGCCGGACCAGGGCCCGGTCGTGGCGATCCTGTCCGGCGGCAACATCGACCCGATGCTCCTGCTGCGCGTGATCGAGCACGGCCTCGCGTCGGCCGGCCGCTTCCTGCGCCTCGCGGTGCGCTGCACGGACCGTCCCGGCCAGCTGGCCCGCCTGCTCCGCGAGATCGCCGAACACCGGGCCAACGTCGTCGACGTCAACCACTCACGGCAGAGCCCCCGCCTCAGCTTCGGCGAGGTGGAGGTGGCGCTCTCCGTGGAGACCCGGGGACCGGAGCACTCGTCGGCACTGATCAGCGCGCTGCGGGACGCGGGTTACCGGGTGTCCCTACTGGCGGAAGCGACGCCGTAGTCACGTACGGTAAAAAGAAGAGCTCGCGGCAACCACCGCGAGCCCTCCGCCAAGCTGGGGGTCAGCCCTCGAAGGGGCCGAATTTCACCACCGTGACCTTGATGTCGGCGCCGCTGGGGGCCGTGTAGGTCACGGTCTGGCCGGGGCGGGCGCCGAGGATCGCCTTGCCGAGTGCCGACTCCGGGCTGTAGACCGTCAGGTCCGTCGTCGAGGAGATCTCGCGGGAGCCGAGCAGGAAGGTCTCGGTGTCGGCCTGGTCGTCGTCGAAGTAGATCGTGACGACCGAGCCGGGCGCGACCGAGTCGGCCGCCTGGACCTCGCCGACCTCGGAGTTGCGCAGGAACTCCTTCAAGTAGAGGATCCGGCCCTCCTGGCGGCTCTGCTCCTCGCGCGCCGCGTGATATCCACCGTTCTCCCGGAGGTCGCCCTCCTCGCGCCGTGCGTTGATCTCCGCCGCTATCGCCGGCCGGTTCGCGATCATCTCGTCGAGCTCGGCCTGCAGCCGGTCGTAAGCGTCCTGGGAGAGCCAGGTCTTCGGCGCCTGGGAACTGGACACGGTCGGTCTCCTTGCTGAACGAGGCAGGGCTGTACTAGCCAGGGCTGAAGCATGCCGCGAGAATCGCGACATGCTGAACGCAGCGAATCACCAAGCTTACCAGCGGTAGGCACAGCGACTAATTGATCGATGTTGCCGGATCTTGAACAGATCAGCCCGCGGCGCGGCAGCCCATGATGTCCCCCACCGAGGCACGTGCCTTGGTGGCGACCGACTCGCTCACCTCGACCGAGCCGCCGCCCTCGGGCGCGGGCACGAGCACCGCCCGCCGGCCGACCTCGAAGCCGTCGTAGTCGCGCGCACGCAGCATGCAGGAGGCCGTGCCGCCCTCGGGCACCCGGACCCGGAACTTGATCACCAGTTCGGCGTCGGTCGGGTCGTTCCAGCCGATGATGTCAGCCGTGTAGTCGGTCTGCCCGAACTTGTCATAAAAGGCGATGGTGACCCCGAGCAGCGCGGCGGCGGTCGCCAGCACGGCGACGATCGGCACCCAGCGGTTGCGCCGTCCCTCGCGGCGGCGGCCGTACCGCCCCGGGGGGAAGACGGGAGCTGTGGCGTGCGTCTCGCTCACCTGACGGCCTCTCGTGCGTTTGTTGTCGGTGGGATCGGCCAGAATGGCAGGGTCCATCTTCGCAGCCGAGCCCGGCGGGACGTCGACCGGCCGGGTCAAGGGAGTTCTACGTGGCTGAGCAGTTGCGCCTGATGACCGTGCACGCCCACCCCGACGACGAGTCGAGCAAGGGCGCCGCCACCATGGCGAAATATGTCGCCGAGGGCGTCCAGGTGCTGGTCGCTACGTGTACCGGTGGGGAACGCGGCAGCGTCCTCAACCCCAAGATGGACCGGCCCGAGGTGCTCGCGGACATCACCAACATCCGCCGGGCCGAGATGGCGAGGGCGCGCGAGATCCTCGGCGTCGACCAGGCGTGGCTGGGCTTCGTCGACTCCGGGCTGCCCGAGGGCGACCCGCTGCCGCCGCTGCCGGAGGGCTGTTTCGGCCTGCAGGACCCGCAGGAGGCGGCCAAGCCGCTGATCAAGCTGATCCGCGAGTTCCGCCCGCACGTCATGACGACCTATGACGAGAACGGCGGCTACCCGCACCCCGACCACATCATGTGCCACAAGGTGTCGGTGGCGGCGTTCGAGGCGGCCGGCGACCCGGAGCGCTACCCCGAGCTGGGTGAGCCGTGGCAGCCCCTCAAGCTGTATTACAACTCCGGCTGGACTCGCGCCCGGATGCTCGCGCTGCACGAGGGCATGCTGGCGGCGGGGCTGGAGTCGCCGTACACGGAGTGGCTGGAGAAGTGGTCGGACCGGCACGACCGGGGCGACAAGATCACCACCCGGATCGAGTGCGGTGAGTTCTTCGCGATCCGCGACGACGCGCTGCGGGCTCACGCGACCCAGGTGGACCCGGACGGCTTCTGGTTCCACATCCCCCTGGAGCTGCAGCAGAAGGTGTGGCCCACCGAGGACTTCGAACTGGCCCGGTCGCTGGTCGACAGCCCGGTGCCGGAGTCCGACCTCTTCGCCGGTATCCGCGAGAAGGTCGAGGCCCACTGAGCAGTACGCTCAGGGTGTGGACGTCAGTATTGCGGTCAACAACTTCGGCGACACCCGATCGGGCGGCCTGGCCGGCCCGATGGGGTTGTTCCTCATCGTCCTGATGTGCATAGCGACTGTCTTGCTGATCCGCAACATGAACAAGAGAATTCGTCGGCTTCCCGACAGTTTCCCGAGTTCCGCTGAGCAGGATCCTGTGGTAAAGATCGCCGACACCGCGGACGCGAGTGCCGACGGGGTCGAAGCGGATCGATCGGTGCAGGCCGCGCCGTCTGCGGAGGCCGAGGTGGAGGCCGCCAAGGACCCCGGCCGCGACGCCGGCGCGGCCCGCGACTGAGCCCGCGGAGCGCCCGTGCCGTGTGGGCGCTTTCACCTCCCCGGCGCCCAGCATCCCCGCCTGTGGTCCGTCAAGCCCTGTTGCGTTCATCGGGATTGATTTAGCCTTCCGCCCGGGGGCCACACGGCCCTCGGACCCTGCGCGGAAGGGGGCGCCGACATGCACATAGTCCGGCGCCGGGTCTCCGCGGAGCATCTGCACGTGCATCTTCCTGTGCACTCCCTGTGGGTGTCGTCGTGACGCCCCGTCTACGTGCCGAGCCGGTCCGGATTCTGACCGTCGCCGTGGTCGTCGCGGCGCTCGCCGCCGTCGTGCTCGGCGCGCTCCTTCCGGTCTCGCTGCCACCCGACCGCCCGCTCGGCCCGCTCGACGGTGTCTGTGTGGCCGCCGTGCTCGCCGCCATCGCGCAGCTCGCCGGTCTCCGCTTCCGCCTCGGGCCGGATGCCGTCTCGGTCAGCTGGGCCGAGGCCGCCGTCGTGGTCGGCTTCGTCGTCGCCCCGGCCGGCTGGCTGCCCGCCGCCACCCTGGCCGGCACCGGCATGGCGTGGTTGCTGCTCGCGTGGCTCACCGGGCTGCGCAACCCGGGCGAGGTGATCCACCTGGTCGCCTCGATGACCCTCGGCGTGGCCGGCGCCGCCCTGGTCACCTCGCTGCTCGCCGGCGGCGCGCCGATATCCGGCGCCCGGCTGCCGTTCGCCCTGGTGGCCGGCGCCCTCACCTACCTGGTCATCACGTTCGGGCTGGTGGTGCTCACGCTGTCCCTGCACAGCGGCGCCGACCCGGGGCAGATCGCCACCCGGGTGTTCTACGCCAAGCTGCCGATGTCGATCGGCAACGTGCTGGTCGGCCTCGCCGCGGTGTACGCGCTCTCCCGCGAGCCGCTGTGGCTGCTGGCGTTCGGCCCGGCCCTGTGGCTGCTGCACCGCACCTACCGCTTCCACCTGCGCGCCGCCGAGGAGCGCCGGATGTGGCAGGCGTTCGCCACCGCCACCGCCCGCCTGCCCGGAACCAGCGAGGCCGAGGTGGCCCGGGCCGGCCTGCGCGGCATCCTCGACGTGTTCGGTGCTCGCCGCGCCGAACTGGAGGTGCACACCGAGCACGGCAACCGCCGGTACGCCCAGGACGATCCCGGTCTCGCCGACACCGACCCGTCCGGCCCGGCGATCACCCGGACCATGGCGGTCGCCGGGCGCCCCGTCGGTGAGCTGACCGTCTGGCTCGGCGAGCCCAGCCTGCCGGTGGCTCCGGTGTCCTCGTGGTCCACCGTGCGGTGGTCGCAGTCCTCCGCACGGTGGTCGCAGGACGAGGCGGCGTTCACGGCGTACGGCGAGGCGCTCGCCGGTGCCCTGCACGACGTCGCCGCGCACCAGCGGATCGCCGAACTGGACGCCCGCGCCGCACACGAGCGCGTGCACGACCCGCTCACCGGGCTGATCAACCGGACCGCGTTCGGCGCGGTCGGCGACCCGCTGCTGCGCTCGCTCGACCGCGGCCAGCACGTGGCCGTGCTGCTGCTCGACCTGGTCGACTTCCGGCAGGTCAACAGCACGCTCGGGCACCGCGGCGGCGACGAGGTGCTGCGCCTGGTCGGGCAGCGGCTCACCGAGCTGGCCCGGCCCGGCGAGATGGTGTCGCGGACCGGCGACGACGAGTTCGCGCTGCTGCTGCCGGCGATCGCGGCCCTGGCCGACTCGGGGGGCTGGCCGCGCGGCGAGTCCACCCCGCTGCCGGCCACCCTGCGCCGCGCCCGCGAACTGGTGGAGCTGCTGCGGCTGCCGATGGAGGTGGCGGGCGTGCGCCTCGCCATCGAGGTGACCGTCGGCGTGGCGGTGGCCGGAGCCGGGCAGGTCGACGTGAGCGAGCTGCTGCGCCGGGCGGCGCTGGCGGTCGGACGAGCCAAGGAGCTCGGGGTCACCGTCGGGACCTACGACAGCGGCCAGGACGCGAGCAGCACCGATCGGCTGGCGCTGCTGGCCGAGCTCCAGGACGCGTTCGCCGCCGACGACCAGATCGTGCTGCACCTGCAGCCCGCCGTCGACCTGGTGACCGCGGCGCCGACCGGTGTCGAGGCGCTGGTCCGCTGGCGGCACCCGCGCCGCGGGCAGCTCTCGCCGGGCGACTTCCTGCCGGCCGTCGAGCGCAGCGAACTGCTGATCCCGTTCACCCGCCGGGTGCTGGACCTGGCGCTGGCCGCCGCGGCCAACTGGACGGCGCACGGCATCGACGTGCCGGTCTCTGTGAACGTGTCCGCACGCAGCCTCACCGACCCGACCTTCCCGGCGCAGGTCACCGAGGCGCTGCGGCGTCACCGTACGCCCGCGTCCCGCCTGGTCCTGGAGATCACCGAGTCGGTGGCGGTGAGCGAGCAGGACATCGTGGACGAGGTGCTGGCGCGTCTGCGGTCGTCCGGCGTACAGGTCTCGCTCGACGATTTCGGCACCGGCTTCTCCTCACTCGCCTCGGTCACCCGGATGCCGGTCGACGAGATCAAGATCGACCGGTCGTTCGTGGACGAGATGATCGACTCAGCGGCGGCCGGCGCGGTCGTGCGCGGCGCCGTCGAACTGGGCGCCCGCCTCGGCGTGCGCGTGGTCGCCGAGGGCATCGAGACCATCGAGCAGCGGGCGGCGCTGATCGCGCTCGGCTGCCCGTCCGCGCAGGGCTACCACTTCTGCAAGCCGATGCCCGCCGACAAGATCGTGCAGGCGTTGTCGCAGCTGGCAGCCGCCGCACCGGACAACGTGACACCCCTGCGCGCGGACGACGCCTCGTAACAGGACTCAACCGGTCACGTGTGGTGTCCACAAGCTCGCGATCGGTACGGCGAACACCCGTTCGGCCAGCGGGAAGACGCGAGGGCCGGTGTGGAGGACCACGCCGGCCGCGAACGCTGAACCAATGCGCTCGGCGAACCACTCCAGGTGCCGAGCGTCGGCGGCCGAGGGGGCGGCGGTGGCTTTGACCTCGACAGCGATCATCCGGCCGTCTCTGGCTTCGATGAGCAGGTCGACCTCGCGCCGGCCGTTCGCGTCGCGATAGTGGAACAGATCAGCGCCGACGACGCTGGCAGCGCACTCGGCTCGTAGCTGAGCGGCGACGAGGGTGTCCAGGACCCTCCCGAGGAGGTCGCCATCACGCAGAACGCGACGCTGGTCGATGCGGAGGAGCGGGCCGAGCAGACCGGGATCGGCGATGTACCGCTTTGGGAGCCGCACAGCGCGATCCGTGCGGTTGCCGGCCCAGGCAGGCACACGTTGCGTGACCATGAGGGTGTCGAGGAGGTCGTCGTAACCGACCGCGCTGTGTCGGGTGATTCCGGCAGCGTCGTAGAGCAGTTTGTGGTTCGGTACGCCGGCGGTGTTGGCGGCAAGCGCCTGCAGATATCGACGCATCAAGACCGGGTCTCGGGATATACCGAGCGCCGTGGCCTCTCTGGTGACCAGATGATCGACATAGCTGGTGAGCCAACGGTCACGCGCCCGCTCGGTGGGGGCGCGGAGTGCCTCCGGCCAGCCGCTGGTGAGTGCGTCTGCAACGTACTGGTTCAGGTCCCACCCGGAGGAGGGGTCGCTGAAGCTGCCGGGCCCGTCGGCAAGGATGCGGTCGACCAGTGACGGCGCGGACGGATCACCATGGCGCTCTCGACCGACGAGCGGGTGCATCGTCAGCCGGACGATCCGACCAGTGGCGGGCCAGCCCGCGGTGGTCAGGTCGGTCTGTGCGGAGCCGGTCAGAAGAAACCGGCCGGGGCGCGGATCGTCATCGACAGCCCTCTTGACCGCGCCGAGGACCTCGGGGACGAGCTGCCACTCATCGACGAGGACCGGCTCGGCGAGAGCGCGGAGCGCGGCGTCGGGGTCGGCGCGAACGACGGCGGCCTGAGCGGGGACGTCCAGCCGCAGGATGGAACGGCACAATCGCCGCGCCGTGGTGGTCTTTCCGCAGGCGCGCGGGCCGACGACGAGCGCAGCGGGATGAGACGCCAGGATCTCGGCGAGTTCCGTGTCAGCGATGCGGGGGACGTAGCCGTTCAGCGGAGACTCCAGCCAATGACGATGCAGCACGCCTTGCGGTGCCTATTTAGCACACGTCTCGATTACTATATAGCACGCCTTGGGGCAGCCGTGAGAGGGTGAGGCATGGCTAATCGGCTCGCTCGGGCAACCTCGCCCTACCTCCTGCAGCACAAGGACAACCCGGTGGACTGGTGGCCGTGGGGGAGCGACGCCTTTGCGGAAGCCAAGCAGCGAGACGTTCCGGTCTTGATCAGCGTGGGCTACTCGAGCTGCCACTGGTGCCACGTCATGGCGCACGAGTCCTTCGAGGACGACGAGATCGCGAAGGTGCTCAACGCCGGCTTCGTGTCGATCAAGGTGGACCGGGAGGAACGGCCGGACGTCGACGCCGTCTACATGACCGCCACGCAGGCGATGACCGGGCAGGGCGGCTGGCCGATGACGGTCTTCGCGACCCCGGACGGCGACCCGTTCTTCTGCGGGACCTACTTCCCGAAGGCCCAGTTCGGCAAGCTCCTCGAGTCGGTCACCACGGCCTGGCGGGACCAGCGCGACGGTGTGCTCAAGCAGGGCGCCGCGGTGGTCCAGGCCGTCGGCGGGGCTCAGCTGGTCGGTGGTCCGACGGCGCCGATCTCCGCGGAGCTGCTCACGGCCGCGGCCCAAGGCCTCTTTCAAGAGCATGATGAGACGTACGGGGGATTCGGCGCCGCCCCCAAGTTTCCCCCACACATGAACCTGCTGTTCCTGCTCCGCCACCACGAACGCACCGGGTCGGCACAGGCGCTGGAAGTCGTGCGGCACACCTGCGAGCAGATGGGGCGGGGCGGCATCTACGACCAGTTGGCGGGTGGCTTCGCGCGCTACGCGGTGGACGGCACGTGGACGGTGCCGCACTTCGAGAAGATGCTCTACGACAACGCGTTGCTGCTCCGGGCGTACACCCAGCTGTGGCGCATCACCGGTGACCCGCTCGCCCGCCGGATCGCCGACGAGACCGCGGAGTTCCTTCTCCGCGACCTCGGCACCCCGCAGGGCGGCCTGGCGTCGGCCCTGGACGCCGACACCGACGGGACCGAGGGGCTGACCTACGCCTGGACTCCGGCGGAGCTCATCGGGGCGCTCGGCGAGCAGGACGGGACGTGGGCGGCCGACCTGTTCCGGGTGACGACGGCCGGCACGTTCGAACACGGCAAGAGCGTCCTGGTGCTGGCCCGAGACATCGACGACGCCGACCCGCCGATCGTGACCCGCTGGCGTGAGGTCCGGTCCCGCCTTCTGACGGCGCGGGCGGCCCGCCCTCAGCCGGCCCGCGACGACAAGGTGGTGGCGTCCTGGAACGGGCTGGCGATCACCGCGCTCGCGGAGCACGGCGTCCTCACCGGCTCCTCGTCGTTCCGCGACGCCGCGGTGGCGCTGGCCGAGGTGCTGGCGTCGCGTCACCTCGTGGACGGACGGCTGCGGCGGGTCTCCCGGGACGGCGTCGTGGGCTCCCCGGCCGGGGTGCTGGAGGACTACGGGTGCGTGGCGGAGGGTTTCCTCGCCGTCCACCAGATCACGTCGGACCCGCGCTGGCTGGGCCTGGCGCGCCAACTCCTCGACGTGGCGCTGACCCACTTCGGCACCGGCGAGGGCGGCTTCTACGACACTGCGGACGACGCGGAGAAACTGCTCACCCGCCCGGCCGACCCGACCGACAACGCGACACCCTCGGGGGCGTCAGCTCTCTGCGCGGCGCTGGTCGGCTATGCGGCGCTGACCGGGGAGACGGCCTATCGGGAGGCGGCGGACGCTGCCCTGTCGACGCTCGGGCCCCTGATCGGCGGACATCCACGGTTCGCCGGGTACTCGGCAGCGGTGGCGGAGGCCGCCCTGACCGGCCCGTTCGAGATCGCGGTCAGCATCCCGGTGTCCGCACAGGCGGCGTCGGGTGGTGGGCCGGCGCCGTCGGCGGATCCGTTGGCTGCGGCGGCCATCCGGCACGCGCCCGGCGGAACCGTGATCGTCGTCGGCCGTCCGGACCAGGCGGGCGTGCCGCTGCTGGCCGAGCGGCCGCTGATCGACGGGCGTTCCACGGCCTATGTGTGCCGCGGTTTCGTCTGCGAGCGACCGGTCACCGCTGAGGAGGACCTCGTCGCCCGCCTCCGCTCCGCGAACTGACACCTCAGCGAAGGCGTCTGGGCGACGGCTGGGCTTGAGTGCTGGGCGGCCGGGCCGGTGACCGAGCGACTGGGCGCGTGAGGCGCGCTGTGGCCTGGGGTGGCAGGTGGTCGCGTCGACTCTCGGGGACCCGGGGTCTGCGGTTGGGGGCGGCCGGGAGCGTACCGAAGAACGGGGTTGATTTTCGCGGTGAGCTGGGGGATCGCTAGGCTTGCGGTGCGATGGATACCCGAACCGGTCTGCCTGTAGTCGGCATGGTGGGGGGCGGGCAGCTGGCCCGGATGACCCACCAGGCCGCCATTTCCCTCGGCCAGTCACTGCGTGTGCTCAGTGAGAAGCCCGACGACAGTGCCGCGCTGGTTGCGGCCGACGTGCCGATCGGGACGCATACCGATCTGGCGGCGCTGCGTGAGTTCGCCAAGGGGTGTGACGCTGTCACCTTTGACCACGAGCATGTGCCTACCGGGCATATCGAGGCGCTCGAGGCCGAGGGGGTGAAGATTTTCCCGGGGTCCAAGGCGCTGGTGTTCGCGCAGGACAAGGGGATGATGCGGGAGCGTCTGGCTGAGCTGGGTGCGCCGGTGCCGCGTTGGCGGCGGGTGAGCACGGCTGAGGAGATGGAGACCTTCGCGGATGGGGCCTGGCCGATTGTGGCCAAGGCAACCCGAGGGGGGTACGACGGACGCGGCGTCTGGATGGTCGGCGACCGGGAGGCGGCCGCGGATCTGGTGTCGACCGGGATCTCGCTGATCGTCGAGGAGAAGGTGCCGCTGCGGCGTGAGCTCGCGGCTCTGGTGGCGCGGTCGCCGTTCGGACAGGTGGCGGCGTATCCGGTGGTGGAGACCGTGCAGCGGGACGGCATCTGCGTCGAGGTGATCGCGCCGGCGCCGGGGTTGCCGGAGGAGCGGGCGCTGGAGGCGCAGCAGCTGGCCATCGACCTGGCGAACGCGCTGGGTGTGGTGGGGCTGCTGGCCGTGGAGCTGTTCGAGACGGACAGCGGCATCGTGGTGAACGAGTTGGCGATGCGCCCGCACAACTCGGGGCACTGGACCATCGAGGGTGCCCGGACGTCGCAGTTCGAGCAGCATCTGCGGGCGGTGCTGGACTATCCGATGGGTTCCACCGCGCTGACCGCGCCGGTCGTCGTGATGGCGAACGTGCTCGGTGGTGAGCCGGGTGGCATCTCGATCGACGAGCGGTTGCATCACCTGTTCGCGGCGGATCCGGGTGCGCGGGTGCACCTCTACGGCAAGCAGGTCCGGCCAGGCCGCAAGATCGGGCATGTGACAGTGCTCGGCGACGATCTGACCAGTGTGCGCGGGCGGGCGGCGCGCGCCGCCAAGTGGCTTCAGGAAGGCGTTTAGATGGCACCCGTGGTCGGGATCATCATGGGCAGCGACTCCGACTGGCCGACGATGGAGGCCGCGGCGGTCGCGCTCGCCGAGTTCGAGGTGCCGTTCGAGGTCGGTGTCGTCTCCGCGCACCGGACCGTGCGCAAGATGGTCGACTACGCCGAGACGGCGGCCGGCCGTGGCATCAAGGCGATCATCGCGGGTGCCGGCGGCGCGGCGCACCTGCCGGGCATGGTGGCGTCGCTGACCCCGCTGCCGGTGATCGGTGTGCCGGTGCCGCTGAAGCACCTGGACGGCATGGACTCGCTGCTGTCGATCGTGCAGATGCCGGCCGGGGTGCCGGTGGCGACGGTGTCGATCGGCGGGGCACGCAACGCGGGGCTGCTCGCGGTGCGGATCCTCGGCGCGTCCGACCCGGAGCTGCGGCAGCGGATGGCGGGCTTCCAGGCGAGCCTGGAGAAGCTGGTCGCCGAGAAGGACGCGGCGCTGCGCGCCAAACTGATGGGCTAGTTCACCGCATCCCTCGGACGGCGTTGCGGAGTTCCTGGGCGCGGCGGCGGCTCTCGCTCGTGGCGCCGAGGAACAGCAGCACCACGCCGATCGGTACGAGCATCAGCCACGGCCCGCCCAGCGTGAAGGCGAACCGGAACGCGGCGATGACCGTCGCGACGGTGCCGACGACCACGGGCGCCTGCTGGCGGGTCCGCGAGCCGATGATCAGCGTGATCACCGCGCCGAGCAGGAGCAGCACCTCGCGCAGGTCGCCGCCGTTGCCGGCCAGCACGATGCCGGCCGTCGGGACGAACGCGGCCAGCAGCGCCGGGCCGTACGCCGCCCAGCTGCTCAGATCGGGCCGGTGGTGCGCCTCGACCACACCGACCGCGAGCGCCAGCGCCGCGAACGGCAGCGTGTACGCCTCCGGCAGCCCCACCTCGGCCAGCGCGATGAACAGCCACCAGCCGACGATCTCGAAGCCGACGGCCACCCAGAACAGTGTCCGCCGCTGGTTCGGGGTCCGGTCCGGGCGCGACGCGGTCAGGCCGAGCACCGCACCCCACGCGGCCAGCAGCGCCGCCAGATGGGGCAGCGAGTCGTAGGCCAGCACACCGGCGATGACCGCCGACGCGTAGCCGCACCACTCGACGGTGACCGCCTCGGCCCGGTACTGCGGCAGCCCCAGCCGTGGCAGCGCCGCCTCCAGCGAGAGCAGCGCGGCGCCGACGGCCAGCACGCCGAACGCGGCCCAGTGCCGTTCCAGGCCGGCCGCGATCGCGCCGGTCATCACGAACGCCTGGCCCATCAGCGCGGCGAACAGCCAGCCCAGGATGCGGGCCATCTGGGTGCGACCGCCGATCGCCGCGACCAGGCCGACACCGATCGCGCTGCCGAGCGTGAACAGGGTGAGCGTCTGCTCGGCGAGGCTGCCGGACAGCCCGGCACCGCCGGCGAGCAGGCCGATCACG
Organism: Actinoplanes sp. NPDC051861; assembly: GCF_040681145.1. Taxonomy (NCBI): domain Bacteria; kingdom Bacillati; phylum Actinomycetota; class Actinomycetes; order Micromonosporales; family Micromonosporaceae; genus Actinoplanes; species Actinoplanes sp. NPDC051861. The sequence continues at coordinate 449,211 of NZ_JBFAYE010000002.1, forward strand.
AAGACCACGTTGCGGGTGGTGCGCAGCAGCGGCGCGCGGGTGACCACCGGTGGCGGGGTGAGCGCCAGGCCGAGCATCGAGATGGTGAAGACGACGAGCGCCGCGCCGGTCGCCGCCGGGAAGGCCGCGCCGAGCGCGATCGGCGTGATCAGCAGGGTCAGCGCGATGCCGGGGAGCACCACCGGTACGGCCTCCGACGCCCGGCCGCCGAAGCCGATCGCGGCCAGGGCCGCGGCGCCGGTGAGCAGCAGCGCGGCGAGCGCGCCGGTGGCGTCGACGTTGCCGGCGTCGGGGGTGGCGAGTGCCGCGACCGGGCCCTCCCAGATCGCCTTCAGCTGCTGCATCGGGTCGATCAAGGCGGCCCGCAGCGCCGGGGCCAGCGAGAAGAGCGCCAGGACGGTCGGGATGAGCGCCATGCCCACCGCGCCGGTGGCCGGGTCGGCGAGCCAGCGTTCGAGCCAGCCGCCGCCCAGGCCGCTGGACCGGAACGCGCCGCGGCGGCCCCGGGCGAACCGGGACGTCGGCGGGAACTCGATCGGGGCGATCCGCTCGATGGGCGCGGGAACGGCGCCGCGCAGCATCTCGGCGAGTACGCCGAGCAGGGCGGCCGCGGCGGCGTACAGGGCCGTCGAGTAGTTGGTGGGCAGCGAGGTGATCGCGGTGATGGTGGCGCCCAGGACCAGGCCGATCGTGGCCCAGGGAAGGTACTGCGCGATGTGCCGGCCGACGGCGGCGAGCAGGGCCAGGCCGAGGCTGGAACCGGCGAGCGCGGCGGTCAGCACCACCTGGGTGCCGTGACCCTGGTCGGCGGCGAACGCGGCGAAGACGCCGGGCAGGGCCAGCAGCGCCGAGGCGGTCGCCGCGCCGCCGATCTGGGCCCGGTGCCGGGGCAGCACCAGCACGGCGGGCTGTCCCGGTTCCAGCTGGACGAACTCGACGGTGGGCACCGGCTCGTCGGTGGCGGCGACGGGCCGGGGCGGTACCCGGGCCATCACGGCGACCAGGGCGCCGAGCATCACGACCAGCAGCAGTGCGAGCGCGGTCGACCAGGGCTGGACCAGGGCGGTCGCGCAGGCGTGCAGCAGGACGGCGCCGGCGACCGCGGCACGGGCACGCGCGGGTGCCGGGTGGACGGCGGCGACCGCGGCGAGGGCGTACGCGATCGCGACCGCCCCGCCGATCAGCAGCGGTGACCACCAGGGGAGGCCGAAGGCGTACGGCGCGCCGACGGTGGCGAGCGCGGCGGCCAGGCCGGAGAAGTACGACGAGTGCGGCTTCGGCATCGCGATGGCGGCCGTGATCGCGATCATCACGAGCGCGAACGGTGCCTGCCAGGCGCCGGGTGGCGGGTCGGCCGCGTACTGGCTCAGGTCGGCGCCCCAGAGCGGGCCGGGCGCGGAGAGGATCTTCAGGCCGCCGACCAGCGCCTGCCAGCCGGCGATCGCGCCGACCACACCCGCGGCGATGGCCAGGCCCCGGGCCGGTCCACGCCGCCAGTCGTCCTGCAGCACGGTGACACCGAGGCCGACGAGCAGCACCACCACGCCGGCGACGGCGAGCGGCGCGTCCGGGAAGGCGAGCGCGGCGACCCGGGCCAGCGCGCCGCAGATCGCGACGGTGGCGGCCGCGGCGGCGATGTCCGGGCCGTCCAGTGAACGGTCGGTCCGGCCGCGGGCGTCGATCGACTTGGCGAAGAACAGCAGGCCGGCGGCGCCCAGCAGCAGCGCGCCCACCCACAGGTCGGGTGCGGTGGCGCCGGGGGCGAAGAGCGCGGCGATCGCCATCGCGACCGCACCCAGGCCGGTGCCGACGGTCAGCGGCAGGCTGATCTCGCGCCGGGCCACCTGGAACACGGCCGCGTAGCTGAGCGTGCCGGCCACCGCGAGGAAGCCGGCGGCGAGCGCGGGCACGGTCGACCCGGCGGTCGGCGGAGGACCGCCGCCCGGGTCGGAGATCGCGAGCGCGGCGGTGACCGCGGCGCCGGGCAGCGCGAGCGCGGCGGCGCCGGCGGCCCAGTCGCCGACGAGCCAGGCGAAGAGCCGGACGGGGATCTGCCGTGCGGCGATCGCGACCATCACACCGGCACCGGCGATCGCGGTCAGGACGGCGGCGGTCAGCCAGGAGGCGCTCAGCGCGGCGCCGGCGCCGAACAGGCCGACCACACCGGCGGCGGCGACGTGGGCGACGGCGACCCGGTGGGTGCTGGCCCACAGCCCGGCCGCGCCCAGCCCGATGGAGGCCAGCACGAGCGGCCAGGGCGCCTCGGACCAGGGCAGGCCGAGCGAGGCGGGCACGGCGAGGGCGGTCAGGGCGATGCCCGCCACGGCACCCTCGTGCCGGATCCCCTCGGGCAGGGCCAGGGCGGCGCCGATGGTGAGCAGCAGGGCGCTGAACGCGAGCAGCCAGCCGGACGGGCCGACGGCGTCGGCGAGCTGCTGCGAGTAGGCGGTGGTGTCGGCGTTCCAGATCGGCCGGGCGGCGGCGACCGGTGCGACTGCGGCCTTCAGCGCGTCCAGGGCGACGATCAGGCCGATCAGGGCGAGAGCGGCGGCGGAGGCGTACTGCGGGCCCCGGCGTACCGGCTCGGGCAGCATCCCGACGACCGCGCCGGCGATCGCGACCACCGCGCCGGCGACGACCAGCGTCCAGCGCTGATCGATCACGTCGGCGAGCCGGGCGCTGGCGCCGATCACGGCGAGGGTCAGCACGCCGCCGGCGATGTTGAGCGCGAGCGGGTTCTTCAGCAGCCGGGCGGCGGCGACGGCGGTCGCGGCGGCGGCCACCAGGATGAGGCCGGAGCGCAGCGCGTCACCCAGCAGCTGGGCCTGCAGCAGGGCCACCGACGAGTAGATCAGGGCACCCGCGCACGCCAGGCAGAGCAGGAAGAACGTGAGCTCGCGCAGCCAGTCGGCGGAGGGCGGGCTGGCGGGCGGCGCGAGCGGCATCGAACCGGCGGCCGGCGCGCCCTCGGGCCGGGGACCGGGGAAGATCCGGGTGGGTATCCAGCGCCGCCGCGGCCGGTTCAGCCCCGGGATGATGAGGTCGGGCTCCTCGGGGCGGGACTCCGGGCGCGGCGGGGCGTCCGGGGCGTAGGCCGCCGGGTCGGCCGGATCGGGGGCACCCTCGCGGCGGGCGAACCGCTCACCGTCGGCGTCGGCCTCGGCGAGCGACTCGCGGTCGGCGGACACGGGCCGGCCCAGGGGCCAGCGCGGCACGAGCCTGCCGGATCGGATCACGGTGGTGAGAAGGAGCAGGTCGAGCACGGCCACGGCGGTCAGGGCCAGGCCCCAGCCGGCAGGGCTTTCAATGAATGGGTACGCGAGAAGCGGCGCGACCGGCTGGGTCGCGATGACTGTCGCGTACCGGGGAGCGGCGAGTCGCGTGGCACCGGCGTAGACGAACCCGGCCACCGCGGTGATCGCGAACGTGATGCCGAGGTAGAGCGCGACCGGCACATGGGGGCCGCCGGTGAGGGGGCTGCCGTGCAGGGCGTACATCGTCATCGGCAGCAGGATCAGGCCGACCGCGGCGATCGTCTCACCGGTCGAGGTCAGGCCCCGCCGGGCCACACCGGGCGCGACGGTCAGGGCGATGCCGGTGGCGAGGGCCAGGATCAGCGTCCGGGCGAACGGGTTGCTGACCGCGACACCGGCGAAGACCACGGCGGCCACGCCGAGCAGCAGCGCGCCGAGGCCGAGCAGGATGTTCTGCACCGACTGGGTGGAGGCCTCCGGCGGATGCTCCATGGTGGCCAGTGGCGGGCGCCGGGGCCCGACGCGCTCCGACGGGGGCGGATCGTCGACCAGGACGGTCGCGCCGTCCGAGGCGACGCCGGGCGAGCCGGTGTACGCGGTACCAGGCTCGGCCCAGTCCGGCGGCCCGTCGGTGGGGCGGCGGCGGGCGCTCCCGGCCCGCGGCGGCGTTTCGGTGTCCTGGGGCTCGTCGTCGTCGATGTCCGGGCGGCGTGCCGAGGGTGGCGGTGGTGGCGGGAAGTCGTCGTCCGCCTGCGGGCGGCGGGTGGTGGTGCGCCGGCTCTTCGAACCCTTGGACTTCTGCGCGTGCGCCAGGATGTCGCGCTGGAACATGGCGGCCTGCAGTTTGCTCGCGATCGTGGTCCGCTCCTTGGCGGCCTGCATGTCACGTATCTTCAGATCCGCGATGGAGGCATCGATCCGAGCCAGTTCGTCCGCATAGTCGGGCTCGTCAGCCTTCGCCACAAGACCTCCTTGACCAGCCGCCGGCGCCAACTATTTAGAGCATGCCGGTACGACACCTCATTAGAACAGTCTCAACCGGGTGGAGATCTGTGGAAACGGCCCCGAACCCGGCACTTTTCCAGCATGGGCAGTTCCGGCGGGATATTCCGCACACTCCCCGGCTGTTGCCAGCGGCACGCTACGCGCCGGTAACATTGCGGCGGGACCGCCTGAGGGAAGGTTAAGGAGCATGGCTGATTTCGACGTCTACCGGCTTCCGGAAGACCACGAGACGATCCGCGCCGCCGTGCGCGAGGTCTGCGACGCGCGGGTCGCACCGAACGCGGCCGAGGCCGACGAGACCGGCGAATTCCCCAAGGCGTCGTACGACGCTCTCCGCTCGTCCGACTTCCACGCCCCGCACATCCCCGTCGAGTACGGCGGTGCCGGCGCGGACGCCCTCGCCACCGCGATCGTGATCGAGGAGGTGGCCCGCGCCTGCGCCTCCTCGTCGCTGATCCCCGCGGTCAACAAGCTCGGCACGATGCCGCTGCTGATCGCCGGGTCCGAGGACCTCAAGCAGCGCTACCTGACGAAGGTGGCCTCCGGCGAGGCGATGTTCTCGTACTGCCTGTCCGAGCCCGAGGCCGGCTCCGACGCCGCCTCGATGACCACCCGCGCGGTCCGCGACGGCGACCACTGGGTGCTCAACGGCGTCAAGCGCTGGATCACCAACGCCGGCGTCTCGGAGTACTACACGGTCTTCGCGGTCACCGACCCGTCCGCCCGCTCCCGCGGCATCTCCGCCTTCGTGGTGGAGAAGTCCGACGAGGGCGTCAGCTTCGGCGCACCGGAGAAGAAGCTCGGCATCAAGGGCTCGCCGACCCGCGAGGTCTACTTCGACAACGTACGCATCCCGGCCGACCGCATGATCGGCGACGAGGGCACCGGCTTCGCCACCGCGATGCAGACCCTCGACCACACCCGCGTCACCATCGCCGCACAGGCCATCGGCATCGCGCAGGGGGCGCTGGACTTCGCGCTGGGATATGCGAAGGAGCGCAAGCAGTTCGGCAAGCCGATCGCGGACTTCCAGGGCCTGCAGTTCATGCTCGCGGACATGGGCATGAAGCTGGAGGCGGCCCGGCAGCTGACCTACACGGCGGCGGGCAAGAGCGAGCGCGGGGACGCGGACCTGACCTACTTCGGGGCGGCGGCCAAGTGCTTCGCCTCAGACGTGGCCATGGAGATCACCACCGACGCGGTCCAGGTGCTGGGCGGCTACGGCTACACCCGCGACTACCCGGTCGAACGCATGATGCGCGACGCGAAAATCACCCAGATCTACGAGGGCACGAACCAGGTCCAGCGCATCGTCATGGCACGGCAGCTCCTGAAAGACTGAAAAGGGAACGTTCGTCAGGTCAGAGCGGGGTTGACTTCCGGAAGTCAACCCCGCGGTCCGGTCGGCGCCCCGCGCTGATCGCATCCCCACCGACAAGCCGGCGATAGGATTCGAATCAGCACCCGACCGTCTGCCGGATACGCGATAGGGGACTGGACTGTGGCTGAGTTGACCGAGCCTGGGCCAGGCGCGCCGCGCGGGTCACGCTACGCAGATCAGCGGCCATATGCCGTCGTTGAGCGCCTTGACGAGTTGAACGGGCCGACCGCCGGGCAGGTGGTGCTCAGCCGACGGCTCGACTGGTCCGGGCGTGCGCGATACGACCTCGACAACCCGCGCCGGCTCGCCAGCATGTACGAGACCGTCCTGCGGGAGGCGACCACCACCGAGGATCTTCAGCAATGGTTGAACGGGCCGACACTCCTACGTCTTTGGGGCAGCCTGGTTCTCCCGCCGCCGGTGCGACTCGCCTGGGAGGCGAAGCACGCGGTGCTTGCTGAGGCGCGCAGGGCCGCCGCGTAGTGCCGCACGAGGCGGAGCCGCTACATCTCGTGCTTGCTGAGATCGGTCTTCGGGCTGGCGGTCCGTTCGGTTTCGCCCTCGCCGGCAGACATGGCCTTTGAAAGCGAGGGATTCGACGTCGCGGTCGATCTCCGCTTGGAGACATTCGCCCGGCTACACGTCAGTCAGGCCGCCGATCCGGATCGACAACATCGAGTCGAACTCGTTGCCAACTGGCGAACTCAACCACCCGTCGAGATGCAAATCGGTCCGGTGCTGCATGCCGATGACGTGATGGCGGGCAAGATGGACGCCCTGTACAACCGGGCTGCCGCGCGGGACTTCATCGACATCGACGCCGCTATAACTCGTGGCCGATATACGCAGGAGCAGCTCTGCGTCCTGGCGTCTGAGGCCGATGCCGGATTCGACAGGCAGTTCTTCGCTCAGATGCTGGGCACGATCGAACGCTTGGACGATCAGGACTTCTTCGACTATGGACTCGAACGGGACCAGGTTGCGTCGATGCGTGAACGCTTCCGAGCCTGGCAGGCCGAGATCCGATCTTTGCCAGGCTGACCAGGGGCGGCCGTCCGTAACCCCGCAGGCGTCACTCAGATTCACCAGGGCTGAAACGGCGCCCCCCACGAGGGCTCGGGCTGTGTGAAGATGCAGCACCGGGCTCATCAAGGAGCGTGAATGACCGATTCTGCCCAGACCGCCTCCTGGCGGAGGCGCGGATGGTTGCTGCTTTACACCGTGCTGGTCGTTGCGGGGCCGGTGCAGACGATCACCACCGCTGTGGTCAAGTTCGGCGACGAGGCCAAGAAGGATCGGCTGGAGGCGGCCGGGTTCTGGCTCCCCGCGGTGGTCGTCACGAGTGACCAGGCTTCGAGCAGCACTTACGACAAGACCAAGCTCACCTACGACCTCCTGGGCCGGACCTACACCGCCACGATTCGCGGATATCTCGGTGAGCCGGGGACCGCGACGAACGTGCTGGTCGACCCGGCAGATCCGTCGTCGTTCATGGCCGTAAACGGGAGGACCGACGACTCGCGCCATCCGTTCAACACGTGGGCCGGGATGCCGTGGGGTGTCGTCTTCACCGCGCTCGGCGTGACCGGTTTTGTCGTGGATCGGCGGCAGCGGCGCGCGGTGCCGGCGGCGGTGGATCGGCCGGGGCGGCCCGGCAAGCTCAACAAGCGGAGCAAGTCATGAGTGAAGGGTCGTAGAAAAATGCCCGCTTCCTTCCCCTGGCCACGGGCGATCTCCCTGTCGGCCGGGCTCTGCATGCTCGGCGGCTGGGTGTGGGACTCGCTCCTGCTCTGGGCGCTGGCCGCCGTGCTGGCCACGGTTGCCCTGGTGCTGGACCGCAGGAGCAAGGCCAAGCGGCAACGCTGAGTTGAACGGCCGGGCGAAAACGCCCGGCCGTTGTGCTGTTCCGGCGCGTCCGGTTTGCGTGTGGGGCGACGTGCGGCTACCTTCCTGGAAATGAAAATCGCTTTCACTGGCAAGGGCGGCAGTGGGAAGAGCACCCTGGCCGCGCTCTTCGTCGGATACCTGCGCGCGGACGGGCGCCGTGTCCTGGCCGTCGACGCGGACGTCAATGTGCATCTCGCGCCGCTCCTGGGAGTGCCCACCGGTGCGGAAGGAGCGCTCTCCCATCCGGACAACGTGGCTGCCGTGCGGCGACATCTGCTCGGTACGAACGTGCTCGTGGGTGGGGTGGAGCGGTTCGTGTCGACGACGCCGCCGGGGCCCGGGTCGCGGCTGGTGACGCTGGACGCGGGGGATCCGGTGCTGGCGGGGCACGCGGTGGCGCTCGACGAGCGGACGCATGTGATGCATGTGGGTACCTATGAGCCGGAGAACATCGGGGCCGGCTGCTATCACGGGCACCTGGCGATCCTGGAGAACCTGCTGTCGCACCTGAGCACCGGCGACGAGGACTGGGTGGTGTGCGACATGGTGGCCGGCACCGACGCGTTCGCCAACTCGCTGCACGCGCAGTTCGACGCGATCGTGGTGGTGGTGGAGCCGACGCCGGAGTCGACGACGGTGGCACGGCGGTATCGGGAGCTGGCCGGGGCGGCGGGGGTGGGTGACCTGCTGGTCTTCGTCGGGAACAAGGTGGTGGACGAGGTCGACCGCGACTATCTGCGGCGGGAACTGGGTGTGGAACCGCTCGGGGTGGTGCCGGTGCAGGCGGGTCTGCGGCGGGCGCGGCAGGCGGGTGCCTGCCCGCGGCCGGAGGATCTCGACGACGTGGGGCCGCTGCGGCTGATCGCCGAGCGGGTGCGGCCGGTGTCGCCCGAGCGGCGGTCCGCTCAGCTGCGGGAGCTGCACCTGAAGACGGCCGGGAAGCGCTGGGTCCGGGACGCCTTCGGCGACGTCACGGACCAACTCACCGCCCCAGCCGAGTCATGACGCGAACCGGGCCACCAGGCCGTGCCGCGGCGCCAGCACCTGAGCCACCAGGAACGCGCCGGTCAACGTGAGGACGATCGTGCCGCCCACCGGCAGGTCCCACGACCACGACAGATAGAGGCCGGCAACCGAGCACCCGGCACCCACGACCGGAGCCAGGACCATCATCACCGGCAGCCGATCGGTGAGGAGCCGGGCCGTCGCGGCGGGCGTGACCAGAAGAGCGAGGACCAGGATGTTGCCGATGGTCTGCACGGCCATCACGACGGCCACCGCCACGAGCACGTAGAGGACCAGGTCGAGGCGGAACACCGGCAGGCGCAGGGCGCGGGCCATCTCCCGGTCCAGGGTCACGGCCACGAATTCCTTGTGCAGTACCAGCACGGTCAGGAGTACGGCGATCGTCGCGCCGCCCACCACGTACAGATCCCGCTCCGAGATTCCGGTGATCGATCCGAACAGGAACTGCTGGAGCGAGCCGGCGTACCCGGGTGCGCGGGAGATGATCACGATGCCCAGCGCGAACGCGGCCACGAAGAAGATGCCGATGACCGAGTCCTCCCGCAGCCGCCGGTCCTGCGCGAAGACGCTGACCAGCAGCGCGGTCACCACGCCGGCCACGGTTCCGCCGGCGACCAGGCTGCCGGAGAGGAGGAACGCGACAGCCAGGCCGGGGAAGACGGCGTGGGCGACCGCGTCGCCGATGAACGCCATGCCGCGCAGGACGACGTAGCAGCCGACGACCCCGCACATGATCGCGGCGAGGGTGGCGACGGTCAGGGCCTTGGGCAGGAAGGCGAGGTCGGGGTTGAGCAGGTCGGTCAGGAACTGCAGCGGGGACAATTTCAGGCTCCGGAGGGTACGGGCAGCGCGAGCGCCTTGAGCAGATGACTTCCCGGGCCGACGGCGAACGTCTCCATCCACACGGACGGGTCCCGCAGTTCGGCGGCCGGCCCGCTCGCGATCACGGTGCGGTTGAGCAGGATCAGCCGGTCGCAGGTGTACGCCGCAGCGGCCAGGTCATGTGTAGCCATCACCACGGCCCGCTCCCGTGCGATGGCCGTGAACAGCTCGGTGAGGCTCTCCTGCGCCGGCATGTCGAGCCCTGTGAACGGTTCGTCGAGCAGCAGCACCGGCGGGGCGAGCACCAGGGCCCGGGCCAGCAGCACGCGTTGCCGCTGACCGCCGGACAGCTCGCCGACGGGTCGTTTTCGCAGGTCGCCGAGGCGTACCTGGTCGAGCGCGTCCCGGGCGGCACGCCGGTGCGCGGCGCCCGGCCGGCGGAACAGGCCGATCCGCCGGACCAGGCCGCTGATCACCGCGTCCTCCACCGAGGCCGGGAAGTCCCAGGCGAACTCGTGGCGCTGCGGGACGTATCCGGCGCCGGCGCTGATCACCCGGCCCGAGCGCAGCGGGACGAGCCCGAGCGCGGCGCGGATCAGGGTGGTCTTGCCGGCACCGTTGGGGCCGAGCAGCGCGACGAACTCACCGGCGTCGACTCGCAGGCTGACGTCCCGCAGCACCGGCCGGCCACCGAGATCGGCGCTGACACCGGCCAGCTCCAGGGTCATCGGGCGGCCCGCCGGAGGACGACGGCGAGGGCCACGATCAGCAGGGCGGCCAGCAGGCCCGCTCCCACCGGCAGCAGCGGCGGTTTCTCCGTACCGTTGGAAAGGTCGGAAACGGGAGCCCGCGGTGCGCTGGAGGAAGCCGGATCGGTGGCGTCGCCGACCGCGAAGCGGAGGACGGCCTCGGCGTCGACGCCGGACCCATCGGCGAGATCGGCGGCGAAGCCGACGGCGAGCAGATAGACGCCGGGCTCGCTGAAGACCCAGTTGGCGTGCGTGTGCGTGTTGTTCTCCACCCAGACGGGCTGCGGGAACGGCTTGGCGCTGCTCCACAGAACCTGCGGCGCGCCGAGATTGCCGGACTGGAGAAAGACGCTGACGTCGCCCGGTCCCTGCACGCCGCGCAGGGTCATCGTGACCCCGCGGCTGACCGCACTACGGACGCCGGGGTCCTGGGTGTTCCAGCCGATCCACACGACGCCCTGACGCTCGGTCTGCGGGACGACGTGCACCTCGGTGCCGGGTCGCGCGCCGAGGAACGCGTAGGCCTCGTCGTCCGGCACCGGCCGGAGAGCGGTGTCGCGGACCCGCAGCACCGTCGCGGCCGGATCGCGCCAGACGGCCGGGACCGCGGTGTCGTCGTGCACCTGCACGGTCCATTTCCCGTCGCGGTACCGGGGTCCGATGTCGACATGACCGGCCTCCAGGACAGCCGGCGCCGGCGTCGCCACCAGGGCCAGGGCGAGCATGAAATTGATCAAGGGACGTCCTCAGGTCAGGCAGGAGCGGAGGGAGTCGGCGTTGAAGCGCATCATCGCCACGTAGCTGGTCACGCGGTCGTCGAAGGCGTCGCCGTAGATGTCGCAGATCCGTACGCCCTGCTCGCGGGCCACCTCGACGAGCGTGGTGGAGCGGGCGCGCAGGTTCGGTTCCAGGAACACCGCGCCGACGTGCAGGGTGCGCAGCGTCTGGGCGAGGCGGCGGCGGTCGGCCAGGCTGGGTTCGACCGCCGGGTTCGGGGTGACGAAACCGGCGACCGGGATGTCGTAGGCCTTCGCCAGATAGCCGAACGCGTCGTGCGTGGTGACCAGATGCCGCCGCTCCCGCGGTATCGCGGCGATCCGGGACCGGACGTAGTCGTCCACTTCGGTCAGCTCGCGCAGGTAGCGGTCGGTGTTCGCGCGGTAGGCGGCGGCGCCGTCCGGGTCAGCCGCGGTCAGGCTGTCGCGGATCAGTTCGGCGTAGGCCTGCGCGTTGCGCACGTTCTGCCACAGGTGCGGATCGATCTCGCCGTGCACATGCCTGCCGAGCACGGCCTGCGGAAGCTGATAGATCCGGGTGCCGGGACGGGCCAGGAAGCGGTGGGCCGGGCCGGCGGGCACCTCACGCAATGCTTTGGAGGGAACTTCGATTACCGTACGGGCAAAAGCGCGCTGTTCCTCGTCGGTGTGCAGGTGCATCTCCCCGGCGTCGATGTCGACAGCGATGTCGGTGTGCCCGTCCCGCAGCACCGTGGTCGTGCCGGGCAGATGTGGGTCGACGCCGACGGCGAACGTGATCACGTCCTCGCCCATCGGCACCGGGTCGCTCGTGGTGTCGACGGCGAGTTCGGCGCGCAGCCTCAGGCGGTAGATGCCGGGGTCGGTGAACGCCCAGCTCATGTGGGTGTGCGCGTCCGGGGGCAGGACCATCGTGCCGTTGCCGGTCTGTCCCGAGTCGAAGAACACGGCCGGCTCGCCGAACGACTCGGTGAGGTAGGCGACCATCCGGCCCGGCCCGGTGACGTTCGTGGCGGTGAGCCGGATGTCGGAGGAGCGGGTCACGCCGTACCGGGTGCCGTCGCCCTCCGCGCGCAGGCCCAGCCAGATGGTGTCCAGCGAGACGTCCTCGACCAGCGGGATGATCTCGGCCGCGTACCTGGTGGCGCCCTCGGCGAGGGAGATCTGCCGCACCCCGCGGGGCAGGTTGGCGTCCAGTGTCTTGATCACGCTCTGCGCCTCCAGCAGCAGGTAGTTGCTGAAGGCCACGTCGGCGTACACGATGTTGCGCACGTCGCGCAGGGTCGGCTCGTACGCGTGCGCGTCGGCCTTGTCCGGGACGATCGAGTCGACCAGCACCCGGTCGCCGCCGACGTTGCGGACCAGGTCGGCGAGGATCCCGGTGGTGGTGACGACCTGGACCCGGTCGTCGGTGGCGGAGAGGGCGGGCGGCGCGGTGCAGCCGGCCAGCGTGAGGCAGGCCAGCAGCGCGACCGGGGTTCGGTTCATTAAGGTCTCCCACGTGGGCCCGCTCCAATTCCGGTGGAGCGGGCCCACGCTGCTCACGGCAGGACGGTGAAGGTGAACGCCTTCGTGCCGGTGGTGACGGTCGCCCCGGTGCTGGCGAGCTTGCCGGTCACCTCGAAGGACACGGTGTAGGTTCCGGCGCTGGTGAAGCCCCAGTTGGCGTGGGCGTGCACGTTGCGCGCCACGGTTCGGGTGTCGGGCAGCCCGTCGCTCGAGTCGAACACCCTGGTCGGCGTGCCCGCGGACACGGTGTAGACGCTGACCTGGCCGGGCCCGCTGACCCCGGTCAGGCGGAACGTCACCGAGTTGCCCTGCAGCACGTTGTTCGGAATCTCGGTGGTGTTCCAGCCGGCCCAGAGCAGGCCGGCCGTGCTCGCCTGGGGCAGCACCCAAGCGGTGGCGCCGGGACTGCCGAGGAACGACCAGCCCGAACCGGACGGGACGGTGATCTTCGCGGTGGCCGGGACCTGCAGGACCACGTCGGCGGGGTCCCGTTCGGCGGTGTCGTCGTTGACGGTCAGGACGAGCGTCCCGGCGTTGTAGTCGACGTCCAGGACGTCGACGTGCCCGCTGGTCAGGGTGACGGGTGCGGCGGCGACGACGGCGGCCAGAGTCAACGCGACGACGGCGTTCACGGCTGCACCACGACCTTGTAGACGGCCGGCTCGGAGACCACGGTGTCCCCGCTCGCGGCCAGCGTGGCGGCGGCACGCACCTTGATCAGGTAGACGCCGGCCTTCTGGAACGCCCAGCTGGCGTGCCGGTGCTCACCGCCGGTGAGGGCGAGTGCGTCGGGCAGGCCGTCGCCGCTGTTCACCAGGACCTGCGGGGTGCCGGTGGCGTCCTCGGTGAACAGCGCCAGGCGACCGGGACCGATCACCTTCTCGACCTTGAGGGTGACGGCGTCGCCGGGCTCCATCTCCTCGGCGGAGAGGCCTGGCCAGAGCAGTTCCTCGTTCTGGATCTCGGGCAGGATCCACACCGGCGCGCCGGTGGTGCCGAGGAACGACCAGCCCGAACCGGACGGGACGGTGGTCCGGGCGGCCTTCTTGACCAGGAGGACCACGTCGTCGGGGTCGCGTTCGACATCGGGCTCGACAGTCTCGTCGTGTACGCCGATCTCCAGGGCGCCGTCCTCGTAGGACACGTCGACGACGTCCACGTGTCCGGCACCGAGGACCACCGGGGCGGCGGCCTGCGCCGGTAGTGCGGTCGTGAGGAGCGTGGCGGCCAGTACGCCGCCGCAGAGCAGAAGTCTGCGCAAGGGGTTCTCCTTCGATGGATCGCCGGTGTGCCCGGCGCCTTCCCAGATGCTATTGGTTTTCATTTTCATTAGGAAGGGCGGCGCCGCCTTGTGATCAGAACGGCGGCGGTGCCGGTGGCGAGGAGGACGACGCCGGCGGCGGCGAGGAACGCGATGTTCGTGCCGGTACTGGCGAGGCCGCCGGACTGGGTCTCGCTCCCGCCACCGGTTTCACCGGTGCTTGTGGAGTCGCCGACGGCGAACGTCAGCGTTTTCGTGTCGGAGACGGTCTCGCCGGCCGTGGTGGTGGCGGTCATCTCGACGGAGAGCCGGTAGCGGCCGGGTTTCGTGAAGGCCCAGTTGCCGTGCGCGTGGGTGTTCGGGGCGATCGCGAGCTGCTGCGGCAGCTTCTCGGCGGAGTCGAAGATGACCTCGGGAGCCCCGAACGAGCCGGTGAGGAAGAGCTTGACGGCGCCGGGGCCGGCCACGGATTTGAGGCGCCAGGTGACGTTGCCCCGAGTGCCCTTGACGACGGAGTCGTGCTGGGTGTTCCAGCCGGGCCAGACGATCCCGGACTGCTGCGCCTGGGGGAGCAGATGGATCGGGTCACCGGCGGTGCCGAGAAACGCGTAGCCCTCGCCGGCGGGCACCTCGATCCGCGCCTTGTCGGTGACCTTGAGAATCACGTCGGCCGGCTCACGCCAGGTCGGTGGGCTCGTGGCGTCATCCTTGAGCCGGATGGTGAGCGCACCGCCGGACAGCTGGGGCCCCATGTCGACGTGCCCGTCAGCGATGACCCGCACCCCGGCGGCCGACGCGGCGGCCGACGCGGCGCCCGTCGCGGCGGTCTTCTGGGCCGGCGTGGCGCTGGGGACATTCACCACATAGGTGGCTTCATCCGAGGTGTTCTCGGCGGTCGCGCGCAGTTTCACGCGGTATTCGCCCGCGGCGTCGAAGAGCCACACCAGACCTCCGGTGCGCCGCCCGGCCCGGACCTCCACGCCCGCCGCCCGGTCCCCGCCGTCGCCGTCGCTGGCGCTGGCGCTGTCGCTGTCGCTGTCGAAGAGCAGGGTCGGCCGTCCCCACGGTGACACCGTGTAGGCGGCGAACGACCCCGGCCCCTCCACGCCGACCAGATCCAGCGAGACCGTCCCGGCGTCCCGGACCCTCGTCGTGTCGATCGAGGGGAAGCCGTGCCCGCCCTGCCAGAGCGCCCACACCGGCCGGCCCGGCCTGCCGAGGAAGTCGAACGCGGCGTCCGCCGGCACCGCGCCGACCGGCTGCGCGCGGGCGGTGAAACGCAGCCGGTCCGGGTCCGTGCCGCCGGTCGCGCCGCGTTCCCGGAAGGCCAGCCGCACCTTCCCGCCCTCCGTCGACACCGACACGAGGTCGGCACCATCCACATCGGGCTCACCGGGTGCGGCGTGCGACGGGGCGGCTCCGGGGAGGAGCGCCAGCAGCGCTGCTGCCGTGGCCGCGGCTGTGCTGCGGATCATGTCGGTCCTTTCTGGACCATGGCCAGGTCGTGGCCGCGTCGTTCGGCGGCGGCCAGGGCGGCGGTGAGCCGGCGGCGGCGATGGCGCCGGAGGGCTACGGCTGCGGCGACGAGGGCCAGGAGCGCCAGCTGCGGCCACGGGATCAGCCACAGCGTGTGGTGGGACTCGGCACGGACCGAGCCGGCCGTGACGGTGAGCGTCACCCGCTGCCGGAACAGCGGTGGCACGTCGGCGATCGTTACCGAGGTGCGCAGGGATCCGCCGGGCAGGATCTCCGGCAGGGGCGGGGCGGCGCCGTTGCCGCTGCCCAGGCCGAACAGGCCGCCGGCCCGTGCCGATGGCTCGCCGGAGAGCCGGACGTTGCCGGTGTTGGCGACGGTGAACCCCGCGGTGATCGACGGCAGCCGGAACGGATTCCAGGGCGCTGCCGTGTCCATTCGGACGTCGGTGAGGGTGAGTTCGGGGCGGAGTGGGCCGGTCACCCGCAGGTGGACGCGGGTGCCGACCCGGTGTTCGACGGTCACCCCGCCCCGGGTGCTCTCCGCCGGCGTGGCCACCACACCGGCGGCGTGGTCGCCGGGTGTCGCGTTCTCCGGCACGGTCACGGTGATCGGCACCACGACACGCGAGGACGACGGCAGCGTGACGACGTCGCGTCCGAGTTTGATCCAGGACCCGGCGCCGGTCGGACGTGTCTCCCCGCCCGGCAGGTCGAACCCGCCCGTCGGTGTGGTGAAGGCGTCACCGGCGTACAGGCGCAGGGTCAGGGGGCGGCCGGAGTGGTTGGTGACGGCTACGTGGTCGGTGACGGTCGCGCCGGGGTCGAGCTTGTAGTCGAGGGCCGGGCGCCCGTTCGGTCCCTTCGGCCCGGACGGCGAGACGGACCAGGTGAGCGGCCCGGCGGCCGGTGCGGCGGTGGCGGGGGTGGACGGAACCAGGAGGGTTGCGGCGGCCAGGGTGGCCGCCGCTTTGCTCGTACGCATTCAGATCGCGGTGAGGGTGAGCGTGCCGGTATAGGTTCCGGCCTCGGTGTCGGTCGGCACGCTGAGCCGCAGCGCGGCGTCCAGGCGTGCGGTGCCCAGCCCCGCACCCGCCGGCGCGGTGGCCAGCACGGCGCTGCCGCCCAGCCCGGTGCCCGGCTGCCCGGAGACGTACGGCACCGCCACCGGCCCGGCGACCGCTCCCTGCCGGCCGCCCTGCTGGACGACAGCCGGCGTCCAGCCCAGGTAGCCGCCCGCGAAGTCCCGGCCGTCCGAGGTGCGGAACCCGTCGGCGACCTGGCCGGACGCGGTCCAGCCCGGTTTGGCCGCACGGGTGTCGGTGACCGTGACCGGCTGGAGCGCGCCGGTGCTCTCCCAGCGGTCGCCCGTCGCGGACAGCGAGGCGGCGGGCAGTGTCACGACGCGGTGTTCGGGGTCGACGCTGAGCACGAGAGCGCCCTCGGTGCCGTCGATCGTGGCGGTCACCGACTTGGCCGCGCTGCTGCCCTCCTGCGGGAACGCCACCCAGAGCGTGACCGGGTCGCTGGAGGCCGCCACGTTCTCGCCGTCGTAGAGCCTGACCAGGTACTCCGTGGCGTTCAGCGCACGGGTGGCCGTGAAGCTGTACGCCGCACCCGTCTCGCCCTCGACCGGCGCGAAGTCCGGGTCGTCCGGCCGCTTGCTGAACCACTGGTAGCGGGTCAGCGATCCCTGCGGCGTCTGCACGGCCTGCAGTGTCACCGTGTCGCCCGGCTGGTACTCGCCGTCGGCGAGGCCGGAGACGGTGAGGCCGAGTTCGCCGCCGCCGACCACGAAGCGGTAGTCCACCGGGCCGGTCGAGACGGGCGTCCCGCCGGTCAGGGTCGCGTCGGCCTGGAACTTCAGGGTGTACGCGCCGGGCGCCGAGAACACCCAGCCGGCGTGCGCGTGGGTGTGCACCGGCACGTCGAGGCGGTCCGGCAGGCCGTCGGCGCTGCGGAACTTGATGGTCGGTGTGCCGAGCGAGTTGGTGTCGAAGAGCGTCACGTCGCCGGGGCCCTCGGCGCCGACCAGGCTGATCGTCACCCTGTCGTCGACCAGGACGCCGCGGTCCAGCGCGCCGGTGTTCCAGCCGGGCCAGAGCAGTGCCGGGTCCTGCACCTGCGGCAGCATCCAGATCCGGTCGCCGGGCGAGCCCAGGAGGGCGAACGTGGGCAGGTCGGGGACGGCGGTCTCGGCGGCGGGCAGCACCTGGAAGGTGACGTCGGCCGGGTCGCGGACCACGGCGGGGCTCACGGTGTCGTCGCGGACCTTCAGCCGCAGCGCACCGTCCACATAGTGCACGTCGATCGCGTCGGTGTGGCCCTTCGCGAGCACGACCTGCTCGGCGGCGGACGCCGGTGCGGGTCCGATCAGGACGGTGGCGGCCACGATCGCGGCCGTCGCTATGCGTTTCACGGGGTGTTCTCCTCCGAACCGGTGGTGGTGCCGGTCAGCGGGAAGCAGCCGGCGAAGGGGTCGGTCAGCTCACGCCACGCTTCGGTGCCGTCGGCGAGTTCGGCGTCGGTGAGCAGGCAGGACCGCAGGAGTGCGGTGATGGCGGTGTGGTCCAGGTGCAGGCCGATCAGTGCCAGCACGGTGCGCCGGTCGCCGTAGTAGGGGTCCCACGCGAGATCGGCGGCGATGCGGCGGTCGGTGCTGGTCTCGGTCCAGCGCTCCTCGGGGAGAGCGGCGAGCCAGTAGCCGAGGCTGCCCAGGCTGATGCCGCCGCCGGCGGACTCGAAGGCGATGACGGTGTCCGGCTGACTGGCGATCCACAGCTGGCCGCGCCCGCGCAGTGCCTCGCCGGTCAGGTCCTCCAGAGCGTCGTGCAGGCGCTGCGGATGGAAGGGGCGGCGGCTCTCGAAGAGGATCGAGGCAACGCCGGTGGAGTCAGGCGCATGCAGGGCGATGGGTCGCCCTTCGAGAGCGCGGCCGAGCATTCCGGGGCACGCCGGGTCGTGACGAGCGGTTTTGCGTACGAGAGACGCGAGCCCGGTGCAGTCGAGGCTGTGTGTGGTGCCGACCGGCACCTGGACGGCCCAGGGTGCGAGCCGGTGTACGAGTGTCCCGACCCGGTCGAGTTCCGCCGGATCGGTGCCGGGGCGGCTCCACAGGATCGCCGTGTCGCAGAACTCGACCTGGTGCGCGACCACCTCGGCCACCGCCCGGTGATCGTTCTCAGCGGCGTGCAGGTCACGGTGGCGCAGGTCGTCGGTGCTGGTCAGGTCGTCGAGGAAGTGGTCGGCGTCGATGACCGTGACGTACGAGTCGAACCGCACCGTGTCGGTGACCGGCGCGCAGACCGAGGCGAGCGTCTCGGGTTCGACGGCCGGCGGCAGGACCAGCAGCAGGTCGTGGCCGGGGTGGGTACGCGCCAGGCGCACCAGGGTCGGCAGGACGTCCTCGCGCAGCGTGCAGGAGACGCAGCCGTGCACGAGCTCGACGGTGGTCTGCTCGATCAGCTGGGCGGCCGAGCGGACGGTTCGCCGCACCACCCCGTCGCGGATACCGGTGAGGTCGTGACCGACGGCCAGCAGTTCCTCGTCGGCGATCAGCAGGGCCCGGGCTGCGGCCTGCACGGCACCCGGTGAGAAGCCGGACAGCACGGTGACGGCGGGCCGGGCGTCCACGGCGGCGGGCAGGGCGGAGGTCGTCGAATCAGCGCTCACGCCCTCCATGTTGTTGGAAATGGTTTTCATTGTAAAGTCGCGGCATGTCGAACATCTGTGATGTCACCGGCGCCCGGCCGAGCTTCGGCAACGCCGTGTCGCACTCCCATCGCCGCACGCGCCGCCGCTGGAACCCCAACGTCCAGCGGCGCCGCTTCCGCCTCGCCGACGGCACGACCGTGCGGCTCAACGTCAGCACCACCGGGCTGAAGATCATCGACCGCGACGGGATCGACGCCGTCGTCACCCGCATGCGCCGCCGCGGGGTGCGGACCTGATGGCCCGGCGTGGTCTTCGCGAGCGCGAGCTGCGGCGTGCCGAGCTGGTCGCGCGCCACTACGACCGGCGCGCCGAGCTCAAGAAACAGGTGCTGGACCCGTCGATGCGTGCCGAGGCCCTGCGAGCACTCGCCAGGCTGCCCCGCGACTCCAGCCCGGTGCGGCGCCGCAACCGCGACGTGGTCGACGGCCGGCCGAGAGGCGTGCTGACCAGGTTCGGGCTGTCCCGGGTCCGCTTCCGGGAGATGGCGCTCAGAGGCGAACTGCCGGGAGTGCGCAAAGCCTCCTGGTGACCCAGCGGGAAAGGCTCAAGCGGGTGGGGCGGCGCCCGAGGCGATGACCGCGGACACCGCGATCGCGAGGCCGTCGGCGTCGGTGTACGGGGTGGTCAGCCGATTGAAGGCGGCACGGATCGCGGCGCGCACGTCGGCGGGCTGGGCGAGGACTGTGGCGGACGTGCGGACCGTGCCGTCGATCAGGCCGTCCCACAGCTCGTCGGCGGACGCGAGACGCTGGGTGAACGCCACGGTTGTCGAGCGCGCGCCGGTGAGGCCCGCGGCGTGCAGCAGGTCGATCAGGGCACCGCTTTCGGCGTACCGGAAGAACGACGGCCCGGGGGGAAGATCAGCCGGCGGCGCCGCGCCCACCTCGGCCACCGCGTCCACCAGGACCCCGACGAACCGTGCCCGTTCCGGCAGGTCCCAGACGCTCAGGGCGAGGCGGCCGCCGGGCGCGAGCACCCGCGCGCACTCGGCGACCGCGACCTGCGGTTCGGCCAGGTGATGCAGCAGGAAGTTACCGGCCACGGCGTCGAAGGAGGCCGCCGCGAACGGGAGCGCCTCGGCCGACGCCTGTCGGAAATCGATCGCGGGAAAGCGGCTGCGCGCGAGCCCGACCATCGCCGCGGAGAGGTCCACCCCGACGGGCCGCGCGCCGCGTTCGGCAGCCCGGGCGGACGCCTCGCCCGACCCGCAGGCCACGTCGAGGAAGCGGTTCCCGGCGCGCAGATCGGCCGCGTCGACGACGTGGGATCCGGCGGGCACACCGGCCGCGTCGAGCAGCGGATCCACCACCCGGGCGGTGATCCGGCCGAGCAGCCTGTCGTAGCCGGCGGCTCGTTCCTCCCAGCCGGCCTGTTCGAAGCGACGGAACGCTTCCACGCGGCGAGCGTACGCTGCGAAGAATGCGGGTCAACCTGACGCCCGTCGATGGCGTGCACGTCACCACCCTGATGGACAACTCGTCGGACGCGCTGCTCCCCGACGAGGGACTGGTGCGGCGCTGGGGACTGAACGGCACGTCCGGGCCGCTACCGGTGGTGCCGGCCGAGTTCGCGGCCGGCGGCACCAGCTACGACTTCCTCCGCGCCGAGCACGGCTTCTCGGCGCTGATCGAGGTGCGGGTGGACGGCCGCACCCGCCGGGTCCTGTTCGACACCGGCGTCACCACCGACGGCCTGATCGGCAACCTGGACCGGCTCGGGATCGCGCCGGACACGTTCGAGGCGATCGTCTTCAGCCACGGGCATTTCGATCACGTGATGGGTCTGCACGGGCTGGCCCGCCGCCTCGGCCGGACCGGCCTGCCCGTGCTTCTGCACCCCGACTTCTGGCTGCAGCGCCGGATCGTCGCACCCGACCGGACCCTGGAGCTGCCCTCACCCAGCCGGTCGGCGATCGAGGGCGCGGGCTTCGCGGTGGTCGAGGAGCAGCAGCCGTCGTTCCTGCTGGACGGGATGCTGCTGGTCACCGGCGAGGTGGACCGGACCACGCCGTTCGAGACCGGGATGCCGCCCGCGCACCAGGCCTTCCGGGACGGCTCCTGGCAGCCCGACCAGGCCGTGCACGACGACCAGGCGGTCGTCCTGCACGTCCGGGACCGGGGCCTCGTCGTGCTGACCGGTTGTGGTCACGCCGGAATCGTGAACATCGTCCGGTACGCCCGCCGGCTCACCGGCGTCGACCGCATCCACGCCGTGCTCGGCGGCTTCCACCTGCGCGACGGCCCGATCGTCGCGGAGACCGTGACCGCCCTGGCCGCCGAGGCGCCCGCGGTGATCGTGCCGGCGCACTGCACGTCGTGGAAGGCGCAGCAGGCCCTCGCCGCCGGGCTGCCGGACGCGTTCCGGCCCAACGGAGTCGGCAGCCGCTTCGAGCTGTGAGCGGTCGGCCGGCGACCTGTCGGCAGCCGCTTCGAGCTGTGAGCCGTCAGCCGGCGACCTGGCGGCAGCCGTTTCGAGCTGTGAGTTGTGCGTCCGGTCAGCCGGCGACCAGGCGCAGGGGCTCGGCCAGGTTGCGCAGGGCGGTAGCGGTCGCCTGGTCGGCCGGGAGGTAGACGAGTAGGCGCTGGTCGTCGTCGGCGGAGAGTTCGAGGGTTTCGTAGGCGAGGCGCAGCGGTCCGGCGTCCGGGTGCGCCAGGCGCATGGTGCCGCTGGCACGCGGCAGGCCGGGCACGTTGGCGACCCGGTCGGTGAACTCGTCGCCGGCCAGGACGGTCAGGTCGTCGGCGAGGGCGGCCACGTGCGGGTCGGCGCGGAAGGGGCCCTGCTTGAGGGCGGCGACCTGCTCGTCGGCGGCGTGCGGCCAGTCCGGGTAGAAGTCCCGGGCACGGGGATCGCTGAGGATGTAGCGGGCCAGGTTGGGCGGGTCGCCGTCCAGCAGGCCCATCGGCGCGGTGAGGCGGGCGAAGCCGCCCGTCCAGGCGAGCAGGTCGCTGAGCTGGTTCAACAGCACTGCCGCGGCGGGTTCCAGCTGGTCGAGGACGGCCCGGACGGTGGGCCGCACGGTGCGGGCGGGACCGGCGCCGCCGCGGCAGCTGAAGCCGGGGTCGGCGGACTTGGCAAGCCGGTGCAGGTGGACGCGCTCGGCGGGGGTGAGGTGCAGCACACCGGCGAGCGCGGCGAGCACCTGGGCCGACGGGTGGCGGTCGCGGCCCTGTTCGAGCCGGATCACGTACTCGATGCTGACGCCGGCCAGCATCGCCACCTCGGCGCGGCGCAGTCCCGGGGTGCGCCTCCGGTCACCGGCGGGAAGCCCGGCCTCGCCCGGCGTGATCGCCTCGCGGCGCGTCCGCAGGAACAGGCCGAGCTCGTTGTCGCTCACCGCCCGACCGTAGCAACGTCGCGAGCCGTGCGGGTGTCCCCGGCACTACCACCCTGATCACGGCCTCCCCGATGTCCCCGCTCCCGATGAGAGTCGATGGCGACGACACATCGAGAGGGTGGAACAGATGAACGTGGTTGTGGTGGGCGGCGGTTACGGCGGCATCGCGGTGGCCCGGGCGCTCGACGACGTCGCGGACGTCACCCTGGTGGAACCCCGGGAGACGTTCGTGCACAACGTCGCAGCGTTACGCGCGGCGGTCGATCCGGAGTGGACCGAGAAGATCTTCATTCGGTACGACGGACTGCTGTCCCGTGGACGGGTCGTGCGGGACCGGGCCGCCCGCGTGTCGGCGACCGAGGTCGAGCTGGCCGGCGGTGCACGACTGGCCGCCGACTTCGTGGTGCTGGCGACCGGATCCACGGCGCCGTTCCCGGCGAAGATCGAGCCGGGCGAGCGGGACCGGTTCGCCGGGACACGCGACACCCTGATGCGCGCGAGTCACGTGCTGCTGCTGGGAGCGGGTGCGATCGGGCTCGAGTTCGCCGGGGAGATCAAGGCCGCCTGGCCGGACAAGGCGGTCACGGTCATCGACCGCGGCCCCGAGGTGGTCGGGGGACGGTTCCCGGAGGAGTTCCGGGCCGGTCTTCGGGAACAACTGAGCGCTTTGAACGTACGTCTGCATCTCGGAACGTCTCTGCGCACCCTGCCGGAACCGGCGCCCGGAAGCCTGCGCCCCTTCACCGTGACCACCGGTGACGGGAACGTGATCGCCGCGGATCTCTGGTATCCGTGCTTCGGCACCGAGGTCCGCACCGATTACCTTGACCCCGGCCTGGTGACGGCCCGGCAGCCGGACGGTCGGCTGGCCGTGGCGCCGCGGCTGACCGTGACCGGGCACGAGACCGTGTTCGCTGTCGGTGACGTGACCGCGGTGCCCGAGTTGAAGATGGCGCGTGCCGCCGGGCAGCACGCCGAGGTGGTGGCCGCGAACATCCGCTCCCTGATCGCCGGGGAGCCGGCGCGTGCCGAGTACGCCGCCGCGCCGGACGGGATCGTGCTGCCGCTCGGACCGGCCGGTGGGATGAGTTACAGCCCGGACCTCGGCGTGGTCGGCGCCGAGATGACCGCCCAGTTCAAGAGCACGTTCTATCTGGAGCACTACCTCGAGATGCTGGGCGCGGCGATCCGTTCCTGACGGGCGGCGATCCTTCGCCGGGCCGCGCCGAACAGGGCGAGGCCGGCGAGGATGCCGGGACCCATGTGCACCGCGAGGACCCCGGCCAGTGCCGGCCCGCCCCAGTCGTTCTGATAGCTGGCCGGGTCGGTGAGGTCGATGACGAACGGCTCGGCGATCGCGCGGGCGACGAGGAACAGCCCGAACACGACACCGAGGGCCTTGAGTGTGCCGATGGCGAATCGCTTCATGTATCGAACGTAGGAACACCGCAGGCCAGGCTGCATCGGGATGATCCCGGATACGCACCCAGCAGGGGTCAGGTCGGGCCGGGTCAGGCGCCTGACCCGGCCCGCCGGCCGTTACTTGCCGGTGATCGTGCCCAGGTCGACCACCTGGTCCGCCGGCGGCTTCGCGAGGCCCGTGACCGGCTCGCCGAAACCGCTGAACACCAGCGCCGCGCCGTTGGGGCCGGGTTCCTGTTCTGCTCTTCACCGTTTGGGACCAAGATCATCACGCGCCTGGGTGTCAGGGCTGGTGGGGGGCGGTGCGGATGGCTTCGGTGAGAGCGGTCACCGCGCTGTCGTAGGAGTGCTGCGGCGGGGTGGCGTAACCGACGACCAGGCCGAGCGGCGAGGCTCGCGGGTCGTGGTGGAACGTGCTGAGGCCGTCCACGGCGACACCGTGCGCGGTCAGGTGAGCGAGCAGGTCCGGCTCGGCGCCGGCCGGGCCGGGCAGGGTCAGTACGGCGTGGAGGCCGGCGGCGATGCCGGAGAGGCGTGCGCCGGGGAGGTGGGTGGCGACGGCCCGGCCCAGGTGGTCGCGGCGGTGGCGGTAGCGGCTCCGGCAGCGTCGCAGGTGGCGGTCGAGTTCGCCGCCGCGGATCAGGGACGCGAGGACCAGCTGCTCGATGACGTTGAGGTGCGTCTCGTCGAAGCGCAGCACGTCGCGCAGCGCCGGGACCAGATGTGTTGGCGCGACGATCCAGCCGATGCGCAGGGCCGGCGCGATGGTCTTGCTGACGGTGCCGGTGTATACGACGAGGTCGGGGGCGAGCGCCTGCAGCGCGCCGACCGGCTGGCGGTCGTAACGGAACTCACCGTCGTAGTCGTCCTCCAGAACGACCGAGCCGGTGCGCCGCGCCCAGTCCAGCAGCTCGATGCGCCGCCGCGGGCTGAGCGTGACGCCGAGGGGGAACTGGTGTGACGGGGTGGTCACGGCCGCCACCTCGTCGCCGAGCTCGCCGACGACCAGGCCGTCCCGGTCCACCGGGATTCGGGTCACCCGCAGGCCCGCGTTCGCGGCGAGCGCGGGGTAGTCGGGAAGCGCCGGATCCTCGAAGGCGATCGTCGAGCCGACCCGGCTCAGCGCCTGGCAGAGGATCTGCAGGGCGTGGTTGTATCCCGCGCAGACGATGATGTGCTCCGGGGTGGTGAGCACGCCCCGGGCACGACCGAGGTAGTCGGCCAGGGCCGTGCGGAGGTCGGCGTGTCCTGTCGGGTCGCCGTAACCGAACGCGGCGTGCGGGGTCGACTGCAGGACCTGCCGGGTGGCGGCGAGCCACGGCCCGCGCGGGAACAGCGACAGGTCGGGCAGGCCGGGCCGCAGGTCGTGACCGTCGAACGGCGCGCGGAACGAGGGTGCCGGCGGCAGCACCGGGCCGGACGCGGGACCGGGTTGCGGTGCCACCCGGACTCCGGAGCGCGGCCGGGCCAGCAGATAGCCCTCGGCAGCGAGCTGTTCGTAGACCTGGCTGACCGTGCCCCGGGCGATGCCGAGCTCCTGCGCGAGGGCCCGGGACGAGGGCATCCGTGTTCCGGGCGACAGCTGCCCGCGTTGGACCGCCTCGCGCAGCGCCCGTTCCAGGCCGCCGCGCAGGCCCTGTCGCCGGTCGATGGCCAGGTGGAGGTCCAGGCTGAAACTGGCCCACTGTTCCGACATGGAACTGGACTATAGATGTGGGCCAGAGGATTCCTAGATTGATTGCCATGAGGCATCTGGCGATGAGTGTGGGGCAGACCGCCTACCTGATGGGACCCGCTAAGGGGTGGTGCAGAAGAGCATGGGGTTGGGTGCGGGCCGGTGGACGACGTCGTCGAGCGAGAGGAGACGCTTCGCCACCGTGAGCTCGGCGTACT
Organism: Actinoplanes sp. NPDC051861; assembly: GCF_040681145.1. Taxonomy (NCBI): domain Bacteria; kingdom Bacillati; phylum Actinomycetota; class Actinomycetes; order Micromonosporales; family Micromonosporaceae; genus Actinoplanes; species Actinoplanes sp. NPDC051861. Next base: position 474,699 of record NZ_JBFAYE010000002.1, read on the forward strand.
CCTGCGGGGCGGCGGCGGCCGAAACGGTGAAGTGCGGTGCGTTGTGCGCGGCCAGCCAGTCGAGGACCACGCGGCCCTCGCGGGAGGGTGACGCCGGGCGGTGGAAGACGTCGTGCACGGCCACCGGGGTGCCGGGGCGGAGCCGGTCCAGCAGGTGGTGGCGGTACCAGTGCGCGAACGAGGCCGTGTGGACCGCGTCGATGAAGAGCAGGTCGATGCTCTCCGGAGTCAGGTCGCCGGTGGTGCGGACGTCGCAGTGGTGGAACTGCCAGCGCCCGCCGGCCAGCGACGGCGGGATCCGGTCGCGGGCGTGGCCGGTCATGTCGTACGTGTCCAGCCTGCCGTGCCCGTTGTCGGCCAGCGCGCGCAGCAGCCAGGTCGTGGACCAGCCGTGCTCGGCGCCGATCTCGACGACGCGCCGTGGCCGGAACTCCCGGACCAGCAGGTAGCTGATCTCGGTCTCCGCGTCGTCCAGGCGCGGCCGCATCCGCCGGTCTGCGGTGAGCAGCGCGGCCTGCGCCAGGCGAGCGTTGCGAAGGGCGTCGGCGTGCTTGAAGTAGAGGCCGACGACGGTGTCCATGTCGATGCTCATGCGGTTCCCCCGACCCTGATATTCCCGCGTACGGCCTGGTCATGCCGGGTCGTGGCCGAGAGTGATCTCGGCCATCGCGCGCAGCGAGGACGTGCCGGGCAGGAAGTAGCCGTCGTGGCCGCCGGTGTCGGCGCACGGCAGCGAAAGGGCGCCGAACCGCGCGTCGATCGGGAGGCGGCCGTGCCCGAGGCCGAACAGGCGCACGCCGGGCAGGCGCCGGGTCCAGTCGTCCGGCGCGCTGCCGGCCCAGACCCGGGCGCCGGTGCGCAGTGCGGCGCGGTCCGGCACACCCATGCCGGGACTGCCGATCGCGACGATGTCGGTCACCTGCGGCCCGAGATCGGCGGCGGCGCGACCGGCCACGATCGAGCCGTAGCTGTGGCCGATCAGAGTGATCCGGCGATCGGGGTGGTCCGCGGTCAGACCGGCGACGAACCGCGTCAGGGCGAGCGCTCCGGAGGCGGCCAGGTCTTCGCGGAGCGCGTCACGGCGTACGCCATCGGGGGTGTCATAGCCCAGCCAGGCGATCACCGCGACCGGCGCACCCGGCGCGACCGACCGGATCTGATCGTGCAGTTGCCGCGCCTGCCAGGCGGGCGCGCGGCGCTCGACGCCGCCGAGACCGGTGTCGAAGTTGGCGAGCTCGGTCTCCACACCGGGGATCAGAATGACCAAGTGGGTCGCGGTGTCCAGATCGCCCAGCACCTCGGCGACCCGGCCGTCACCGCGCCGGTCCAGCGCGAGGATCTGCCGCCCTGGCCGATTCGGGTCATGGTTCGCCGCGTAGCGCAGGTGCACCGGCACGCCGTCGAGGTTGCCGACCACCTCGGGGTAGCGGCGGACCAGGTCACCCGCCTCGGTCGAGGGTATGCCGGCGAACCAGCCCGCCACCTGTGCGGCTGTGGCGGTCGACGGATCGGGCAGATCGCGCGGATCGGACATCCACTCGGCCTGGCGGGGCAGCGGTGCGGCTTCCACCTGGGCGGGGCCAAAAAGCCACATAGCGGGCGCGGCCAGCAGCAGAGCCGAGACGATCCACATGCGGTTCATAACCGGTCCTCCCCGTCGATCGGTGCGTTGCGACGGCAAGGTAGGTCCGGGGACGGGGTCGGATCGTCACCCCGCGGAGCCAGATGGGCCCTAGTACCGAGGTATCAGCGTCTATGCTCGCGGCGATGAAACAGGGCGATGAAACAACAGCGCGGCGCGCCACCGTTCGTGACGTGGCCGCGCAAACCGGGCTGTCGATCGCCACGGTCTCCCGGGTGCTGAACGGCCGGTCCAACGTCGCGCCGCACACCCGGGACCGGGTGCTCAGCGCGATGGGCAGCCTGGGACGGCAGGCGCCGCAGCGGCGCGGCGGCCGGGCCGAGCGGGCGACCGGCGTCTACGTGCGCTGCCCATATGTACTGACCGACTACTTCGGACTGATCGTCTCGGCGGTGGCGGAGGCGCTCGAGCCGCACGGTCTTGAGGTGGTGCTCAACGCGGGCGTCTCGGCGCAGCGTGACCGGGTGCTGCCCGGCCTGACCGGGCGGCGAGGCATTGCCGGGGCGGTGCTCATTCTGCCTCCCGAGCCAGGAGCGGATTTGGTACGCCTACGCGATCGTGGCTTCCCCTTCGTGGTCGTCGACCCCCGCACCCCGCCACCGCGCAACATCGCCGCAGTCTCCGCCGCGCACTTCGCCGGCGCCCGGTTGCTCACCGCGCACCTGGTCGAACTCGGTCACCGCCGCATCGGCATCATCGGCGGGCCGCGCGACTGGCTGGCCAGCGAGAACCGCTTCGCCGGCTACCTCTCGCCGCTCGCCGACGCCGGTGTGCTGCAGGCGCCGGAGCTGACCCGGTTCGTGGCCGAGCCGACCACCGAGCTGGGCCACCGGGCCGCGGCCGAGCTGCTCGACCTGCCGGAGCGGCCGACCGCGCTGGTCGCCTTCAACGACAAGATGGCGGTCGGCGCGCTGCGGGCGGCGGCCGAGCGCGGACTGCGGGTGCCGGAGGATCTGTCGGTGGCCGGGTTCGACGACAGCGAGCTGGCCGAGGCGTGCCATCCGCAGCTGACCACGGTCCGCCAGCCGCTCGGCGAGATGGGCCGGATGGCGGTCAACCTGCTGTTGCGGATGCTCGGCGCGCACCGGCTGGACGCGTTGCACGTCGAGCTCGCCACCGAGTTGGTCGTGCGGGACTCGACCGGGCCGGTGGGTTCTTGACGTGTTTCACGGTTCCGGAACCGGAACACGGCAATCCGGAACCGCAATTCATTGACTCGCCTTAATTGACAAAGGTTTCCTTCCTGTTAAGTCGTCCCCTTCGGCGTCCCCTTTCGTCGTCGCCTTGACAGGAGGTCCCATGTCCCTCCGCAGAGTGCTGCTGGCCGCAGCCGTAGGAGTGTCAGCCGGTGTGGTCGCGACCGCACCGCCGGCAGTCGCCGCGGGTGAGACCGTCAGCGTTTACCTCACCACCACTTCGGACGGCGGCGGCCGTACCGTCACCCGAGGCCTGCAGCAGCAGGCGAACATCGCGTTCGGCCCGGCCGGCGGCTCCGCCAACCAGACCATCAACGTCAACGAGGGCGTCACCTACCAGACCTTCGAGGGTGCCGGCGCGTCGATCACCGACACCACCGCGTACCTGCTGCGGGGCGGGCCGGTCAGCGCGGCCACCCGGGACAGCGTGATGCAGAAGCTGTTCAGCCCGACCCAGGGCATCGGCCTGTCGTTCGTCCGCAACCCGATCGGCGCGTCCGACCTCTCCCGGCCCGGCAACGTGTCGCTCGACGACACCTGCTGCGACCTCAACGACTTCGGCGCCAACGGGTACGACACCAACGTCCGTCTGCTCACCCAGCAGGCCCGGCAGCTGAACCCGGCGCTGCGGGTGAAGGGCGTGCCGTGGAGCGCGCCCGGCTGGATGAAGGACAACGGACGGATGGACCAGATGGGCTGGCTCAAGTGGGAGCACTACCCCACGTACGCCCAGTACCTGGTCAAGTACATCCAGAGCTACCAGAACGCCGGTGTTCCGGTGAACTACATCTCGGTGCAGAACGAGCCGAACTGCTGCCAGGCCGGGAACCCGACGGCGATGAACTACCCGGGCATGAGCTGGAACCCGTCCGGGCTCGTCGAGTTCACGAAGAACTTCGTCTACCCCGCGTTCCGGGCGGCCGGGATCACCACGAAGGTGCTGATCCACGACTGGAACTACGGCGACTACGCGAACTTCGGCGCGGCCATCCTGGCCGACGCGGGTGTGCGCAACGACCCGCTGTTCGGTGGCATCGCCTGGCACGGGTACGCCGGTGACCCGGCGGTCGGCAGCCAGGTGAAGGCCGCTTACCCGTCGGTGCGGCAGTTCAGCACCGAGCACTCGGGTGGCACCTGGATCGGCAACCAGCACAACGAGGACATGAGCGACATCGTCAACTACACCCGCAACTGGAGCAGCAGCGTGGTGAAGTGGAGCCTCGCGCTGAACCAGAACATGGGCCCGCACAACGGCGGCTGTGGCACCTGCACCGGCCTGATCACCGTGCAGGAGGGTGGCAGCCGGGCCGGACAGGTCGACTACACCATCGAGTACTACACGACCGGCCACCTCACCAAGTTCGTCAAGCCGGGCGCGGTCCGGATCGACTCGAACAACACATCGGTGCAGAACGTCGCCTGGCGTAATCCGGACGGCTCCAAGGCGCTGATCGCCCACAACGGCGGCACGTCGGCCCAGTCGGTGCGCGTCAACTGGTCCGGCCAGTCGTTCGTGTACACCCTCCCGGCCCGCACCACGGCCACGTTCACCTGGTCCGGCACGACGACCACCCCGCCGCAGACGGGCGGAACGATCACCGGCCTCGCCGGCAAGTGCGTGGACGTGGCGAACGCGGCGACCGCCAACGGCACCGCGATCCAGCTCTACACCTGCAACGGCTCGGCCGCGCAGCAGTGGAGCCGCAACTCGGACGGCACGCTGCGCTCGCTCGGCAAGTGCCTCGACATCAGCGGGCCGAGCAACGCCGACGGCACGGTCACCCACCTCTGGGACTGCCACACCGGCACGTCGCAGAAGTGGACGTACGACAGCGCCACCCAGCGGCTGGTCAACCAGTACGCGAACAAGTGCCTCGACGTGACCGGCAACAACTCGGCCGACGCGACGCGGCTGCAGATCTGGACCTGTACGACCGGCGCCAACCAGAAGTGGGTGCTGAACTGATGCTGTTGAAGTCTGTGGTGGTGGCGGCCGTGGCTGCCACCACCCTGACCGGGGTTCCGCACTCCGGCGACGTGGTGACCGGTACCTACTCGGCGGGTGCGGTGCGCTGGGGCGGGTTGCCCGACGCCCGCTTCACCGGCTCGGACAAGACGTCGGACGCGACCGTCGTCGTCGACCCGAGCCGGACCCGGCAGGAGTACAGCGGGATCGGCTTCTCGATCGACGAGACCAGCGTCTCCAACCTGTGGAAGCTGACACCCGCCGAGCGCGACAGGGCGATCCGGCTGCTGGTCGACCCGCGCACGGGGGCGGGTATGGACAGGTTCCGGCTCACCATCGGCAGCCCGGACCTCATCGAGCATCTGCCGTTCTGGTCGTACGACGAGCTGCCGGCGGGTGTCACCGACGACTTCGGTCTCAAGTACTTCTCGATCCAGCGCGACATCGACACGCACATCGTCGACACGATCAAGTTGATTCAGAAGTACAACCCGAGGGCCACGTTTCTCGCGTCGGCATGGAGCGCGCCGGCCTGGATGAAGACGAACAACAAGTTCATCGGCGAGGTGGCTCTCAAGCCGGGGAGCACGACCGAGTATTACCAGGTCGGCAAGCTGCGGGACGATTGTATTGACGTGTTTGCACGCTACTACGTCAAGTACATCGAGGCGTACAGACGTCAACACATCAATGTGGACGCGTTGACGTTACTGAACGAACCGGGCATGGATGTCGTCTATCCGGCGATGGACATCAATATTGATCAACAGAAGAAGTTGTCCGTCGCTGTCAAGCGAGAGCTGCGCAAGGCGGGGTTGCGTACAGAGCTCTACGTGCACGACTTCAACTTCTGGGACTGGCGCGACCCGAACAGCACGGCGACCAAGAACTACCACCGCATCTTCGAGGACGCGGCAACACGTAAGGCCGCGGACGGGATCGCGTTCCACCCGTACTGGGGTGATCCGAAGGTGATGCAGACCGCGTACGAGGAGTTCGGCAAGCCGGTGCACCTCACCGAGACGAGCGACCTGTCGGCGGCGACCGTGTTGAACGACTTCCGGCTGGACGCGAGCTCGTACATCCTGTGGGCGCAGACAACCGACCAGGACGGCGGGACGCTGCACTGGACCGACAAGCGGGACAACAACGTCGACTGGGAGGAGATCGGGCGTACCACCAAGTGGCCGAACCGACTGGTCAAAGTGGACACCACGACGCGGACGTTCACGGTGCGGGACGAGCTGTACCAGCTGGGACAGTTCTCGCGGTACCTGCGGCCCGGTCACGTGCGGGTGCAGTCGAGCGGTACGGGTGACGGGGTCAGCAACGTCGTGTTCCGGGACGGGGACGAGTACGTGGCTGTGCTGCGCAACGCCAACGCGGTGGACACGTCCGTCGAGGTGGTGTCCGGTGGGAAGTCCTTCGTGACGACGGTGCCGGCTTCCGCGTACGCGACATATCGCTGGACCGACCGCACGCATCCCTCGCGGCACAACCGTGCGCCGGTCCTGGCCGGCGTGCCCGGCGTCGTGGCCGACCAGTACGCCACCGTGACCATCCCGCTGCGGGCGACCGACCGGGATCGTGACCGGCTCTCCTACTACGCCACCGACCTGCCCGAGGGCGTCGAGCTCGACGCGTCCACCGGTGTGATCACGTTGACGCCGTCGGTCGCGGGGGAGACGGACCTGACGGTCGCGGTGACCGATGGGCGTTCGCACGACGAGACGACGGTGCACCTGACGGTCCGGCCGAAGGGCGCGCCGGCCGGCGTGACGGTCGAGGCGGAGGGTTATGCCGAGCAGCACGGCTGGACCGAGGGCGGTGCGAACTTCATCGAGAGCAACGCCGCGGCCAGTGGTGGGCGCAACGTCGGCTGGACGGCGGCGGGGAACTGGCTCAAGTACCGGTTCGATCTCGTCGAGGGCGGTGCCTACCAGCTTGAACTGGGCGTCGCGACGGGAACGGGCGCCGAGGTGCCGAATGCGATCTCGATCCGGGACGCGGCCGGGCAGGTGCTCACGACGGTCACGGTGCCGAACACCGGGGGCTGGGGCAGTTATCAAGCGGTCCGGGTGCCGGTGGATCTTGTCTCCGGAGATCAACTACTCACGGTTTACTGTGAGGCAGGTGGGTTCAATCTGGACTACCTACGGCTGACGAGGTAGGGGCTGATCAGTCGTCCGGCTGCCGGAGGTGGGCCACAAGCGCGCCTCCGGCAGTTCGGGCGTTCAGGAGCTCTTCAGCGGCTCGGTCTTCTCGTCGGCCGGCTTCGCGAGGACGTGGGTCTCGTCGTCGTCCTCAGTCGACTCGACCGACCCTTCCGATTTATCGGATTTGTCGGTCAGGGTGGTCGCTGGGACGGCCAAGACGGTTGTTGGCTCGGCCTCGCGCTGCGCGGGGATCGCAAGCACGGTGGTCGGTTCCGGCTCGGGCTGGGTGGGGAGTACCAGGGCGGTGGTCGGGTCCGCATCGGCCGGCACGGTCGTCGGTTCCGCCTTGCTGGGCGCGGCAGGCTGCGCGGCCAGCACCGTCGTCGGCTCGGCCTCGGACTTCGCCGGCGGCGCGGAGGGTGCGGCCGGCGTGGGTGCGGCCGGCTTCGCGGTGGGAATTTGGAGCGCGACCGTCGGGTCTGCGGCCGGGACGGCGACAGGGACCGGCGGCATGGCGATCGTGCGGTCCGCGGAGGCGGGGACGGCTGGCGGCATGGCGATCGTGCGGTCCGCGGAGGCCGGGACGGCTGGCGGCATGGCGATCGTGCGGTCCGCGGAGGCCGGGACGGCTGGCGGCATGGCAACCGTGCGGTCGGCGGCGGAGGCCGGGACGGCTGGGGGCATCGGCATGGTCAGGTCGGCGGCGCGGCTGGCGCCGGTGCGCAGGACCGTGGTTTCGGCCACCGAGACCGGGATGCCGGTGACCCGGGCCGCGCCTCGGAAGCGGCCGATCTCGCCGATGATCGGCAGCACCGGCGGCTCGTAGCGTGCCCAGCGGCGGGCGCTCAGCGCGGTGGCCAGCAGCGGGATCGCGAGCAGGGCGGCCAGGCCGTAGCCGGGACGGCTCAGGTCGAAGCCCTCCTTCGACACCTCCGGGGCCCACAGCGACGCGTACGCCGACGGTGAGGTCCACGCCCAGACGGTGACGCCCAGGTAGGCGGCGCCGGCGAGGACCGGACCGGCCGGGGAGACCGGTGCGAACGCCAGGATCGCGAAGAGGATGCCGGAGAAGATCAGCAGCAGCAGGCCGGAGATCGACTCGGCGGCGAAGAGTTCCCGGCCGCGGCTGGACAGATCGTGGGTGAAGCCCACTCCGGCCAGGACCCAGATTGCCGGGGCCAGCACGAGCGCATAGAGGATCGACCTGAGGTGACGCATGATCCGGCACGCTACCTCGCGGCGGCAACGGCGGTCGAACGACGTCGTAACGTACCGGCCATGGAAGAACAGCAGGGCGGGCGCCCGATCTCGCACTCGCGGGTCACCCTCAGCCGGATCATGACCGCGGTGGACGTGAACCTCTACGGCACCGTGCACGGCGGCGTCCTGATGAAGTTCGTCGACGACGTGGCCGGTGCGGCGGCGGCCCGGCACAGCGGCGGCACCGCGGTGACCGCGGCGATCGACGAGATTGTGTTCCTGGAGCCGGTGCGGGTCGGTGATCTCGTGCACGCGTACGCGCAGGTCAACTGGACCGGCAACAGCAGCATGGAGGTCGGCGTGAAGCTGGCCGCGGAACGCTGGGACGCGGTCGGCGCTACACCGATCCCGGTGGCGACCGCCTACCTGGTGTTCGTGGCGGTGGACGTGGCCGGCAACCCGCGCCGGGTGCCGCCGGTCCTGCCCGAGGACGCCGCCGATCAGCGGCGCTTCAAAGAGGCTCTGATCAGGCGGGACCACCGTCTGGCGCGCCGTCGCGCGATCCAGCGGGCTCGTGCGGAACATCACCCGGCGATCGATTGAACAGCCCCTAAGGTGTGGGCATGACGACAGGCGAGGTGACGGCCGGCACACTGCTGTGGGAGCCGGCGGCGGACGCGCGGGAGACGACTCGGATCGGCCACTACCTGGCGTGGCTGGAGCGCGAGCGCGGGCACTCCTTCCCGGATTACGCGGCGCTGTGGGAGTGGTCGGTCACCGACCTGACCGGGTTCTGGCAGTCGATCTGGGACTACTTCGCGGTGGTGGCCCACGAGCAGCCGACGGCGGTGCTCGGCGACGCGACGATGCCGGGCGCGACTTGGTTTCCCGGTGCCACGCTGAACTACGCGGAGAACGTGCTGCGGATGCCGGGGCGGGAGGACGGCGACACTGTCGTCCTCGCGTACTCCCAAAGCCGTGAGCCGGTCCAACTGACCGCCCGGCAGCTGCGCGAAGAGGTCCGCCGCGTCCGTGCCGGGCTGAAGGCCCGCGGTGTCGCCAAGGGTGACCGGGTAGCGGCCTATGCCCCGAACATCCCGGAGACCTACGTCCTGATGCTGGCGACGGCGAGCCTGGGCGCGATCTTCTCGTCGTGCGCGCCGGAGTTCGGTGCCCGCAGCGTGATCGACCGCTGGAGCCAGATCGAGCCGAAGGTGCTCGTCGCGACGGACGGTTACCGGTACGGCGACAAGCCGATCGACCGCCGCGAGGAGATCGGTGCGATCCGGGCGGCGATCCCGTCGATCGAGCACGTCATCACCATCGGCTACCTGCACGGTGGCGGCGACTGGCACGAGCTCGGCGGCGACGACCCGCTCACGTTCGAGCCGGTGCCGTTCGACCATCCGCTCTACGTGCTCTACAGCTCCGGGACGACCGGTCTGCCCAAGCCGATCGTTCACGGACACGGCGGCATCCTGCTGGAGCACCTCAAGATCCTGGCGCTGCATCACGACCTGGGCCCGGCGGACCGCTTCTTCTGGTTCACCACCACCGGCTGGATGATGTGGAACTACCTGGCCAGCGGTCCGGCGGTCGGCGCGTCGATCGTGCTGTTCGACGGCAATCCGGGCTGGCCGGACCTCTCCGCGCTCTGGGACCTGGTCGACACCGCCGGGATCACCTATTTCGGTACATCGGCACCGTTCCTGATGGCCTGCCGCAAGGCCGGGCTGACCCCGGGCAAGCGGCTCAAGGGCGTCGGCTCGACCGGTGCGCCGCTGCCGCCGGAGGGTTACGGCTGGGTCTACGAGGCGGTCGGCTCCGAGCTTCAGCTGCTCTCGCTCTCCGGCGGCACCGACGTCTGCACCGGTTTCGTGGGCGGCTCGCCGCTGCAGCCGGTGCGGGCCGGGGTGATCGCCTGCCGGGCCCTCGGCGCCCGGGTGGAGGCGTTCGACGGTGAGGGCAAGCCGGTCATCGGCGAGCTGGGCGAGCTGGTGATCACCGCGCCGATGCCGAGCATGCCGGTCGGTTTCTGGAACGACGCGGACGGCAGTCGCTACCGGGAGGCGTACTTCGACGTCTTCCCCGGCGTCTGGCGGCACGGCGACTGGATCACCATCGGCGAGGACGGCACCTGCGTCATCACCGGCCGGTCGGACGCCACCCTCAACCGGGGCGGGGTGCGTCTCGGGACGGCGGAGTTCTACTCCGTGGTGGAGAGCCTGCCGGAGATCGCCGACTCGCTCGTCGTGCACCTCGACAAGCCCGGCGATCCCAACGGTGAGCTGTTGCTGTTCGTGGTGCTCACCGAGGGGATCGCGCTGGACGACGCGTTGCGCGGCCGAATCGCGCGAGAGCTGCGTGCGGCGCTTTCGCCGCGGCATGTCCCCGATGCGGCCTACAGCGTACGCGCGGTGCCGCGCACGCTGTCCGGCAAGAAGCTGGAGGTGCCGGTCAAGAGGATCCTCACCGGGACGCCGGTGGAGTCGGCGGCGGCCAAGGGTGCACTGGCCAACCCGGAGTCCCTGACCGCCTTCGCCGACCTGGCCCACGACCGGCGTGTCGGAAACAGCTGATTAGTGCCGTTTTGCGCGGCGCGGCGTCCGGTTTGCGAAGTCAGACCAGCGTGACCGACACCTTCTCGGTGCCGGCGCGACCGTCCAGCTTCGTCCGGTCGAGGTTCGCGCAGAGCACCACCGACGCGCCCGCCACCAGTGGTGCGAGCAGCCAGTCGGCCGGGTCCGGATACGCCGCGACGTCGATCAGGACCCGGTCGCCGGCGCCGATGCCGAGGCCGGTGGCGCGCTCCTGGGCGGCCTCGATCGCGTCCGCGTGACTCAGCTCGTACGGCCCGCCGATGGCCAGGTCGGCGGGGGAGACCGGCGCGCCCCGGAAGTGGTCGCCGTGGTTGCGGACCTCGGTGACGTAGTCGGTGTACCCGTCCGGGAGCGTGCGCAGCGGCATGGCCAGCGGCAGCAGGCCGGTGGCGTACCGGTCGGTGGTGCCCCAGGCGGCCGCAGCCTCGACCCGGTCCGGCGTGGTGAACAGCGCCTCGACCGGCTGGGCGCCGTCGCCGCCCAGGTCCGCGGCGACCCCGGCGGCCGCCGCGCCGAGCAGCAGGGCCGCGGTCTGCCAGTGCGGCGGCAGCAGCAGCGCGATGGTGTCGCCGTGCCCGAGGCCGGCGCCGTCGACCAGCAGGTTGGCCGTCTTGGAGACCCAGTTCTCCAGCGTCAGCCCGGACAGTTCGGTGCGGTCGCCGGTGGCGTCGTCGTACCAGGTGAGCAGCGGCGCGGCCGGGTCACGGCGGACCGCCTCCGCGAACGCCTGCGGGATCGTGTTCGTCACCGCCCTCACGATAGATGGATCACTGTGCGTGACGACGCTGGAACGGGCCCACGGATCGGCGTGGCGCGATCGCGATGGGGCGGTGTCGCGGACCCTCTCCCGAAGCCTTCTCGGCGTACTCTCAGTGGTGAGTCCCACCGCAGCATCGGTACGTCAGAGACGCCAAGGAGATGCCTCGTGACCCCCGGTCGCCCCCCGCGAGTGCTGGTCGACGCCACTAGTGTCCCCGCCGACAGAGGCGGAGTCGGCAGATATGTCGACGGCCTGCTCGGAGCCCTCGGACAACAGAGTCCCGAACGTGTCGACCTGGCCGTCGTGGCCCAGCGTTCGGATGCGGAGCGTTACCGTCGCATGCTCCCCGAAGCCGAGGTGATCCCCGGCCCGGCCGCGATCGCGCATCGCCCGGCCCGGCTCGCCTGGGAGCAGACCGGACTGCCGTTGCTGGCGCAGCAGATGGGCGCCCAGGTGCTGCACTCGCCGTTCTACACATGCCCGCTGCGAGCCGGATGCCCGGTTACGGTCACGGTGCACGACGCGACCTTCTTCACCGAGCCGGAGCATTACGACAACACCAAGCGCACGTTCTTCCGCAGCGCGATCAAGACGTCGCTGCGCCGGGCCGCCCGGGTGATCGTGCCGAGCAAGGCGACGCGGGACGAGCTGATCCGCCTGCTCGACGCCGACCCGACCCGGATCGACGTGGCCTATCACGGGGTGGACCAGTCCGCCTTCCACATGCCCAGCGACGAGGAGAAGGCCCGGGTGCGTGCCCGGCTCGGCCTCGGCGACTCGGGGTACGTCGCGTTCCTCGGCGCCAAGGAGCCACGCAAGAACGTGCCCAACCTGATCCGGGGCTGGGCGCGCGCGGTCGCCGACTGGCCGCACCCGCCCGCGCTGGTCCTGGCCGGTGGTCAGGGCCACGACGACGACATCGACCGGGCGGTCGCCGAGGTGCCGTCGCACCTGCGCCTGCTCCGCCCCGGCTATCTGCGGTACGCGGATCTGCCCGGCTTCCTCGGCGGCGCCCTGGTCGCCTGCTACCCGTCGTTCGGGGAGGGCTTCGGGCTGCCGATCCTGGAAGCCATGGCGTGCGGCACGCCGGTCCTCACCACGCCGCGTCTGTCGCTGCCCGAGGTGGGTGGTGACGCGGTGGCGTACACGACCGAGACCCCCGAGCGGATCGCCGAGGACCTCGCCGACCTGCTGCACGACGAGCGCCGCCGGGAGACCCTCGCGAAGGCAGGTTTCGACCGGGCTAAGGAGTTCACATGGGCCTCCAGCGCGGAGGTACACGTAACGACTTGGAATCGGGTCGTTGCTTGATCATCAACTAAACTTTCCGCACATGAGCGACGAACAGGCCGTGCTGTACGGAGTGGTTCTGGCCGGGGGCACCGGAACCCGACTCTGGCCACTGTCCCGCGCCGGTCATCCCAAGTTTCTTCACCCCCTGACCGGCACCGAGGCCTCCCTGTTGCAGGCCACGGTGGACCGGCTGGACACGCTGACCTCCCCCGAACGGACCTTTGTGGTGACCGGCGTGGCACATGCCGCCGCCGTGTCCCGGCAACTCACCGCGGTCCCCGACGAGAACGTCCTGGTCGAGCCGTCACCGCGCGATTCGTGCGCTGCGATCGCCCTGGCCGCCGCGGTCATCGCCCGGCGCGACCCGGACGCGGTCATGGGCTCGTTCGCGTCCGACCACCTGATCGCCGACACGGCCGAGTTCGCCGCGGTGATCCGCAAGGCGATCGCCGGCGCGCAGCAGGGTCTGCTGATGACGCTCGGCATCACCCCGACCCGTCCCGAGACCGGGTACGGCTACCTGCAGTGCGGCGGTCCCGCCGGTGGCGAGGGTGCGCTGAAGGTCGAGGAGTTCAAGGAGAAGCCGTCGTACGACGTGGCCGAGAGCTACGTGAAGTCCGGCAACTACCTGTGGAACGCCGGGATGTTCGTCTGGCGGGTCGACACGTTCCTCTCCGAGCTGTCCCGGCAACAGCCGCAGCTCGCGGCCGGTGTCAGCCGGATCGCGCAGGCGTGGGACACCGCTGCCCGCGAGGAGGTGCTCGGCGAGGTCTGGCCGACCCTGCCGCGGATCTCGGTGGACTACGCGGTGATGGAGGGCGCGGCCTCGGCGGGCCGGGTCGGCACCATCCCCGGTGACTTCGGCTGGAACGACGTCGGCGACTTCCACACGCTCGGCGAGGTGCTCACCGCGGATCCGGCCGGCAACGTGGTGGTCGGCTCGGGCGCCGACCTCGAGCAGCGGCCGACCGTGCTGCTGCGCGACTCGGAGAGCCTGGTCGTGCTTCCCAACTCGGGTCGTCTCGTGGCGGCCCTCGGCGTCCGTGATCTGATCATCGTGGACACGCCGGACGCGGTTCTGGTGTGCCCGCGTGAGCGCGCGCAGGAGGTCAAGCACCTGGTCGACGAGCTGAAGGAGCTCGGCCACCACGGCTACATCTAACCCTGCTGTAAATGCCGCCTCTTTCGGAAAGGGGCGGCATTTCCGTTTTGCGAAGCCTGGCTAGAGGCGGGCGAGGGCGGGCGCGATCTGGCGGTCGGTGCCGGAGGCCAGTGGGGTCGGCAGGTTGTCCGCGGTGAACCAGCCCAGGTCGGTGGATTCCTCGCTGATCTGTTCGGTGGCGCCGGCCGGGCTGCGTACCAGGAACCGGACGTCGAAGTGCACGGACGGTGAAGCCGGTACGCCGTCGGCCGCGCCGCATCGGACCTCGTGGACGTCCACGTCGATCGGGTCCGGGTCGACGGTCAGTCCGGGGATGCCGGATTCCTCGGTGGCCTCGCGCAGCGCCGCGGCGGCGAGCGTGGTGTCGCCGGCCTCGCAGTGCCCGCCGAGCTGCATCCACATGCCGAGCCGGCCGTGCAGGCAGAGCAGGACCCGGCCGGTGCCGTCGACGACCAGGGCGCTGGCGGTGACGTGACCCGCGCGGTGTGCGCGGGTCATCGCGGCCGGGCCGTCGGCGAGCAGGTCCAGGGTGCGCTTGCGCGCCAGGTTCGCCTCGTCGGAGGTGGCCGTCCACGCGGCGAGCACCTGGACGGCGTCCTGATAAAGATCGGTCATGCCTCGATCCTCAGGGTGACGCCCTCGTCGTCGACCTCGGCGGTTCCGGTCATGCCCTCGGCGGTGAGGGCGGCGAGCACCCGCTGAGCGTCGGCGCCGAGGCGGATCAGATCGGCGGGCGAGTCGCTCGCCGGGTGGAGCCGCAACCGGCCGTCCGCCAGCAGAGTGTGCCGCGGCACCGTACCGCCAAGCGCCTCAAGAACCTTCCGTGTGGAGTTGGGGTGCGGAGCGGGGCCGAAATCCACACGCGGGGGTTGGTTGAGGGGTAGGGCGGCGGCGTCGCGGAGGCCGAGAGCGCGGGCCTCGGCGGTGCCCAGGCTGAACATGTCGCTCTCGGCGTCGCGGATGAGCACGCGGGCACCCTCGCCGGGGCCGGTACGCGGGTAGCCGCGCACGACCGCCACCGGCACCTGGTCGCGCTTGCCCTTGACCAGTTCGGCGGCGGCGGACAGCTCGTCGACCACGGCCATCTGGGTGAGGCTGAGTTCGTTGCCATACGGATCGATCTCACCCCGATGGTCCCGCAGCGCCTCGATCCCGGCCGCGCCGAGTGCCACATCGGTCAGCCCGTTGCGCCAGGCGCGGCCCATCGTGTCCGAGATGATGACCGCCACGTCGAGGCCACGGCGCAGGAACTCGTCGCGCAGGGCGCGGGCCGAGCCGTCCGGGTCGGCCGGGAGCAGCACGAGGTGGGTCTTGTCGACGTTCGAGGCGTCGATGCCGGCGGCGGCCATCACGAAGCCGTGGTGGGTCTGCACGATCGTGGTCGGACCGCGGCGGGCCACCACTCGGGCGGTCTCGCCGGCGAGCACCCGCTGCCGCTGCGCCTCCCGCGCCTCGCCGTCCGCGGGCACCTCGACGAGACGTCCCTCCGCCTTCGAGACGATCTTGCTGGTCACCACGAGCACGTCGCCGTCGGTCAGCCACGGCGCGGCCTTCATGATCATTTCCGCCAGGTCGTCACCGGCGGTCACGTCGCCGATGCCGCGGACCGGGCGGATCTCCAGACCGTCGCTCACCGCACACCCCCGAGTTCCAGGGCCGCCGCGACCATCCGCGCGGTCGCCTGCTCGTCGCGCATCCAGAGCGGCACCGCCCGGGTGGTCACGCCGGGCACCTCGGCGCCCGCGTCGGACTCGTCGACCAGCCAGCCGTCCAGCAGGCCACCCTCGGCGCGCGGGCCGTACATCCGGCCGACGCCGGCCGCGCTCACCTCGACCTCGAGCGTGGCGAGGCATCTGTCGGCCATGCCGCGCACGGGCGCGCCACCGATGATCGGGGAAACTCCGACGACCGGCGCCGGGCCGTCCGCCACGGCCTCCTTGAGCTGGGGTACGGCGAGAATCGGCGCGATGCTCACGACGGGGTTGCTCGGCGCCACCAGGACGATGTCGGCGCCCGCCACGGCGTCCAGGACTCCCGCCGCTGGTTTCGCCGACTCCGCGCCGACGAAGACGAAGCGGTGTGTCGGCACTTCGCCGCGGTAGCGCACCCACCACTCCTGGAAGTGGATCGCCTTGCGCTCGCCCTCGACGTCGGCGACCACATGGGTCTCCAGCCGGTCGTCGGTGGCGGGCAGCATCGTGATGCCGGGCTGCCAGCGCTCGCAGAGGGCGGCGGTGACCGCGGAGAGCGGGTATCCCGCGTTCAGCATCGTGGTGCGGACCAGGTGGGTCGCCGTGTCCTTGTCGCCCAAACCGAACCAGGACGGCTCGACGCCGTACTTCGCCAGCTCCTCCTTGACCACCCAGGTCTCGCCGACGCGGCCCCAGCCACGCTCCGGGTCGGCGGCGCCGCCCAGCGTGTACATCACGCTGTCCAGGTCGGGACAGATCTGCAGGCCGTGCATGCGCACGTCGTCGCCGACGTTGACGACCGCCGTGACTTCGGCGCCGATGGCACGCGCGTGCGCGCGCACGCCGAGGAGGAACCGGGCACCGCCGATGCCCCCGGTAAGGACCACGATCCGCATTACCTCATCCTCGCGCACCCGCGTCGTGCCGACGGGTTGCGGGTATCGGTTTACGCTGTGCCCACCTCGACGGGCCCAACACGATCACCGCACCGGGAGTAACCGTGACCACTGGATCGCAGCCCACGCCGGCGGGCGACAAACCGATAGAGCCGTACCTTCGGCCGCTGCGCGACCTCGCCGTCTACGCGCTGGCCGGTCTGCCGGCCGTGCTGCTCTTCGTCGCCGTCATCGATCTGTTCGGTGCCGACTTCGTCGGCGGTACTCGATACAGCTTCGGCAGTTTCGTGAACCTGGTGACGATCTTCTTCCCACTCGCGGCCGTGCTCCTGGCGCTGGGCGTGAAGCCGATCCACCCGAAGGCGCGGATCATCGTGCTGACCGCCGTGGTGGAGTACGGGGTCGTCGCGTTCTTCGGCCTCATCTTCGGCGTGCTCTTCGGTGTCAGCAGCATCGCCTCCGACGATCCCGGCGCCGCCTTCACCGAGTTGCTGAGCCGGGTGGCCTGGCTCGCGGTGCTGGCCCTGGCCGCGTGGGCCGTCCTGAACATCTGGCGCGGGCTCTACTCGGTGCCCAAGCCGCCGAAGCAGCCCGGTGTCTACGGCCAGCCCCAGTACCCGCAGCCGCCGTACGGGCAGCCCCAGTACGGCCAGCCCTACGGCCAGCCGCCGTACGGGCAGACCCCGCCTCCCGGCCAGCCGCCGTTCGCGCCGCAGCCGCCGCCGTTCGGCGCGCCGCCCCAGCCGGGTTACGGACAGCAGCCGGGCGCTCCGGCCGCGCCCGTCTACGGTCAGCCCGCTGGTCAGCCCGGCTGGAACCAGCCGCCGGTGCCGACACCGCCGGTCGCCGCCCCGCCCACCTCCGGGGCTCCGGCGCCGGGCGCCCAGGTCTCCGGCGCGCCCTTCTCGGACCCCACCCAGGTGGTCCCGCAGCCCGAGGACCGCACCACGAAGCTCCCCGACGACCGGCCCGGCTTCGGCCCGGCCGACCAGGACCCGCCGCGCCGGTGACGGACACGCCGGGTGCGGGAGCGTGTCTCACGACACTTCCTGTGCCCGGCGACCACGGGGGCAACGGAGCCGATTCCGGCCTAGGCTGCTTTGCGTGGTAGAGGTCAACGTGGAACCGGTACCGACCCAGGCGAGCATCCGCCGCGCTCTGCGCCGCGCCGCCGACGGCAAAGCGATCGACGTCGAAGAGGCCACCGCGTTGCTCGCGGCCGCCGGGGACCAGTTCGACGAACTCCTGTCCATCGCCGGCGGCATCCGCGACGCCGGTCTGCGTGAGGCCGGCCGGCCCGGCGTCGTCACGTACTCTCGCAAGGTTTTCATCCCTTTGACCCGGCTCTGCCGGGACCGGTGTCACTACTGCACCTTCGCCACCGTGCCGCACCGCCTGCCGGCCGCGTTCCTGGAGCGCGAGGAGGTCCTGGAGATCGCCCGGCAGGGCGCCGCGCAGGGCTGCAAGGAGGCGCTGTTCACGCTCGGCGACCGGCCGGAGGAGCGCTGGCCGGCCGCGCGGCAGTGGCTGGACGAGCGTGGCTACGACTCGACGCTCGACTACGTGCGGGCGTGCGCGATCGCGGTGCTGGAGGAGACCGGCCTGCTGCCGCACCTCAACCCCGGTGTGATGAGCTGGGCCGAGCTGCAGCGACTCAAGCCGGTCGCGCCGAGCATGGGGATGATGCTGGAGACCACCGCCACGCGGCTGTGGTCCGAGCCGGGCGGCCCGCACTACGGCTCGCCGGACAAGGACCCGGCGGTGCGCCTGCGGGTCCTCGACGACGCCGGCCGGGTCGGTGTCCCGTTCACCACCGGCATCCTGATCGGGATCGGGGAGAACGCCACCGAGCGGGCCGAGTCGCTGTTTGCGATCCGCCGTGCCGCCCGGGAGTTCGGGCACATCCAGGAAGTGATCATTCAGAACTTCCGCGCCAAGCCGGACACCGCGATGCGCGGCATGCCCGACGCCGAGCTGCGGGAGCTGGCCGCCACGGTGGCCGTCGGCCGGATCATCATGGGCCCGCGGGCGCGGATTCAGGCCCCGCCGAACCTGATCGACGACGAGTTCGCGCTGCTGCTGCGTGCCGGGATCGACGACTGGGGTGGTGTCTCCCCGGTGACGCCCGACCACGTGAACCCCGAGCGCCCGTGGCCGCAGATCGATCTACTTGCGGAGAAATCCGCTAAATCCGGATTTGTCCTCAAAGAACGCCTCACGATCTACCCGGAGTACGTCCGCAGGGGTGACGAGGGGTGGCTGGACCCGCGGCTGAAGGCCCACGTTGCGGCCCTGGCGACTCCCGAAGGGCTGGGCGCCGACGTGCTGCCGGCCGGGCTTCCGTGGCAGGAGCCGGACGACGCGTTCGGTGGCGGCCGCGTCGACCTCTTCGCCAGCATCGACACCGAGGGCCGCACGGGGGACCGGCGCTCCGACTTCGATGACGTCTACGGCGACTGGGACGAGGTGGCGGCGCACGTGAAGAGCGCGCCCGCCTCGATGCCCACGGACGTCGTGGCGGCCCTGATGCTGGCCTCCGAGGACCCGGCCGCGCTCCTGCTGCCGCAGCACGAGGACAAGGCCATGGCCCTGTTCGAGGCGGACGGGCCGGCGCTGGACGAGTTGGCCCGGATCGCTGACGACCTCCGCCGGCAGGTCAACGGCGACGACATAACGTACGTGGTGAACCGCAACATCAACTTCTCGAACGTCTGTTACGTGGGCTGCCGCTTCTGCGCGTTCGCCCAGCGCGAGAAGGACGCCGACGCGTATCGGCTGTCGGTGGAGCAGGTGGCGGACCGGGCCGAGGAGGCGTGGCGCGACGGCGCGTCCGAGGTGTGCATGCAGGGCGGTATCGATCCGAAGATGCCGGTCACCGCGTACGCCGATCTGGTTCGCGCGGTCAAGCAGCGGGTGCCCGGGATGCACGTCCACGCTTATTCGCCGATGGAGATCGTCACCGCCTCGGCGAAGGCGGGTGTGCCGATCCGCGAGTGGCTCACCGAGCTGAAAGAGGCCGGTCTCGGCACCATCCCCGGCACCGCGGCCGAGATCCTCGACGACGACGTGCGCTGGGTGCTGACCAAGGGCAAGCTGCCGACCGCCACCTGGGTCGAGGTGGTGACCACAGCGCACCAGGTCGGCGTCCGGTCCAGCTCGACCATGATGTACGGCCACGTCGACCACCCTCGACAGTGGCTCGGTCACTTCCGGGTGCTCGCCGGCATCCAGGACGTCACCGGCGGCCTCACCGAGTTCGTGGCGCTGCCGTTCGTGCACACCAACGCCCCGATCTACCTCGCCGGCATCGCCCGCCCGGGCCCGACCTGGCGGGAGAACCGGGTGGTGCACGCGATGGCCCGGGTCCTGCTGCACGGCCGGATCGACAACATCCAGTGCTCATGGGTGAAACTCGGCGACGAGGGTACCCGCGTGATGCTCAACAGTGGATGCAACGACCTGGGAGGCACCCTGATGGAGGAGACCATCTCGCGGATGGCCGGGTCGGAGCACGGTTCCGCGAGGACGGTCGCGGAGCTCAAGGAACTGGCCGCAGCCGCAGGTCGTCCCGCTGTGGAGCGGACCACGGTGTACGGCCGGCGGTGAACCGGCGTGATCCATTCGGCGGACCCGGACCGGGGGACCCCCTGCCCCTAAGTCACAAAACGGGTTAAATTGGACGCGAGGGGCCGGGCTGGCGTTACCTTCCGGTGGCTCCGGGAGATAGGGCAGGAACGGGACCGTGGAGTGCGCTCAGCGCTTCGGGGAAACGGGCCTATTTAGCAGGTTCGGCTTGACGACGCACGTCTTACACGCGTGTAATTTTGGTGGGGTTGTGGGGACGATGTGGGACTTTCGCGTCGAACCCACAGAAACACGCCGCGTGCGTGGGGGGTCAGTGTCGGCTTGTGCCGGCGCGGGAAAATGGAGGCACGCCGATGGAAGCGCAGGTTGAAGGGGTAGACCTGCTCGGGGACGCGCCCGAGTGGCAGGAGCGGGCGCTGTGTTCACAGACCGACCCGGAAGCGTTCTTCCCGGAGAAGGGCGGCTCGACGCGTGAGGCGAAGCGCATCTGCGGCCGCTGCGACGTCAAGGCCGAATGTCTGGAGTACGCACTCGGTCATGACGAGCGCTTCGGGATCTGGGGTGGACTGTCCGAACGCGAGCGCCGCAAGCTGAAGCGCAGGGTGGCCTAGAGGCTTCGCCTGGCGACTCGGCCGGGGCATCGGGGGGTGCTCATGCGAGTTCGTCAGGGTCGACGCCGAGCAGGTTGGCCACCTGTTCGATGATCACGTCGTGGACGAGGTCGGCGAGGTCCTCGCGATCCATCGCCCGGAACTCCAGCGGGCGACGGTAGAGCACGATCCGTGGCGGCAGCTCGTGCCGCCCCGGGCGGCCGGGCAGCAGCCGGGCCAGGGGCACCTCGCCGTCCTCGAGCACGTCCGAGTCGTAGACGTTCAGCTCCGGTGGCACGTCCTCGACCGCGAACTCGACGCCGGCCAGCTCTTTCGCATAGCGCCGCTCGAGGCCCTCGACGGTGTCCAGCACCAGGTCGTCGAAGATCTCCGCCTTGGTGCGCGCCAGCGGCACGGTCGCCGGCACCAGGCGGCCGCGCAGGCCGCGCCCGTGCCGGTCGCGCCGGGCCGGATGTCCCGGGCCGGTGGCGCGGGTCGCCTTCGGATCCGTCCGGCGGCGTTCGGGGCTGGTGGTCACGCGGTTCAGCGTATCCCCACCAGCGCGACAAGCGTGCTCAGGCGGGTCGCGTCGTGTGTCCCGCGCGTTAATTCACCGTTTGATTCGCCCCAACGAGACGGCGTGTCTAACGACCATGGCCGAATCGTGATACGCCCTCGGTCGGCGTGTCGCGGGGCAACACTCCCCAGAATCGCGGGCGGGGAGATAACGTGCCGCCGTGAGGTCACCACGGCGCTGCTCCCGGAACGGCTGTCCCCGACAGGCGGTCGCCACGCTGACCTACGTCTACAGCGACTCCACGGCCGTGGTCGGACCCCTCGCCGCGTTCGCCGAGCCGCACACCTATGACCTGTGCGAACCGCACGCCCGCAGCCTCACCGCCCCCCGAGGCTGGGAACTGGTTCGTCACGACGGCGACTTCGCGCCGCCCCCACCCACCACGGACGACCTCGTTGCGCTCGCTGAGGCTGTCCGTGAGGCCGCTCGCCCGGTGCCGCCCCGCCCGGACGAGGCCGAGCACGCTCCGGGCCACCAGACGGGCCGTCGCGGCCACCTCCGAGTGATCCCACCCTCCCACTGACCACCCCCACCACCGTCGACGACCCGGTGTGTGGATTAGCGGTGCGGAGCGGGGCCGAACTCCACACACGTCGCGGGCGACGGCCTGGTGTGTGGAGTTGGGTGTGGAGTGGGGCCGAACTCCACACACGTCGCGGGCGACGGCGTGGTGTGTGGAGTTGGGGTGCGGAGTGGGGCCGAACTTCACACGCGTCGGGGGTGACGGCCTGGTGTGTGGAGTTGGGGTGTGGAGTGGGGCCGAACTCCACACGGGGAGGGTGACCCACCGCTCACGCCCGGCGGGCGCGGCACGGTCTGGACCGGCGGGTCGGTCGCGTGGTGAGGGACGGGAGCTGTCGTTGACGCGTACCCCTAAAGGGCGACCAGCCGATATCTGTGCTTGAGCCACGGCAGCAAGGTCCGGTATGCCTTGATCGTGTCCGGCTGTGCGTAGTCGTGGGAAAGCACGATCGCCCCCGGCCGCGTGTGCTTCTTCACCAGCCGGATGACCTTGTTGCAGTGCGCCTTGTGCGTCTCGCCCTTGTCGTGGTCCCAGTCGCGTGGGTCGACCTTCCAGTAGATGGAGGCCATGCCCATCCCGCGTGCGGTCGCGACGAACGCGGGCGTGAAGTTGCCGCCCGGAGCGCGCATGTAGCGGATCTTCGCTTTGGGCGCGGCGGCCAGGATCGCGGCGTTGGTGCGGCCCAGGTCGGTCTTGATCTTGGCGACTGGCTTCTTGCCGAGCTTGAGATCGTGGTTCCACGTGTGGTTGCACAGCGTGTGCCCGGCCTTGACGATGTCGCGGATCAGGTTCGGATGCCGTTTCGCCTGCTGGCCGACCACGCAGAAGGTGGCCTTGACCCTGTACTTGGCGAGCAGGCGCAGGAGCTGCGGTGTGTACTGCGGGTCGGGGCCGTCGTCGAAGGTCAGCGCCACACTCCTGCTGCCGGTGGTCAGGCGGCTGCCGGCCGGGCCGGTGCGTGCCTTGGCGGCGCGTTTCTGAACGACGGCCGCCTTCTCGGTGGGTTTCGGCGAGGGCACCCGCGAAGGCGCTCGCGACGGTGACGGCGACGGTGCGGCGAGAGCGACCGGTGGCGTCTCGGCGGCCGATGAGGTGGTCTGGGCCGCAGCCGCCTGGCCGAGAAGGCCCGTCATGATCAGAATCGCACTGATCGCGAACGCCTTTCGGGTGCGGGAGAGCCGCATCGATGTTCCTCCCCAGGTTTGTCGGCGACTGCCGACGATGCCTCGGAATCTCCCGATGTGCCAGTCCTGGGCCGACTTTTTGGCACAAACCGCGTAGGTATTCAGCCTGGTGAGCGTACAATCACGCGCCGTGTCCGCAATCAATATCAATCTGCGGCCGGTCGGTGCCGACGACGTGGCCATGCTTCAGCGCTTCCGGGTCGAGCCGTTTCTGGTCGGCCTCGACTGGCACGGCTTCCGGGACCCCGGCGAGATCCAGCGCCGCTTCGACACCGACGGCTACCTGGCGCCCGGCGACGGCCGGCTGATCGTCGACGTGGACGGTGCCGCGGCCGGGCTGCTCTCCTACGTCGAGGGACGCTACGCGGAGGTCGGGACCTACATCGAGATCGGCGCCCTGCTGCTGCCGGACTTCCGTGGCCGCGGGATCGGCTGGCGCGCGCAGGCGATGCTCGCCGAATACCTGTTCGAGCACTGGCCGGTGCAACGGCTGCAGGCAGCCACGCATGTGGAGAACATCGCCGAGCAGAAGTCCCTGGTGAAGGCGGGATTCCAGCTGGAGGGCGTGATCCGGGCGTGCGAGTTCAGGGCCGGGCAGTGGCGTGACGGCATGCTTTACAGCCGCCTGCGCGACGACCCGGCCCCCGAACTTTAGGCGAGTTCCGCCAGCTCCTCCTCGGTGAGCAGGCGGGAACGGATCAGGAAGCGCACCCCCTCCGGCGCCTCCAGGGAGAAACCGGCGCCGCGCCCGGGAACGACGTCGACGGTCAGGTGCGTGTGCTTCCAGAGTTCGAACTGACTCGCCGACATCCAGAACGTGATCGGCTCCGGCACCCCCTCGATCGCCAGAGACTGCAGCAGGACGTCCGAGCTGCCGGTGCGGAACTCGCCCTCCAGGTAGCACATCGGCGAGCTGCCGTCGCAGCACCCGCCGGACTGGTGGAACATCAGTGGGCCGTGTTGCTCCCGCAGCTGCCGCATCATGCCGGCGGCCGCGGGAGTCACGTCTACTCTCGTCGCCATCGGCCTAGAAGAAGCCGAGAGCCTTGGGCGAGTAACTGACCAGCAGGTTCTTGGTCTGCTGATAGTGGTCGAGCATCATCCGGTGGTTCTCCCGGCCGATGCCGGACTGCTTGTAGCCACCGAACGCGGCGTGTGCCGGGTAGAGGTGGTAGCAGTTCGTCCACACCCGGCCCGCCTTGATCGCGCGGCCGGCCCGGTACGCCTGGTTGATGTCCCGCGTCCAGACACCGGCGCCGAGGCCGTACAGGGTGTCGTTGGCGACCTTGATCGCGTCGTCGAAGTCGGCGAACGGCGTCACCGAGACGACCGGGCCGAAGATCTCCTCCTGGAAGATCCGCATCGCGTTGCGGCCCTCGAAGATCGTCGGCTGGACGTAGTAGCCGCCGGAGAGGTCACCGGGCAGCTCGGCGCGGGCGCCACCGGTCAGCGCGCGGGCGCCCTCCTGACGGCCGATGTCCAGGTACGACAGGATCTTCTCCAGCTGGTCGTTGGAGGCCTGCGCGCCGACCTGGGTGTCGGTGTCCAGCGGGTTGCCCTGCTTGAGGTTCTCGGTCCGCTTCACGGCGGCGGCCAGGAAGTCGGAGTAGTGGCTCTGCTGGATCAGGGCGCGCGACGGGCAGGTGCAGACCTCGCCCTGGTTCAGCGCGAACATCGTGAAGCCCTCGAGGGCCTTGTCGTAGAAGTCGTCGTCGGCGCGGCTCACGTCGTCGAAGAAGATGTTCGGGCTCTTGCCGCCGAGCTCCAGGGTCACCGGGATCAGGTTCTCGGAGGCGTACTGCATGATCAGGCGGCCGGTCGTGGTCTCGCCGGTGAACGCGACCTTCGCGACCCGGTTCGAGCTCGCCAGGGGCTTGCCGGCCTCCACGCCGAAGCCGTTGACGATGTTCACGACGCCCGGCGGGATCAGGTCGCCGATCAGCGAGAACAGGTAGTGGATCGAGGCCGGGGTCTGCTCGGCCGGCTTGAGCACGACCGCGTTGCCGGCGGCCAGGGCGGGCGCCAGCTTCCAGACGGCCATCAGGATCGGGAAGTTCCACGGGATGATCTGGGCGACCACGCCGAGCGGCTCGTGGAAGTGGTACGCCACGGTGTCCTCGTCCAGCTCGCCCGCGGTGCCCTCCTGCGCGCGGATCACGCCGGCGAAGTAGCGGAAGTGGTCGATCGCGAGCGGGATGTCGGCGGCCAGGGTCTCGCGTACCGCCTTGCCGTTCTCCCAGGCCTCGGCGACGGCGAGCTTCTCGAGGTTCTGCTCCATCCGGTCGGCGATCTTGTTGAGGATGATCGACCGTTCGGTGGGCGACGTACGGCCCCAGGCGGGTGCGGCGCCGTGCGCGGCGTCCAGGGCCCGCTCGACGTCCTCAGCCGTGCCGCGGGCGATCTCGGTGAACGCCCGGCCGGTGACCGGGCTGGGGTTCTCGAAATACTGGCCCTTGGCGGGCGGGACGTACTCGCCGCCGATGTAGTGGTCGTAACGGGACTGGTAGCTGACGATGGCGCCGTCGGAACCGGGCGGGGTGTAGATGGTCACGGTCCTGCCTCCTTGGGGGTCTGGCAGGGACCGTAGTTACGTCGACGTTGCACGGACGTTGCAGAACGCGTACTCACGGTGAAGCTCGGCCACGCGGCGGGCGGCGATCGGGTCGGTGGGGGCCAGGGCGGCGTACGCCTCCCACATCTGCAGGTCGTCGGCGCCCCACGGGCTGCTCAGCCAGGTCTGGAGCAGGCGCCGGTCGCGCGCCAGGAGCACGGCGCCGCGGAGCCGGTCGTCGATGCGGCGGCGCAGCCGCACGACGCCGGGAGCGTCGGAGGTGGGGAGAAGCGCACCAGGGTACGCGGAGAGCGCCTCGGCCACCCGGCCGTGCTCCAGGAGCCGGGTCACCGTCCCGAAGTCGACCTCCACCGGCGCGCGCAGGCGATAGGGCCGGGAGTCGAGCAGCTCCGGGCCGAGGATGCGGCGCAGGCGGGACAGCTCGGCGCGGACCGTCACCGGGTTCACGTCGTCGCCGTAGAGGTCGAAGCCGAGCTGGTCGCCGGTCCGGCCCTCCGGGTGCACGGTCAGCAGGACCAGCAGTTCGGAGTGACGCCGGCCGAGACGGATCCGCTTGCCGCCGATGGTGAGCATGGCCTCGTCGCGGCCGAGAGCGGTGACCACGGGCTGCTCCCGCGGCGGCTCGGAGCCCCGCAGGAACGCCTCGGCGGCCAGCGCGGTCGCCCGGACCAGCGCCAGACTGTGCGGGTTGGCCAGATGGTCGCCGCCGGTCACGTCGATCGCGCCGAGCAGCCGGCCGGTGGCCGGGTCGTGTACCGGTGCCGCCGCGCACGTCCACTGCTGCACCGGGTGGGTGAAGTGCTCGGTCGCGAAGATCTGCAGCGCGTGGTCGACGGCGAGGGCGGTGCCCGGCGCGTTGGTGCCGGCGTGCGCCTCGTCCCAGCGCGCGCCGGGCACGAAGTTCATCGAGGCGGCGCCGCGCAGCGTGGACGGGTGGCCCTCGACCCAGAGCAGGCGGCCGTGCGCGTCGCAGACCGCCAGGATGTGGTCGCCGTCCTCGGCCAGGCCGCCCAGCAGATCCCGGAAGATCGGCATGACGCGGGCGAGCGGGTGCGCCGACCGGTAGGCCTCCAGGTCGGCGTCGGCGAGCTCGATCGGTGCGGTGGTGTCGGCGCCGATCCACGCGGCCGAGCGGGCCCACGAGTCGGCGACGATCGCGCGCATCCGGTCGGGCCGCTGTTTACCGGCGAGGAACTGCTCATGGGCGTGGCCGACCTGACGAATGCGCTCCGCCGGGTCGTCTCCGGGAGTCAGGGCCAGCCACGGGTTCCCCACCAGCCCATCGTGACCCGCGTCACGGCAGGAGACAACTAATGTTTTCGCGGTGCTGTCGCCCCGTACCGAAGAAGAAGCTCTCGCCGCACAGGAGATCTTGCGCTCCCGCGTGATCCTGGCCCCCGGACCGGCGTCTTTCGCCACCGTGGCCGGGCTGGATGTCGCCTACGACGGTGACCGGCTCGGCGCCGCGATCGTGGTGCTGGACGCGGCGGACCTCTCGGTACGCGACACCGCGATCATCCACGGCCGTCCCGAGTTCCCCTACATCACGCTGCGGCTGACGCCCCGATTCCGGCTGCCGGAGACCACCCGCGCAGCGGACCACGCGTCTCGTCTCGCGGTTGAAACCTTTCCGACGTGATCGCTCCGATACCCTCTGGCCAATAGGGGAATCGGCTGAGGAGTAGGTAAGTGTCTGATCTGTCGCAGATCATCAAGGCGTACGACGTCCGCGGGATCGTGCCGGACCAGTTCAACGAGGCGGTGGCCCGCGCGATCGGCACGGCGTTCGTGGAGATGCTGCGCGAGTCGGGTGACGAGCCGGATCAGATCGTGATCGGGCACGACATGCGCGAGTCCGGGCCCAGCCTGGCCGCCGCGTTCGCCCGGGGCGCCAACGCGGCCGGCGCCGCCGTGATCAACATCGGCCTCGCCTCGACCGACCAGCTCTACTACGCCTCGGGCGCGCTCGGGCTGCCCGGCGCGATGTTCACCGCGAGCCACAACCCGGCCCAGTACAACGGCATCAAGCTGTGCCGCTCCGGCGCGCGCCCGGTCGGGCAGGACAGCGGGCTCGTCGTCGTACGCCAGCGGGCACAGCAGCTGCTGAGCGACCTGAACGCCGAGGCCGACGGCCCGGACCAGGTGGAGCAGCGGGATCTGCTCACCGATTACGCCGCGCACCTGCGCTCGCTCGTCGACCTCTCCGGCATCCGCCCGCTCAAGGTGATCGTGGACGCCGGCAACGGGATGGGCGGCTACACCGTGCCGGCCGTGCTCGGCGACCAGGTGCTGCCCGCCCTGCCGCTGAGCATCGTGCCGCTCTTCTTCGAGCTGGACGGCTCGTTCCCGAACCACGAGGCGAACCCGCTGGACCCGAAGAACCTGGTCGACCTGCAGAACGCGGTCCGCGAGCAGGGCGCCGACATCGGTCTCGCCTTCGACGGCGACGCCGACCGCTGCTTCGTGGTCGACGAGAACGGCGACGCGGTCTCCCCGTCCGCCATCACCGCGCTGGTCGCTGCCCGCGAGCTGGCCAAGTTCCCGGGCAGCACGATCATCCACAACCTGATCACCTCGGCCGCGGTGCCGGAGATCATCGCCGAGAACGGTGGCAAGCCGGTGCGCAGCCGGGTCGGCCACTCCTTCATCAAGGCGGAGATGGCGCACAGCAACGCGGTCTTCGGCGGCGAGCACTCGGCGCACTACTACTTCCGGGACTTCTGGTTCGCCGACACCGGCATGCTCGCCGCGATGCACGTGCTCGCCGCGCTCGGCGGCCAGAACGAGCCGCTCTCCCGGTTCGCCGCGGAGTACGAGCGGTACTCCGCGTCCGGTGAGATCAACTCCACGGTCGCCGACTCCGGGGCCAAGATCGCCGAGGTCCGCGCCGCCTTCCCGGGCGCCGCCGTGGACGAGCTGGACGGCATGACCGTGCAGGTCGGCGACGGTGCGTGGTTCAACCTGCGCGCCTCCAACACCGAGCCGCTGCTGCGCCTGAACGTCGAGGCACCGGACGCCGCACGTATGGAGGCGTTGCGAGACGAGGTGCTGGCCATCGTTCGTGGATAGGATCGCCCTCGACCCTTTCCACGCAGGACGAAGGAGTACGTCGGTGGCGCTCGATCAGCAGTTGCTGGAGATTCTGGCCTGCCCGGACACCCATCACGCGCCGCTCGACCATGACGCGGAGGCGGAGACGCTGACGTGCACGGAGTGCGGCCGGATCTTCCCGATTCGGGATGACATCCCGATTCTTCTGCTGGATGAGGCGACAATTCCAGACAAAGCGGAGGAGGACGGCAAGTGACCGCTGGCGTTCACGGTCACCGCGTCGCCGACGAGTCGCTGCTCAACGACGAGAAGTCGATGCTGGCCAACGACCCGGGCGGCATGCTGCGGGCCACGGCTTCGGCCGGCGCGCAGGTCCGGGAGACCGCCGCGCTGGCCGCTGAGGTCGACCTGTCCATGCTGGCCGACGAGGGCCGACCACGGGCCGTCGTCGTCGCGGGCATCGGCACCGCCGGTCTCACCGGCAACATCCTGTCCACCGTCGCCGGCCCCCGCTGCCCGGTGCCGATCATCGGCCACCGCAGCGCGGGCGTGCCCGGCTGGGTCGGCGCGGCGGACGTGGTGATCGCGGTTTCCGCGTCCGGCCGCAGCCCCGAGGCGCTCGCCGCCGCCGAGGCCGCCGCACGCCGCGGCGCCCGGCTGGTCGCCATCGGCAACCCCGGCTCCGAGCTCGAGGCGATGGCCGAGCGGGCCCGCGCGCCGTTCATCGGCGTGCCGCGGCGCGCACCGGCCCGGGCCACCCTGTGGGGCCTGACCATCCCGGTGCTGCTCGCCGGCCGGGCCCTCGGCCTGGTCAAGGTGACCGAGGCGGACATCGCCGAGACCGCCACCCGGCTGGACAACGACGCCGAGCGGTGCCGTCCCGGCGCCGACTCCTTCGTCAACCCGGCCAAGGAGCTCGCCGTCAACCTGGCCGGTTCGGTCCCGATCGTCTGGGGCTCGTCGCCGCTGGCCACGGTCGCGGCCCGGCGGTTTGCCGACACGCTGGCCGCCAACGCGCGCTACCCGGTGATGGCCGGTGCGCTCGGCGAGGCCGGCCGGGGCCGGGTGGGCCTGCTCGACGGCGTGTTCGGCGGGCTCGCCGAGTCGTCGCGGGACATCTTCGCCGACCCGGAGGACGCCGACGAGAACGTGACCCGGCTGCGGCTCGTGGTGCTGCGCGACGGCGGGCTCAACCCGGAGGACGACGCCGACGAGCCGGTCGCGGTCGAGGAGCGGCGGGCCGACGCGGTCCAGACGCTCGCCGACCGCCGGGGCGTACGCTGCGACGTGCTCACCGCCGAGGGCGGCTCGTCGCTGGAGCGGCTCGCGTCGCTGGTCGCGGTCCCCGACTTCGCCTCGCTCTACCTGGCACTGGCACACGGCCTCGACCCGATGGCGGTGCCGGCGATCAGCGAGATGAAGGAGCTGTCGAACCCCCTGCCGGACGGCTTGCAGTGAGTGCCGAGGGCGGCACCCGAGCGATCGTCGCCGCTCTCAGCGCCAACCTGGGTATCGCGGCGACCAAGTTCGTGGCGTACCTGCTCACCAGCTCCTCGTCGATGTTGGCCGAGTCGATCCACTCGGTGGCCGACTCGGGCAACCAGCTGCTGCTGCTGATCGGCGGCAAGCGGGCCAAGCGGGAGGCGACCCCGGAGCACCCGTTCGGGTTCGGCCGGGAGCGCTACATCTACGCGTTCATCGTGTCCATCGTGCTGTTCAGCGTCGGTGGGCTGTTCGCGCTCTACGAGGCGTACCACAAGTGGCACGAGGGCGGCGGCATCGAGGACCACGCCTGGGTTCCGATCGTGGTCCTGGTGATCGCCATCGGGCTGGAGAGCTACTCGTTCCGTACCGCGATCAAGGAGTCGAACCAGGTCCGCGGCAAGACCGGCTGGGTCACCTTCGTGCGCCGTGCCAAGGCGCCCGAGCTGCCGGTCGTGCTCCTGGAGGACTTCGGCGCGCTGATCGGCCTGGTTCTGGCACTCTTCGGCGTCTCGCTGACGATCATCACCGGCGACGGGATCTGGGACGCGATCGGTACCGCCGGCATCGGCATCCTGCTGGTCACCATCGCGGTCATCCTGGCCGTGGAGACCAAGAGCCTGCTGATCGGCGAGGGCGCCAACCCGGAGGCGGTGCAGCAGATCGAGCAGGCCGTGCTGGCCGGCGAGGGCATCGAGCGGATCATCCACATGAAGACGCTGCACCTCGGCCCGGACGAGCTGCTGGTCGCCGTGAAGATCGCGGTGCCGCGGACGGAGAGCGCCGCGGAGGTCGCCCGGCACATCGACGAGACCGAGGTGCGCATCCGCGAGGCGGTCCCGATCGCCCGGGTGATCTACATCGAGCCCGACATCTATCGCGCTCCGGTCAGCGCATGAGACTGCTAGTTTGCCGGGTATGACCGTCTACCCGCTGACCGGCGTGATCCGGCCGTACGCCTGGGGCTCCCGGACCGCGATCGCCACGCTGCAGGGCCGTCCTCCGGCCGAGGGGCCGGAGGCGGAGCTGTGGCTGGGCGCGCACCCGGACGACCCGTCGACGGTCCCCACGCCCGACGGTCAGATCGAGCTGACCAAGCTGATCGCGGACGACCCTCGCGGTCAGCTGGGCGACGCCGTCACCGAGGCGTTCGGGGCGCGCTTGCCGTACCTCATGAAGGTCCTCGCGGCCGGCGCCCCGCTGTCGCTGCAGGCCCACCCGGACGCCGACTACGCACGCGAGGCCTTCGCCCGCCAGCAGGCCGACCCGGCGCTGCCGAAGAACTACACCGACGCGCACCACAAGCCCGAGATGCTGGTCGCGCTCACCGATTTCGAGGCACTCTGCGGCTTCCGCCACCCCTCGGCGGCAGCCGACGACCTCCTCGCTCTGCGGATCACCCGCCTGCAGCCGGTGATCGACGCCCTCCGCGCCGGCGACCTGTCCGCCGCGGTCCGTCTCCTGCTCACCTGGCCCGCCGACGACCGCGCCGCGCTCGTCGACGAGGTGGTCGCCGCGGGCACGTCCGAGCTGGCGGTCCGCCTGGCCGGCCACTATCCCGGTGACCCGGGCGTGCTTGTCGCGCTCCTGCTCAACCTGGTCCGCCTGGCGCCGGGCGAGGCGATCTGGATGCCGGCGGGCAACCTGCACGCCTACCTGAACGGGCTGGGCGTCGAACTCATGGCCGCCAGCGACAACGTCCTCCGAGGCGGCCTGACCCCGAAACGCGTCGACGTGGACGAGCTGCTCCGCGTGCTGCGCTTCGAGGTCCTTGAGGACCCGCTGCTCCACCCGGCGTCGTCCGACGGCGTGGTGACGTCCTGGCGGGTACCGGTGCCGGACTTCGAGATGTCCCGGGTTGCCCTGTCGCCGTCGCGCCCGCCGGTGCGGCTTCCGGGTGGCGGGGCGCGGGTCATTCTGGGGGTGGCGGGGGAGGTCCAGGTGGGTGAGGGCCACGGCGTCCCGGTCACGCTCCTGCCGGGGACGGCTGCTTACGCGCCGGCGTCGGCGGGCGACCTCACGGCAGCGGGCGTCGGGGAGATCTTCGTGGCTTCGGTCCCGCTTTCTTAGAGGTACGCGACAACCGCGCCCCCTCATTTTCAGGGCCGTCCCGTCCGTCCCACGCGACCGGAGTGCCGGTCCATGCCATAGCGCGACCGCCGACGCAACTGCCGTGCCCGACGGCCCGGCCGTTGCTCAGTCTGCTCATGCCACGAGCAGGCCAGAACCCGCGTGTGGATTTCGGCCCCGCTCCGCACCTCAACTCCACACGGAAGGTTTCGCGGCGCGGCGCAAGTCCGAAATTTCTGGAAATTCCTTGACATGGTGGTTGCGGAGTGTGAATCTAGAAGCACGCAGCGTCATTGGTGATCGGGGGGTCCCACGGACGCGCGCGGTACCAAACCGGGGGGATGAACGGGGCGGCGGGCTCAGGCCTGTCGCCCCGTTCGCTATGCCCGGCGAGCGCGTTTCTCGTACGGTAAATGGGCTTTGATTGTGAAAAGTCCCGTCGACGAGGAGCTTTGGATGACCAGCGCGACGCTCTCCGAGGGTGATTTCAAGGTCGCCGACCTGTCGCTCGCCGCCTTCGGCCGCAAGGAGATCGAACTGGCCGAGCACGAGATGCCCGGCCTGATGGCGCTCCGGAAGGAGTTCGGAGCCAGCCGGCCGTTGCGTGGGGCGCGGATCACCGGGTCGCTGCACATGACGATTCAGACCGCGGTGCTGATCGAGACGCTGACCGCGCTGGGTGCGCAGGTCCGGTGGGCCTCCTGCAACATCTTCTCGACGCAGGACCACGCGGCCGCCGCGATCGTGGTCGGCCGGGACGGCACGCCGGACGAGCCGAGGGGTGTGCCGGTCTACGCGTGGAAGGGCGAGACGCTCGACGAGTACTGGTGGTGCACCGAGAAGGTGCTGCTCTGGCCGGACGGCGAGGCGCCCAACATGATCCTCGACGACGGTGGTGACGCCACGCTGCTCGTGCACAAGGGTGCCGAGTTCGAGCGGGCCGGTGCGGTGCCGTCGCCGGAGACCGCCGACTCCGAGGAGTACGCGGTCATCCTGAAGCTGCTCGCCCGCAGCCTGACCGAGGACGACCGCCGCTGGAGCCGGACCTCGGCCGGCATCAAGGGCGTCACCGAGGAGACCACCACCGGCGTGCACCGGCTGTACGAGATGCAGCAGAACGGCACACTGCTCTTCCCGGCGATCAACGTCAACGACTCGGTGACCAAGTCGAAGTTCGACAACAAGTACGGCTGCCGGCACTCATTGATCGACGGCATCAACCGGGCCACCGATGTGCTGATCGGCGGCAAGGTGGCGGTGGTGTTCGGGTACGGCGACGTGGGCAAGGGCTGCGCCGAGTCGCTGCGCGGCCAGGGCGCCCGGGTGATCGTGACCGAGGTGGACCCGATCTGCGCGCTGCAGGCGGCGATGGACGGCTATCAGGTCGCCACGATCGACGATGTTGTGACTTATGCGGACATCTTCGTGACGGCGACCGGGTGCTTCGACGTGATCACCCACGAGCACATGGCTCGAATGAAACACCAGGCTATCGTCGGAAATATCGGCCATTTCGATAATGAGATCGATATGGCGGGCCTGCAGCGGCGGAGTGACGTCACGAGGATCAACATCAAGCCGCAGGTCGACGAGTGGCGCTTCGCCGACGGCCACTCGATCATCGTGCTCTCCGAGGGCCGGCTGCTGAACCTGGGCAACGCGACCGGTCACCCGTCGTTCGTCATGAGCAACAGCTTCTCGAACCAGACGATCGCGCAGATCGAGCTCTTTACGAAGACCGAGGAGTACCCCGTTGGGGTGTACGTGCTCCCGAAACATCTCGACGAGAAAGTGGCCCGGTTGCACCTGGACGCGCTCGGCGTGCGGCTCACCGAGTTGACCAAGGAGCAGGCCGCTTACCTGGGAATCGCGGTGGAGGGTCCGTACAAACCGGAGCATTATCGGTACTGATACGTGCCTGAGCCCCCACTCGCCCGCCGAGCGGGGGCTCGCATCCCCCGGCGGTTGCCGCCACCAGGTTGGGCTTTCGCTTTCTCATTACTCCACGACGCCGCCTACCTTGCAAGTGCATTGGCTGCCGTGCAACTTGCAAACCACCATCGATGCGCCGTTATGGTGGCCACGTGGCGAGGCCGACATCGACAGCGCGCCGTGAGCTCGGGGGAGAACTGCGCCGGCTCCGCGGTGAGCGCCGTGCTGTCGACGTCGCCACGGCACTCGGCTGGTCCGAGTCGAAGCTGAGCCGGATCGAGACCGCGCACACCGGCATCACCGAGTCCGACCTCGACCGGCTGCTCACGCTGTACGGCGTGGCCACCGAGGACCGTGGCCGGCTGCGTGACCTGGCGCGCCGCGGGCGGACCCGGGCCTGGTGGACGCCGTACCGGTCGTCGGTCCCGGATCCGTACGACGAGTACCTGGCGCTCGAGTCCGAGGCGGTGCGGATCTCCGAGTGGGAGGCCCAGGTGGTGCCGGGCCTGCTGCAGACCGACGAGTACGCGAGAGCCGTCATCGAGACCGGCGCGGACGTCGAGGACACCTCCACGATTCAGCGCCGTCTTGCCGTACGCATGGCTCGTCAGGCCGTCCTGACCCGGGAGCCGCCGCCGTCGCTGCGGATCGTCCTCGACGAGAGCGTCCTGCTCCGCGAGATCGGCGGTCGCGAGGTGCAGTGCCGCCAGCTGAGCAGGCTCTACGAGGCGAGCAGCCGGCCGGGCGTCGAGCTGCTGATCCTGCCGTTCCACGCCGGGGCGCACGCCGGGCTGGTCGAGTCGTTCCTGGTGATGGAGTTCGCCGAGGGCACGCGTAACCCGGTGGTGCACATCGAGGGGCTGACCGGCGGCCTCTTCCGGGTGAAGCCCGACGAGATCGACGTTTATCACGATGCCTTCGATGACCTGCTCGAACGCTCATTGTCGCCAGAAGAGAGCCGAACGGCCATCGCTGAGACGAGGGATCACCTCGCCCGATGAGCGCGCATGGTGGGTTCCAATGGAGAAGTAGTCCATGGAAGGAGATGATCATCATGCAGGACGCCACTCTCACCTGGCGCAAGAGCAGCCGCAGTGGTGCTGCCGGACACTGCGTCGAAGTCGCCAACGTGCCGGCCACGGTTCTGGTCCGTGACTCGAAGGACCAGACCGGGCCGGTGCTGAGCTTCGGCAACGGGGACTGGACCGGCTTCATCGCCGGTGTCCGAGCGGGAGAGTTCGACCGGCCCGGCGCGTGACGGACGGACTTACGCGCCACGGGCGGTCCCGGTCCGGGACCGCCCGTTTTTTCGTGCCGGGGAGCAGGTTCCCCGGCAAGATCGACCCCCAGGTAGCGCGAAGGCTGGGAGGACAGTGCAATATTGGACCGCATGAGAGCCCGGGTACTGGTCGTCGACGACGATCCCGCGTTGGCCGAGATGCTCGGCATCGTTCTGCGCAGTGAGGGTTTCCTGCCCTCGTTCGTGGCGGACGGAGAGCGCGCCCTCGCCGCTTTCCGGGAGAATCGTCCGGACATCGTCCTGCTGGATCTGATGCTGCCCGGGATGAGCGGCATTGACGTGGCGCGAGCGATCCGCGCCGAGTCGGGCATCCCGATCGTCATGCTCACGGCGAAGAGCGACACCGTCGACGTCGTGCTGGGCCTGGAGTCCGGCGCCGACGACTACGTGGTGAAGCCGTTCAAGCCCAAGGAACTGGTGGCCCGGATGCGGGCCCGGTTGCGCCGGGGCGAGGACGCCGCGCCGGAGATGCTGACCATCGGCCCTCCCGGCAACCAGATCACCATCGACGTCCCGGCGCACACCGTGTCCCGTGACGGCGAAGAGGTGAAGCTGACCCCGCTGGAGTTCGACCTGCTGGTGGCCCTGGCCCGCAAGCCGCGCCAGGTCTTCACCCGCGAGGTGCTGCTGGAACAGGTCTGGGGTTACCGGCACGCCGCCGACACCCGGCTGGTCAACGTGCACGTCCAGCGACTGCGGGCGAAGATCGAGCCGGACCCCGAGCGGCCGGAGATCATCCTGACGGTTCGTGGTGTCGGCTACAAGGCGGGCACCGGCTGATCGCCGGCAGCGGCTAACCTTGCCGCGTAATGCGTGCTCCGGCCTGGCTCCCCATGCCCGTGCGCCGCGTCCTCCGGGTGGCGCGGCGCTACTGGCGCGTGGTCTCGCGCCGCCTCCAGCAATACACCGCACCGGCCCGGCGGTCCTGGCGCCGCTCGCTGCAGCTGCGCGTGGTCACGCTCACCCTGGTGGCGTCGAGCCTGCTGGTCGGCACGTTCGGGTGGTTCATCGCGGACCGCAGCGCCAAGATCCTGCTGAGCCGGACGCAGGACGA
Organism: Actinoplanes sp. NPDC051861; assembly: GCF_040681145.1. Taxonomy (NCBI): domain Bacteria; kingdom Bacillati; phylum Actinomycetota; class Actinomycetes; order Micromonosporales; family Micromonosporaceae; genus Actinoplanes; species Actinoplanes sp. NPDC051861. The sequence continues at coordinate 511,181 of NZ_JBFAYE010000002.1, forward strand.
GGCGGCCACCTCGCTGAGCGCCAAGGTCGAGTGGGCGGACAGCCAGCTCACCGTGCACCCGCAGGCCCGTGACCCCGAGCTGCCGAACACCATCAACGCCACGGTCATCCAGCTGTTCGACGGCGATCCGGCCGAGGACGGCGGCACGATGGTCTCGATCCGCGCCGCGCAGCATCCGGAGCTCAAGTCGGTCACCGTCCCCGATCGCAACACCGACGAGCTGATCACCGACGAGCTGGTCCGCGCGGTCTCCGACTCCGGCCAGGTGGCGCACCAGATCCGGACCGCCGAGATCAACGGCAAGACCACAAAATATCTTGTGTACGGGTCGCCGGTGCCAACCAAATTCGGCCACCTCGAGCTGTATTACATGGTCCCGCTCACCTCCGAGGACCAGGACGCGAACCTGATCCGCACGACGGTGCTGGCCACCGGTCTGGCGCTGGTGATGCTGCTCGGCGTGGTGGCCGGCCTGGTCACCCGTCTGGTGGTCACCCCGGTCCGGGTCGCCGCGCGGACCGCTCAGCGGCTCTCCGCGGGCCTGCTCGACCAGCGGATGAAGGTGGACGGCGAGGACGACCTGGCCCTGCTGGCGGCCGCGTTCAACCAGATGGCGGCGAACCTGCAGCGCCAGATCGTGCGGCTGGAGGAGATGTCCCGCCTGCAGCGCCGGTTCACCTCCGACGTGTCGCACGAGCTGCGGACCCCGCTGACTACCGTACGCATGGCCGCCGACCTGATCTTCTCCGAGCGCGAGGAGTTCGACCCGGCCGTCGCGCGCAGCGCCGAGCTGCTGCAGGCCGAGCTGGACCGGTTCGAGGACCTGCTCACCGACCTGCTGGAGATCAGCAGGTTCGACGCCGGTTTCGCCGCGCTGGACGCCGAGCACACCGACCTCGTCCCGATCGTGCAGCGCGTCGCCGACCGCCTGGCGGGCCTCGCCGAGCGGGCCGGTGTCGAGATGGAGCTGCGCCTGCCGGACACTCCGGTGATCGCCGAGGTCGACCCGCGCCGGGTCGAGCGGGTGCTGCGCAACCTTGTCGGCAACGCCGTCGAGCACGCCGAGGCGAAACCCGTGGTGGTCACGATGACGACCGACGAGGCCGCGGTGGCGGTCACCGTTCGCGACTACGGCATCGGGCTGAAGCCGGGCGAGGAGCGGCTGGTCTTCAACCGCTTCTGGCGTGCCGACCCGTCCCGCGCCCGGCAGACCGGCGGCACCGGGCTCGGCCTGTCGATCAGCGTCGAGGACGCCCGGCTGCACGGCGGATGGCTGGAGGCCTGGGGCGCGCCCGGCGAGGGCGCGCAGTTCCGTCTGACGCTGCCCGTGCGCGCCGGCGACCGGCTGGTGGCCGCGCCGCTGCCGCTGATACCGCGCGACCGCCCGGCCACGACCACCGGCGAGCCGGCGGAGGTGAGCTGATGCGACGTTCGCTGCCGGTCGTGCTGGTCCCGGTCGTCACCGTGCTGGTGGTGCTGGGCCTTGGCGGCTGCGGCATCCCCGACCAGACCGGGGTGACCGAGGTCGGCCCCGGGCCGTCGACCGGCATCGCGACCGGTAACAACGACACCTGGGATCCGCCGAGCCGGACGAGTTCGCGCGAGTGGAGCCAGTTCGTCGCCAACTACCTGGGCGCGGCCGCGGGCGACGTGGACACCGCCGCCGACCGGGTCAAGGAGTTCATGACGCCGGGTGCGAAGGCCCGGTTCAAGCCGGCCAGCGGCCTGCGGGTGATCCGGCTGACCGGCGTGCCGGTGGTCACCCCCGGTCAGAGCAAGGTCCCCCTGGAGTACGAGTTGATCGGCACCCTGGGCAAGAACGGCATCCTCGAGCCGGCGCCCGAACCGGTCGCCGGCAAGTACGAACTCACCATCACCGAGAGCGCGGCCGACGGGCTCTTCGTCGCCGCCGCGCCCGACTTCCTGCTGCTCAGTGACACCGCGCTGGACACGTCGTACGTCGAGCGGACGATCTATTTCTGGAACAACGAGCACACCACGCTGATCCCGGACGTCCGGTACATGCTCAACGGTGTGCCGCCCGAGCAGGAGCCGACCGTCATCCTCGGCTGGCTCATCGCCGGGCCGTCGCCGTGGCTGCAGGCCGTGGCCGAGCCGCTGCCGGAGGGCACCGCGACGATCGGCAAGGTGGTGCCGGCCATCAGCGGCGGGCGGCTGCAGATCGACCTGAACGCGCAGGCCCTGCCAGCCGAGGACGCGTCCGGCGCGCTGGACCGGTTGCGCCGTCAGCTCCAGTGGTCCCTGCGGCATCTGGTGCTGCAGACGCTCGACCTGCGGATCGGGCACCAGGAGGCGCAGCACTTCTCGGACAACAACTACCTGAACAGCAACGCGGCGTACAGGTTGGGCACGACGCCGGAGCGGTTCGTGGTGTTCGACGGCCGGATCGTCCGCCTGGCCGACTCGTTGCGCGAGGAGGAGCGGGTCCCGGCCGTCTCCGATGCGGCCAACAAGGACGTACGCACCGCCGGCCTCAGCAGCTCGTCGACGCACACCTTCGCGGCCCTGGTGACCGGCTCGGGGCGTAACGAGACGCTGCGGGTGGGCGCGGCGCCCTTCAACGACGAGGCCGCTCTCGAACCGGTCAGTGGCCTGCCGGACGGCGCGGCGTACCCGATCTGGGCGATCACCCCGGACGGGACCACCGAGGGCGCGATCGGCCTGATCATCGCGGACGGCCGGGTCTACAGCTTCGGCGCGCGGGGCGGTGCGGCCCGGGCGGTGCCGTTCTCGGGTGGCGGCGGCAAGATCAGCTCGATCTCGGTCGCGCCGGACGGGCACCGGGTGGCGCTGGTCGCCGGCGGCAAGCTCTACCGGGCCGCGTTGTCGGTCAGCGGCGACGGCGTGGCGCTCGTCGACCCGGAGCCGCTGCGGCCGCCGTTCGCCACGGTCACCGCGGTCGGCTTCAGCAGTGAGAGCTGGCTCACCGTGGCCGGCACCCGCCGGGAGGGCCGCGTGGCGATCATGGACGTCTCGATCGACGGCGCGCTGCCCGGTCCCCGCCCGCTGGACATCGGCAACGGTGTCGTCAACTACCTGGCCGTCTTCCCGGTCAACCCGGTGACCAACGAGTTCCACTCCGCCTCGGTGACGTTCACGACCGGGACGGCCGCCTGGGACGCGTTCTCCAACCCGGTCGCGATCGCGGTGAAGAACCTGGCGAACCCGCCGGCCGACCCGCCGGCCGGCAAGAGCCCGACGGCACCCTTCTTCCTGAACTGACGTGGGATCGTGGCGCTTCTCGGCGAGCTGGCCGACCTGGTCATGCCGGGGGAGTGCGCCGGGTGCGGCGCCGAGCGGGTGCCGCTGACGTACGGGACCTGTGCGGCCTGTGTGGCCGAGCTGGAGGCGCTGCGGCCACGGCCGGCGGCTCCCACTCCACCCCCGGCGGGCTTTCCGGCGTGCGTGACCGTGGGGGAGTACTCGGGGGCGCTTCGGGGTGCGCTTCTCGCGTACAAAGAAAAAGGCCGGCACCGGCTCGCCCGGCCTCTCGGTGTGCTGCTGGCCGGCGCGGTCGCGGCGCTCGCACCGCGCGACCGGCCGGTGGTTCTGGTCCCGGTGCCCTCCACCGCCGCCGCCCGACGGCAGCGACACGGTGATCACATGGCGCGGATGGCCGCCTGCACGGTTCGCCGGCTGCGGTCCGCGGGCTACACCGCCTCGGTCTTCCAGCCCCTCCAGGCCCTGCCTCGGCCTGACTCCACGTCGCTGGATGCTGCCGGACGGTTGACCGTAGCTGTCAATTCCCTGCGAATAGTGCCTCGAATCGGCGTTCTCCGACGCGGCGGACGGATCGGAGGCACGCTTGTGGTGACGGATGACATCGTCACCACCGGGGCGACTGTGACCGCGGTGGTGCGTCGTCTTGAGGAGGCGGACATGCAGGTCAAAGGTGCTGCGGTGCTGGCCGCGACGCAACTTCGCCGTACCGTTTCCGGAATTTGATCTCAGAACCGCCCCGGGCTGCCGATAGAGGCGAACGTCAGCCTTCCGGTATCCCGAACGAGGGGTGACTGGCGGGCAGAGGCAGGTTAGCGTCTAGGTGACGAGGGTAAGCGCGAAAACTTACCCGCCACCGGGAGCGCCGAGTGACTGGGCCCTGTCGCCGCCGGAAAGGAGTCGTCTCACTCACCCAGACCGCGTCGGTGGTAGTCACGCGGCAGATTCCCTGAGCTGCACCAAGCGCCGTGGAAACGGCGTCCCGCAAGAACAACGTTGGGGGAGGTCACGAGTGGACATTGTCGTCAAGGGCCGCAACGTAGAGGTTCCCGACCATTACCGAGAGCATGTCGCCGACAAGCTGAGCAAGGTCGAACGTTACGACCAGAAGCTGATGAGGGCGGACGTGGAGCTCTTCCACGAACGCAATCCGCGACAGTCCGACACCTGCCAGCGGGTCGAGATCACCGTGATGACCAAGGGACCGGTGATCCGCGCCGAGGCACAGGCACAAGACTTCTACGCAGCCCTGGACTGCGCCATCAACAAACTGGACGGCCGGCTACGCCGCTCCGCCGACCGGCGCCGCGTCCACCGCGGACGGCACGCGCCGGTGTCCGTGGCCGCGGCCACCGCGAACCTTCCCACCGACCTGACCGGGCGTACTGCCACGCTGACCGCTGAACCATCTGTCGACACCGAGCTGGCCGAGCACGACGAGAGCCAGCCCTGGCGCATCGTGCGCGAGAAGGAGCATTCGGCCGAGCCGATGACCGTCGACGACGCGCTGTTCCAGATGGAGCTGGTCGGCCACGACTTCTACCTGTTCCAGGACAAGGAGAGCGGGCGGCCCAGCGTCGTGTACCGCCGCAGAGGATACGACTACGGCATCCTCAGCCTCGCCGTTTAGGACACTGGCGCTAGCCGCTGGAGGCCTGCGCGAGCAGGTCTCCAGCCAGGAGGACGTACTGCACGTCGTCGTTGCGCGTGCCGTCCGCGCCCGGAAGCCGCGACCGCATGTATCCCTCGCGCTGGAAGCCGGCTTTCTCCAGGACACGCTGCGAGCCGATGTTGGTGGGCAGCGCGCCGGCGATCAGGCGCACGATGCCGGTCTCGGCGAACGCCCAGAGCGACACCAGCTGGGCGGCACGGGTGGTCAGGCCGCGCCCACGGAACGCGGGGAGCGTGCTGTACCCGATCATCGCCTGGGCCAATGGCGGCTCCTGGTAGTACAGCGAGATCTCGCCGGCCGGGGTGCCGGTCGCCGTGTCGAGGATGACCAGGTCGGCGCTGCTGCCGGCCAGCCACTGCGCCTCGGCGCGGTAGCACCGCCGGCGGATCTCGTCGGCGGCCTTGAGCACCGGCGGGACGCTGGTCGCCACCACATCGGGCAGGCTGTGCAGCTCGGTGTAGAAGTCCATGTCCCGCACGCCGAGCGGGCGCAGAGTCACCACACCGTCGGTGAGCTCGCCGCCCGGCAGGTCCGGCAGCAGGCGGGTGGTCGGCGCGTCCGGGTCGCCGGCCAGCCGGGTCCAGACGACCAGATCGTCGCGGCCGCCGCCCGGGTTCGGCGCGGCACCGCGGCGCACGCCCTCGCGGGTGAATCCGGCCGCCAGCGCGACACGCTGCGCTGCCGGGTTCTCCCAGTGGGTCAGCACCTCGAGGCGGTCCAGGCCGGTGCCGAACGCGTAGCCGCTCAGAGCTCTGAGCGCGGCCGTGCCGAGACCGCGCCGGCGCGCCCCCGGTGCCACCCAGACCGTCGCCTCGGCCTGCCCTCGGGAGGGCACGACCAGGTCGAGCCCGGCGCCGCCGAGCGGCTCGTCGGTCTCCGCGTCCGCGATGACCCAGCCGGATCCGGTGCTCAGGCCGGTGTCCGGGAGGGCGAACCGGCCGTCATCCGCCGCCGCGAAGGCCGCGGCGTCGGACGGCCGGTATTCCCGGAGGCGGGCGCCGCTGCCGGGGTCCATCAGGCTGTGATCCACGAGCCCATCCTTCCCGGGACGCGCCCGGGCGCCAAACGACTTCGCGGGAGCCGGCCACCGCTGCGCTATCAGCGAACTCGGCGACACCTTTCCTCCTTTTTGTGAGTTTCACGGGAGGCTGGGGTCACAGGTCTAGGCCGAAGGTGCCTACGATGGTTCGGCAGACTGTCTAGGGGAGCGTTGACCCGTGTCGATATTGGAAAAGATCCTCCGTGCCGGCGAAGGCCGCATGGTGCGCCGGCTCAAGGCGATCGCGGACGCGGTCAACTCGATCGAGGACGACTACGTCGACCTGACCGATGACGAGTTGCGCGGATGCACCCAGCAGTTCAAGGAGCGTTTCGAGGAGGGTGAGACGCTCGACCAGCTTCTTCCCGAGGCGTTCGCGGTGGCCCGTGAGGGTGCGAAACGCGTCCTGGGGCAGCGGGCGTATGACGTCCAGCTGATGGGCGGCGCCGCGCTGCACTTCGGCAACATCCCGGAGATGAAGACCGGTGAGGGCAAGACCCTGACCGGCGTGTTCCCGGCCTACCTCAACGCGTTGAGCGGCAAGGGCGTGCACATCATCACGGTGAACGACTACCTCGCCCAGCGGGACGCCGAGTGGGTCGGCCGGGTGCACGTGTTCCTCGGCCTCACCGTCGGCGTCATCCTGCCGAACCGGCCGGCCGCCGAGCACCGCGAGGCCTACCTGTGCGACATCACGTATGGGACGAACAACGAGTTCGGCTTCGACTACCTGCGCGACAACATGGCGTGGGCCAAGACCGAGCTGGTGCAGCGCGGGCACAACTTCGCGATCGTCGACGAGGTGGACTCGATCCTCATCGACGAGGCCCGGACCCCGCTGATCATCTCCGGTCCCGCCGAGCACTCCGCCCGGTGGTACGGGGAGTTCGCCCAGATCGTCGGCCGCCTCCAGCGCGGCAAGGACGGCGAGGGTGACTACGAGGTCGACGAGGCCAAGCGGACCGTCGCGATCACCGAGCGCGGCGTCTCCCGCGTCGAGGACCGCATCGGCATCGACAATCTTTACGAGTCGGTCAACACCCCGCTCGTCGGCTACCTGAACAACGCCATCAAGGCCAAGGAGCTGTACAAGCGCGACAAGGACTACATCGTCAGCCCCGAGGGCGAGGTCCTGATCGTCGACGAGTTCACCGGCCGCATCCTGCACGGCCGTCGCTACAACGAGGGCATGCACCAGGCGATCGAGGCGAAAGAGGGGGTGGAGATCAAGCAGGAGAACCAGACGCTCGCGACCATCACCCTGCAGAACTACTTCCGCCTCTACGAGAAGCTCGGCGGCATGACCGGTACAGCGCAGACCGAGGCCGGCGAGTTCAACAGCGTCTACAAGGTCGGCGTCGTGTCCATCCCGACACACCGGCCGATGATCCGGATCGACCACCCGGACGTCATCTACAAGACCGAGAAGGCCAAGTTCGACGCGGTCATCGAGGACATCGCGGAGCGGCACGCGACCGGCCAGCCGGTCCTGGTCGGCACGGTCTCGGTGCAGAACTCGGAGATCCTCTCGACCCTGCTGCGCCGCCGCGGCATCCCGCACAGCGTGCTGAACGCGAAGTTCCACGCGCAGGAGGCCACGATCATCGCGCAGGCCGGGCGGAAGGGCGGGGTCACCGTCGCCACCAACATGGCCGGCCGTGGTACTGACATCCTGCTCGGCGGCAACCCGGAATTCCTCGCGGCGAACGAGCTGCACCAGCGCGGCCTCGACCCGGTGGAGAACCCGGAGGAGTACGCGAAAGCGCTCGAAGAGGTCCTGCCGAACTGGAAGGAAGCCTGCGAGGAGGAGGCCGCGGAGGTGCAGTCCGCCGGCGGGCTCTACGTCCTGGGCACCGAGCGGCACGACTCCCGCCGCATCGACAACCAGCTCCGCGGTCGTTCCGGCCGACAGGGCGACCCGGGTGAGTCCCGGTTCTACCTGTCGCTGCAGGACGACCTGATGAAGCGGTTCCGGGCGGGCGCTGTCGAGGCGGTCATGGAGCGCTTCAACATCCCCGATGACGTGCCGATCGAGTCCAAGATGGTGACCCGGCAGATCCGCAGCGCGCAGACCCAGATCGAGGCGCAGAACGCCGAGATCCGGAAGAACGTCCTCAAGTACGACGAGGTGCTCAACAAGCAGCGCCAGGTCATCTACGCCGAGCGCCGCCGGGTGCTCGACGGCGAGGACATGCACGACCAGATCACCAACATGATCGACGACGTGGTCGTCGACTACGTCACCGGCGCCACGTCCGAGGGTTTCGCCGAGGACTGGGACCTGGAGCAGCTCTGGACCAACCTGCGGCGGCTCTACCCGGTCACCCTGACGATCGACGACGTGATCGCCGAGGCCGGCGGTGAGCGGAACACGATCGACCAGGACTTCCTCGTCGAGCAGCTCAAGCAGGACGCCCGCGCGGCCTACGTGGCCCGCGAGGAGGAACTGGGCGCGGAGGGGCTGCGCGAGCTGGAGCGCCAGGTGCTGCTCGCGGTCATCGACCGCAAGTGGCGCGAGCACCTCTACGAGATGGACTACCTGCAGGAGGGCATCAGCCTGCGGGCGTACGCGCAGCGCGACCCGGTGGTCGAGTACCAGCGCGAGGGCTTCGACATGTTCAACCAGATGATGGAGGGCATCAAGGAGGAGGCCGCCGGCTTCGTCTTCAACCTCGAGGTGCAGGTCGAGGAGCAGCCCACCATCACGGTCGACCCGACCAAGGCCTACGAACTGCCCAAGGTCGGCGGCGGCGACGTCCCGGACGACGACCAGCCGGAGCACGAGCGCGTCGAGGTGCGTGCCAAGGGCCTCGGCGGCCCCGGCCGCCCGCGGAACCTGCAGTACACGGCTCCGACGATCGACGGCGAGGCCGGCGACGGCCGCCCGGTGATCCAGCAGCAGCCGCAGCAGGGCTCGGTCGCGTTCGGACCCGGCGGCTCGCCGGTGCCGGCCAGCCCCGCACACAGCGGCCCCCGGCACGCCTCCGGCCGCACCGGCGGCAACACCGAGTCGAACGGCCCGTCCCGCAACGCGCCGTGCTACTGCGGCTCCGGCAAGAAGTACAAGCGCTGCCACGGCGCCCCGGGCGGCCCCGCCTGACCGACCGCTCTCACTGATCGACCCGCTCACACGACGGCGGCCGCGCGCACTCCCGCCCGGCCGCCGTCGCCGTTCCACCCACCCATCCCGGCCGCACCCGCACTGCCCGCGCTCACGCCCGCGCCGCCCGCGCTCACGCCCGCGCCGCCCGCGCTGACGCCCTCGCCGCCCGCGCCGCCCGCGCTCACGCCCGTGCCGGCCGCGCTCCCCGCGCCGCCCGCGCCGCCCGCGCTCCCCGCGTTGCCCGCGCTCCCCGCGTTGCCCGCGCTCCCCGCGTTGCCCGCGCTCCCCGCGTTGCCCGCGCCGCCCGCGTTGCCCGCGCCGCCCGCGCCGGCCCGCGCTCCCCGCGCCGGCCCGCGCTCCCCGCGCCGGCCCGCGCCGCCCGCGCCGGCCCGCGCCGCCCGCGCCGGCCCGCGCCGCCCGCGCCGGCCCGCGCCGCCCGCGCCGGCCCGCGCCGGCCCGCGTTGCCCGCGCCGGCCCGCGCCGGCCCGCGTTGCCCGCGCCCCGCCTGAACCGGTGGTGCCCCGAATCGGCCGCGCCGATCCGGCTCTGGGCGCGGATGGCACGGCCCGGCTCTCAGATCAGGCGCAGGACCGTGGCTGACCAGCTCTGCTGGTGCAGCTCCATGCGGAGCGCCATCGCCCACGTGCGCTGGCCGGTGACCAATGCGACCGCGGCCTCCACCGCCCCCGGCCTGGGCTCGCACAGGCGCAGGCGAAGGACGGCGACCGGTGCCGGGCGCAAGGGTCGGCGGGTGCCGGGGCGTCTCGCGTTGCGCATCTCGGTGACGCGGCGGGCGCCCGCCAGGCCCTCGGCGACCACGTGGGCCGCCTCGGAGGGCAGGGCCAGGCGTCGCAGGTGGCCGGCCGGGCGGTATCCGTTGAGGACCTCGACGCACATGTGCACGAAGCGCCGGACCGCGAGTTTCGCGTCGTGGGAGGCGCCGGCCACGACGGGTGGTGCGGCGGGGCGCTCGGGTTGGCCGGTGTCCGGCTCCGGCGGGTCTTCCCAGCTCAGTGGTAGTTGCCGGGGTGAGGACCAGACCTGGGGGGACAGCTCGTCGTCGAACGGGGGTTCATATCGCGGGACCGGGCGCAGGCGGATCGCCGGCCGGGGCCCGCGAGGTGCGACCTCGACAGTCGAGCGCATGAGCACCGCCAATCCTTACGTTTGCCTCCGTTTGCTTCCGACAGCCTGAAGTGTTCTCCCGCCGGATGAGCGGGTCAATGCGCCGCCATCGATCCGGGGGAAAACGCAAAAGGGGTCACTCCGGCTCGCGCTCGGTCATCGGGTTGTCGCGGACCCACTCGGCTGTTTCCGCGTACCGTTGCTGAATGTATTCCTCCAGCTTGGCGCGCTCCACGCGCCACTGACCGCGCCCACCGACCTTGATCGCGGGAAGTTCGCCGCTGCGGACCATGTGGTACACCTGCGAGTCGGAGACGTTCAGCTCGGCCGCGACGTCGGAGAGCAACAGGAATCGGGGTTCCACGGCCTCAGTTTGCCATCGTTTGCTTGCGAGTGCCCTAAGGTGCCTGGTGCAATGATGAGCGGGACCGCGCGAAGCACAGGAGGTCTGCGTGCCGAACACCGACCTGGTCCGGGTCTATCTGCCGGCCACCGTGCCGATGCTGGCGGCTCTCAAGGCCTCCGGCCGGCTCGGCGACGGCGCGACGGTCGCGCACGCGGTCACCCCGGCGCTCCGCGAGTGGTATGCGGAGGGCGACGAGGAGGAGTTGGAGTACGTCGCCTTCACCCGGGCCGCCCAGGGCGCCCTGCAACTGCTGCGGCACGATCCCGCGGCGCCGCGCCGCCGCGTCGTGGTCTCGGCGGACGTGCCGGCGAGCAGGCTGCAGCGGGAGGACACCGAGCTGGGGTCGAGCGCCGTGCGGCTGCCGGAGCCGGCGCTGCTGGCGGAGCTGGCGAGCATCCACATCGACAGCACCGACGCGGCCGAGGCGGTCGGGGCCGCCGCCGACGTGGTCGAGGAGGCCCTCGCGGGCGACCCGGACGCGCAGTTCACCGTCGACGGCGCGGAGGATCACGAGTTGGAGTGGTACGCGGTTTCCGAACTCTCCGAGCTGGCCTGATCTTCCTCTTCCTCGTCCTCTTCCTCGGCCGGCTTCATCGTCCGGCCGACCGCGACGATCGCCGCGATCGCCCCGAGGAACAGGATGATCAGTGAGCTGTTGAGGCGGGCGTCGCTGAGGATCTGCTGGGCGAGCTGGTCCAGCGGGCTGACCCGCCCGGCCAGCTCCAGCACCTCGGAGCCGGCGGTGCGCGACAGCATCTCGCCGATCACCATGACCAGGCCGGGGCCCGCGCCGGCCAGCGCGTACATCGGCCAGCGGAGTTCGCCGCCGGTCCGGCGCCGGAAACGGCGCAGCATCAGATAGGCCACGAGGCCGGCGGTGAGGCCGCTGATCGCCGCCTGGCCGTAGCTGAACCACTGTGCCGCGTTCGCCGAGGAGGCGGTGTCGTCCGCGCCGAGCAGGTCGAGCACCGGCTCCTGGAAGAGGTTGAGCACGAAACCGACCACGAAGACGGCGACGGCCGCGGTGCAGGCCGCCGCGATGACCGGCGGGATGCGGAAGCCGGCGATCGCGCCACCGATGGTGGCCGCCGCGGCGACCGTGCCGCCGACGATCGCGTAGAGCGAGCCGGCCGTGTTGATCGTGACGATCGGCAGCGCGCTGAGCAGGCCGACCACCAGCCCGGCACCGGTCGCGACGGCGAACCGGAGCGTGGCGCCGACGGTCCGCCGGCCGCTGAGCAGGGTGAGCGCCAGCAGCGCCACGGCGGCGCCGGCCACCAGGTCGGCGGAGACCGCGCCGGGCAACGCGTACGCCGTCGAGGTCACCTCCATCTCGGCGCTCGCCCGCCCGGTGATGGTGACCCGGGCGGACCAGATCATCGCCGCCGTCCACACGAGGGCGGCCGCCGCGAGCAGCACCACGGTGAGCCGGGACTCCTCGACGGTCTCCGGTGCGGTCGGGCCTTCAGTCATGGGGGTCAGGGTAACCGGAGGGGTGCGAGGATGGACGAACAGCGCCCCTCGACGTGGAGGAGTTCGCATGGACGCCCAGTTCTCCGTTCCGCCGCCACGGAACGAACCGGTTCGCGGCTATGCGCCGGGCAGCCCGGAGCGCGAGTCGCTTCAGGAGCGGCTGACGGCGCTGCGGGACGAGCGGCCGGATCTCACGATGACCATCGGCGGCCGGCAGCGGATGGCCGGCGGCCCGCCGATCGACGTGGTTCAGCCGCATCGACGGCGCGACGTGCTCGGTGTCACCGGCAACGCCACGCGGGCCGACGCCGACGCGGCGGTCGCGGCGGCCAAGGCGGCGGCGCCGATGTGGCGTTCGCTGCCGTTCGCCGAGCGCGCCGCGGTCTTCCTGCGCGCGGCGGAACTGCTGGCCGGCCCCTGGCGCGACACCCTGAACGCGGCCACCGTGCTGGGCCAGTCCAAGTCCTGCTACCAGGCGGAGATCGACGCGGCCTGCGAGCTGATCGACTTCCTGCGTTTCAACGTGCACTTCGGCCAGCGGCTCCTCGCCGAGCAGCCGGAGTCCTCGCCGGGCATCTGGAACCGGTTCGACCACCGGCCGCTCGAGGGCTTCGTCTACGCGATCACGCCGTTCAACTTCACCGCGATCGCCGGCAATCTGCCCTCGGCGCCCGCGCTGCTCGGTAACACTGTGGTCTGGAAGCCCTCACCCACCCAGCAGTTCGCCGCGCACTTCACGATGCGCCTGTTCGAGGCGGCCGGCCTGCCGCCCGGCGTGATCAACATGGTGACCGGCGACGGCCTGGCGGTGTCCGACGTGGCGCTCGCCGACCCGGAGCTGGCGGGCATCCACTTCACCGGCTCGACGGCCACGTTCCGGCATCTCTGGCGGACGGTCGGCGACAACATCGATCGTTACCGCACCTATCCGCGCCTGGTGGGCGAGACGGGCGGCAAGGACTTCGTGTTCGCGCACCCCAGCGCGGACGCCGAAGCCCTGCACACCGCTCTGCTGCGGGGGGCTTTCGAATATCAGGGCCAGAAGTGTTCGGCGGCGTCCCGGGCCTACGTGCCGCGGAGCATGTGGGAGGGCGGGCTGCGGGACCGCCTTGCGGCTTCGATCGCTTCTATTTCGTACGGGGATGTCACCGACCTTTCGACCTTCGGAGGTGCTGTGATCGACGGCCGGTCGTTCGCGCGCCTCGCCGGTGCCCTGGACCGGATCAAGAACAGCGACTCGTGCACCGTGCTGGCCGGAGGGGTGGCCGACGACTCGGAGGGCTGGTTCGTGGCGCCCACTCTCGTGGAGGGGACCGATCCCACGCACGAGGTGTTCACCACCGAGTTCTTCGGCCCGATCCTGGCCGTCCACGTGTACGAGGACGGGGAGTTCGCCGATGCCGTGGCTCAGGCGGACGCGGCCTCGCCGTACGCGCTCACGGGTTCGATCTTCGCGACCGACCGTGGCGTCGTCGAGTGGGCACAGCGGGCGCTGCGGTTCACGGCGGGCAACTTTTACATCAACGACAAGCCGACCGGTGCCGTCGTCGGGCAGCAGCCGTTCGGCGGAGCGCGGGGGAGCGGCACCAACGACAAGGCCGGTTCGATCTTGAATCTGGTCCGCTGGGTGTCGCCGCGGACGATCAAGGAGACCTTCGACCCGCCGGTCGACTGGCGGTACCCACACATGGGATGAGTCTTTAGTGGCGGGTGGGGCGGTTGGAGAACAGTGTCGTTATTTGCATGACCGCTATGGTCACTTCTGGGGCTTTCCTGCCTCGGATGCGCTGTCTGACCGTTTAACTGCTCCATTTTACCTGGTCAACTTGCCTTCGCACGGCAAAACGCGTGCGACGCACGCTCGTTGTCGGACTGTCTGTGCGGGACAGTCGCTTGTGGAGACGCAAACTGGACGGATCAGGCGAAATCCTGGACGGCGGAGCGACAAAGTGGCAGCTTAGAAGGCATGCCCGACTTCCAAATCAATCCGACGGCGGCTGCCCTCCTGGGACTCCTCCATGAGGGGCCGATGACCGGTGGCCAGCTGATGGCCGCCGCCGAACGCCGCCTCGGGCCCTACTGGTCGATGACGCGGAGCCAGGTCTACCGCGAACTTCCCGTACTGGCCGAAATGGGTTATGTGCGTCTCGGTAAGCCGGGCCCCCGATCCAGTCAGCCGTACGCGATCACGGCCTCCGGCAAGCGCGCCTTCAGCCGATGGCTCGCCGAGACACCCGGCCGGGACGCGCTGCGCAACCCCGTCGCCCTGCGTGTGGCGTTCGGCGAGCAGCACAGCGGCGACCAGCTGCAGGAGCTCTACTCCAACGCCAACACGTACCACGCGGAGGCGCTGGCGATGGCCAAGGAACAGGCCAAGGAGGCGAAGAAGAACGGCGATCCGTACGGCGCGGCCGCCCTTGAGTTCGCCGTGGCCTATCACAAGGCCGCGCTCACCTGGCTCAAGGCGGCTCCTTCGACCTGACGCGACAACCCGACAAACCGCGCCCACCTGGCCGGTACCCCGGCCGGGCGGCGTAGTCTTGAGTGTCGTGACAGCTGCCGACTTCCCTGAGCAACTCAAGGCCCTCGACGCCACCCTCCGCAACATCGAGACCGTCCTGGACGTCGACAGGCTGCGCCGTGACAAGGCTGATCTGGAGGAGCAGGCCTCCGCGCCGGACCTCTGGGACGACCAGGCCCGCGCCCAGGACGTCAACAGTCGCTTGTCGTACGTGTCGGGCGAGATCTCCAAGCTGGAACGCCTGCGCTCCCGTCTCGACGACGCCGAGGTGCTCCTCGAGCTCGCCGAGTCGGAGGGTGACGCCGGCTCGCTCGCCGAGGTCGGCGACGAGTTGGGCGCGCTGAGCAAGGCCATCGAGGAGATGGAGGTCCGCACCCTCCTCTCGGGGGAGTACGACTCCCGCGAAGCTCTGGTGGCCATCCGCGCCGGCGCCGGCGGTGTGGACGCTGCCGACTTCGCCGAGATGCTCATGCGGATGTATTTGCGGTGGGCCGAGCGGCACGGCTATCCCACCGAGGTCTACGACACGTCGTACGCGGAGGAGGCCGGGCTCAAGTCCGCCACCTTCACCGTCAAGGTGCCGTACGCGTACGGCACCCTCAGCGTCGAGTCGGGCACCCACCGGCTGGTCCGGATCAGCCCGTTCGACAACCAGGGCCGCCGGCAGACCAGCTTCGCCGGTGTCGAGGTGATGCCGGTGGTCGAGCAGACCGACCATATCGACATTCCGGACAACGAGATCCGCACCGACGTCTACCGCTCCTCCGGTCCCGGCGGCCAGAGCGTCAACACCACCGACTCCGCGGTCCGGCTCACCCACATCCCCACCGGGATCGTGGTGACCTGCCAGAACGAGAAGTCCCAGCTGCAGAACAAGGCCTCCGCCCTGCGCGTGCTCCAGGCCCGCCTGCTGGAGCGGAAGCGCCAGGAGGAGGAGGCCAAGATGGCCGGCCTCAAGCAGGACACCACCGGATCGTGGGGCGACCAGATGCGTTCGTACGTTCTGCACCCCTACCAGATGGTGAAAGATCTGCGCACCGAGTTCGAGGTCGGCAACCCTTCGTCCGTCTTCGACGGCGACTTGGACGGGTTCATCGAGGCAGGGATCCGTTGGCGCAAGCAGAACCAGGTCGCGGCCTGACCGGTTTGGTGACCGAGCGCTACCCCGCCTGAACACTCGGTCAGGCGGGGGATGCCCAAATTTGCTGTTACCGCAGGTGGCAAATATTCCGGGCCCCGGCGGACTTGGCGATTTCGTTACACCGCGTAGACTCCCCTCCTGTGATTCAGCTCGAGAACGTGACGAAGACGTATCCGAAGGCGTCTCGGCCGTCGTTGGACAATGTCAGCGTCGGGATCGAGAAGGGTGAGTTCGTCTTCTTCATCGGCCCCTCCGGTTCCGGCAAGTCGACGATCATCAAGCTGCTGCTCCACGAGGTCTCGCCGACCCGTGGCAAGGTGGTGGTGAACGCCAAGGACGTGACCACGCTGCGGTCCTGGAAGGTTCCGCACTTCCGCCGCTCGATCGGCTGCGTGTTCCAGGACTTCCGCCTCCTGCCCAACCGCACGGCGTACGAGAATGTCGCGTTCGCCCTGGAGGTGATCGGCAAGACGCAGGCCGTGGCCCGTCGTGTCGTGCCCGAGGTGCTCGAACTCGTCGGCCTCGGCGGCAAGGAGCACCGCTACCCGCACGAGCTCTCCGGCGGTGAGCAGCAGCGTGTCGCGGTGGCCCGGGCCTTCGTGAACCGCCCGCTGATCCTGCTGGCCGACGAGCCGACCGGTAACCTGGACCCGGACACGTCGATCGAGATCATGCGCCTCCTGGACCGGATCAACCGGACCGGCACGACCGTCGTGATGGTCACGCACGACTCCAACATCGTCAACCAGATGCGCCGGCGGGTCATCGAGATTGAGAGCGGACGGATCGTCCGTGACCAGGCTCGCGGTGTTTACGGTTAAGCCCGGCTCCGCTCCCGAATCGACAGCTGAAGCAGCAACACGCGGAGTCCTGGAAGGATCCCCCCGATGCGCGTGAAGTACGTCCTCAACGAGGTCCTGGTGGGCCTGTGGCGCAACGTCACGATGACGGTCGCCATGATCATCACCATGTCGGTCTCGTTGACCATGCTGGGCGCCAGCGTGCTGATGTACATGCAGGTCGACCAGATGAAGGACTTCTACTACGACAAGATCGAGGTCTCGGTCTTCCTGGCCGAGGACGCGACCGAGGCGCAGAAGAGTTCGATCAATCAGACGATCGAGTCGAGCCCGCTCGTCGAGGAGATGAAGCACGAGACGAAGGAAGAGGCTTTCGCGCGCTTCAAGGTGCTGTGGAAGGACTCGCCCGACTTCGTCAACTCGATCAGCCCGGAGAGCCTGCCGGAGTCCTACCGGGTGCGGCTCACCAACCCCGAGCAGTACTCGGAGTTCGCCAAGCAGATCGAGGGCCTGCCCGGCATCCGGCAGATCATCGACCAGCGCACCCTGCTCGACAAGGTGTTCAACATCTTCAACTCGATCCAGGTGATGTCGCTGGTCGTGGCGGCCGTCATGGCGTTCGCCGCGTTGCTGCTGGTCGGTAACACCATTCAGGTGGCGGCGTACAGCAAGCGGCGCGAGGTCGCGGTCATGAAGCTGGTCGGCGCGTCGAACTGGTTCATCCAGGCGCCGTTCGTGCTGGAGGCGGTGGTCGCCGGCCTGGTCGGCGCGATCCTCGGCTTCGTCGCGCTCTTCGTCGGCAAGGTGGTCCTGCTCGACAACAAGCTGCAGGCACTGACCACGATCCTCACGCCGATCCCGAGCGGCAACGTGTGGCTGATGCTGCCCGTGCTCGCCGGTGTCGGTGCGCTGGTCAGCGCGGTCACCGCGTGGGTCACCCTCCGGTTCTACCTCAAGGTCTGACGCGCTTTTTCACCCCGACGGCCGCGATCTCCGTGTGAGATCGCGGCCGTCGGGCGATTTAGGGCATTGCGGGCGATTAGTCAGAGTACGGTGACTCCTCGTGAGGTATCGCCGATCTGAGCCCTGGCTCGCCGCCTGCCTCAGCCTGCTCACGTTCGCGAGCCTGGTCCTGGTCGCACCGGCTCCGGCGGTGGCGGTGTTCTCCGCGCCGGGCCCGGTGTTCTCCGCGCCGGCTCCGGTGGCGGACCGGGGTGACGACGCCGCGCGGGCCGTGCGGCGTGCCGAGGCACTGCTGGAGAGCGCGAGCGCGGCTGCGCGTACCGCCGCGAGCAACCTGGCACGGGCCACCGCCTCCCTGCCGATCGCGCAGCATCGGGTGGCCACGACCCGGGGCGTGGTTGTCGCCACCCGTGTCGAGGCCGGCGCCGCCAAGCGGTACGCCGGCACGGTCCGGCAGGAGTTCCAGCGGGTCGCCGGCCGGTACGCGATCGCGGCCGAGCAGGTACACGGCGCTCGCGAGCGGGTCGATGAGATCGCCGCGTCGAGTTACATGGGCAGCGGGTTCGCGCGGATGAACGTACTTGTCTCGGCCAACGGCCCACAGGACCTGATGGACCGGCTGGGGCTGGTCGACCAGCTCATGTCTCATGAGCAGCGCGAGGTCCGTACCCTCGTCAAAGCCAGACGCGAAGCGCGCGTCGCCCATGACCGCGCCGCCGCCGCCAAGCTCGCGGCGGAGGAAGCCGAGCGCAAGGCGGCCGACAAGCTCCATGCCGCCCACGCCGCCGAAGCCGCGGCCATCCGCGCCCGCCGCTCCCTCGACAACCTGATCCTCGCCCGCCGGACAGCGCTCAGCGCCGCGCAGTCCCAGCGGTCCACAGTGCTGGCGCAATACCGGGCGGCCGTCGTCGCCGAACGCCGCGTGCAGGCCAGCCTACGCGGCTGGGAGGCCCGCGGCGGCAACACCGGGACGTACGGCGGAGGCATGCTGACCATGCCGGTTCGCGGATGGAAGAGCAGCGACTTCGGCAACCGTTACGACCCCTACTACCGGGTCTGGCAGCTGCATGCCGGAACGGACTTCGCCGCGGGCTCGGGCACCGAGATCCGCGCGGCGGCCTCCGGACGGGTCGTGCAGGCCGGCTGGAACGGCGGCTACGGGCAGTACACCTGCATCAACCACGGCCGGCTGAGCGGGTACGGCTTCACCACCTGTTACGGCCACCAGTCCCGCATCTTCGTGCGCCCCGGCGAACACGTGCGCCGCGGCGAGGTGATCGGCCGGGTGGGGAGCACCGGCGCCTCCACCGGTGCACACCTGCACTTCGAGACCCGATTCGGCGGCGTACCGCGAAACCCGCTCAACTACCTGCCGGGCTGTCTCTGCTGAGGCCCGCGATATTGTTGAGGGATGCCACGTGAACAGGGGCGCAAGCTCGTCGCCTCCAACCGCAAGGCGACACACGACTACGCCATTCTGGACACATATGAGGCGGGGCTCGTCCTCACCGGCACCGAGGTGAAGTCGCTGCGCGCCGGTCGCGCCTCGCTCGTCGACGCGTTCGGCCACGAGAAGGACGGCGAGCTCTACCTGCACGGCATGCACATCCCGGAGTATTCGCAGGGGACGTGGACCAACCACGAGCCGCGCCGCGTCCGCAAGATGCTGCTGCGCCGCGAGGAGATCCACAAGGTGCGCGGCATGCTGCGCGACGACGGCATCACGCTGGTGCCGCTCTCGGTCTACTTCCACAACGGCTACGCCAAGGTCGAGATCGGCGTCGCCAAGGGTAAGAAGAGCTACGACAAGCGCCAGGACATGGCGGCACGAGACGCCCAGCGCGAGATCAACCGGGCGATGGGCCGCCGTGCCAAGGGTCACGACTGACGGGTATTCTCCCCGGGCTTGATCTTCTTCCCGCCCCCCGAGGAGACCCGGCCGTTGTCCAAGCACTCCGTCAGCCGACTCACGCCGGCACGACTCGTCCTCGGCTTCGCGGCAGCGATCCTGGTCGCTCTCGTCGGCTGGGTCGCCGTCCGCGCCGGCGCGTCCACCCCGACCGACGCCGGCGGCCCGGTGATCGTCCAGCCGTCGGTGCCCGCTGAGGTTGTCGTCCCGCAGGCCGTCGAGGCGTCGCTGACTCCCTCATTCTCTGTTTCTCCTTCTTCTCCCTCTCCGTCGGTGTCCCGTTCTCCTTCGCCGACACCTTCGAAATCCCGCAAACCGAAGAGATCGCCCTCTTCGTCGCCGTCTTCGACCGCGCCCTCCCCTTCACGCTCGTCCTCCTCGCCACCGCCCGCCCCCGTCAACGTCTTCGACGCGACCTACACCACCACGGCGTCCTGGCGGGACGGCCTCATCGGCAGCGTCCGGATCGTCAACAACGGCAGCGCGCCCCGCGACTGGACCGTCACCATCACCTACTCCGGCGACCTGAGCATCCGCGGCGAGTGGAACGGCCGGGCCAGCGCCTCGGGCAGCCGGGTGACGCTCAGCGGCGGCCCTCTCGCCCCCGGCGCCTCGGTCACCGCCGGATACCAGGCGAGCCGGAACGGCAGCTCGCGGGCGACCGGGTGCACCATCGGTGGCGGCAGCTGCCGGGTGAGCTAAGATTGTCGGGCTGTAGGCATTGGTCCAGGGGGTGACTGGTTTCGACTTCGTACGTGGAGACAGGGGAAGCGAGCCGAGGAAGCCGACGTCGTCTCGAGAATCGGTCGTCGGAAAACTATAAGCGCCAACGAAAAGTTTGACGCTGACCAGTACGCTCTCGCCGCCTGAGGCAAGTAGCGTGGTCTGTCGGTCTGGGAGCGCCTCCGTCCCAGCTGCCGGCATCAGCTAGGAGGCTGGCCAACCGGTCCCGGTCGCGGGGACCGCACGGCGAGATCAATCAGCGACTGGGCCCGTCGTCCGGACTTGCTCACGTGAGCCGGAGGGCCGAGTAGGGACTTAGTGAGCTGCGCTCGGAGAAGCCCTGACAAAACAACGAAGGACCCGGGTTCGATTCCCGGCACCTCCACGGCTTGGCGGCCCCCTGTTCGCGGAAAGCGCGAACCGGGGGCCGTTCCGGTATTTTGCTCCGGGGGCCGAGCCCCCGGACGCCCCGCGGTGACGGTGGTCGCGCTTGCTTCGGGGCTGAGCCCTCGGGCGCCCCGCGGTGACGGTGGTCGCGCTTGCTTCGGGGCTGAGCCCTCGGGCGCCCCGCGGTGACGGTGGTCGTGCTTGCTTCGGGGCTGAGCCCTCGGGCGCCCGCGGTGTCGTGGTCGAGCTTCGTCTTGTGTTTCTTGCCTTTGGTGTCGGATCTGGGTCTTGCCGTTCGTGGGGAGGGTGAGGGTGGATCTGACTGCCCGTGTGTGTTGGGAGGAAGAGGCGTGGCGAAGCTGATTTATGTGACCAACGTGTCGGTTGACGGGTTCATCGAGGACGCCGACGGATCTTTCAACTGGATGCCGCGTGACGAGGAGGTGTTCGCGTTCACCACTGAGCTCGTGCGGTCGGTCGGTACCTTCCTTTACGGGCGGCGCCTGTATGAGCTGATGTCTGTATGGGAGACGGACGCGTCGCTTGCTGCTCAGTCCGAGCTGTTGGCTGACTTCGCTCGGGCTTGGCAGGCGGCGGACAAGGTTGTCTACTCTTCGACGCTGGCTGAGGTGTCGACGGCTCGTACCAGGGTGGAGCGCCGTTTTGACGCCGCCGCCGTGCAGCGGCTGAAGGCCACGGCGGGCGGTGACATCACCATTGGGGGTGCTCACCTGGCGGCGCAAGCCATTCGGGCTGGACTGGTTGACGAGTGCCAGCTGATCGTCTGGCCGGTGGCCGTCGGAGGCGGCAAGCCGGGGCTGCCCGTTGGCGGGCGCACGGACTTCGAACTCCTCGACGAGCGACGCTTCCGCAGCGGCGTCGTTCTTCTTCGCTACCGCCCTCTCGTCCACTGACCAGGGAAGGTCACCGGCGTCTGTTCTGGGGGCCGAGCCCGTGCACTCCGCGATTCGCATCAACCCATCGGTGGATGTGGAAACCAGCACCTGGTTACGGCCTGCGGGTGGTGTGCGAGGAAGGCCGGTCGATCATGCTTGGTCTATGTCTCGCAGCCGGAACATCCTGTCGTACAGGTCCAGCGGATCGATTCTGAGCGCCTACTCGAAGGACTCGGTTCTGTCGTTCGGGTCGGTGGGGTCGGTTCTCTCCGTGCTGTCGGTGGGATCGATCCTGTCGGTTCTCTCGGTCGGCTCGTTCGGGTCCGTGCTGTCGGTGGGCGCGTTCGCGTCGCTGCTGTCGGTGGGCGGGTTCGCGGCTTTCGCGACGACCGGCTCGGGGCTGGTCGTCGCGCTGGCACTGCTCGGCGCCCTGATCGGCTGGGGAGTGATCCGGTTCGCCGTCCGCGCGCTCGGACGACCCGTCAGGGAAGATCGAACGGGAGCTTGATCCCGGCCAGAGCGTCCGCGCACCCGCAGGACCGCTCCTCCGGCAGTCGCCCCACCGCGTCCAGCAGCACCCCGCGCAGCCGTTCCGTGTTCTCGGCGAAGACCTTGAAGACCTCTTCCTGGGTCACGCCGTGGTCGCCCTCGACGCCGGCGTCCAGGTCGGTCACGAGGGCGATGGCGGTGTAGCAGAGGGCCAGCTCCCGGGCCAGGACCGCCTCGGGGTGGCCGGTCATGTTGACGATGGTGCCGCCGATCGCGGTGAACCACTTCGACTCGGCTCGGGTGGAGAAGCGGGGGCCCTCGATGACGACCATGGTGCCGCCGTCGACGGCGTTCACCGGTTCGGCTGACTTCAGGACGGCGGCTCGGCCCGCGGGGCAGTAGGGGTCGGCGAACGAAACGTGCACGGCGCCACTGTCGTAAAAGGTCTGGACGCGGCCGCTCGTCCGGTCGATCAGTTGGTCGGGCACCACAAAGGTGCCGGGGCCGAGCTCGGGCCGCAGGCCGCCGACCGCGCACGGGGCGAGGATCTGCCGCACACCGAGAGAACGCAGTGCCCACAGGTTGGCACGGTACGGAATACGGTGCGGCGGATAGCGGTGATCGCGCCCGTGACGGGGCAGGAAAGCCACCCGGCGTCCACCCACGTCGGCCACTGTGATCTTGTCGGATGGGGCGCCGTAGGGGGTCGAGACCTCGAGTTCTGTGGCGTGCTCGAGAAGCGCGTACAGCCCCGAGCCGCCGATGACGCCGATCTCTGCTGCCGTAGGTGGCGGGTTCATGTCCAGACCTTATCGGCGGCCGGAAACGCAGGCTAATGTGCGAGGCATGGCTACGTCGAGCGGACGGCGGTATGCACGTGTTCGGTGAAGGGCAGCGGATCGGAGGCCGGTCGGTGGAGTCGATGACCGGTCAGCTGCTCGTTGCCACGCCCACCCTCAAGGACCCCAACTTCGACCGTACGGTCGTGTTGCTGGTGGCCCACGAGACCGGTGGCGCCCTCGGCGTCGTCCTCAACCGGGCGACCGAGGTTCCCGTCTCCGAGGTGCTCGGCACCTGGGGTGAGCTCGCCGGCGACCCGGCGGTCCTGTTCGAGGGCGGCCCGGTCCAGCCCGAGTCGGCCATCTGCCTGGCACGCACCCGCCCCGAGTCCAAGAAGCGGGTGTCCGGCTTCCATCCGGTCAGCGGCTCCCTCGGCACCCTCGACCTGTCCGGCGACCCCGACCGCATGCGGGAGAACGTGGCCGGCATCCGCGTCTTCGCCGGCTACTCCGGCTGGTCCGCCGGCCAGCTGGAGGACGAGGTCGCCTCCGGCTCCTGGTTCGTCTTCGACGCCCTGCCCGGCGACCCCTTCGTCGAACGCCCCGACGACCTGTGGGCCATGGTCCTGCGCCGCCAGGGCGACATCCTGGCAGCTGTCGCCCACTTCCCCCCGGACGTCTCGCTCAACTGAGGGGGTGCCGCAACGTCTCGCGCGGGAGTGTGTAGTATTTCCAGCGTGCCCGGGGGAATCGCCGGGGACGGGTAAGGGGCTGTGGCGCAGCTGGTAGCGCACCACACTGGCAGTGTGGGGGTCAGGGGTTCGAGTCCCCTCAGCTCCACCCTAAGGTCAGGGGCTTGATCGGAGATCTCCGACAGGCCCCTTTTCCGCGCTTATAGATCATTACCTCACGAGATCTCGCAGAAGGCTCTGAAGGCGCCTGCAGGAACTGCCCGCTGAAGGGTTGCCGGTTCAGGTGTCCGATCCCGGTTGGCCTGGTTCTTCACCCAACGCCTGATCTCTGATGATGTCGATGATCTGAGAAATCGTGGTTCCGTTGTTCAGGTGGGTCATAGTCCTGTCAGCGAGGAACAAGAAGAAGGCCGCGTCGCGCATCGCCCCGCCTTACGAGTGCACAAATGTCTTCATCGTGAACGACGCCGAGGCGTACCCGAGCCACGCGGAGATGACCGCGATCGGCACGCCGCGCAGGTGCATCAGCGTCCCGATCTAACTGGCCAGCGCATCGACCTGGGCACGGCCCGACAGCGCCTGGGCCCGCTCACCGCCACCGCGCTGACTGCCTACCTGCATTACCGCCGTCAGCGCTGGCCGGACACCCGAAACCAGCACCTCCTGCTGACGCGCCGCACCGCCCACGAACGCGGACCGGTCAGCGCATACTGGCTCACCAGTCTCTTCGACGGCTTACCGGCCACCGCAGCCCAACTTCGCGAAGATCGCATTCTGGAGGAGGCGCGGGCTGCAAACGGTGACCCGCTACGCATCGCCGCGATGTTCGGCCTCACCGCCAAGCCGGCGCTGCGTTACGCCATGACCGTCTGGCCCGAACGAGCGCAGCCGACTTGATTGAAGGGGCACGTAAGGTCAGCCACCGTCTTTGACTTTGAGGACCAGGCCGCCGTCTCGGAGGACGCATTCCGGATGTTTCAACGCCCATGCTTTCGCCGCCGGTCCTACTCGATACCGACGCAGAGGCTTTCCATCCACCGTCGTGACGTGGGGTGACGTCACCTTCTGCAACGCCTTCCACGCCAAGTCGGCCAGCGTGACGAAGTCACGACGCACGCAGTCTGCCTGATCTTCCGGGAACCACTTGAACGCCAGTCGTCCCGGCTCCATCTTCTCGCCCTCGCCACCAAGAGGTCGATACCGACCTCCGGTGGCAGCCAGTAGATCTTCGTCCCCGGTGAACACAGAGGTGTGCAGAAATTGGATGAGAGGTCCTACCGTCCCACCATCTCGTCCGAGCAAGCGCAGGAACGCCTGCACGCCGTTGTGCTGCAGCGCCTCTTCCAACGAGTTGTGCAGCACGACGCCCGCAGTCCGATCGTGTGTCTCCCAGGACGCGAGGTCCGCGATCGGCTCAGCCACGACGTCGCTGAAGCCTGCGACATCAGCAGGCAACATGAAGGTGGCCACTTGTTTGGAACGCGATCCTTGCTCGAACACTCCGCCATGTTCGCAGAAGTGAACTCGTCGCGAACTCACCGCTTCCAGAATGCCGGGAGCCGCGAGTCGAGGGCATCACGTCGTCAGTATTCGTGAACTCACCGGGATGCTCCTCCATGCGTTCCAATGCCGCCTGGATACCGGGACGCCCACCAGGACGCCGCGCCACCGGCCGGGATCCGGAGCGCGAACCGCTCTTGCTGCCCGCGAGCTTCCGAGGTGACCGTGCCGTCTACCTCGCCCGGCTCGCTCACGCGTGTCGGCTCCGCCTGAAAACTGACCACGTGGTTCCGGGTGAATCGGGACCACCTCCTGAAGCATCGGGAGGTGCTGAACGTGGAGGACTGGGCAGAGATTCGGCGGCTGCGGCGGTCGGAAGGGATGGCGATCAAGGCCATTGCCCGGCGGTTGAAGATGTCGCGGAACACGGTGAAGAAGGCCCTGGCCAGTGACGATCCGCCGCGGTATCAGCGGGCGCCGAAGGGTTCGATCGTCGATGCGGTCGAGCCTCAGATCCGGGCGTTGCTGGCCGAGTTCCCGGACATGCCGACCACGGTGATCATGGAGCGGGTCGGCTGGGATCGCGGCAAGACGGTGTTCTGCGACCGGGTGCAGCAGTTGCGGCCGTTGTTCAAGGCACCGGATCCGGCGCGGCGCACCGAGTATCTGCCGGGCGAGCTCGCGCAGTGTGATCTGTGGTTTCCGCCGGTGGATGTGCCGCTGGGGTTCGGGCAGGTCGGCCGGCCACCGGTGCTGGTCATGGTCTGCGGCTATTCGCGCTGGTTGATGGCGGCGATGATCCCGACCAGGCAGGCCCCGGACCTGCTCGCGGGACATTGGCGGCTGCTTGCCGCTCTGGGTGCGGTCCCGAAAGCCTTGGTCTGGGACAACGAGTCCGCGGTCGGATCGTGGCGGGCCGGCAGGCCGCAGCTGACCGAGGCGATGAACGGCTTCCGCGGCAGCCTCGGGATCCGTGTCGTCCAGTGCCGGCCGGCGGACCCGGAAGCGAAGGGCCTGGTCGAGCGGGCGAACGGCTATCTGGAGACGTCGTTTCTGCCGGGTCGCAGGTTCGGCTCACCGCAGGACTTCAATGCCCAGCTCGAGCAGTGGCTGGGGCGGGCGAATCAGCGCGTTCATCGCCGGTTGCAGGCCCGGCCGGTCGACAGGATCGACGCCGACCGGGCCGCCATGCTCACGTTGCCACCGGTCACGCCGGTAGTCGGCTGGCGGTTGTCGACCAGGCTGCCCCGGGATCACTATGTCCGCCTCGATGCCAATGACTACTCGGTGCATCCGTCGGCTATCGGCCGGCGCGTTGATGTCGGCGCCGACGCCGAGCAGGTGGCGGTGACCTGCGACGGCCGGGAGGTTGCTGCTCACGCCCGATGCTGGGCGGCGCATCAGAGCATCACCGATCCGCTGCACCGTGACGCCGCGACGCTGCTGCGGGCCGTTCACCGGCAGGCCGGAGTCAGCCCGGTCCGCACCGAGGTCGAACATCGGGACCTGGCCGACTACGACCGGATGTTCGGCATCGACAGCGAGGTGGCCTGATGACCGCCAAGACCAGCCGCAACGTCAGCGCGGAGATCGCGTTCCTGGCCCGGGCGATGAAAGCCCCCTCCCTCACGGCCTCGGTCGACCGTCTCGCCGAACGAGCCCGGGCCGAGTCCTGGACCCACGAAGAGTTCCTCGCCGCCTGCCTGCAACGCGAAGTCTCCGCCCGCGAGTCACACGGCGGCGAGGGACGCATCCGCGCAGCGAGGTTCCCGGCCCGCAAGAGCCTCGAGGAGTTCGACTACGAGCACCAACGCTCACTCAAACGCGAGCAGATCGCTCACCTGGGCACCCTCGACTTCGTCACCGCCCGCGAGAACGTCGTGTTCCTCGGACCGCCCGGCACCGGCAAAACGCACCTGTCGATCGGCCTGGGGATCCGGGCCTGCCAGGCCGGGCACCGGGTCGCGTTCGCCACTGCCGCCCAATGGGTGTCCCGCCTCGCCGACGCCCACACCGCTGGCAGGCTGCAGGACGAACTGGTCAAGCTTGGCCGCATCCCACTTTTGATCATCGACGAGGTCGGCTACATCCCGTTCGAACCGGAGGCGGCGAACCTGTTCTTCCAACTGGTTTCGGCCCGCTATGAACGGGCCAGCTTGATCGTCACCAGCAACAAGCCCTTCGGCCGTTGGGGCGAAGTCTTCGGCGACGACGTCGTGGCCGCCGCCATGATCGACCGCCTCGTCCACCACGCCGAAGTGATCTCGATGAAAGGCGACAGCTACCGACTCAAAGACCGCGACCTCGGCCGCGTCCCCTCGGCCGCCAAGACCAACGACTAACAAGATCGACAAGCTAGAGGTGGTCCGCTTTCGGCCGGAACTACGGGGTCAGGATTCGGGCGGTGTTGACAACGCGTTCGCCCAGCGGGAGGAGGCGACTGTTTACGTCTCAGTTCGACCAGGATCTTGACCTTGCAGCCCGGTGGGTGCGGCGCGCCTGGGTTGGCTGATGGTGTTTCCGTACCCGTTCCGCAGGAGCTGCCTTCGTTGTCTCTCTCGTCATAGAGCACTTTCACCCATCGGGGCCTACCGTGGGGGTTACGGCTGAAACTTGTCGTACCCCCGACTTACGGTGGGTTTCGTTCGCGCAACGTCGCGTGCCAGGATGCGATCGAGGGGAGGGAAGCGTGACGACACAAACTTCAGGGGACGTTGTTCCGGAGGTTCGCGAGCTGAGCCGTGAGGAAGGCGTTGCCCTGTTCGACAAGACGACCCGCAAACTCTTGGGCATCTCCGGCGCTGAGTTCTTGGTGCGCTGGGACCGCGGCGACTACGAGGAATCCGACGACATGGCCATCACCAAGGTCGCCATGCTCATTCCGTTTGCCCGGTAAGTCCGCGTCAGAGGCTGTCTCCCGGTTTCTGGAACCGCTGCAGCGGGCGGCGTCCTGCGTTACGAGGACGCCGTTCGTCGTCAGCTACGGAGGCCGGCACGAGCTGCACAGAGTTCACTCGCTGAACTGGCCGAAGTTCGAACCCGAACCGGTCGAGGGCCCGAATGGGCAGATCGTCACCATCGACATATCGCTGAAGTACGAGATCCTCCACATCCCGGATGATCGGGACCGCGGACCGTACAAGGTCAGTACGCGCGGCTACATGCAGTTCAGACGATCGACGGAGCCGAGATCATCGCCTTCCATTGGCACCCGGACGGCAACAGCCATATCCGAGACCCGCACACGCACGTGGGTTCCACCCAGTTGGCGCCCGATGGCGTGCTGAGCAAGAAGCACCACATCCCGGGGTCGCGAATGTCAGTGGAGGGCGTACTGCGCTTCTGTATCGACCAGCTCGGTGTGAAGCCGCTGCGCGACGACTGGGCTTCCGTCCTGGCCGACAGCGAGGATCTCTTCCACATGTGGGCAACCTGGGGCGGAGATCGCGCACCAGAGGCCAAATAGGAGGGGTCGACCCTCCGACTCACTGCACAGAATCAGCAGAAGGCTTCAATCACACTTGCAGTGTCGTTCGTTGTCTCCGATGGTCAAGGCTTCAAGGTCGAAGCGTGATCGGGTACGAAAGTCTGCATGTCCCGCGGCGTTCGCTGGTAACCGCTGGACGGCGGTCGTGGCGGGAGGGACAGCGGCACCCGCTGGACCTCGTGGTACGGGATCGTGGAGATCAGGTGGGCGATCATGTTGATGCGCGCCCGCCGTTTGTCCTCGCTCTCCACGACGTTCCAGGGTGCTTCGGGGATGTCGGTGTGCATGAACATCTCGTCCTTCGCCCGGGAGTAGTCCTCCCAGCGGCTGATCGACTCGAGGTCCATGGGTGAGAGCTTCCAGCGCCGCATCGGATCCTGCAGACGCGAGCGGAACCGTTCCTCCTGTTCGTGGTCACTGACCGAGAACCAGTACTTGCGGAGCAGGACGCCGTCCTCGGTCAGGAGGCGTTCGAAGATCGGGCACTGGTGGAGGAAGCGCATGTACTCCGCCTTGGTGCAGAAGCCCATCACCCGCTCGACGCCGGCCCGGTTGTACCAGCTGCGGTCGAACAGGACGATCTCGCCGGCGGCCGGGAGATGTTCGATGTAGCGCTGGAAGTACCACTGGCTGCGTTCGCGTTCGGTCGGTGCGGGCAGCGCGGCGATGCGCGCCAGGCGCGGGTTGAGGAACTCGGTGACCCGCTTGATGGTGCTGCCCTTACCGGCGGCGTCGCGCCCCTCGAAGACGACGACGACCCGGGCGCCCTCGACCTTCACCCACTCCTGCAGCTTGACGAGCTCGCCCTGGAGGCGGAAGAGCTCCGCTTCATACGCCTTCTTCGGCAGCCGCTCGACTCGGTCCTTGCCCACAGCGAACACCCTCCTCCGAGGTGCGGTGTGGCGCAACATCCGGTCGGCCCCGGGAGCGCCATCTGACGCTCCCGGGGTCCCGGCTCACTGAAGGCTCACTGATAGGGCAGCGTGACCGTGGAGAGCGCACCCAGTGAGACCGTACTGGGTGCCGAGCCGATCGCGCTCCAGATCTCCACCTTGACCGTGCCGTTGGCCAGGTTGCCGAAGGATCCGGTCGTGGTGATCTGGCCGACGGTGTCGGTGTACCGCTCCCACCCGGTCACCGGGTCGGTGGCGAAGTAGCGGAACGTCTCCACCCGGTCGAAGCTGCCGTTGCCGGTCAGGTCGTACGAGACGCGGACCTGGGTGGCGTTGCCGACCGAGGTGCCGGCGTCCACCGAGATGCCGAACGTGGTCGCCGCGCCGGAGCGGTACGTCAGGTTCAGCCCGGTCGCGGTGAAGGTCGTCGGCGAATGCGGCTGGTTGTCGTTGACGCCGGACGACTTCGCGACGGTCGCGGTGCCGGCCGTGCCCGCCGCCCCGGCGAGCGAGCCGCCGCTCTGCAGGTAGCGGACCGCGCCGCCGCCGGCCGGAGGGGTCGAGGTGGAGGGAGAGGGCGACGGGGAGGACGGCGACGGGGACGGGGAGGACGGGGACGGGGAGGACGGCGAGGGAGAGGTCGAGTTGGCCCCACCGCCGGACCAGTTCGACGCGCCGCTGGCGACGGTTCGGCCGGCGGGCACCGACAACACCTTGCCGTCCGAGAACGTCACCGTGAGAGCCGTGTTGGTGATGTTCGAAGCCACGTACGTCTTCGCGCCGTTCTTGCTGAACACCCGGTGCAGCGGATGGTCGGCGGTGACGGTGAGATCGACCGTGCCGAGGGCGGCCAGGTTGCGGATCCAGTGGAACGTGTGCGCCTTCGTCTCACCCTCCTCGGGCGTGTACCCGCTGTTGGCCCGGAACTTGGAGAGTGCCGCGTCGCCGTCGCCGAGCGCCAGGTACTGCCACGCGATGTCCTGCCAGAGCGCCGGTTCGTGCCCGGCGTTGGTCACCATCTCGGCGTAGTTGCGCTTGACGTACGCCGGGTCGTTGCCCATGTAGAAGTGCCCACCGGTGACCGGCAGCATGTTGATGCCGTGGATCTGCTCCGGCGCGGACGCGAACCAAGTGGCGTACGCCCCGCCGTCGCCCCACACCATGCCGACCGTGCCGTGGCCGAACGCCGCCGGGAAGTTCTCGTTGCGGGTGTCGAACCAGTACTCGTTGATCGCGGCCGACTGGGTCGTCCAGATGAAGATGCCGGCGTCCCGGATCGCGGTGTTGCCGGTCGCCTGTCCCCACTGGATCAGGCCGTTGGCGAAGTTCATGCCCTCCGACGAGGACTCCTGGTTGTTGCCGGCGAAGAACGCGCCGTGCCCGGCCGCCCAGTCGTGCCCGGCGTAGATGTCGAAGTCCCGCAGGTACGGGAACCGGTTGTCGTTCCGGTCGTAGTTGTTGGCGTCGCGGATCAGCAGGTCCACCATGCCGCCGTAACGCGACCCCGCCGCCCAGGACGGGTCGAACTTGGCGAGCGTCGCGGCGGCCGCGATGAAGTAGCCGTAGTGGAAGTGGTGGTCGTTGAGTTCGGCGTCGGAGCCGTACGAGGCGGGGTAGCCGATCAGCGTGCCCCAGTTCCGGTCGTAGTAGAACAGCTTCTGCGTCTTGCCGGAGGACGCGGTGAACCAGTCGGTCAGCTGGGTGCGGATGGCCGCGAGCGCGGTGTCGCGGACGTCGGTGCGGCCCAGTTGGTCGGCGATCTCCGCGATCCGCGCGCCGATGCCGAGCGCCTTGCCGGTCCAGTACGTGTCGTTGTTCCGTACGCTGACCGGGTTGTCCTTGACCTGGTCGAGGTAGCCGTTGAGCGTGGTCAGGTCGGCACCGCTGCTGTCGGCCACCGCGGGCACCTCGGGCAGCACGCCGTTGAAGACCGCCGAGGTCACGTACGAGGACGCGCCGACGAGTGTCTTCATG
Organism: Actinoplanes sp. NPDC051861; assembly: GCF_040681145.1. Classification (NCBI taxonomy): domain Bacteria; kingdom Bacillati; phylum Actinomycetota; class Actinomycetes; order Micromonosporales; family Micromonosporaceae; genus Actinoplanes; species Actinoplanes sp. NPDC051861. Next base: position 542,393 of record NZ_JBFAYE010000002.1, read on the forward strand.
GCGCCGCGCGCGGTGACGTAGGTCTGCGAGATCGGCGTCGCGCCGGTCAGCGCCCGCCACTGGTGCGGGTAGAGGCCGATGACCGTCCCGGTGCCCGAGCCCTCGCGGGCGGTGGTGGTGTACGCGTACGTCGTGGCGACTCGACTGGTCCCCTGGTTGTACGTGTACGAGACCCGCGTACCCGTGACGTGGTTGTGCGCGTACGTCCCATAGCTCGTCGCCAGCGTGGTCTTGTCCGCCGTGCTGGTGGCCGTCGTGGTCGGCAGCACCGCGATCGAGTAGTAGCCCTTGCCCGCCAGGCTCGACGTGATCGCCGTGCCGCTGACCGACCAGGTGGCCCCGGTCGGCGCGTACGCGACATAGTCCTTGCCAGCGATCGTGTACCCGATCCGCGACCCGCTGTTCGACCAGACCGTCGGAGTGCTCTTCGCGGTGATCTGCGCGTTGCCGCCGGTGATCTGGAAGTACGCGAACGGCAGCCCGTGCCCGATCGTCGCCTTCATGGTCCGCGTGCCGTCACTCCAGTACGGCGTGACGGTCCAGTCGGTCCACGAGTCGACCAGGGTCCGCGGTGCGTTCAGCCCGGTCACGCCGGCGGTGAAGTCCTCCTGGTAGATGTAGTGGTACTCGCCCACGCCGGTGGCCGAACCGCTGATCTGCGGCGTGGTGTTGTACGAGAATCCCAGCCCGGTCGCGGTCGTGTCGTAACTCGTCGGGTGCGCGTGCAGATTCTCGCTGTACGCGCAGTCGAACTTCTTGAAGACCAGCGACGACCACCAGTCGTTGGTCGGCACCGGACCGGCCGGCGCGTTCGCTGTCATGAACTGCCGTGGATTCGTGGAAAGGTCCCCGCAACCGGTGGGCAGGCTGGCGCCGGCTGGCAGCGTCTCGGCATAGCTGCCCGCGCCGACGACTGCCGCGTCAGCCGTCCCGCTGAGAGCCACGGCTCCCAGCCCGGCTGTCACGGCGGCGACGATCGCCGTTATGAGGGCTCGGCCAGGGACTTTTCCCATCACGCCTCCATTGCAGCTGGCTTTGTGAGAGCGCTCTCTCGTGCCGAGACTGTAGGTGGAGGCAATGGATGACGTCAATGTTTCTGATTCATTAAATCAGGACACGCGGATGGTCCGGTTAGGTGTCGTGTCGGCCAGGATTCCCCGCGCCGGCGTCGCGGCGATCGTGGCCCGGTACGTGTGTGCCGACCGCGAGCGCAGGTTGCGCAGCGTGGTGCTGTAGCGGCCGGTCGCGGCCAGCTTGCCGGTGGACACGGTCTCCCACTCGCCGTCGACCGACTCCTGCACGGTGACCGTCTGCCCCGCGATGTCGGGGTCGCCGGTCACCGTCAGCGTGACCGTGCCGCGGACCGTCGACGCGGCCGCCAGGCTCGCGTCCTGGCGGATGCGGACGATCTCGGCGGCGGAGTTCAGCCCGTCGGCCCGGACGCGCAGCCGGTATCCCTGCGACAGCGACGCGCGCAGCGTGAACTTTCCGGCGTTGTCGGCGGTCGAGTCGTCCAGCAGCTTGAACGTGCCCCCGGACAGGCCCGGCGCACCGTAGAGCGCGACGTCCGAACCGGCCCCGGCGGTGCCGGTCACCGTCACGGTTCCCTCACCGGTGATCGAGTCCGGAGCGATCAGCGTTGGCGCGGTGGCGGGATCGTTGTCGGCGATGCTGACCGTGGCACGGCCGGCGGCGACCTCGGCGTCGCCGGGTGCCGGTGCACCCAGCACGACGTCGAAGTCCTGGTCCGTCTCGTTCTGCTTGTCGTCCAGGACGGGCACCGAGACGGTGGCGGACGTCGTGCCGGGCGCGAACGTCACGGTGCCCCGGGAGCTCGTGTAGTCCTTGCCGGCGGTCGCGGTGCCGTCGGCGGTGCTCCACGGAACCTGGACGGTCCGCTCGGTGGCCGTGGTGCCGCCGGTGAGGGCGAGCGCCACGTCGACCCGCGCCTGGCCGCCGTTCTCGGCCACCGTCGCGTCGCTCACCGAGATCTCCGGCGCGGTGTCGTTCGGGTCGTCGGTGATCCGGTACGCGACGTCCTGCGCGTTGCCCTCCCCGGCCAGGGTGACCCGGACGCTCTCGGTGGCCTCGTCGACCGTGTCGGCGTTGAGGCGCAGCGTGCCGAGCCGCAGCGTGGTGCCGTTCTCGGTACCGGCGGGCAGCGTGACCTCCGCCCCGTCGAAGGCGAAGTCGGCGGCCTCGGCCTCGTCGTCGCCCGATCCCGCGGCGGACACCGTCCCGAGAGTCAGCTTCTGCTGGGCGGTGCCGGTGACGGTCGCGTTCACCGGGATCGAGCCGCCCTCGGCAGCCTGGCTCTCACCGGTCACAAACCGCAGCGCCGGGCGGGCGTCGTCGTCCTCGATCGACACCACGCTCTGCTGCGGGCCGCCGACCGCGTCCTCCTCGCCGGCGGCCAGTTCGACGGAGACCACCGCGGTCTCCTCGGGCTCGTGCACCGCGTCACCCGTGACCGGGACCTTGATCGTGGCGGTGCGCTCACCCTTGGGGATGCGCATCGTGAACGGGGGCGCGTCGTAGTCGTCGCCGCCGGGCCCGGTCGCCCGGTCGGTCGCCGTGACGTCCCGCACCGCCACGGCCAGGTCGACGTCGCCGGGCGCCACGGTCTCCAGGGTCACGGTGACAGCGGCCTGGCCGGCGGACTCGGTCACCCGCACCGAGCCGGCGACCGAGAACGGCGGCGGAGCGGCGTCCTCGCTGTGGATGCGGACGTCGGAGATGCCGTTGTGCACGATCGTCTCGGAAGGCTCGACGCCTGTCACCCGTACCGTGAAATTCTCGTCCTGCTCCCAGGCCACGTCGTTCCGGATCGGCACGCGGATCGTCCCGTTGGTCGTGCCCGGCTCCAGGATCAGCGGATTCGGCGAGATCGGCGGATCGAAGTCCTCGTTTCCGGCGGTTCCGGCCTGAGCCTGGTAGGAGACGGAGATCCGGCGCTCGGTCGAGTTGGCGCCGTTGCTCCCGTCGTACACGAGGACGACCGGAATGTCGGTGAACCCGTCGGTCTCCTCGCTGACTGCCGCACCGAGCAGCACCGACGGCGGCCGGTCCTCCGGATCGTCGAGCACCTGCAGATACGACTCGGTGACCGGCGCCCCGGGCAGGGTGGTGTTGTGGCCGGTCACCTTGATCCACTCGTTGCCCTCGTCGAGCCGGTCGTGATGGATCACGACGGACCGCAGGGGCGTGCCGCTGCCGTTGCCGCCGGGCAGGACGACGTGTTCGGTGGAGCCGTCGAAGTCGGTGGGTTCCGCGGGATCGTGCCCGCCGGTCCCGTCACCGGTCACCGTCACGTCGAACTCCATGTCGTACTGGAACGGCCGGTCGCTGGTCGCGGTGATGGGTGCCGGCGAGCCCTCGGCGTGGTCGGGGCTGTGGAACGTGACGACCGGCTGCGGGTCGTTGTCGCGGATCTGCACACGGCTGAGCTGTATGCCGGGCACGACGCCCGTCTCACCCGGTGCCGGCTCGACGACGACGGTGAAGGACTCGTCGCGCTCGTACACGTCGTCCTCGGCCACCGGCACGCGGATCGTCGCCGTGCTCTGCCACGCGGGAATGATCACGCTGGGCGGCGGCGGGCTGTAGTCGTTGCCGCCCACGAACGCCGTGCCACGCGTGGCGGTGTCGTCGTCCGTGTGCACCTCGAAGCGGGTGTCCACCGGGCGCGGCCCGTCCTGCAGGCTCAGCGTGACGTCCGCCGACCCGCCCTCGTCCACGGTGGTGAACCCGCTGATCAATGGCTGCGCGAGCGCCGGGTTCGCCGTGCCGCCGTCGTCGTCCATGATCTCGACGGAGACCTGCGGGGTGAGAATCGCGCCGGTGCCGAAGTCGGGCTCCAGCACGACGTTGAACACCTCCACCGGCTCGACCTGGGAGTCGTCGAGCAGCGGCACCGGGATCCAGCGGACGGTCTCGCCGGGTTCGAAGACCACCTGGCCGGAGACGGGGCTGTAGTCGTTCGCCGCGAGCGCGGTGCCGTCCGTGGTCCGGTAGTTCACCCGGACCGGCATCTCGGAGCCGGTGGCCATGTTGTTCGGCATGGCCGCGAAGTCCAGGCGCACCGGCACACTGGCGACGCCGGCCGTCTCGCTGAGCCGGACCGAGTCGGCCACCACTGCGGGCGAGGAGTTGTCCCAGTTGTCGCGGATGGTGACGAGTCCGATGACCGGCGGCATGTTCTGCGGGGTGACGACGACCTCGAGGTGTTCCAGCGGCTCGACCAGCTGGTCCGGGGGCACCCGGAGGACGCCGAGGTCGACGTACCACTGTCCGGGCATGATCGTGCCGCTGGTGATCATCTCGGCGGTGCCGTAGTCGCCGGGTTCGGCGTCGGTGGGCCGAACCTCGACCGTGAAGGGGATCGGCTCGCGTACCTCGGTCAGGATGTTCATCCGTATCGCGATGCCACCACCGGGCCCGCCGAACGCACCGGACTCGTAGATCTCAACCGGGTCGATCGTCATCTTCGGCTGCGGCAAATCGACCTCACCGCCGGTGGTGTCGCCGCCGTCGTTGTCGACGATCTTGACGATGGTGTCCTGTGTGGTGACGGCGGCGGCGCCGGTGGGCTGGTCGAGGGTGAGCGTGAACTGCTCGACCGGCTCGGCCTCGCCGTCGTCGCCGACGGGGATCGAGATGTGGTGCTGCGTCTCACCAGGCTGGAAGATCAGCTGGCCGCTGACCGGCGAGTAGTCGCCGGCCCACGCGCTCGCGCTGCCGTCCGAGGTCCGATAGTTGACCGTGATCGGCATGTCGCTTCTGGTGGCGATGTTCCACGGGATGCTGCCGAAGTCGAGCCGGACCGGCACGCTCGCGGCGCCCGTCCCCTCGGTGACGGCGACCGGGTCCGCCACGATGTTCGGCGGCTGGTTGTCCCAGTTGTCGCGGATGGTCACGCGTCCGACGGCCGGCGGTATCCCGTCCGCGGTGACGACGACCTCGACGTGCTCCGCCGCCTCGACGATCTGGTCCGGGGGTACGCGGAAGATGCCGAGGTCGACGTACCACTGTCCGGGCATGATCGTGCCGCCGGTGATCATCTCGGCGGTGCCGTAGTCCTCGGGTTCGGCGTCGGTGGGCCGCACGGTGACCGTGAACGGGATCGGCTCGCGCACCTCACCGATGACGTTCATCCGCATCCAGACGCCACCGCCGGTGCCGCCGAGCGGGCCGGACTCCAGGATCTCCACCGGGTCGATGGTCAGCTGCGGCTTCGGCTGCTGCACCCCGCCGCCGGTGGTGTCGCCGCCGTCGTTGTCGATGATCTTGACAAGAGTTTCCGGCGTGGTGACGGCGTTGGCACCGCTCTGCTGGTCGAGGGTGAGGGTGAACTGTTCGACGGGTTCGGGCTCTCCGTCCTCGCCGATCGGGATGAGCAGGGTCCGCACGGTCACGCCGGGCGGGAACTCGAGCCGGCCACTGACGGGGGAGTAGTCGCCGGCCCAGGCGCTCGCGGTGCCGTCCGAGGTGCGGTACTCGACCGTGATCGGGAAATCGCTCGAGGTCGCCTCGTTCCACGGGATGCTGCCGAAGTCGAGCCGGACGGGAACGGCCGCCACCCCGCTTCCCTCGTCGACGGCGACCGGGTCGGCGACGATGTTCGGCGGCCGGCTCTGGGCGTTGTTGTCGTGGATGGTCACGAGCGAGGTGAGCGGCGGAATCCCGTCCGCTGAGAAGATCACCTCGACGTGTTCGTCGGCTTCGAGGATGCGGTCGACAGGGACACGGAGCACGCCGAGGTCGACGGACCACTGGCCGGGCTGGATCGTGCCCGAGAGGAACATCTCGCCGGTGTCGTAGTCGCCGGGTTCGGCGTCGGTTGGCCGCACGGTGACGGTGTACGGGATGGGCTGCCGGACCTCGCCGTTGACGTAGACCTGCAGGCCGACGCCGCCGGCCGGCCCGCCGACCACTCCGGATTCGTAGACGTCGTACGAGTCGAACCTCAGTTGCGGCCGTGGGACGTCCACCTCACCGCCGGTGGTGTCACCGCCGTCGTCATCGACGATCTTGACGATCGTCGAGGGCGTGCCGATACCGGCGCCGTCGGGGTTCTCCAGCACGAGGTGGAACTGCTCGACCGGCTCGGGATCGCCGTCGTTGGTGATCGGGATCGGGATGGTCCGCATCGTTTCGCCGGGCTGGAACACCAGCTGGCCGCTCGTCGGGGCGTAGTCGTCGGGGCCCGCGCTGCCGTCCCAGGTGCGATAGCCGACGGTGATCGGGATGGCGCTGCCGGTGGCCTGGTTCCAGGGGAGGCTGGCGAAGTCGAGGCGGACGGGTACGTGCGCGTGACCGATGTTCTCGTTGACCGAGATCGGGTCGGCGACGACGTTCGGTGCCTGGTTCTGGAACGAGCCCTTGATCGTCATCGTGCCGGTGGCCGGCGGCAGGCCCGGGGCCTCCACGGTGATGTCGACGTGTTCGTCGGGTTCGACCAGGTCGTCCGGCGGGACGCGGAAGACACCGATGTCGACGTACGTGTCACCGGGGTTGATCATTCCGTTCAGGATCATCTCGCCGGTGCCGAAGTCGTTCCACTGCGCGTCACGCGGGGTGATCCGGACGGTGAACGGCGTGGGCTGGGTGATCTGCCCGGTGATCTCGACCCGCAGGCTGATCCCGCCGCCACCGCCCTCGACGCTGCCCGATTCGTAGATGTCCCAGGACGGCACGGTGAGCCGCGCCGTGCCGTCGCCGCTCCCGCTGTCGTCATCCTGGATGGTGATCCACGCTTCCGGGACGGCGACCCCACCGGCGCCGATCTCGCCGTCGATGCGCAGCACGAACTGCTCGTTGCCCTCGGCCTGCCCGTCGTCGCTGATCGGCACGGCGATCGTCTTGGTCTGCTCGCCGGGCTCGAAGACCAGCTGTCCCCAGACGCGTGTGTAGTCGCCGGCGCCCGCCGAGGCGTCCACGGTCGTGTAGTCGACCGTGATCCGGCGCTCGGTGGTCGTCGCGTCGTTCCACGGGAAGGACCGGCGGAAGTCGAGCGAGACCGGCACCATGACCTGGCCCGCCGACTCGTTCACGGTGACCGGCCCGGTCACCACCTGCGGCGGCATGTCGTCGGCGTTGTTCTTCAGCGTCACCTGCCCGGTCACCGGCTGCTGGAACGGGCCGGTGACGGTGACGTCGACGTGCTCGTCGTCCTCGGTCACCTGGTCGTCGTTGACCCACATCGTCCCGAGATCGATGTAGTACGCGCCGGGGTAGAGGACGCTCGTGTTCGACGGGGTCAGCTGGTAGTCGCCGGGCTCGGTGTCGCCGCTGCTCGTGGTCACCTGGAACGGCTGCTGATCCTGCATCTCCCCGTTGACGTACGCCCGCAGCGGCGTGCCGGTGCCCTCGTTGGCGTCGACGGGCCACATGTTGAGCTGCGGCGCCGGGTCGTTGTCGGTGATGGTCAGGTTCGCGTACCGGTCGCCGGTCGCCCCGGTCTCGTATCCGGGAACGGTGACGTGCAGCTGGGCGATCTCGGTGTCCTCCTTCACGAGGTCACCCACCACCGGCACGGCGACCGTGACGGTGCTGGCGCCGGCCGGTACCTGCACGATCGTGTCGTTCTGCAGGTAGTCCGGTGTGCCCGAGCCGTAGCTGTCCGAGGTGGCGCCACCCGGCCCCATCACGACCTGCAGGTTGATCGGCTCGGCGCTCATCGGGTTCATCTGGATCTGGAACTCGGCGGGGGAGGTCCCGTAGTCGCCCTCCTGCACCTCGACGTCGCCGACCCAGGTGATGTCCGGGATCGGGTCGGTGTCCTCGATGGTGATCATCGTGGTGCCGAGGCCGCCGCCGTTGACGAGCCCGGCGCTGGTCTCGGTGAGGTTGAGGGCGAACTGCTCGAGGTTCCGCTCGTACAGGTGGTCGCTCAGGATCCGGACGTCGATGCCGACGCTCAGCGCACCGGCCGGGATGTGCACGTCACGTGAGTCGATCGCCACGAAGTCCTGGCCCGCCGTCGCCGTCGCGGCGGAGACCGAGTAGTTGAACATGATGTCCTGGTCGGAGGGCTCGCTGAGGGTGATCGTGACCTCGGCGTCGTGGTCCCAGTCCATCTCGGTGATCGTGCCCGTCGCGGCGACCGAGACCCGGATCGGATCCGCGTACGCGGGCAGCGCCGGCAGGATGAACGCCGCCGGCGCCAGTGCGACCGCCGCCGCCATCGTGACCGCTGTCCGGAAACGGCCGGCCGACCAGAGCCGGAGCGGTGGTTTGGCCGGTTGCTGCTGATCGCCCATGGCAGTTGCTGTCCCCCCGACGGCGACCCTGCCCGGATCGGTTCCCGCGATGGCACTGAGCAGGGAAAACGAGTTGGCGCCGTGGGTAATCTAGCGGCCCGCGGGTGACTCTCAGCCGGAAATGCGAGTTTCACTCACGGGCCGCCGGGCAGCATCAGCTCAGTGCGGCCATGATGATCCGCTGGGAGACCCGGGGCTGCTCGGAGCCGCCCATGTGCAGGGTGTTGACGGAGTAGACCAGCCGTCGTGAGAGGTCGCGGGTCGCGCCCATGCCGTTGTTGTAACCGGGGCGGTCACCGCTCTTGGCCCACACCGTCACGGTGCCGAACTCGAACCGGGTGAGGCCGGCCGAGTAGACAGCGGGCTCCTCGGTGCCGAAGATCTTCACGTCCGGCACGGTGAACATCTCGGCCAGCTCGCGCGGCGGCAGGAGGCGGCCGCGGAACAGGGCGACCAGGAAGCGGTCCAGGTCGTCAGCGGTGGAGATGATCGAGGCGGCCGACCACTGCAGGGACGGGTTGGCCTCGGTGACGTCGGCCCAGCCGTCGGCGGTGACCTCGTAACCGTGTGCGTGCGGTCCGGAGATCCGCGGGTCGTCGCCGGGAACGGTCGTGCCGGTGAGGTGCAGCGGGCGGATGATCCGGCGGTTCACCTCGGACGCCCACGAGCGGCCGGTCACCTTCTCGATCAGCAGGCCGGCGAGGATGTAGTCGGCGTTGGCGTACCGCTGGGCGGTGCCGGGTGCGAACGCGAGCGGCTTGGTCAGGTCGAGCTGGCTGCCGGGCTCGTAGTGGTCGTACCGGTGGTCGAAGAACCAGTCCGCGTTCTTGGAGTCGATCGCCAGGCCGTTGATGCCGCTGGTCCAGTTGAGCAGGGTCCGGACCGGGATCGGCGGGTACGACGCGGGCAGCAGGCCGGGCAGGTAGCGCTGCACCGGCCGGTCGAGGTCGATGCGCCGCTCGGCCGCCAGTTGCAGGGTCACGACAGCGGTGAACGTCTTCGTCATCGAGCCGATCCGGAACCGGCCGTCGAGCCGGGGCGGTGTGGTCGAGCCCAGCTCCGATATCCCGGAACTGCCCGACCAGTTGCCCGCCCGGCCCCGGATCTGCACCAGGGCACCGCTGGCCTCGGCGTCCGGCAGACCGGCGACGGCCGCCGCGAGGCGGGCGGGATCCAGTGGCGGGAGAACGGTGGTGGCCGCGGCGGCCGGGCTCGCGACGGAGCCGGCCAGAGCAGAGCCGACCAGGACGGTGGCGGTCAGCAGGATGCCGACACCTCGGCGGGAGATCGTCATACCGTCACCCTTCCGTCCACAGCGGACGGAAGGGATCCGGCGATGCCCTGATCTTGCCCCCGAGGAGATTGCCTAGGGGTCAGCCCTTGGGCTGGTTGACGCGGATCAGGTTGCCGAACGGGTCGCGCAGCGAGCAGTCGATGCCGTACGGGCGCTCCTCCGGCTCCTCGGTGAACTCGACACCGCGGGCGAGCAGGGTCTCGTACGTCTTGCGGCAGTCGTCGGTGGTGAGGATGAACCGGCCACCCATCGCGCCCTTGGTGAGCAGGTCGCGGACCTGTTCCGCGGTCTCGGCGGACATCTGCGGCCCGCCGGGCAGCTCCAGCATGATCTGGTGTTCCGGCCGGCCGGGCACGTTGACCGTGAGCCAGCGCATGAATCCGAGGTCGATGTCGGTGTTGATCTCCAGGCCGAGCTTCCCGACGTAGAAGGCGACGGCCTCGTCCTGGTCCAGGACGTACATCTGCGAGTGCGTGATCGCGTTGAACATGCTGTTCACGCTAGTGCCGCGACCGGGCTGAAAACTTATCCAAAACCGCTCGGCCTCATCCAGGCCATCGCGAAACAGGTGGGTACGCCGAGCGGCGTGGCGGCCCTGCGGTACTCGCGCGGTGACCGGCCGACGATCGCCCGGAACGTCCGGCTGAACGTGCCGAGGCTGCCGAAGCCGACCTGGAAGCAGATGTCGGTCACACTGCGGTCGGTCTCCCGGAGCAGGAACATCGCCCGCTCCACCCGGCGCCGCTGCAGGTAGCGGTGCGGTGTCTCACCGAACGTGGCCCGGAACGTGCGGTTGAAGTGCGCCTCCGAGACGTGCGCGACGCGAGCCAGGGTGGGCACGTCCAGCGGCTGCGCGTAGGCCCGGTCCATCGCGTCCCGTGCCCGCAGCATCCGCCGGTTGGTCTCCTCGCTCGCGCGGCTCACCGCGACATTGCACCACGCGGCCCGAGCCGCGCGTCAGCCCGCGTGTGCGCGCCTGCTGATCAGGGCCTGCAGCTCGGTGACCAGGTGGCGCGGGGAGAGCGGCTTGGGCAGGTACCCGTCCGCGCCCGAGCCCAGCCCGGCGTTGACGTCGTAGGCGTGGCTGTTGCCGGAGACCATCAGGATCGCCATGTCCCGGATCGACGGGTTGCTGCGGGCCAGCTGGGTGAGCTCCATGCCGTTCATCGCCGGCATCCGTACGTCGGTGATCAGGCCGATCGGCTTGGCCACCGTGAGGATGCGCGCGGCGGTGTGGCCGTCCTTGGCGCCCAGAGCGCGGTACCCGGCCGCCTCGAGGGTCACCGAGAGCATGTCGCGGACGTCGCTGTCGTCGTCGGCGATCAGGATCAGGTTCTGGTTCATGGTGCTCCTCTTCGGCCCGCTGAGGCCCTTTCGCAGGTCTTCCGAGTTGCCACTCGGGAGTGGGTCGGTTCAGCTGACCTTCTCGGTCACCGTGGAGGTGACGTACGCGTCCAGCGTCAGTGCCAGCTCGGTCTTGTCCTCACCGATGGTCAGCAGCGTGGTGTTGATCAGTACGGCGCGCGGCTGAATGGTCTGGAGCTGCTTCAGGAACGTGGTGATGTTCTCCACGTCGCCGGAGGCGTTCAGCGAGATCGGCAGGATCTTCGTGGTGGACACCTTCTCCGATGCCGACGGCGCCGAAGCGCTGTAGCCGCTGACCTCGACGTCCAGGTTGGTGCCGAGCGTCTGGAGCTGCTTGAGGAAGTCCGGGATGCCGTTCGTCTTGCTGGTCACCGGCAGGGCGGCCTGGTACTCCGCCAGCTGGTCCTGGTAGTCACCGAGCTTCTCGGTCTCCGCTTTCAGGGCCGCGAAGCTGCTCCGCGCCTTGGCGAGCTGGGCCGAGGTCTCGTCGGTGTTCGCCTTGGCCTTGGCCTCGTCCGCGTACTTCGGGCTGATCAGGAAGAACCAGCTGGCCGCGATCAGCAGGGTGACCAGGAACAGTCCACCGAAGAGCCAGAACTGGTCGATGCGGCGCGCGCTCATCATTTGCCTCCGCTGTCGCAGGTTTTGGTGAAGCGGCCGCACAGGCCCTGGTCGGTGATGTTGATCGTGACGGTGAAGGAGACCGCACCCTTCGACTCCTCCGTCACGGTGTTCACGAACGGGCTCGACAGATAGGTGAGCTGGCTGAGGCCGGTGACGTACTCGGCGACCTCCTTCTTGTTGTCCGCCGTGCCGGAGATCCGGACGGTGCCGACGTTCCCGGCGGCCGCGTCCGCCGCGGCGGCGGCGGTCTCGGCGTCGAGCGCGCCGCTCACCTCGTAGACCTCGACGCCCGTGTCCTCGGCCGTGTCGCGGATCAGGTCGAACACCTTGGCCCAGGACATGTCCCTGGCGAGCAGGCTCTCCAGTTCACCCTTGAGCAGGGTGTTGCCGTTCTTGACCTTGACCATCTTCTGGACGGCCGTGTTCTTCTGCTGGTCGTCCTGCACCTTGGCCAGCTGTGCGAGGGTCTGGTTGTACTCGTCCTCGGCGTTGCTCGCGCCGATAGTGGCCGAGGCGTACCAGCCGCCGAGGCCGGCGAGCACGAGCACCAGGGTGGTCAGCACGAAGGCGCGGGTCCGGCGGGCACGCCGGCCGTCCCGGATCTCCGGGGGCAGCAGGTCGGCGCGGATCGTGAGCACCCGGGCCGCCTGCTGCGGCGAGACCGAGGGGTCCAGGGGCATCAGGGCCGTGGTGGTCATCGGGACGCTCCCAGGGTGAGGCCGATCGATACCGCCGCCGACGGCACGAAACTGTCGAACCCGCGTTCACGCGCACGGCGGGTGTCGCGGAGCCGGGTCGTGCTGTCCGCGTACATCACCGCGACGCCGAGCTGCTGCTGGAGGTGTTCGGCCAGGCCGGGCATGAGCGCGCCGCCGCCGCAGAGCGAGATCCGGGTGACCTGCTTCTGCCGTTCACCCGAGGCCAGGTACGTGAAGGAGCTGCGCAGCTCGCTGACGAGCGGCCGGACGCCGTCGGTGAGCGCGGCGATGCTGTCCGGGGTGCCGTCGCCGTGCATGCCGCCACGGCACTTCAGCATCTCGGCCTCGGCGACGTCGATACCCAGCCGGGTGGCGATGTTCTCGGTGATCTCGGTGCCGCCGCGCGGGAGGGTACGCACGAAGATCGGCTCGCCGTCCGCGTGCACCACGACGCTGGTGATGTTGGCGCCGATGTCGACGATCGCCTCGACCTGGGCGTCCAGCCGGGAAGCGGCGCGCAGCAGGGCGAACGAGGCGAGGTCCACGTCGGCGACGTGCAGGCCGGCCTTCTCCACCGCCTGCACCAGGCCGACCACGGCCTCGCGGGGCATGGCGATCAGCAGGCCGCGCACGGTCGCGCTCTCACCGGCCGGCTCGAGCGGGTAGAAGTCCAGCAGGGACCGTTCCACCGCGAGCGGCAGCTGCTCCTTGACCTGGAACGGCAGAGCCTGGCGCATCTGGCTGGCCGGCAGGTTGGCTACCGAGGTCTCGCGGACCACCAGCTGGGTGTTGGTGACACCCAGGCTGACCCGCTTGGTGCCGAACTTGGAGGCGGCCCAGAGCTGCTTGAGCGCCGAGGTCAGCGCGACCGGGTCGTTGACGATCCCACTGGTCACGGTGCCGGGCGGAAGCGGGAACTGACCGAAGTTGACCAGTGAGTACTCGTTCTTGTTGCGGCGGACCTCCACGGCTCGGATGGAGGACGAACCGATGTCGAGCCCGATCGGCGTTGCGCCAGCCATCGGTCTTCCTTTCTCCGGATTCAGGCGGTGGGGACCAGCAGGTTCAGGTACCAGTCGGCGACCGGTGCCGCGGCGAAGACCGCGAGGAAGGCGCCGGCCAGCATGTAGGGGCCGAACGGGATCCGGCTCTTGCGCCCGGCCACCCGCAGGGCGAGCAGCAGGCCACCGGCCAGGCCGCCGAGCAGGAAGCCGGCGAAGGCGCCGATCGCGACCGCGCTCCAGCCCAGCCAGCCGAGATAGAAGCCGAGCAGCGGGGCGAGTTTCACGTCGCCGCCACCCATGCCCCAGGTGCCGAGCACCCGGTAGAGCACGTAGAGCACGGCGGCGGCGGCCAGGCCGCGCAGCGGTGCGGCCAGGTCGCCCTCGGCCAGCGAGACCGGCAGCAGCAGGGCCGCGGCGACGCCGTACGAGGGGAGGACGATCTTGTCGGGGAGCCGCATCACGTCGAGGTCGATGAGGGCCAGGGCGATCGCGACGGCCGCGAGGTAGAGGTAGGCGGGCAGTTCCCAGGACCAGCCGAAGCGGGCGGCGACCGCCACGAACAGCGCGGCGGTGCCGGCCTCGACCAGCGGGTAGCGGGCGCTGATCCGGGTGCCGCAGTCGGCGCAGCGTCCCCGCAGCAGCAGCCAGCCGAGCACCGGCACGTTGTGCCGGGCCCGGACCGCGTGCCCGCACTCGGGGCAGTGTGATCCGGGCCGGACCAGCGACTCGTCGCGGGGAACCCGGTGGATCACGACGTTCAGGAAGGAACCGATCGCGAGCCCGAGGAGGCCGATGACGCAGAGCAGTGGGTACTGCGGCACGGTCGTTCCTCCTCGGGCTCGTGACGGTTGTTCAGGGCGCTGTTACGCGCCGCAGGTGCCGAAGTTGGTGCTGGTCAGGGTGCCGTCCTCCTTGACCGAGCCACCCTTGAGGCTGTTGTAGAGGAAGTACTTGCCGTCGGTGCCGCCGGTGTTGTGCGCGCAGACCTTGTAGTAGGTCGAGACGGTGCCGGTGGCGGGCACGAGGACGTACCGCAGGACGGTCTTGTCGGAGATCGTGACCGTTCCGGCGGTGCCGCCGGCGGCCAGCACGGGCAGGTCCATGGTCGTGTGGGTGCCGTCGCCGTTGTCGACGTTGGCGTTGGCCGGGTACTGGTTGTTGTTGCTGGTGTAGAACTGCTCGATCGCGCTGATGGCGCCGCGCACGTCGGACTGCGCCGACTTGTCGGCCGCACCCTTGCGGTAGTTCAGGTACACCGGGACCGCGATCGCGACCAGGACGCCGATGATGACCACGACGACCAGGAGCTCGATCAGGGTGAAGCCTTCGTCGTCCTTCTTGTTACGGAGACGGTTGATGACGTCCTGCATGTGGGGTTGCCTCCAGGGCGATCAGGGGTGGGGAAAGGGGTGGGCTCGGGCGCCCGGGTGGTGCGGCCGGCCGTCGGGAGCGGCCGGGGTATTTCGGTACGCGCCTCGTTGCGCGTCGATCAGCTCGACTGGATGTTCTGGTAGATCGTGAACATCGGCAGGTAGAGGCAGATCACCATGCCGCCGACTACGGCGCCCATGACGAGCACCATGATCGGTTCGATCGATGCGGCCAGAGACTCAGCGGCGGAGTCGACCTCTCTGTCGTAGAAGTCGGCAACCTTGTCGAGCATCTGACTGATCTGACCGCTTTCTTCGCCGACTTCGATCATCTGGGTGACCATCTCGGGGAAGATCGGGTGATTGCGGAGAGCCGTGGACATGGGCTGGCCGTCACGGACGGTGGCCTGTACGTCCTTCATCGCGGCGTTGATGACCTCGTTGCCGGTGGTCTCGCCGACCACGGACAGCGCCTGCATGACCGGAACACCGACGTTCAGGAGCAGGCCGAGGTTACGGGCGAAGCGGCTCATCGCCAGCTTGCGGAACAGCGATCCGAAGACCGGCATGCGCAGCTTGAGCTGGTCGACCTTCAGGCGGAAGTCGGCGCTGCTGCGGTGCTTCCGTTTGTAGGCGACCGTGCTGCCGATACCTATCGACAGGACCAGTGGCCCGATCCAGCCCATGTTGTGGCTGGTCGTGACGAGGAACTGGGTGATCGCCGGCAGCTCGCCGCCGAGGCTCTTGAACATCCCTTCGAAGATCGGGACGATGAAGATCAACATGCCCGCGATCAGGACGAAGGTGAAGCCCAGCACGATGGCCGGATAGGTGAGCGCGCTCTTGATCTTGCCGCGGAGCGCGGTGTCCTTCTCCAGGCTGTCGGCGACCTGCTCGAGCGCCTTGTCGATCATACCGCCGGCCTCACCGGCCCTGATCATGGCGACCATCAGGCGCGGGAAGATCCGGTCGTGCTTGGCCATCGAGGCGGACAGCCCCGCGCCGGTGGCCACGTCGTTGCGTACCTCGCCGATCGCTTTCTTCAGCGGTGGCGACGAGGACTGCTCCTCCATGATCGAGAGGGAGCGAAGCAGCGACATGCCGGAAGCGGTCATCGTGGCGAACTGCCGGGCGAAGACGGCCAGGTCCTTGAGCTTGACCTTGCCGCCCAGCCCCGGGATCTTGATGTCTTTCTGAAGACCCTGGCCGGCCTCGGTGACGCCGAGCGGCACCTCGCCGCGCTGGCGCAGCATGTGGGTGGCCGCGGCCTCGTTGGGAGCCTCGATCGTCCCCTTGGCCTTCTTGCCGGTGGCGTCGACGCTGTTGTAGTGGAAGGTCTTTGTGGTCGCCATCGGATCACGCCCGTCCCACGAGGCGCTTGAGCTCCTCGGCCGAGTGACACATCTCCAGCGCGGTCTGCATGCTCACCAGTCCGTCCCGGATCTTCTCGGCCAGGTGCTGGTCGAAGGCGAGCATGCCCTCGCTCGCGCCGGCCTGCATGAACGACGGGATCTGGTGGGTCTTGCCCTCCCGGATCAGGCTGCGGATGGCGGGGGTGCAGCTGAGGATCTCAGCGATCACCACCCGGCCCTTGCCGTCCGCCTTCGGCGCCAGCGCCTGGGTGATCACACCCTGGAGACTGGCCGCCAGCTGGGCGCGGATCTGCAGCTGCTGGTGCGGCGGGAAGATGTCGATGACGCGGTCGATGGTCTGCGTGGCGCTCTGCGTGTGCAGGGTCGCCAGCACCAGGTGACCGGTCTCCGCGGCGGTCAGCGCCGTCGCGGTGGTCTCCAGATCACGAAGCTCGCCGACCAGGATGATGTCCGGGTCCTGCCGCAGCGCGTGCTTGAGCGCGCTGGCGAAGTCGTCGGTGTCGGTGCCGACCTCGCGCTGGTTCACCACGCAGCGTTTGTGCGGGTGGAGGAACTCGATCGGGTCCTCGATCGTGATGATGTGGTCGGCCCGGCTGCGGTTGGCCAGGTCGAGCAGCGACGCGAGCGTCGTGGTCTTGCCGGAACCGGTCGGGCCGGTCACCAGCACCAGGCCACGCGGCAGGTGGGCAAAGCGGGCCACCGACTCGGGCATGCCGAGTTCGTCCAGCGGCTTGATCTTGTGCGGGATGGCCCGGAAGACCGCGCCGCACGAGGTCCGCTGACGGTAGAGGTTGCCGCGGAACCGGGAGACACCCACGATGCTGTGCGCGAAGTCCATCTCCTGCTCGTGCAGGAAGGTCTCCCACTGGTCCCGCGAGACGGCAGCGCGAGCCAGCAGTTCGGTGTCGGCGGCGTTGAGCTTGCCGTACCCGGGGATGGGCCGGAGCGAGCCGTCCACCCGGATCATCGGCGGCGACCCGACCGTCAGGTGAAGGTCGGACCCGCGGGACTCGACCAGCGTGATGAGCATCTGGTCGAGCACGTCGAGGTCCTCGCGGGACCCGGCGGCTGTCACCTGCTCGAGCGTGTCCATCTGCTGTTCCGGCCCTCTCTCTGTTCCGACGCCAGATGAATCGGCACCGCAGGGACCGGGTTTAGTAGCGGAAAAGGTGCTGTCAGACAGCGACTCGGGACACTTCACGCAGCGACGTCAGGCCGCCCGCGGCCTTGGCCAGCCCGTCGGCGCGCAGGTCGTACATGCCCTGGGCCAGCGCCACCTCACGGATCTCACCGGCTGAGGCGCGGCGGATGGTCAGCGACTCGATCTCCGGGGAGACCGGCATGACCTCGTGGATCGCGACCCGGCCCTTGTAGCCGGTGTTCGCGCAGTTGCGGCAGCCGACCGGCCGGTACAGCACCTCGGGGACGGCGAGATCCTGCAGCGGCCAGCTGGCGGCCAGGATCTCCTCCTCGGTCGGCGTGTACGCCTCCTTGCACCAGTCGCAGATCCGCCGGGCGAGCCGCTGGGCCAGGACGCAGTCGAGCGACGACCCGACCAGGAACGGCTCGATGCCCATCTCGGTGAGACGGGTGACCGCGCCCGGCGCGTCGTTGGTGTGCAGCGTGCTGAGCAGCAGGTGGCCGGTGAGCGCGGCCTCGACCGCGATCTGCGCGGTGTTGCCGTCCCGGATCTCACCGATCAGCACCACGTCCGGGTCGGTACGCAGAATCGCCGGCAGCACCGCCGCGAACGTCAGCCCGGCTTTCGCGTTGACCTGCACCTGGTTGATGCCGCGCAGCCGGTACTCGACCGGGTCCTCGACCGTGATCACGTTGATCTCCGGCCGGCTGATCTTGCCGAGTGTGGCGTAGAGCGTCGTCGACTTGCCGGAACCGGTCGGCCCGGTGACCAGCACCATCCCGTGCGGCTTGCTGAACGAGGCGCTGAAGCGCTGCAGGTTGTGCTGGGTGAAGCCGAGCTTGGCGAGATCCAGGTCGATGCCGCCGGTGTCCAGGACTCGGAGCACGATCTTCTCGCCCCACACCGTCGGGAGCGTGGCGGTACGCAGGTCGACGGACCGATCCCGGATCATCGCCGTGATACGCCCGTTCTGCGGCACGCGCTTCTCGGTGATGTCGACACCCGACATGATCTTGATACGGGAGATCAGCGCCGCCATGACACCGCGCGGCACCACGTCCACCTCGTGCAGCACACCGTCGATCCGGTACCGGACCCGCATGTCCTCCTCGGTGGGCTCCAGGTGCAGGTCGGAGGCCCGGTTCATGACGGCCTGCTCGATCAGGCTGTTCACGTACCGCACGATCGGGGCGTCGTCGGTGCTGGTGGCGTGCGCCGCCATGCCGGCCTGGTCGTCCAGGCCCTCGTCGGCCAGGTCGCCGAGGTCGGCGCCCTCACGCTGCAGGCGCTCGATGATCCGGCGGACCTCGCTGCGCGCCACCACGACGGGCCGTACGGTCATGCCGGTCGCCGCGCGGACGTCGTCCAGCGCCACCACGTCGGCCGGGTCGGTCACGCCGACGACCAGCTCGCCGTCGTTGATGGCCAGGCCCAGCACGCGGTGCCGGAGCACGACCGGCAGCGGGATGCGCTTGAGCGCGGTCGGGTCCGGCGTGAAGCCGACGAGGTCGAGCGTGTTGATGCCGAACGCCGCGGCCGCCGCCTCGGTCAGCTGCTCCTCGGTGACGACCTGGTCGTTGATCAGGACGGCCCGGACCGGCCGGCCGCTGCGTTGCGCTTCCTCGGCTGCCGCGTCGACGGCCTTCGGGTCGACGCCGATCTGCTTCAGGGCGTCAAGCAGCGGACGGAAGGTCTGATCCATGGGGTCCTCGGTGCGGCCGGACAGGGGTATACACCCAGCCCATCGGACAATTCACCGCAATCCTGAGCGTGGCCTCCGTTACCCCGCGTGCCGGAACGTCCGCCGGTACGCCGACGGCGCCACCCCGATCGTGGCGTGCAGATGCTGGCGCAGGGCGGTGGCGCTGCCCAGCCCCGACCGCCGGGCCACCGCCTCCACGCCGAGGTCGGTCGACTCGAGGAGGATCCGGGCGTGCTCCACCCGCCGGCGCAGCAGCCACTGCCGGGGGCTGAGCCCGGTCTCGTCGCGGAACCGCCGGGTGAACGTCCGCACGCTCATCCGCGCGTGCCCGGCCATCTCCTCCAGGGTGACCGGCTCGGCCAGCCGCTCCAGGACCCAGGTCCGGGTGGCGTCGGTGCCGGTGCCGGCCGCCGCGGGCACCGGCCGCTCGATGAACTGCGCCTGCCCGCCGTCCCGCCACGGCGGCACCACGCAGCGCCGGGCCGCCCGGTTCGCCACGTCGGCGCCGTGATCGGTCCGCACGATGTGCAGGCAGAGGTCGACCCCCGCGCCCACGCCGGCCGAGGTCAGCACGTCCCCGTCGTCGACGAAGAGCACGTCGAAGTCCCACTTGACCTGCGGATACAGCCCGCCGATCCGTTTCGCCCAGGCCCAGTGCGTCGCCGCGGGCCGCCCGTCGAGCAGGCCGGCGGCGGCAAGCACCGACGCCCCGGTGCAGATAGACACAATTCGGGCGCCGCGCAAAGACGCAGCACGTAAAGCGCGCGAGACCGGCAAATCCAAAGTCCCGTCGATCACCGGCCCACCGGTGTGGATGCCTGGCACCAGCACGGTGTCGGCCACCGAGAGTGCCTCCAGGCCATGGTCCGGCACGACCGTGAACCCGACCTCGGTCCGGATCGGGCCGGCCCCGCAGACAATCAGGTCATAGAGGCGATTGCGGTCAGCGTCCCGCGCGGCGCCGAAGATCTGCGGCGGGACACCGAGGTCGAACGGGACGACGCCGTCGAGAGCCAACATGACGATCCGATGGGTCATGGCTCGATTCTTGCGCATCATGGCCTCCCGGCCACTCGTCCGGCCGGGCACCGATGACGAGAATCGGTCATGTGAAGCACCGAATCCACCCCGCCTGGCTGGTCGCCGTCGCCGCCTTCGTCGCGCTGATCGGCGCCGCCGGCTTCCGGGCCACGCCGTCCGTCCTCCTTCAGCCCCTGCACGACGAGTTCGGCTGGTCGCTGGCCACGATCTCCGGCGCCGTCTCGGTGAACCTGCTGCTCTACGGGCTGACCGCGCCGTTCGCCGCCGCGCTGATGGACAAGTTCGGCATCCGCCGCGTCGCCATGGTCGCGCTGCTGCTGGTCTCGGTCGGCTCCGGGCTGACCGTGTGGATGACCGAGAGCTGGCAGCTCATGCTCTGCTGGGGTGTGCTGGTCGGGCTCGGCACCGGCTCGCTCGCGCTCGGATTCGTCGCGACCATCACCGGCCGCTGGTTCGTCAAGCATCGCGGCCTGGTCACCGGCGTGCTCACGGCCGGGGGCGCGACCGGCAACCTGATCTTCCTGCCGGTCCTGTCCCGGATCTCCGAGTCGAGCGGGTGGCGGACGGCAGCGCTCACCGTCTCGATCGCCGCGCTTCTCGTCGTACCGTTGATTTATTGGCGCCTGCGGGACCACCCCTCGGACCTCGGCGTGACCGCTCTCGGAAGCACCGAAGAGATCCCGAAGCCGGCGAAGCCGGCCGGAGGCGCCGCCCGCAACGCCCTGCGCGCCCTGCGCGACGCCGCACGGACCCGGGCATTCTGGCTGCTGGCCGGCGGTTTCGCGATCTGCGGCGCGACCACCAACGGCCTGGTCGGCACCCACTTCATCCCGGCGGCGCACGACCACGGGATGGCGCAGACCACGGCCGCGAGCCTCCTCGCCCTGGTCGGGCTCTTCGACATCGCCGGGACCATCGCCTCCGGCTGGCTGACCGACCGGGTGGACAGCCGGATCCTGCTCGGCGCCTACTACGGCCTGCGCGGGCTTTCGCTGCTGGTGCTGCCGTCGCTGTTCGCCGCGACCGCGCACCCGAGCATGCTGATCTTCATCCTGTTCTACGGACTGGACTGGGTGGCGACCGTGCCGCCGACGGTGACGCTGTGCCGGGAGTACTTCGGTGCGGCCGGTCCGATCGTCTTCGGCTGGGTCTTCGCCTCGCACCAGTTCGGTGCCGCGGCCGCCGCCACCGCGGCGGGCCTGGTCCGCGACCAGTTCGGTGCCTACACCTGGGCCTGGTACGGCGCCGGCGGCCTCGCGATCCTCGGATCCGTGCTGAGCCTGATGCTCTTCGCCGGCAAGCGGATCAAGCCGGTCGCACCGGGCATCGGCCTGGCCGTCCCGGCGAAGGCCTAGGGCGTCAGCTCGACGACCTCAAGAAGACCGCTCAGCACCAGGATCTGCCGCACGTTGTCGCTCGGCCGCGACAGCCGGAACGAGATGCCCTGGTCACGGGCGCGCTGAAACCCGGAGATCAGCGCGCCCAGGCCGGTAGAGTCGATGAACGCCACCTCGGCCATGTCCACCACGATGAGCCGAGGGCCGGCCGTGACCGCCTCACCCAGCGCGACCCGCAGCTGCTCCACGGTCAGGATGTCGATCTCGCCGTGCAGCGACACCGTGGTGGTGTCGCCGGTGACATCCAAACTGGTCACACTCTCATCGGTCACGGGGGGACCTTCCGTCTCGGGTGCGTGCCCGCTTTGCGTTGGCGGGTGTTCCACGTACGGTAATCGGCATCACCAACACGTGAGGAGCACAGTGTGCCGATCCGTGGCGGTCTGCCGCCGCGCAACCCCCGCTTCGTGGGCCGTGAAGAGCTGCTGACCAGGGTACGCGGCATGCTCGGCAACGGACCGGTCGTGCTTCTGCCGAGCCCGGACCACCAGCTCGGCGGTACCGGTCGTACCCAGTTGGCGGTGGAATATGCCTACCGCCACGCCGAGGGGTACGAACTCGTCTGGTGGATCCCGGCCGAGCAGAACGCGGGCATGCGCGCCGCCCTGGCCGGGCTGGCCCAGGAGCTGGGAGTGCCCGAGGCGCGCGACCTGAACCGGACGCTGGGTGCCGTTCGCGACGCGCTGAGCCGCGGCGAGCCGTACCGGGACTGGCTGGTCGTCTTCGAGAACGCCAACCGGCCCGAGGACATCATGCCGTACCTTCCCTCCGGCGCCGGGCACGTGCTGGTGACCAGCCGGAACCCGCGCTGGACGGCCGAGGTGGCGCAGGCGCTGCCGGTGCCGGTCTTCGACCGCGCGGACAGCCTCGATCTGCTCTGCGGGCGTTCCCCCGACCTGTCGGTGCAGGACGCGGAGCGCCTCGCCGCCCGCCTCGACGACGTGCCGATGGCGCTCGACCTGGCCGCCCGGGTCCGCGACGCGGCCGGCTGGACAGTCGGGGAGTACCTGGAGCGGTTCGAGGAGCGCGCCACCGAGCTGGCGTTCCCCACCCCGATCCGGGTGGCCTGGGGACTGGCCGCCGAGGCGCTCGGCGCCACCGCACCGGCCGACCGGATCCTGCTCGAACTCTGCACGTTCCTGGCCAGCGCCCCGATCTCCTGGCGGCTGCTCTGGGCCGCCCGGACCCTGTCGCTGGACCCCGAGCTGTCCCGGACCGTCCGGGTGGAACGCCGGCTGCGCGCCGCGATGCGCCGGATCGGCCGGTACGGGCTGGCCGACCTGGACCCGGCCGGTGAGCAGCTCACCGTCCACCCGCTGATCCGCGGCATGTTCGGGCAGGAGCTCAGCTCGGAGCGGCACGCGTCGCTGCTGCGTACCGTGCGGGCGATGCTGGCGGCGGCCGACCCGGGCGACCCGGACAACCCCGCCGGCTGGTACCGCTATGCCGAACTCGCCCCGCACCTGATCCACTCCGACCTGCTCGGCGGCGACGCCGAGGAGGTACGCCAACTGGTCGTCAACTGCGTCCGCTACCACTTCGCCCGCGGCGACTACGACTCCAGCCGCGACCTGGCGGGCTCGGCGGTGGCCCGCTGGCGCGACGGGCTGGGCGAGTCCGCCGAGCAGACCCTGCTCGCCGCGTTCCACCTGGCCAACGCGCTGCGGGCGGTGGGCCGTACGGTCGACGCCCGCAACCTGAACCTGCAGACGCTGCGTACCCAGCGCGAGGTGTTCGGCGCCGACGACGAGGCCACGCTGGCCACCGCTAACAGCGTGGGCGGCGACCTGCGGATCCAGGGGCACTTCGGGCAGGCGCGGCAGCTCGACGCGGACAACCTGGTGCGGTACAGGCGGCTGTTCGGGGAGAGCTTCCCGACCGCGCTGCGGTGCGCCAACAACCTCGCCGCCGACCTGCGGCTGCTCGGCGACTTCCGGGGCGCGCGGGCGCTCGACGAGCAGGTCCTGCGGCACCGGCAGGCGATCTTCGTGACCGGTCATCCGGAGACGCTGTCGTCGCGGACCGGGCTGGCGTACGACCTGTTCGGGCTCGGCGACTACGGTGGCGCGTCCGCGCTGCTGGCGCCGCAGCACACCGCGAACCTGCCGGCCGACCACCCGTTCGCGCTCTGGGCCGGGCGGTTCGCCGCGATGGCCGCCCGCCGCCGCGGCGACCCGGCGGCCCGCTCGATGGCCGAGGACAACCTGTCCGCGTGCCGGCAGAAGTTCGGCGACCTCAGCGTCGACACCCTCGCCGCGGTGGTCTCGCTGGCCAACTGCGCGCGGATCGACGGCGACCTGGACGACGCTCACGAGCTGCTGGAACGAGCGGTGATCCGGTACCACGCGGTGCTCGGTGACGAGCACCCGTTCACGCTCGCGGCGTCGGCCGGTCTGGCCGCCGTGGTCCGGGCCACCGGCCGGTACGGCGACGCCCGCACCATCGACCACGAGGTGCTCAGTGGACTGCGCCGCAGCGTCGGCGCCGACCACCCGTTCGCGCTGAGCTGCGCCAACGGGCTGGCCGCCGATCTGGCCGCGGCCGGCGAGGCGCAGCAGGCCCGGGAGCTGGCCGCGGACACCCTGCGCCGGTCCAAGGGGGTGCGCGGCGCCGACCACCCGGACACCCTGGCCTGCGCGTGGAACCTCGCCCTCGCGGACAACGACGAGGCCGCGCAGCAGCAGGCGCTGACCGGGCTCGCCAAAGCGTTCGGCGACGGCCATCCGGTGTTCCGGACAACCGCCGCTGGCCTACGGCTGGAGACCGACATCGATCTCCCGCCGCTATAGGGCTCTACAGGCGAGCGATCGGCACGCCCTGCTTGTCCAGCAGTTCGGTGACGTTGCTGGCCGGCATCGGCCGGGCGAAGTGGTAACCCTGAGCCCGGCCGCAGGCCAGTTCGCGCAGGCGGGCGGCCTGATCCGCGTTCTCGATGCCCTCGGCCACCGGCGACAGGTTGAAGGTGCGCGCGATGTGCAGCACCGCCTCGGCCACCGACGCGTCCCCGGTCTCCGGCATCGCCTGCACGAACGACCGGTCGATCTTGATGACGTCCACCGGCAGCGAGCTCAGGTGGCTCAGCGAGGAGAACCCGGTACCGAAGTCGTCGAGGGCGATCCGCACGCCGAGCGACTTGAGCGCGCTCAGCACCCGGGCCGACTCGACCAGGTCGGTCAGTGCCACCGACTCGGTCAGCTCCAGCACCAGGTCCTGCGGCGGCAGGCCGGTCTGCTCCAGGATCTGCTTCACCTCGTCGATCAGCCGCGGGTTGCCGAGCTGGGACGCCGAGAGGTTCACGTTGAGCTCGAAGCCGGGGAACCGGGTCTGCCAGCCGATCGCCTGCCGGCAGGCCTCCTCGAGCACCCAGCCGCCGAGGCGGGGGAGCAGGCCGAGCGACTCGGCCAGGTCGAGGAAGACCGCGGGCGGCACCAGGCCGCGCTCCGGGTGCTGCCAGCGGACCAGCGCCTCGACGCCGACCGTGTGGCCGCCGTCCAGGTCGACGATCGGCTGGTAGTGCACCTCGAACTCGCCGGCCTCCAGACCGCGCATCAGGTCGGCCTCCGCGAGGCGGCGGCGCTCGGCGGCGGCGAACATCTCCGGGTCGAACCGGCGGGCCACGCCGCCACCCTCGACCTTCGCCCGCAGCAGCGCCTGGTCGGCGCGGCGCAGCACGGCGTCGAGGACGTCCTCGGTGTCGGCGACGGCGACACCGGCCCGAGCCCTGATGGTCACCGGGACGCCGGCTACTTCGAGGGGCCGGTGCAGCTCGGTCAGCACGCGCTCGGCGACCGCGAGGGCCGCCTGCTCGTCCTCCAGGCCGGGCAGCAGCACCGCGAACTCGTCGCTGTCGAGACGGGCCACGGTGTCGTTGGCGCGGACGTTCACCGCGAGGCGATCGGCGGCGGCGCGCAGCAGGTCGTCGCCGATGATGTGCCCGAAGTGGTCGTTCACGTGCTTGAAGCCGTCGAGGTTCACCAGGATCACCGCGGTCTTGGTGCGGGCCGGGGTGGCGAGCACCTCCTCGGCGTACTCGACGAACATCTTCCGGTTGCCGAGCCCGGTCAGCGGGTCGCGGAACGCCTGCTGGGCGAGAAGCGTCTGCTGCCGGTTCGGATCGGCTTCCGGCCGTTCACCGAGGAACTGGCGCACCACCACCGCGGCCGTCACCAGCATCACCAGCCAGGTAGCGGCGGGCGACAGATCACCGTTCAGATGCCGTGCCCCGGCCGCGATCAGCGCCGCGGCGGTCACCGCGTAGCGCAGCAGCGGCCGGCCACCGTCGAGCAGCAGCACGGCGAGCCCCAGACAGAGCGCCGCCACCAGCGGCACGATCCGGCCGGTCATCCCGAACGGATGCGCGGTGTCAGCCACCGGCCAGGCGAGCAGCACCAGCGACGCGAGCACAGCGGCGTCGTCGACACCGACCCGTACCCGGTCCAGCAGAGCATT
Organism: Actinoplanes sp. NPDC051861; assembly: GCF_040681145.1. NCBI lineage: Bacteria > Bacillati > Actinomycetota > Actinomycetes > Micromonosporales > Micromonosporaceae > Actinoplanes > Actinoplanes sp. NPDC051861. Next base: position 568,112 of record NZ_JBFAYE010000002.1, read on the forward strand.
GCGACCCACGATCCACCTCCGGCTGCACAGATCGGTCCCGGGGTGGCGCAGATGAGCTATTGGGAGAGCCAATCGGCCAGCGCGGCGACGTCCGCCTCCGGAATCGCCAGCGCGGCGGCCCTCACCAGCTCGGGGTTTCTTCGCAAAGCCTCGTGCGGGGAGACCAGGGAGAGGCCGCTCCAGGCGTCGTCGTTTCCAAAATCAAGACATTTTTGGTACGCGACTCGCGCTCTGCCGAGGTCACCCCGCAGCAGGGCGTCATCACCGGCCCTCACGCGACCGCCGGGCGGTGCTGCCGGGTCATTCGCCCCGCCGCTCTTGGCCATCTCCCGTGCCAGGCGGGCCCGCGGGCTGTTCTCCAGCTCCCGCCCCAGCGCCTTCCCCAGTATCGACCGCACCCTCGGAGCCGGTCGCCCTTCCCGCCAGGCCCGCGCCAGCTCGGCCGCGTCCGCCGGCGTCACCTCCAGGTTCCGCAGCCGCCACCGCGCGACGTGGTCCTCGCGGGCCAGCCCGGCGAGGCGCTCGACCTCCGAATCCACCGGGTCCGTCAGCCACGGCCGGACCTCCTCGTGCAGCGCGGTCACGAACCGTGTCCCCGCCGCCGTCAACGTCCCGCCCGGGAGCAGTGCCCGCGCCGATTCCGCCACCGCCGTCCGCCACCGCGCGAACTCGAACGCCCCGGCGCGGCTTCCCGCGGCGGCCTCGGTTCGCCAGAAGCGCGTAACGGATAAATACGCATAAGTTCCGTGCAGAATCCCGAACGCCGGCCGCGGATCGTCCCGCCACGGCGAATACCCGCGCTCCCCACCCGGCAGTACCAGCTCGAACAGCTGATGAACGGCATTCAGGACACTGTGCTGAACCTCGTGCAACAGCCCCACCGCGAGCGCCACCGGGTCGGCCGGTGGCGACATGGCCACCGCGCCGAACGCCTCCGCCGACGTCGAGCTGATCCCCTCCGCGGCCGGGTCCGGGTGGACCGGCACGATCACCCGCAGCACGGCGGCCATCGTCGACGCGGCCGCGCGGTGCCGGACGACCAGGACCCGCCACGCCTCGTCGAGGCAGTGCTGCCAGTGCGTCACCTCGGTGTCCGAGAGCGGGCCGGTTGGCGCCAGACCCAATCGGCTCCGGAGCGGATCGGTGTCGTCCAGCCGTACCGTCAAAGTGAGATCACCGTGAGTTGACCGCAGAGAGTGACCACCCGGCCGCGGCCCTTCCGTCCCCCCGGTGCGCAGCGTGTGCGCCGCCCAGAGCCCGGTCATCGGATCCGCGATCTGCCGCCGGGCCTCGCCCGGATCCGCCCGGGTGAGTCGCGTGTACCAGGCCGGCGACCCGCGCTGCGCGCGCCGGATCTCCCGCAGCAGCAGGAGATGGCGGCTGAGCTGTGCCCGGCGCAGCGTCGCGAGAGTGCCGGCGTCGGGCCGGCCGGCACCGAGCGCGGCGAACGCGGGATCGCTGAGCCGGAACGGAGAGAGTCGCGTGGTCACAGCGCGGAGTTGAAGCCGGCGATCGGCTCACCGGGGCGTGCCAGATCGTCGGTGACGCGGCGCAGGGCGCGGGCGAGAGCCGAGTCGTCGTCCGCGTCGAACTCATCGACGAGTTCCGCGAGGGAGGAGCCGGACAGATCGACCATGACCGATCGCCATTCCGTCGGTGCCCCCGCGCCGTCCTGGCCTGCGTCCACGGTCCCTCCCCGGTGTCTCTCTCGGTAGCGGTCGATGCGTTGCCTGAAGGTTACGGCGGTCGTCGGGTCGGGTGACCAGCGGGAGTCACTACCGTGGGTGCTCGCACAGGTTTGCGCGGACGTGATCTGATGGGACGTGACTGCGCAAGTCGGTTACGGAGGGCAAATAGTGCTGGGTGGAGAACGAAACGCTGGTGACACGGTCCGGACCGCCGAGAGGGAGTCGGCTGAGCCGGTGATGCCGTCGCCACCGTTCCCGACCTTCCAGAACACCCCCACGCTGCCGCATCAGGCTCCCGGCAACGGTTTCGAGAGCGGGCGGGACAGTCGTGCACGGTGACCCGCCCGCGCTGCCGCGTCGTGGCCCCGCGCCGCCGGTGGACCGGATGAGCAACGCGGAGCTGACCCGGATGATCGAGTCCGAGCATCCGTACCGGGGAAAGGCTCTCTTCGAGCTCTGCGACCGGGTGCCGCGGGACGACGACGCGGCGACCAAGGTGGCGATGCTGTCGCGGCTGCCGTCGCTGCGCCTGGCGCGGCTCTTCGACCGGGTCTCGCTGGCCTGGTCGGCGATCATCGCGCTGCTGGCGGCGGAGACCACGCACGCGCGTGAGGAGGCCTACGCGGCGTTCGGTGCGCTGGATCTCGCCGAGCAGCAGGACATGCTGGACTACCTGGAAGTGAAGTCGATCGAGGAGGCCCACCCGCGCATCACGTGAGCGTGAGTGGGCCTCGCTGGTGGGTCAGGCCTCTACTCGGACGTCTCTGCGGAAGGCGACCCGGTCGCGGACCGCGGAGGCGTCCGGCTTGGGGTCGGGGTAGAACCACGCGGCGTCCGGTGCCGTGTGCCCGTCGGCGCGCAGGGAGTAATAGGACGCCTTGCCCTTCCAGGGGCAGACGGTGTGCGTCTCCGACGGGACGAGCACGTCGTCGCGAACGCTGGTGCGAGGAAAGTACGTATTGCCCTCGACAACCACCGTGTCGTCGCTTTCGGCGATCACTTCGTCGTTCCAGATGGCCTTCGGCATGTCTTCGAACGTAGCGCGCGGCCGTCTTTGTGTCTGATACGTGCGCTTTATTCACCTCTGGTGGGTGAAACCCGGCGAGTCGCGCGGCCGTTCGCCACACCGCATATGAAGATCTAAAGTTATGGCCGTGCAGAAGCTTGATCAGCTCCGTGGCCCGGGGCGAGCCAAGCGGCACAACGCGCGCACGATCGCCGCGCTCACCGGCAACCCCGGCTGCTCCCGCCGCGCGGTGCTGGACGCGGCCGGCGTCGACAAGCTCAAACTGGCCGAGCGGATCGGCTTCCCCGGCAGCTTCGGGCAGTCCCGCTTCGCGCTGTCCCGGGGCAACGCCTTCGAGGCGATGCTCAAGGCCGATGATTGCGCCCTGTTGCGGTCGGTGCTCGGAGCGCCTCCGGTCACCTGTCACGATCTCGGCAGCGACGATCTCGGCGGCGACGACCTTGGCGGCGACGGCCTTCTCGGTGATCGGCACGCGCGGACCGCTGCGCTGCTGGCCTCCGCCCGCGCCGCGCTGATCGACCATCCGCTGCTCACGCTCGACGTGGCCGGGCAGACCGTCTACCTGGAACCGGATCTGATCGCGTACGCCCACGCGGGCACTGCGGGCCCCGCGGGCTCCGCAGGCGCCTCGGGCGCCTCGGGTCGCCTCCAGGTCGTCGAGATCAAGTCTTTCGCGATCATCGACGGCCAGGCCGACAGTGCCAAGGTGTCCGCCGCCGCCGTGCAGGCCGCCGTCTACGTGCTCGCCCTGCGCGCCCTGCTGGAGCGCCAGGGTCAGGACCCGTCGCTCGTCGACCACGAGGTCGTGCTGGTCTGCCCGGAGAACTTCTCGCTCAACCCGGTCGCGGTCCGCCTGGACGTCCGCAAGCAACTCGCCACCCTCCGCCGCCAGCTCTCCCGGCTCGCCTCGATCGACGCGCTGATCGACAGCCTGCCCGACGACATGACGTTCGACCTGGCGCTCACCGCCGAGGAACTCACCGAAGCACTCGGCCACGTCGAGCCCCACTACGCGCCCGAGTGCCTCTCCACGTGCGAACTCTCCGTCTTCTGCCGGCACGAGGCGTCCGGCAGCACGGCCGCGCTGGGCCGGACCGTCCGGGAGTCGCTCGGCGGCATCGAGTCGATCGACGAGGTGCTCGCGCTGGCCGAGGGGCGCCGCGAGCCCACCGAGGAGCAGGCCGAGGCCGCGGCGGTGCTGCGGGCAGCGTCGCGGTTGCGGTCCGAAGTTCTTTCATGAGTACGCTGACCGCGCTCGCGAGAGCACAGGCGGTCGCGTCGGGTCGCGCTCAGCCCATCGCCACCGTTCGCCACCTGCACGTCCATGACCATCCCTTGGTGCTGATCCCGCTCGCCATGGCCGGCGAGGCGAACGCGCCGCTGGCCGCCATGGTCGGTTTTGCGGCTTCTGACCCGCAGCTGCTGGTCGTCACGCAACCTCGCAACCGCGACGACCGTTTCGCCTTTTTCGCCGATCTCTCTTCGCGTGTTCTGCCCTATTTCGAGTCTTTCGCGACCGACGCTGAGGACGTCCCCGTCGACCGGGGTAGGGACGTGCGGCAGCGCTACCTCGACGCACCGCAGGTCTGGGTGCCGAACCCGGCCGGCGTCGACTTCCTCCGCCTGCTCGGCCGCTCCACCCGATTCCGCACCACCGACGGCGAGTACCCCGTCCCGGCCGGCGTGCCGCTGCTCGGCCGCTGGCTGACGTTCTTCGCCAACAGCGCCGAGGTGCCCGGGTCGTCGCTGCTGCTCAACGCGGTGCAGGCGCTCGGTCTGCACTGGGCCACCGGACAGAGCGGTGCGGAGGACGCACAACTCGGTGCGCTGCTGGCCTGGATCGAGTCCGGCGCGGACGCGGCCCGGGAGGCGGAGAACGGCCCGGTCGCCGGTCCCGCCACCGACCCGGACTTCGACAACCGGGTCCTGGCGCCACTCATCGAACAGGCCTCACCGGAGCTCCCGGCGGTCCTGCGCGAACTGCTGCTGCCGACCTGGGAGCGGATGTGGCGGACACTCGGCCTCCTGCGAACCCTGCCGATCGGCGAGCGGGTGCGCTCCCGCTGGGACGCGGACCGGGACGCCTTCACGGCGTTCGCCCAGTACGTCGCCGAGGGCGGCGCACCACAGCCCCGCCGCGACGGCGCGGTCGCCGCCGCGGCCCGGCTCCAGCGCCTGGAGAACGCGGCCGCCCGGTACGCGGTCCAGCGCGCCTTCGACGACCCCCTCGTACTGGCCGAGTACCGCCTCGCCGGCGCGGCCTTCGCCGGTGAGGTCACGCTCGCCAACCCCGACCGCGTCGACGACAGCGGGAAGCGGCCGGTCCTGCGCCCGCGCATCATGGTGCACACCACCGAGGAGGTACGCGTGGAACCGGGCACGTCGCTGACGTCCCCGTCCCGTCCCGCGCAGAAGGCCAAAGTGGTCTCGATCTCCCCGGCGGGCGCGGGCCGTGACGTACTCCTGGAACTGTCGGGCGGGATGGGCCGGAAGTTGGTGGCCGAGCCCGGCAGCGTTCCGGCGGTGGGGGAGCGGCTGATCGTGACGACACTGAGCGAGGCGTACCGGCCGGGCGGCGCCTTCCCCGATCCCACCGAGACACCGTGGACTCACGGCGGCCCACCGGCTGGTCCTGAGCAGGAGTGACGCCGCCCTCCATCGTCAGTTCGTCCCGTCTCCCGGCGCCAGCCGTCGCGTCTCGCCGCGTCAGCCCGTTGCGTCTTCCCGCGTCAGCTCGTTGCGTCTTCCCGCGTCAGCTCGTTGCGTCTTCCCGCGTCAGCTCGTTGCGTCTTCCCGCGTCAGCTCGTTGCGTCTCGCCGCGTCAGCTCGTTGCGTCTTCCCGCGTCAGCCTGTTGCGTCTCGCCGCGTTAGCTCGTTGCGTCTCCCGGCGGCAGGTCACCCGGCTCCTAGGCCAGCTTCACCAGCAGCAGGGCGATGTCGTCGCTGCGGCCCCGCGCCACCTCCAGCAGTCGCTCACAGAGTTCGTCACCTGGCCGGTCCGCAAACTCCCGCAGCACCTCGGAGACCCGCGCCACCCCGTCGTCGAGCAGCTGCTCCCGGTCCTCCACCAGCCCGTCGGTGTAGAGGACCAGCGTCGACCCGGCCGGCACGAACCGTTTCGCGGTCGTCCGGGGCTCGCGCGGTGGCAGCCCGAGGAGCGGCTCCGGCGGTACCCACCAAACCTGCACCTCACCGTTCGGCAGGAGCAGCAGCGGCGGCGGATGCCCGGCGTTGGCGAAACTTACCGCGTACCCCGACCACGACGCCCGGATCCGAGCCAGCACCGCGGTCGCCGACGCCGGCACCGCCAGCCCGTGCAGTGCCTGGTCCAGGGCGCTGAGCAGGGCACCCGGTTCCTCGTCCCGCCCATAGGCGTCCCCGCGCACCAGATTCCGCAGCTGCCCCATGGTCGCCGCCGCCTCGATGTCGTGCCCCGACACGTCCCCGACCGCCACCACGACACTGCCGTCGGGCTGGGCAAACGCGTCGTACCAGTCCCCGCCGACCGCCGCACCGTCCTGCGCGGGCAGATAACGGGCGTGCAGCTCGACGCCCGGAATGTCCGGCAGCTCGGTGAGCAGGCTCCGCTGCAGGACCTCCGCCATGTGCCGCTGCTCCCGGTACAGCCGGCTGTTCTCCACCGCGAGCCCGGCCCGCCGCCCGATCTCCAGCGCCGTCCGCTCCTCGACCGCCGTGAACGGTCCCCGCTCCGGCCCGTTCACCAGCAGCACCGCGCCCAACGTGGTGAGCCGCACCGGCGACGTGATCGGCACCACCAGCGTCGACCCGAGTCCCGCACGCGCCGTGATCGCACCCAGCTCGGCGTCGGTGATCTGGCTGCGCAGATCCGACGTACGCACCACCCGCCCGTCCCGCCGCACCGCCGACAGCATGGTCCGCAGGTCCGCCCGCGACCCGGCCATCAACTCGGACAGCCGCACCATGTCCGTGTCCCGCTCCGCCTCCCGATGCGTAGCCGACACCAGCGCCCCATGCCCCGGATCCTCGGCCACAGTGACCACACACCAGTCCGCAATCCGCGCCGTCACGATCCCCCCGAGCCGCCGCATGGCCTCGTCAACGTCCATCGTGGCCGCCAACGCCTCGGTCAACTCCGCCAGCAACTCCAACTGATGATGAGCCGACTCAGACTCCCGCCGCGCCCACTCAGCCGCCGCCCGAGCCTCCTCCGCCTCATTCCGAGCCCTCTCCGCCGCGGCCCGCTCCTCCTCAGCTGTCGCCCGCGCAGCCTCCGCCGCCAGCCGGCTCTCCTCAGCACTGGTCCGCGCCTCTTCCGCCGCGGCCCGCTCTTCCTCGGCTGTCGCGCGCGCGGCCTCCGCGGCCAGTCGGCTCTCCTCAGCACTGGTTCGAGCCGATTCCGCCGCGGCCCGCTCCTCCTCGGCTGTCGCGCGCGCGGCCTCCGCCGCCAGCCGGCTCTCCTCGGCAGCCGTCCGGGCGATCCGCAGGCACACCTCCGACGAGCAGACCGCCGCCAGCTCGCTCAGCAGCGCGACCTCACTCGCCGTCCAGATCCGAGGCTCCTGGTCCACCGCACACAGCGCGCCCACGACCAGCCCGTCCGCGTCCCTGATCGGCGCACCCACGTAGGCGATCGCCCCGACCTCCTCGATCGCCGGGTTGTCCCGCATCCGCGGATCCGTGCGTACGTCAGCGATCGCCAGCAGCTCCCCGGACACCACCACATGCCGGCTGAACGACCGGGTCAGCGGCATCTCCCGAACCGCCGCAAGCTGATCGGGCAGACCCACCTGCCCCGCGAAGTGCTGCTTCTCCTCATCGACGAGGCACACCACACCCATCGGCGCGTCCACAAGCATCCGCACCAGCATGGCAAGCCGATCGAACGCCTCATCCGGAACCGGCCCACCCACAATCCGCCGAACCGAACGCAGGCGCGGCGGATCAGCGAGCACATCCCGCTCGGCGTCGCCGATCACGTCCCATCGCAGCACGTCGCCCCCCGGCCGATCTGCTCGCCAGGCTACCGGCGGTATTCAGCCCCCACCCCCTCCAGCCCCGACCCGATCATCCGTTTCCCACCGCCCGAACGGCCCACCCAACCCCCAACCACCCCACCCGCTCGCCGACCTCGCGGCGCCGCCCACTCATCGCCACCTCCAACAGCCGTCCCGCTCAGCCGTCCCGCTCAGCCGTCCCGCTCAGCCGCTCTGCGCGGTCGCTCTGCGCGGTCGCCCCGCTCAGCCGCTCTGCGCGGTCGCTCTGCGCGGTCGCTCTGCGCGGTCGCTCTGCGCGGTCGCTCTGCGCGGTCGCTCTGCGCGGTCGCCCTTCACCCGCCGTCCCACTCAGCCGGCCGGCGTTGAGCCACGACGTGCCAGCGCGCTCCCGCTCAACCCGGCACTGCCGCGCGGCCGGATTGGGCCGGCGTGGCAGGTGGGGCCGGCGGGGTCGGGTAGGACGGCAGGGTCGCGTGTTGGGGACGGCGTGGCCGGGTGCGTCCCGCTCAGCCGACCGCTCGCGACGACCCGTTGCGACCGCGCGCCGCCTCGCTCAGCCGGTCGTCGCCGCCCGCCCAAGCGCCGCGTCGTGCCGCCCAGGCGCCGCGTCGTGCCGCCCAGGCGCCGCGTCGTGCCGCCCAGGCGCCGCGCTGCCCGCCCAGGCGCCGCGTCGTGCCGCCCGCGCAGGCGCCCGACCGCCCGGCTGTCCCGCCGCAACTGGCCGCCGCCGCGTTGTCCCCGCCGCGCCCGACTCAAGCCGCATCCCGCACCCGCCCGCTGAACGGCTGCCGCCGCCCAGCCGTCAACCCCGACCGCAAAGTCCCCCGGATCTCCGCCGCGCCAAGCCCCGCCCACCGAGCCGCCGCCCCCAACTCCCGCCGCACATCCGCCGCGTCCAGCAGCCCGGCGCCGACAAACCGCCCCAGCGCGAACGCCGCCCGGTTCAACGTGTCGTTCCGGGAGCCCACCGGCGCACGGGACACCCGGTCCGCCTCGGCTTCGAGGGCGGCTTCCGCGTACCGATGGGGGTGTGTGACCTGATGGTCCCGGAAAGCCGGCGGCGGCCCCTCGATGAGTGACCGCAACGTGGCCGGGCTGATCGGCATGTCGCCCGCGGGGCGCCGCAGCCAGACGTAGTCCGCCCCGCTCGCGTGACGAGACGGCGGCGCCAGCACATAACCACCCGCGCCTCGCCAGTCGAGGCCGGGCAGCAGCCGCACGCGATTACCGAATCCGGTCGGGTGGAACCAGAGGTGGCGGCCGCCCCCGCCGGTCCGCACCTGTGGGCCGCGGGGGAGCTCGCCGCCGAGCAGATGCAGCAGGCCGTGCCAGCCCTCCGCCGAGTCGATGTCGGCGACGTCCATCATCACGCCGGTGCGCAGGCCGACGTTGGCGCGCGGCCAGCGCAGCCACCAGTGGGTGATCTGCCGCGGATCGGTCGACGCCTCGGTGAGGCCGTGCCGGAGGCGGGGGTGTTTGCCGGGTCGCTCGCATCGCGCTCCTCGCTCGCAGGAACAGACGCCACCCTGGTCAGGCGTGTGCACCGGCAGGACCGGGATGCCGTGCCGGGCAAACGCGAGGGCAGCCGTGAGCGACATTAGAACAAGCGTACGACACTTTCGGTCAACACATGAGAGATGTGGTGCGAGGTGCCCCAGGCGATCCAGCTGGCCGAGCTGCCCGCGCCGCGTGCGGTTCGGGCGCGCCGGGCGATCTCCGCGTCGCCCCACGAGAAGCGGGCGCCCGTGGACGGCCACTGTGGTGACGTCACCAGCGTCCGGCAGAGGTCGTGGCAGCGGTCGTCGCTTCGCCCGCCCCGGCGTGCCCATCGATAGATCCACCAGTCCAGCGAGGACGTGTAGCGCAGGGTCGGCAGCTGCCGGTGGTGCTGCACGCCGAGCCGCCGCACCGGTGACGTCACGCCGTAGTCCGCGTAGCCGACGCCGGGTTCGCCCAGGTGGGCCCAGACGCGGGCGTCGAGCCTGCCGACCCGGACCGGCCGGTCGGTGGGTAGGTCGTCGAGGTTGGGCGGCATCGCGCCGGAGGCCACGCTCACCGATCGCCACGACGCGGTGCGTGCCCAGCGCAGCACCCGGCGGGCCCGCTCCACCACCTCGTCCGCGTGCGCCGCGCAGGCCGTCTCGGCCAGGTCGATGAGCAGGTCCACGTTCTCCGGGCCGAGTTCCGAGGCGCGCAGGACCCGCTCGGTGGCGGAGTCGGCCTCCGCCGGATTCCCGGCGTCGGCATGCGGCCTCAGCCGCAGAATTGCCCGGTCCAGGTGCATGCGTGCGGCCAGGCCGTGGGCTTTCAGGCGAAAACCGCTTTCGTACGGCCGGAGCACCGGAACCATCCCGATTCCCATCCGCCGCAGCTTCTCCGCCACGAGCACCGAGGGTTCGCCGGGTGAGTCCGGCAGGTTGCCGAAGTCGAGCGCCACCGCCCCGGTCCGCGGCCGCAGCTCACGGAGCAGGGGCAGGATGCTCTCGCTCGGGTCCAGCTCCACGATCGGCTCGACGCGGGCGGCCTCCTCCTCGGACAGGTGGGCCAGTGCCGTCAATTCGCCTCGGCGGGGCCGCAGAATCGGGCGATACACCCCGTCGCGCTCCATATGCCAACGGTAGCCTCATTGACGGTTACCGTTGGGTGACGTGCTGTGTAAATGCGCGAGCATCGATTGGTTTGCCTCCCACCCGTCCGGGAACTTCACCGGCACGTTGATGTGCATCGGCTCGGTCGACGGGTGCGCGTCCAGCAGCTCGGCGATCCCGGCCCGCGCCACCACGACGCAGGCGTGCCGGTGCCGGGAGGTCAGCACGCAGAGCCGCCCCGACTCCAGGTGGAACGCCGTGGCGTCGCGCCGGCCGGAGAGCGGGTGCAGCACCACGGTCAGGTCGTACTCGCGGCCCTGCAACCGGTTCGCCGTGTCCACGGTGACCTCCGCGGCCTCCGGTGGGAGCAGCGCCCGGATCACCGCCACCTGGTCGCGATGCGCCGCACCGATCGCGATCCGGTCCGGGGTCAGCGGCCCGGTCCCCGCCTCGGACGCCGTGACGCCGCCCCGGGTCACTGCCCGACCGGCCAGCGCCGCGCAGGCAGCCGCCGCCTCCGCGTCCGTACGCACGGTGAACCGCCCCGGCAGCTCGTGCAGACCCCAGCCGCCGGCCGCCGCGACGTCCAGCACCTCGTCCAGCTCGTTCTCGGCGGAGCGCTGGAACCCGAGCGACCGATCCGCCGGACCGGTACCCGACCGGAACCCGGTGAACGGGTAGAACGCCTGCGCCACCACCGGAGCCGCCGACGCGGGCAGCCGCCAGGACACCGGCAGCCGGTGCACCGGCAGGTCGGGGTTGTGCCGCAGCAGCACCGCCACCGCGCTCTGCATCGGATCCCAGGAGAGACCGGTCCACCGGTCCACCTCGACCGTCGAGAACGGGTCCAGCTGGCCCGGGTCGCCCACGAACAGCGCCCGCTCGAACCGCGGCGCCACACGCAGCAGGGCGTCGGACCGCATCTGGTACGCCTCGTCGACGATCGCCCACGGCCAGGTCCCCTCGGTCACCGTGGCCCACTTGGCCGCCGTGCCGATGGTGACCGCCGGCGAGCCGAGGTCGGCCACCTTGGGCGCCACCCGGCAGGCCGGATGTGCGCGTACCCGAGCGGACGCCTCGTAGTCGACCGCCGACAGCCGGCCCACCGTGACCTCCGGCGACCGTGTTCCGAGCCGGTCGATCAGGTCGTCCACCTGCTCGTTGGTCTGCGCCACGATCATCAGCGGAGCACCCGTGCCGGCCAGTTCACCGGCCGCGCGGACGACGAGGGTGGACTTGCCCGCGCCCGGCGGCGAGTCGACCACCACCCCGCGGTGGCCGCCGGTTCTGAGGTCACCGAGCACCGCGGCGATGACGGCGGCGGCCTCCTCGGCCGGGCTGACGAGCGCGTTCGCAATCACCTGGGCACCGTAACCCCCTTGGGTACGCTGCCCGCATCATGAGTCGTCCCGAGTGGAACTGGCCGCCGATCGAGCTGGCGGCGCTGCGTCTCGGTCGCCGCCTCGGCGTACGGGTACCCGCCTCCCAGCCGCACCGCTGGTCCTTCGTGCAGATCGTTCCGAGCCTCGGCCCGGCCGACGAGGAGGCCCGCCGCTCCGGCCGCGTGTACAGCGACGCCGCCCGCAGCTTCCGGATCACCCACTGGGAGTTCGAGGCGGACCGGCTCGAGGGGTACGACAACGACCTCGGTGCCGTGCGCCTGCGCCACGCGACCGCCGGGGACGAGGAGGAGCTGCTCGCTGTGCTGCGGGAATGGCGTCTACCGCCGGGCGGCTTCCGATATTCCTGGGACACGGTGGACCCGGTCTGACCGGCGGGCGGGCCGGCCGAGGGCGAAACCTGAACCGCTCAAGCTCTTCTCACTCACGTTTCCGAGCCTGACGGAGATCGCGCGGATACGGACCGTCATGGTCCCTTCCGGTGGGGACAATTTCGGTCCGGCGTGGCGTCCTGGCCTGCCGAATCATCGCGGAAATGCATCGCCGCCGCGCTCGTCGACCATTCTTTTCGCGGCGCTGAATTCCTGTTTTCCGCAGTCGCTCACGAGCGATCCCGGCGTACCATAATTGCTCTTTTCTCGACTAATCCTTTCCGGTCCGCGAAAGGGTTTCCCGAGACTGGATTCTTTCCAATGACGATGCCGGGACGGGCGGAAGTGATCAGACTCCGGAGGTTCCTCGCCGAGGGCGCCCACGGACCGCGCCGAGTGGCAACCCGGAGAACTGACGGGTATCCGACACTTCAGCTGTCGGCTCCCGCCTAGCGCGCCCCTGTCCCCCCGGGGCCACCGCGCCGCACGGACCGAGCGAAACCGCACCTCTTCCGCTGCAACCGGTTGCGGGACGCGGAAGGCTCCGTGGCGCCGGCCGTCAGATGATCATCGATCAGCCGCCTACCCTGGTGGCGCGGGATTTGATCACGTCACGTGAAATGATGTTTCCTTCTCTGTCACCGCCCGGAAATAACCTTGGGGTTCAATATCGGGTGCGGGTGAATAGCGAAACCGTCCTGCAACTTGCGCGAGCGGTTCGCCGCGCAAGTTGCAGGTTTCGCCGCCCTGAGCCCGCCGGCTCCAGCGCTGTGGCTAAGTGTTGATCGACTTGCTCGATTTCATTCATGGTTGTTTCTATGATCTCGGAACAGCCCTCTTCCAGTCGATCATTGGAAGTGCAACTCTTCTAGCCAGCAGTGACGTCAGTAACACGGACGGTGGTGGTGGGGAATGCGCCCAGACGTTCTCGTCGGTCCGAGTGATTGGCTCATCGAGCAGTTCGGCGAGACAATCGCCGACGAGCTGTGGACACGGGTCCCCGAGGCCCTGAGCACGGCGATCGACCGTGAGGTCCACGCTCATCCCGCCATGACCCAGACCATGGAGCGTGTCCTGGCGAACCCCCGATGGGCGTTGCCCTACGAGGAACTGGTCCTCTTCCTGGGCACCCTCCCCGGAGCGGAGATCATCAGCGTCCCGCGCTCCGTCTATCAGCTGGTCCTCATCAACGGGCACGTCGTCGTCCCGTGGTGCTACGGCCAGTCCGCCCGCCTCTCGATGCGCGACGCCGAGGTCGGCCGCTCCTTCGGCCGTCTGGCTCGCGAACTGCTCCGCCGCTTCGGCCCGCCGTGGCGCCGCTCGCCGATCGAGGCGCCGCTGCCGCTGGACGCGGTCGACGAACGCGAGGTCGCCAAGATCTGCGCCGCCATCTCACAGATCGCCCCGAAGCCCGAGGTCGTCATCGCGGGTTACGCCGGAGCCCCCAACCTGGGCCTCCTCCGAGCCTGCCTGGGCGAGATCAAGTCGACCGACAACGGCACCCTCAACTGGAGCCACCTCGACGACCTCCCGCTGCCACCCCCGGTGATCCCCCGCCCGCGCCGCATGCAGTTCCCGTAACGAGACCGTCAGTCAGAGGCGGGGCCTGCCCAGGGGCGATCCCGGGGTGGACCCTCGTTGCTGAGAGGCGTGAGAACTCCGCGGGCGGGGCACACCCCAACCCGGGGTGATCGAAATGCCTGACGACATGTCCGTGGTCGTGACCGGCGGCGGTCGCGGCGTCGGCCGGGCCATCGTGGAGCGACTCGCCGCCGACGGCGTGAGCGTCGCGATCCTGGAAGCCGACCCGTCCGCCCTGACCTGGATCGACGACCACCCAGCCGGCAAGCGGCTGCTCCCCGTGACCGGCGACGCCGCCGACGAGTCCGTCGCCGAGCGGGCCGCCCGCTCGGCCGCCGCGGCGGCACCCCTGCGGGGCTGGGTGAACAACGCCGCGATCTTCCGGGACGCCGAGCTGCACACCTCCCCGGCCGAGGTGGGCGAGATCATTCGCCGCAACCTGGACCCGGTCCTGGTCGGCTGCGCCACCGCCCTGCGCCACTTCCAGCCACCGGCCGGCGGGTCGATCGTCAACATCTCCTCGCACCAGGCGCAGCGGGCCGTCCGGGGCGCGCTTCCCTACGCGACCGCCAAAGCGGCCATCGAGGGGCTGACCCGTGCGCTGGCCGTCGACTACGGACCCGCCGGCATCCGGGTGAACGCCCTGGCACTGGGTTCGATCGCCACCGAACGCTCGGACGCCCACCTGACCTCGCTCACCCCTGCCGACCGCGAACACTTCCTCGACGAGATCCGCGCACTCCAGCCGCTGGGCCGGATGGGCGACCCGGCCGAGGTGGCCGAAGCCGTCGCCTTCCTTCTCTCCTCGGCCGCGAGCTTCGTCAACGGCGCGATCATCCCGGTGGACGGCGGCCGCTCCGCCCAGGGCCGGGACCCGGAGGAGCGAGATGCCACCTGAAAGAGCGCGCGAATCGGGCCAATGGGCTGCAAAGACATCCCTGTGGAGACAGGCACCCTGGCACGCTCGCGGGATCGACCGTACGGCCTAAACTCCTGGGGATGGCCGAGCAGCGCGAGTCTCCCACCACGATCCGGGATCGGGCCGTGGCCGTGGCGGACTATCTGCTCGCCGTCCGCGCCCAGATGGAACGCCCGTCCCGCACCGTTCCCTCCGACGCCCACTGGCTCGACGCGCTGCCACAGCACCCCGACTGCCAGTCCGGCCCCGGCGCCGACGGCACCTCCTGGCTCCGCGTCGGCCGCCCCGACCTCCCACCGCCGGTGTCCGTCCCACCGGCCCTGCGCCGCCGCCTCCGAGGCGAGATCACCGCAGCCGCCGAGCCGACCCCGTCCGGCAGCCAGGACGCGACGGACACCCCAGAGGCAGAGGGGAAAGCGGAGGAGGCGGAGGAGAACGCGGACTTCACCCGCTGGCGTGACGACACCTGGCGACCCTGGTCCGAGCTGACCGCCGCCGCCGAGCACACCCGCGACCTCCACCGCAGCCTCTTCGACCGCATGCACCAACTCGACATGTCGGTCTCCACCACCGAGCTCGTCTGGGGCCACGGCCTCCTGGAGACCACGATCGACGGCACCCGGGTCCGTTACCCGCTGGTCGCCACGCCGGTGCTGATCGAGTACGACCCCGACCGCGCCCTGATCACCGTCTCCCCGGCCGGCCCCTCCCGGCTGCAGGTCGAGGCCCTCGCCGGTCTGGACGCCCGCTACCTCAACCAGCTCGCCGCCCTCGCCGGCCCCGGCGGCGCGATCGAGGTCGACCTCTGGAACGACTTCGAGCGCCGCGAATTCTTCGAACGAGCCCTGACCCGCCTGGGCCACGACCGAACAATCCTCAAAAAAGACGAAAAATCTGACAAGCAGGCGGCGATCCGCGACACCTCAGTCCTTTTCGCGCGACCCCGGCAACGCCACCTCAGAGGCTTCCTCGAAAACCTCAGGGACCGCCTGACCGAGGGCGACTTCCAAGCCGTCGGCTCCCTCGCCGCGATCATCGCCCACGAGCCCAGCCGCCTGCGCATGCCCGACGACCAGCCCGACAGCTGGTCCCGGGTCGGCGAGCGCCTCCTCATGCCCCTGCCCACCAACGAGGCGCAGGAGTCCATCGCCCGCCGCCTGGCACACCACCGCAACGTGGCCGTCCAGGGCCCGCCCGGCACCGGCAAGACGCACACCATCCGCAACCTGATCTGCCACCTGATGGCCAACGGCAAGCGGGTCCTGGTCGTCGCCCAGAAGGAGGAGCCGCTCCGCGTCCTGCGCGACGGTCTCCCCGAGGAGGTGCAGGCGCTCTGCCTGGCCGTCCTCGGCCGCACCACCGATCAGCTGGTTCAGCTGCAGCTGGCCGCCCGCGAGTTGTCCGACCGCGCCGCCACCCTCGACAAGGACGCCGAGTCGAAAAAGGTCGAGCGGCTCACCCGGACCCTCGAGGAGGCCGAGCGTGAACTCGCCGCCGCGATGGCGGGCCTGCGCCTGATCGCCGAGAGCGAGGCGGTCACCTATCAGATCGGTGGCGTCGCTCTGCTGCCCGCCGAGGTCGGTGCCTGGCTGCGGGAGCGTGCCGCGGCGCACGGCGGGATCCCGGATCCGGTGACCGGCCCGGCGCCGCTGACCATCGAGGACTTCGCCACGCTGCTCAAGCTGGCCGCCCGGCTGTCGCCGGAGGATCGTGCGGCCGCGATGCGCCCGTTGCCGGAGATCCAGGATCTGCCGGACGCCGCCGGCACGACGGCGCAGCGAGCCAGGACTGCGGAGATCGAGGAGCGCCTGTCACGCTTGGCGGACCAGGGCGTCGATTTGACGAGGGTACGCGCGGAGCGCCACTCCGGAATGGCGGATCTCCTCGGCGATCTGCGTGAGTCGGTGGCCTGGCTGCGCCGCCGCGAGGGCACCTGGACCGACCGTCTGGGCCGGCTGCTCGACGACCCGCACTGGCGCACCATCTGGACCGATCACGTGGCGGCCACCGAGGCGATCTACGCCGAGCTCGCCGGCCTGGCCCGGGCGGTCACGGGCCACCGCATCGTGGTGCCCGAGCCGCTGCTCGCCGAGCCGAAACTGCTGCTCACCAAGCTGGCCGAGATCCGGCAGCGGTTCGCCGCGGGCAAAGGGCTGAACCGTCTGCTGCAGCCAGGGCTGTTCCGGATCGCCGACGAGATCCGCGTCGACGACGAACCGGCGCGCACCACGACCGACATCGACCTGATAGTCGCGGGCGTACGCCGTACGCAATCCCGCAGAAGATTGGGCGACGCCTGGCTGGAGTGGGTCGACCGGCTCTCCATCCCCTCCCCACCCAGCGGGTGGGGCGATCCCGAGGTCTGGGCCGGCGCCCTGCTCGCCGAGGCCGGTCAGTCGCTCGACTTCGACCTGCACCGCTGGCCGCCGCTGGCCGAACGCATCGCCGTGCTGATGCCGCAACGCGAGCTGGAGCCGGACGCCGCCGGTCTGGGTGAGGTCGCCGAGTTGCTGGCCGGCGCGACCGAGGTCTTCGCGCTCGACAAGGCGCAGGCCGTGGAGCGCGCGGTGGCCGAGCGGATCGCGCCCTGGCCGGACCTGGTCGAATCGTGGAAGACCCTGGACGACTGGGACGAGCGGATCGGTGAGGTTCGCCGCCTGGTCCTGCTGCAGCCGGACGTGATGCGCTTCCACGCCGCGCACGACCGGCTGGCGTCCGCGGCGCCGGAGTGGGCCGCGACCATCGCGAGCGGCGAGCATCCGATCGTCTCCGGTCAGGCCTGCCTGGAAGCGTGGGAGTGGCGGCGCGCGCAGACCTGGTTCGACGGTGTGGTCGGCGACGTCGACCCGGCCGTGCTGTCCCGGCGGGTGGAGCGGGCGCGCGCCCGGATCCGCCGGCTCACCCAGGAGCTCGTCGTCGCCTCCGCGTGGCTGGAGGTGGCCCGGGCGCTCGACGACCGGCGCCGTGCCGCGCTCGCCGACTGGACCACCGCACTCCGCAAGATCGGTAAGGGCACCGGCCGGGGTGCCGCGGCCTGGCAGGCGCACGCCCAGCGGGCCATGGAGTCGGCGGTCACCGCGGTGCCGGTCTGGGTCATGTCGGTGGACCGGGCGATCGAGCAGTTCGCCGGCGGCGCCCGTTTCGACGTGGTGATCGTCGACGAGGCGTCGCAGGCCGACCTGTTCGCGCTGCCGGTGCTGTCGCTGGCCGAACGGGCCGTGGTGGTCGGCGACGACCAGCAGATCGGCCCGCAGCTGGGTTTCGTCGGCTCGGTCTCCGGGCTGATCCGGCGGCACCTGGACGGGGTGCCGTCCGCCGAGCACTTCGATCCGGAGTCCTCTCTCTACGACCACGCCGTACGCCGTTCCCCCGAGCGGATCCTGCTGACCGAGCACTTCCGGTGCGTCCCGCAGATCATCGAGTTCTCGTCGCGGCAGTACTACGACGGCAAGATCATGCCGCTGCGGGCGGACCGGCCGGCCCTGCCGCCGATCCAGACCGTCTTCACCGAGAACGGGGTGCGCCAGCCGCTGCCCGGGTTCGGCGACGTCAACCTGGAGGAGTCCACCGCGCTCGTCGAGCGGGTCACGAAGATCGTGGCCGACCCGCGGTACGACGGTAAGACGCTCGGTGTGATCAGCCTCCTGAGCAGCAGCGGCCAGGCGAACCAGCTGATCGGCCAGCTGCGTGAGGCGATCGGCGAGGACGAGATCCAGGCTCGGCGGTTGCGGGTCGGTGACGCGTACACGTTCCAGGGCGACGAGCGCGACGTGGTGCTGGTCTCGACGGTCGTGTCCGAGAACGACCCGAGGATCGCCGCGTTCACCAAGCGCGACTACCACCGGCGGATCAACGTGGCCGCCTCCCGCGCCCGGGACCAGCTCTGGATCTTCCACTCGGTGCGGCCGTCCGCCCTGCTGGCCGACGACGCCCGAGGGCTGCTCCTGTCGTACGCGCTGAACCTCCCCACCGACGCCGCCGCCGCCGACCTGGCCGTGCACTGCGAGAGCGACTTCGAACGGGACGTGCTGAAGCTGCTGGTCGCCCGTGGTTACCGGCCGATCCCGCAGTTCCGGATCGGCGGCTACCGGATCGACTTCGTGCTGAACGCTCCGGACGGGCGGCGACTGGCGATCGAGTGCGACGGCGACGCGTACCACGGGCCGGAGCAGTGGGAGAGCGACATGCGGCGGCAGTCGGTCCTGGAGCGGGTGGGCAACTGCGTGTTCGTACGCATCCGGGGCAGCGTCTTCGCCCGTGAGCCGGAGGTGGCGATGCGCCCGGTCTGGCAGCGGATCACCGAACTGGAGATCAGCGACTGAGCGCATCCTTCCCGGTGCGCTGCGTGCATGTCGACGAGTGCTTGCGGGTAGACAAATGCGCAAGGTTTCATAGTAAGTACACGTAGTAACTGTCAGTCATGGATTGCGGGAGGCATTTCGGCGTAATTGCGGGGGAACGAGGTCATCCATTCGGTTGTTTCGTTACTCTGGATGGGCGATAATTCCCTGCTCCTGGCCTTGCCTGCGGAAACGTCAAAACTTTGACGCCTGCATCCACTGTTACTACGGCCTGGTGACGGGTCGTAATAGGTAAGGGGTGTTGGTGGCAGGGGGAACAGTCGCGTGCAAGGGGGGAGGTGGCGGCATATGACGGTGCCCGGGAAACAGGAGCGGACCACCCTGCCCGAGCCACGCCAGCCCTCCGACAAGCAGGCGGCCTGGTTCACGTACTCCGCCACCGGTGACCAGATCGTCTGGTCCGCCGCCCTCTCCGCGATGCTCGGCCGACCACCCGCCGAGAAGGAGATGACCCGGCAGATCCTCGCGCGCTACGTGCACCGCGACGATCTGGCCAAGGCGCTCGGCTCCATCACCGAGGCCTGGACCAGCCGCAACACCGTGCACACCACGGTCCGGCTGATGCGCACCGACGGCGGCTGGTTCGATGTGGACTGCCGCCTCGAGCCGATGATGAGCCCGGACGGCACGGTCCGCGGCATCCGCGGCACCGTCCGCGACGTCACATCCCGTGAGCGGGCCCGCCGCGAGTCGGCCCGGCTGACTCGGCGCGGCGAAACCGTGCAGGCCTCCCTCGTGGAGGCCGACCCAGCCACCGGCCTGCTGATCCGGGCCCGGTTCGCCGACGAGATCGACCGGGCCCTGCGCGGTGCCGGCGGCGCGCTGCTGGTGATCCGGATCCCGGTCGGCGAGTCGGGCGACGAGGGTGCCCGCCCGGAGTACGCGGCCGACGTCCTCAGCACCGCCGCCCGGCTTCTGGAGGACCAGACCCGCCCGGAGCACGTGCTCGGCCGCGTCGGGCCGAACGAGATCGCCGTTCTCTTCACCGGCATCTCCTGGAAAGCCGCCCGCGAGCAGTCCCACGCGCTGCTGGCCGCCCTGCGCGACCAGGCACCGGCCGGCGCCTGGGGCGGCCTGGTCCGGTTCGAGCGCGACGCCGAGGCGGGCAGCCACGGGCTGCTGATCGACGCCGAGCAGGCCTGGCGCCAGTCCCGCGAGGCGGACCGGCCGCTCACCGTGGTCGCGCACCCCGTGCCGGTACGCGATCGGCAGGGCTCCTACCGCTCCCGGGTGGCCGACGCGCTCGGCACCGACCGGTTCACCCTCTACTCCCAGCCGATCCTCGAGCTGCAGAGCAACAAGGTGACCCGGCACGAGCTGCTGCTGCGGGTGCTGGACGAGACCGACGGCCCGCAGTCGCCGATCCAGGTGCTGGACGCCGCCGAGCGCCTGGACGCGGTCTTCGACATCGACCTGTGGGTGGTGGAGCGGGCCATGCGGCTCGCCGCCGAGGAGCCCGGGCTCTGCCTGCAGGTCAACCTCTCCGGCCGCTCGGTCGGCGACCCGCGGCTCACCACCGAGGTGGAGAAGCTGCTGGACCGCTACCGCGTCGACCCGGCACAGCTCACCTTCGAGATCACCGAGACCGCGCTGATCGGCAACCTGAGCGAGGCCCGCCGCTTCGCCGACCGGGTACGCGACCTCGGCTGCGGCCTGGCACTCGACGACTTCGGCTCCGGGTACGCGTCGTTCCGCTACCTGCGCCTGTTCCCGATCGACCTCGTCAAGATCGACGGCGAGTACGTGGTCGACCTCGTCGACAACCCGCAGGACCAGGTGCTGGTGCGCGCGCTGGTGCAGGTGTGCCAGGCGTACGGCATCCACACCGTCGCCGAGTTCGTCCAGGACGAGGCCACCCTGCGGATGCTGCGCGAGCTGGGCGTCGACTACGTCCAGGGCTACCTGATCGGCCGGCCCTCGCCGGTGCCGCCGGGCCGGTTGCGCGGGGCCTGACCTGGGTAACGTGCCCTTCATGGAGCACTTCACGATTGCCACCGTCGCGGAGACGAGTCCCGACTTCCGCCGGGTCCTGTGGACCGGCAAGCACACGCAGCTCGTGGTCATGACGATCCCGCCGGGCGGCGAGATCGGCGAGGAGGTCCACGAGGTGGACCAGATCCTCACGTTCGTCAGTGGTGTCGGCAAGGCGATCATCTCCGGCGAGACCCGCAAGGTCGAGCAGGGTGATCTGGTCGTGGTGCCGGCCGGCCGCAAGCACAACTTCGTCAACGAGGGCCCGAACCCACTGGTCCTCTACACCGTTTACGGCCCGCCGGAGCACGCCGACGGCGCGGTGCACAAGACCAAGGAAGAGGCCGACGCCGCCGAGGAGGCGGGCGAGGACGAGCCGCCGTCGTCGTGATCCTCGGATCCGGCGCTTCATCCGCGTTTCCCGCCGGCGCTTGATCCGCGTGTCCAGCCGGCGTTTCGCCCGGCGTTCCGTCCACCGTTTCATCCGGCGGAATTCCGCGCCGGGCACACGACGCCGGAACCGGCCGAGGCCCCCCAGCCAGCCGGTTCCGGCGCCGTGTTCGGGGAAAAAGTCCCCGCACAGAGTACCCGGCAACGTTCACGGAAGTCGATCGAATCGGCGACCGATCGGAATGCGGCACATTCGATCTCAGTCCTGCGAGACCTTCCGCTCGACGCGATCACCACTAACCTTCCAGCATGGACGAGCCGCGCTGGTTGACCGATGAGCAGCAGCACGCCTGGCGTCAACTTATAGAAGTGCTGGTCAGAGTGCCCGCAGCCCTCGAAGCCCAACTCCAGCGCGACGCCGGTCTGACCCATATGGGCTACCTGGTACTGATGACTCTCTCGGAGCGTCCGGACCGCCGCCTGGCCATGAGCAAGCTGGCCAAAAGGGCCTGTGCGTCACTTTCCCGACTGTCCCATGTGGTGGCCAGACTCGAGGAACGGGGCTGGGTCCGCCGCAAGCGCGACGACGCCGACGGTCGCGTGCAGATCGCCGAGCTCACCGACGCGGGCTGGGACAAAGTGGTCGCTTCCGCTCCCGGTCACGCCGAGGCCGTCCAACAACTGATCTTCGATCGCCTGACCCCGGCGCAGATGCGCCAGCTGACCAAGGTCGCGGAAGCATTACTCGATCGGCCGGTCGAGGTAGAGCGCATTTAAGATCAAATTCTTTTTACGATACGGGTCGACCAAGGCGCCGCGAGAGTCCGCGCGAGCCCGGCGGCGGCTCACGCCTCTGCCGCGACCGCCGGGCGGAGATCGCGGCCCGAGGCCGCGGCCGAACCATGCGCATAAACCGGCACCGACCGGTCCGCCAGCAGATCCAGGCACAGCGCCGCCGTGCCCGTGAACGCCGCCGCACCCAGCCCCGACCCGTCCTCAGCATCGAAATACTCGTAGTGCCCACCCCGATGCACCAGCCGCAACATCGCCCGCCGCAGCTCCTCCGCCTCAGCGTGAAACCCGTGCACCAACATCCCCCGCCGCAGCAACCAGTTCACATTCACCCAGACCGACCCACGCCACGCCCCCCGCGCGTCAAACCCCACCCCCGTCCGATCATGACCAGGCACCGGCAGCCCCAACCCGGAGGCGTTCCACCCCCGACCGGCCCCGCCCGTCTCCAACCCGGGGTCGTTCCGCTCCCGGCCCGCCCCGCCCGTCTCCGACCCGGGGCCGATCCGCCCCCGACCCGGCCCGCCCGTCTCCGACCCGGAGGCGCGCTGCTCCTGGCCCGGCCCGCCCGTCTCCGACCCGGCGTCGATCCGTTCCCGATCTGGCGCGCCCGTCTCCGACCTGGGGTCGATCCGCTCCCGGCCCGGCCCGCCCGTCTCCGACCCGGAGGTGCTCTGCTCCTGGCCCGGCGCGGCTGGCCCCGAGTCGCACGTGGCTCGGCCCTGGCCCAGCGCGGGCAGCCCGAAGCGCTCGGAGGCCGCCTCCGCCATGATCGCGCCGGCCTGGTGTTCCGGCAGGTCCGGGAGCATCAGCGGGAGCAGGCCGTTGACGCAGCGGGCCGGGCTCAGCCGGCCGGTACGCACGTCGCGGGCATGGAACGTCCGGGTCCGCGGCTCCCACAGGCGTTCGGCGATCGCCCCGGTGATCCGCCGCGCCGCCTCACGGTGCCACCGCGCCCGCTCGGGCTTGCCGAGCACACCCGCGATCTGCGCAAGGGCCAGCTCAGCGGTGGCCAGGATCGCGTTGAAACCGGGACACTCCACGACGAAGCCGTGCCGCTCCACGAGGTCGGTGTCCGAGTACCCGCCATCCCGATACGCCACAGCCAACCCGAGGCACCGCGCATAGTCCGTGTGTGGATTTTCGCCTCCATACAAACCCGAAATCCACACACGGGAAGCGCCCGTGGCCCGGTCCGCCGCCTCCGCCGCGCCCGCCGCCTCCGCGTTCGCTACGTTTGGCGCGGCCACGCCCGGGTTGCGCCCGTGGTAGCGGCTCAACAGTCCGAGATCGGCTGGCACCGCGGCGAGCGGGGAGTCCCACGCCGGGCTGTTGTCCAGGCCTGACTCCCAGGGATGCACGATCGCGGCCAGGCCGGCGCCGCCCGCGTCGCGCCGGTCGGTGAAGTACCGCTGCGCGGCGACCAGCCGGGGGTAGAGCCACTCCAGCTCGGTACGCGCCTGCTGGGCCGAGGCGGCGCCGTGCGCGGCCGCGTGCCGGTAGACCTCCCACGCCGCGAGCGCGTGCACCGGCGGCTGGACCAGGCCGCTGCTGCCCCGGGCCGGGCGGCGGCCGTAGGCCGGCACGTTCCAGAAGGCCGGCCCGGGAAAGTAGTCGTCCTCAGCCGTGGCCGGGTCGAAGACGATGTGCGGCACCCGGCCGTCCGGCCACTGCGCCTCGAACAGGCTCCGCAGGTCACGCCAGGCTCGACCCTGGTTGACGTAGGCCAGACCGATCGCGGCGAAGCCGGTGTCCCAGCTCCACTGGTGCGGGTGGAGAGCGTGCGAGGGAACCGTGTGGTCGTCGACCCAGTTGGCGTCCAGGACGGCGGCCGCGGACTTCCACAGTTCGGCCGCGAGTTCCGAGATCATTGCCGGAGCGGGGGACAGGTCCGGGTGCATCGCAGTGTTCTGCCCTTCCGGTGTGCCACGCAGCGGAACCCGACCATCGGCCGGCCCGAGCCGGATCCCAGGGAAACGGGCGCACGCATTCTGGCGCTGCCCACACCGGCCCGCGCGAGCGGGGGTCACCCCAACGG
Source organism: Actinoplanes sp. NPDC051861 (assembly GCF_040681145.1). NCBI lineage: Bacteria > Bacillati > Actinomycetota > Actinomycetes > Micromonosporales > Micromonosporaceae > Actinoplanes > Actinoplanes sp. NPDC051861. The sequence continues at coordinate 592,214 of NZ_JBFAYE010000002.1, forward strand.
CACCGGTCACCGCGAGCGCGGGTCAATGAAACGGCGCGGGTCAATGACACGGCACGGGTCACCCCAACGGCACGGGTCACCCCAATGGCACGGAGAGCCAGAGCCGGCTGCGGCGCCCGGGCAGGTAGGGCGAGTCCAGCCGTTTCGCGACCACGCCGCCGAGGCCCTGCGCGCGGGCCGCCTCCAGCGCGAACTCGCCGCCACCCGGGAACCAGGGCGGCGTCTGCCAGTTGTCGCCGGCCAGGGCGAGGCCGTCCAGCAGTTCCCGGCGCTCCGCGTAACGGACCAGCTCGACGGTTGAGTGTCCCTCCAGCCACGTCAGGTCGTACATCAGAAGGTGTGCTGGAAAGCGCTCAGCGAACCGCTTGGCCGCGGCAGAGTCCTTCGGCGCCTCGCGCCGGGCCAGAAGATCCGGTGCCGGCCGGGCGCCGTCGAAGACCACCAGCTCGCCGTCGAGCACGGCCTCGAGCGGCGCCATCGCCGGGCCCAAGGCCCGGATCTCCGGAAACCACGAGGTCACATCATTGCCGCCGGCTTCGGTGAGACGCAGCCTTCCCCCTGAGACGTACGCGGTGACACGCTTGCCTCCCCACCCCATCTCATATCCCCAGTCGGCGTCGTCCGGCGGCAGACCGGCAGCCCTGGTCGCCAGCATCGGCTCCACCGTCTCCGGCATCGGCTCCCAGCCCGGTTCGGACGGGTCCATCCGGCGCACCATCCAGTCCCGGCCGTCGGTCTGGAAGAAGACGTATCGCCCGTTCGTGCGCTCGCCGTGGAACGTCACGCCGATCTCGTCGTCACGCCACTTGTCGGTCTCGTAGGTGCCGTGGTCGTGGATCGTCATCCGGCCGCCGCCGTACTCGCCGGCCGGGATCTCGCCGCTGAAGTCCAGATATTCCAGCGGGTGGTCCTCGGTGTGCTTGGCGAGGTTGTTGCGGGCCCGGTCGCGGGGGAGGCCGCGCGGCACGGCGAACGAGACCAGCACGCCCTCGCGTTCCAGTCGTACGTCCCAGTGCAGGCTGCGGGCGTGGTGCTGCTGGATGACGAAGCGGCACTGCCCGGTGTCAGCCGGCGCGGCGGGCGGGACGGGTTCGGGGGTGCGCTGGGCGTCCCGCTTGCGGCGGTACTCGTCGAGGCGGTCCGTCATGACTCGATTGTCTGCCCGGACGGCACCGGAAATACACGGGTGTAACTCTCGCGCGCCGGGTTTTGTCGTACCCCTCTGGTTGGCTGTCCGCATGTACACGGAGAGGCCTTCCTCGCTGCCGCACGTCGTCGCCTGGCAGAGCGTCACGCCGGTCGGCGCGAGCGAGCACCGGATCCTGCCCGACGGGTGCCTCGACATCATCTGGCAGGACGGCTCGGTCTTCGTCGCCGGGCCGGACACCACCGCGCAGGTGGGAGCGCCGGTTCCCGGCAGCCGCCACCACGCGCTGCGCTTCGGCGCCGGCACCGGTCCGGGTGTGCTCGGGCTGCCCGCGTCCGAGGTGCTCGACCAGCGGGTGCCACTGGACGCCCTGTGGCCGGCCGACGAGGTGCGCCGGATCGCCGAGGCCACCAACCCGGCCGCCGCTCTGCAGGAGGCCGCCACCCGCCGCTGGCACGATCCGGATCCGGTGATGGTGGCCGTCTCCGCCGCCGCGCACGACGACCGGCCGGTCACCGAGATCGCGTCGGCCGCCGGTCTGGGCGAGCGCCAGCTGAGACGGCGCAGCGTCGCGGCCTACGGATATGGTCCCAAGACCCTGCACCGGATCTTCCGGATGCGCCGGGCGGTCGCGCTGGCCCGGGCCGGGCGCGCGTTCGCCGAGGTCGCCGCCGACACCGGCTATGCCGACCAGGCCCACCTCTCCCGGGAGGTGAAAGCGCTGGCCGGGGTGCCACTCGGTGGGTTGATGAGTCAGGCGGACGCGGCGTAAAGGTCGACGCCGTTGCCGTCCGGGTCGCGAACAACGGCGTATCGCTGACCCCACGGCGCGTCGAACGGCTCGTGCTCGCCGGGGTGGCCCGCGCCCGTCAGCGCGCGATAGGCCGCGTCGACACCGGCCGGGCTCCCGCAGTCGAAGGCGAGGCTGATCCGGGCGCCGTCCGGTCCGGGCGGGGTGAATTCCGGGTGGAACGACTTGATCGTCGCGTGCGAGTCCCACATGAGACGGATCCCGCCGCCGAGAGCGGTCTCCACGTGCGGGGCGTCGTCCGCCCCGTCGTCGAATTCCAGGCCGAGCAGCCGGTAAAAGGCCAGCGAGGTGGCCATGTCGGCCACGACGAGGCCGAAGGCGTTGAGAACAGGAGTCATGAGGGTGACGCTACGGCCCGGGCATGCCGGTGTATTGAACAAATCGGACCTGCCGTTCCCCCGCGGCGATGGCGGGCGGTAATGTTGCGGCTCCGACGCGTATCCATCGACAAGAAAGCGTTGGTGCGATGAGCTTGCGCATCCTCGTGGTGGGCGCCGGCATCGCCGGCCTGGCTGCGGCCCGAGGGCTGCGTGTCGCCGGTTTCCGGCCGGAGGTGGTGGAGGCTCTGCCCGCCACGACCGTGCCCGGCGCCGGCATCTATCTGCCCGGCAACGCCTCACGCGCGCTGCGCCTGCTCGGGCTCGACGTCCCGTTGCGCCCGCTCGGCGACCTGATCTTCCGGCAGGTCTTCCTCGACATGCGCGGCCGGCAACTGTTCGAGATGGACGTGGCCGCGCTCTGGGCCGGCGTCGGCGAGTCCCGCGCCCTGTCCCGCGCCGACCTGCAGCAGGTGCTGCTCACCGGCGTGGGCGGCGAGGTGCGGTTCGAGACCGCCGTGCAGGACCTGGCGATCGTCGACGGTGCCGCCAAGGTCGAGTTCTCCGACGGCACGGTCTCGGAGTACGACCTGGTCATCGGCGCCGACGGCCGCCGCTCGACGATTCGCGACAAGGCCGGCCTCGGTGGACCCGCCGTGCCCACCGGCCAGATCGTCTACCGCTCGGTGGTCACCGGAGGCCCGCCGCTGACCGACTGGACCGCGGTGCTCGGCCGGCGCTCGGCCTTCGTCGCCATGCCGATGGGCGGCCGCAGGCTGTATTGCTATGCCGACGAGACCGCTCCCGACAGCCCGAACCCGGAGGATCCGCGCAAACGGCTGCTGGAGCTGTTCGGCTCGTTCGGCGGTCCCGTCCCGGCCATCCTGGACAAGATCGAGAAGGTGCAGGTCGCCCGCACCGACGAGGTCGTGCTGAACCGCTGGTCAAAGGGTCCGGTCGTCCTCCTGGGTGACGCTGCTCACGCCACCGCGCCGACGCTGGCGCAGGGTGCCGCGATGTCGTTCGAGGACGGCTGGGTGCTCGGGCAGGAGCTGCGCAACGCGTCCGGTGACATCCCGGCTGCCCTGCGGGCTTACGAGGAGCGCCGCCGTCCTCGTTGCTCAGAGGTCCGCGACCGAACCAGGGAGCGCGACCGCACCCGCGACGTGCCGCCGACCCTGCGCGACCCGATGCTGCGCCGCCGCGGCCTCCGCATCTTCACCGACCACTACCGGTCACTCGTCTCGTCACTCTGATCCGGACGTCTCGCCTGGACGGTCGCGTCTCTTGGTCACCCCGCGACTGCCGAAAAGTGGTGGGGGACTATTCTGCCTCGGAGGTACGCCCGATCTTCGGGACATCCTGAGAGGGACGAACGAGACAACGGAGGCAATTCGTGACGACCGTTGCGCCGTCGCCGATCGCGACCCGACCATATCCGGTGCGGCGGCAGGTCAAGGGTTCAGCGTTGGCTCGGATCCTGCGCACGACGGACGCGAAGCAGATCGGGATCATGTACATGATCACGGCCTTCGTGTTCTTCCTGCTCGGTGGCCTGATGGCACTGCTCATGCGTGCCGAGCTGGCGCGCCCGGGCATGCAGCTGCTCTCGCCGGAACAGTTCAACCAGCTGTTCACCATGCACGGCACGATCATGCTGCTGTTCTTCGCGACCCCGATCGTGTTCGCGTTCGGCAACTACGTCGTTCCGATCCAGATCGGCGCGCCGGACGTGTCGTTCCCGCGGCTGAACGCGTTCGCCTACTGGCTGTACCTGTTCGGTGGTCTGATCACGATCGGTGGCTTCCTGACCCCCGGCGGCGCCGCCGACTTCGGCTGGTTCGCGTACACGCCGCTGAGCGACTCCCTGCACTCGCCCGGCGTGGGCGGCAACATGTGGGTGGTCGGCCTGGCCATCTCCGGTCTGGGCACGATCCTCGGCTCGGTCAACCTGATCACCACGATCCTGACCCTGCGGGCGCCCGGCATGACGATGTTCCGCATGCCGATCATGACCTGGAACATGCTGGTCACCGCGCTGCTCGCGGTCATGGTCTTCCCGTTCCTCGCCGCGGCGCTCTTCGCCCTCGCCGCGGACCGGGTGCTCGGCGCGCACGTCTTCGACGTGGAGACCGGCGGGCCGATGCTCTGGCAGCACCTCTTCTGGTTCTTCGGCCACCCCGAGGTGTACATCATCGCGCTGCCGTTCTTCGGCATCATCACCGAGGTCATCCCGGTCTTCTCCCGCAAGCCGGTCTTCGGCTACAAGGGCCTGGTCTCGGCGACCCTGCTGATCGGCGCGCTGTCGATGTCCGTGTGGGCGCACCACATGTTCGCCACCGGCCAGGTGCTCCTGCCGTTCTTCAGCTTCCTGAGCTTCCTGATCGCGGTGCCCACCGGCATGAAGTTCTTCGTCTGGATCGGCACCATGTGGCGCGGCCAGATCAGCTTCGAGTCGCCGATGCTCTTCGCGGTCGGCTTCATGGTGACGTTCCTCTTCGGCGGTCTCTCCGGCGTCCTGCTGGCCTCACCGCCGATCGACTTCCACGTCTCCGACTCGTACTTCGTGATCGCGCACTTCCACTACGTGCTCTTCGGCACGATCGTGTTCGCGGTGTTCTCGGGCATCTACTTCTGGTTCCCGAAGATGTTCGGCCGGATGCTCGACGAGCGGCTCGCCAAGATTCACTTCTGGCTGACGTTCATCGGCTTCCACGCCACGTTCCTGGTGCAGCACTGGCTCGGTACCAAGGGCATGCCCCGCCGGTACGCGGACTACCTGCCCAGCGACGGCTTCACGTTCCTGAACACGTTCTCCACGATCGGGTCGTTCGTGCTGGGCCTGTCGACCCTGCCGTTCATCTACAACGTGTGGAAGTCCTACAAGGTCGGCAAGGTCACCACCCTCGACGACCCGTGGGGCCACGGCAACTCGCTCGAGTGGGCCACCTCGACCCCGCCCCCGCTCCGCAACTTCGACCGGATGCCGCGGATCCGCTCCGAGCGCCCCGCGTTCGACGTGAAGTTCCCGGAGCTGGCCGCCGGCCACTCGCTCGCCGGTCCGCCCGAGGGCGGCGCCCGCCCGCTGACAAGCGAGTCCGACGGCGGCGCGACATACCGCGAGGACGTCGCCTCCGACCGCGACCACTGATTCGACGCAACTCGGCCCGCACTCCTCTCGGGGGGTGCGGGCCGTTTGCTGTTCCGGGCGTTATCTCGGCCACATGCGGGGCCGGTAGAGCCGGGGGCGGGCCGGAACTCGTTGGATTTATGTCGTACCCCCACGGCAGGATGTCGTGCGGAGGTCAGGATCGACATGTTGCTCACGCCTTACCGCGAAACACTCGCGTTACCGAAGATCCCATCGCTGCTGGTGGTCGCGACGCTTGCGCGCATCCCGATCGCGGCCGCGACCGTGGTGCTCACGCTGCATGTGGTCACCGATCTCGGCCGGGGTTACGGCGCGGCGGGGCTGGTGGGCGCGGCGGCCACGATCGGCGGCTCGTTCGGCGCGCCGGTGATGGGCCGCCTGGTCGACCGGCGAGGGCTGCGGCCGGTGCTGGTGCTGACCACGGTCGCCGAGGTGATCTACTGGCTGGTGGCGCAGTCGTTGCCCTACTGGGCACTGCTCCCGGTCGCGGCCGTCGGCGGCTTCCTGGCCCTGCCGGCCTTCTCGGTGGCCCGGCAGTCGATCGCCGCGCTGACTCCCGAGTCGCACCGGCTGCCCGCCTTCGCCCTCGACTCGATCACCACCGAGATGTCGTTCATGGCCGGCCCCGCGCTCGGTGTGCTCATCGCGACCACCGCGGGCTCCCGCGTCGCCATGTTCGCCCTGGCCGCCGGCATCTTCCTGGCCGGCCTCGGCCTGTGGCTGCTCAACCCGCCGACGCGCGCCGCGCACGAGGCCCCGGTCGCCGCCGGTGAGCGGGTGCCGCGCCGTTCCTGGCTCAAGCCGCGCTTCGTCGCCATCCTCGCCGTCACGATGGCCGCCACCCTGGTCCTCTCCGGCACCGACGTCGCCGTGGTCGCCGTCCTGCGCGACTCCGGCCAGGTCGCCTGGACCGGCGCCGTCCTCTCCCTCTGGGCCCTGTTCTCCCTCGTCGGCGGCTTCGTCTACGGCACCGTCCGCCGAGGCGTCCCGGTCCTCGCCCTCTTCGCCCCGATGGCCCTGCTGACCATCCCCGTCGGCCTGGGCGGCGACAACTGGTGGCTGCTGGCCCTCCTGCTGATCCCCGCGGGTGCCCTCTGCGCCCCCACGATCACCGCCAGCTCCGACGCCATCAGCCGCATGAGCCCCGCCGCTGCTCGCGGCGAGGCGATGGGCCTGCACAACTCCGCCCTTACCGTCGGCGTCGCCCTGGGCGGCCCACTGGCCGGCCTGGCCATCGACACCCTGGGCCCCCGCTGGGGCTTCACAGCCGTCGGCGCCGTCGGAATTCTCGTAGCCCTGCTGGTCCTCCCCGCCGAACTGCGCCGCCGCCGCACGACCGCCCCTCCCGACGATGTGACCACTCCCAGTGACCGTGTCCGAAGCGCGGACACCCCCGGAGCCGGGCACCTCACCGAAGGCGTGAGCGTCACCGCTGCCGATGCCGTGTCGGAGCCCGACCCGGCGTCGCCCGCCTCGCGGCCCGGCGCCACATCGCACGTTCCGTAAATCGTCACCCAATGCGAAATGCGCAAATTGACCTGAAGAATTGCACTCGGCAGTGACTCTGGCTGGGGGAATGCCGCCCTTGAAGATTATCCACAAGTTATCCACAGGGCCCGGAATCGCTGTGGGGCTCGTTTGAGTCTCTTTGCGGGATTCCGTTCGAGCCGTATTCGGGCGTGCGGTTCATCGAGGCGAATCGGGACGGTGGGTAATGGGACGAGTGGCGTCTGAGGTCAGGCACCAGTCCAGGACGGAAGGCCACGGGCCGTAACCGGCGTCGATGTTGAGGTGGGCGGCACCGGTGAGGACCGTGGTGGGGATCGTCAGCCAGTCGCCGTAGGCGAGGGCGGGGCCGCCGGGGGCGTAGGGGTCGTTGTCGGAGCCCACGAGGGTGGTGTGGGCGGCGGCGGCCTTCAGGAGTGTGGGCGTCAGGGACCGCGGGACGGCGAAGCCGGCGATCTCCGGGTGGGAGAGGGTCACGTCGGTCGAGGGAGGTGCTACCAGGAGGACGCGGTCGACCTGAAGGGGGACTTCGGCTCGGGCGGCGGCGTTGAGCCAGAGCAGGCAGCCGAGGCTGTGGCAGATCACCGTGCGGTGCGGGCCGGGCAGCGCGGCCACGCGGGTGCGCAGTTCGGCCAGCCAGTCCTCCAGAACCGGGAAGTCCGGGTCCGGCAACTGCGGGTAGTCGACCACGTGACCACCCGACCGCAGCTCGCCGGCCAGCCAGTGCTGCCAGTGCGCGGGCGGCCGCCGGTTCTGCCAGCCGTGCAGGATCAGGAAGCTCATGCGATCACGTTCCCCACAGGTCTCACAGGTTTCACAGGCCGAACAGCGGCAGGCACGGATCCAGCCCGCCGACAGTGACGGGAGGGTGGTCGGTGCGCTCCCAGGTCGCGCGGGTCAGGCGGAGGCGGTCGGAGACCAGGGCCTCGGTACCCCGGGCGTCGATGGAGATGCCGTCGGGTTCGTAACCGAGCTTGCGGGACACGCCCTGCGAAGCATGGTTGTCCTGGAACACGTCGGTGCGGGCGGATTCGGCGCCGAGGTGGTCGAACGCGAGGGCGAGCAGGGCGGCCCGCGCCTCGGTGCCGTAACCCTTGCGGTGATGCGCCAGGCCCAGCCACGACCAGGTGGTGACCTGCCGGACCACGGCGAAATCCCGGGCGGTGAGCGCGACCATGCCGATGGGCTGAGCCTCGTGGAAGACGCCCAGGGCGAGCGTCCATGCGGTGGGCGTCCATGCGGACAGGTCGTGCCACTGCCCGGCCAGCACCCTCCGGGCACGGTCGATCGGTGTGCCCTCGGTCCACGGGGTGAGGAACGGCCGTTCCTCGGGCGGGTGCACTCCGAGGCCCGCGATGTGGGCCAGCTCGGCGAGCTCTTCGTCGCGGGGGAGGCGGAGTTCCAGACGTGGAGTGCCGAGGATCAGGCCAAAAGGCGGCCATATATCGATAAGTCGTGACACGCGCCTAGAATTCCATAAACATGACGTGGAGGCCGACCCGTCCGTGCGCGGGGTGCTCGAAAGCCCGCGGCACCGTCCCGATCACCTCGAAACCCTCGCGCTCATACAGCGAGACGGCGGCCGTGTTGGTGGCCACGACCGCGTTGAACTGCATCCCCGCGTACCCCTCATGCCTCGCCCAGGAGATCGCCTCGCGGCACAGGCCGGTGCCGACGCCCTGGCCGCGTGCGGAGGCCGCGACCATGAAGCTCGCGGTGGCGATGTGCGCGCCTGGCCCACCCCGGTTGGGGCCCATCTTTGCGGTGCCGAGGACCTTTCCGGACAAAACCGCCACCATGGTACGGCCGGAGGCCCACACGTCCCGGGCCTCGGCCGAACTCATGTCCGGGTCATAGGGAAACGTCTCCCGCGCCCGGATCACCTCCTGGATGATCGCCCATACCGCCGGCCAGTCCGCCGCGGTGAAGGGCCTGATCTCAAGCGTCAACGACGGGCTCGCCGGTCATCGCGACGGACGCGGCACGGAACTGTTCGAGCGCCGAGTCGGTCGTCGCCCGCGCCACTCCCGCGGTGAGTTCCAGCAGCACGGTTGTCGAGAATCCGTTCGCGGCCGCGTCGAGCGCGGTTGCGCGTACGCAATGGTCTGTAGCGATCCCCACAACCTCGACCTCGGTGACTCCCTTGCCCCGCAGCCAGCCGGCGAGGGTCTCACCCGACTCCGTGTGGCCCTCGAAGCCGGAGTAGGCCGCCTGATGCTCGCCCTTGTGGAAGACCGCCTCGATCCGGTCGGTGACCAGCTCGGGATGGAAGTCCGCGCCGCCCGAGCCGACCACGCAGTGTGCCGGCCACGAGTCGACGAAGTCCGGGTGATCGCTGAAGTGCGCACCGGGATCGACGTGGTAGTCCTTCGTGGCGACCACGTGCTCCCACCGGGCACCGGCCTTCTCCAGCACCAGGGAGATGCCCTTGGCGACCGCGGCGCCGCCGGAGACCGGCAGGGAGCCACCTTCGCAGAAGTCGTTCTGGACGTCGACGATGATCAGCGCTCGGGACACGGGAACACCCCTCAGGCGGTGGGAACGATGACGACGGGGATGGCGGGATCGCCGGCGGAGAGCTTGAGGCCCTCCCACGGGATGGAGATCAGGCACTGGCGCAGGTGGTCGCGGGACTCGCTGAGGGCGGGCACGGGCAGCACCTCACCGTCGGCGATGTAGCCGCGCTGGAGCAGCCGGTCGTTGGCCTGATGATCGGGGACGCCCTGGGAGAAGATGATTTCCTCGATGGCGGTGCCGGTGGGCTTGTGGCGGCGCACCGCGACCTTGCGGCCGCCGACCGTCGCCTTGTTCTCGGAGCGCTTGACGACCGGGCGCCCGTCGACCTCGACCAGCTTGTAGACCAGGCCGGCGGTGGGCGCGCCGGAGCCGGTGACCACCGCGGTGCCCGCGCCGTACATGTCGACGGGCTCGGCGGCGAGGGTGGCGATCGAGTACTCATCCATGTCGCCGGAGACGATGATCTTGGTCTCGGTGGCGCCGAGGGAGTCCAGGAGCTCGCGGGACTGCTGGGCCAGAACGGACAGGTCGCCGGAGTCGATGCGGACGGCGCGCAGGTCCGGGCCGGCCACCGCGATGGCGTTGCGGATGCCCTGGCTGATGTCGTACGTGTCGACCAGCAGCGTGGTGTTCTTGCCGAGAGCCGCCACCTGCGACCCGAACGCGGTCGGCTCGTCGTCGTGCAGCAGCGTGAACGCGTGCGCCGACGTGCCCGTGGTCGGTATGCCGAACGCCTGCCCGGCCGCGAGGTTCGAGGTGGAGGCGAAGCCGGCCAGGTAGGCGGCCCGCGCGGCGGCCACCGCGGCGTGCTCGTGGGTGCGCCGCGAGCCCATCTCGATGATCGGGCGGCCGCGGGCGGCGGTGACCATCCGGGCGGCGGCCGCGGCGATCGCGCTGTCGTGGTTGAGCACCGACAGGATCAGGGTCTCCAGCACCACGCACTCGGCGAACTTGCCGGAAACGGTCAGGATCGGCGATCCCGGGAAGAACAACTCACCCTCGACGTAGCCCTCGATGTCGCCGGTGAACCGATAGTTCGCCAGCCAGGCCGCGGTGGGCTCGTCGACGATCCCGGCCGAGCGCAGGAACTCGATCTCACCCTCGGCGAACCGGAAGTTCCTGATCAGCTCGATGAGGCGGCCGGTGCCGGCGACCACGCCGTAGCGGCGCCCGGTGGGCAGTCGCCGGGCGAACACCTCGAAGACGCATCGCCGCTCGGCGGTGCCGTCCTTGAGCGCGGCGCTGATCATGGTCAGCTCGTAGTGGTCCGTCATCAGAGCCGGCGCGATGCTATCCACGGGCCTACCCTATTGCGCCTGGCCGGCATGTGCGGCCCGCGGCTGTTCAAACACGTAATGACCTGCGGTTCGGTGCTCCGGTTCACCGGTTCGCCGAATCCGGTGGCACCATGGTGGGCATGGCGTTGCCTCAGGTTGCTCCCGTCGAGACGCCGGAGATCGAGGAAGTACCGGCCGCGGACCGGCCGTGGGTGACCATCGTCTGGGACGACCCGGTCAACCTCATGTCGTACGTGACGTGGGTCTTCCAGAAGCTCTTCGGCTACAGCAAGGAGAAGGCGGAGCAGCTGATGATGGATGTGCACACCAAGGGCAAGGCGGTGGTCTCCAGCGGTGCTCGCGAGCGCATGGAGATGGACGCCAACCAACTGCACGGATACGGTCTCTGGGCGACTGTGGACCGAGCCTGACAAGCGGGTGGGGTTAGACATGTTCCGACGCAGCGGCGGCCATTGCGTGGCCACCTTCGCGCACGACGAGGTGCGTGTCCTGCGCAAGGTTGCTGGTGAAGTCGTCGGCCTGCTGACCGACGGCATGGACCACACCGATCCGGTGGTCACCCGGCTGTTCCCGGACATCTACCCGGATCGCCCGGAGGACTCGCAGGAGTTCCGCCTCTACACCGAGGGCGATCTGAAGACCGGCAAGATCGACCAGGCCGGTGCGATCCTCGCGGCGCTGCCGGACGAGGGCGAGGGCGAGGTCCGGCTCGACGGCGAGGCTGCCGAGGCGTGGCTGCGGGCGATCAACGACGCGCGGCTCGCGATGGGCACCCGCCTCGACATCCAGGCCGACACCGACCTCGCGGACGAGCTCGACGACGCCGTGCTCCACGACCCCGGCTCGAGCCGCGTGTTCCAGCTTTCGGTGTACGCGTACCTGGGCTACCTCCAGGAGTCGTTGCTGAACGCGCTCCCCGAGATCAAGTAACGCCCCGATGTGGGGACCGCCACGCTCGGGGCCCGGAAATCTCACGGTAATGTGAACGACGTGCTGACCATCGACCGTGCGATCGTGGACGCGATCGTCGCCCACGCCCGCCGGGACCACCCCGACGAGGCCTGCGGCGTCATCGCCGGCCCGGTCGGCAGCGACGTGCCATCCCGGCACATCCCGATGGACAACGCCGCGCGCTCGATGACGTTCTACGAGTTCGACTCGATGGAGCAGCTGCGGGTCTGGCGCGAGATGGACGACCTCGACGAGGAGCCGGTGGTCATCTACCACTCGCACACCGCCACCGAGGCCTATCCGTCGCGCACCGACATCTCCTTCGCGGGCGAGCCCGGTGCGCACTATCTCCTCGTCTCAACCCGCGAGCCGGACGCCGAGGAGATCCGGTCGTTCCGTATCGTGGACGGTGTGGTGACCGAAGAAGAGGTCAACATCGTGGATGCGACGGTGAAGGCGTGATTTCCACCTCCGTGCAGTCGTACATGTTCGGGCAGAGCCCGGCGTCGGTCTTCTACGAGTGTCGCTGCCGTTAACAGCGACCCGACCGACCCTTTCTCGTACGACGTCTCTAGGAGCATGACAGTCATGGCCATCGAAGTTCGCGTTCCCACCATCCTGCGCAGCTACACCGGCGGCGCCAAGGTCGTCGAGGGCGCCGGTGACAGCCTCACCGCCCTGATCGACGACCTGGACGCCAAGCACAACGGCCTCAAGGGGCGGCTGATCACCCCCGAGGGCAACCTGCACCGGTTCGTCAACATCTACGTCAACGACGAGGACGTACGGTTCCTCGGCGCGCTCGACGCGAAGCTCAACGACGGTGACTCGATCACCATCCTCCCGGCCGTGGCCGGTGGCGCTCTCGGGTTCGCGGCCGCGGCCGCTCTCCTCGGGGTTTAGTTCTCATGGCTCGTTTCGAGAGCCTGCTCGACGCTTGCGGGGGCACGCCGCTCGTCGGCCTGCCCCGGCTCTCACCGGTGGTGCCCGAGGGGGCGCCGCCGGTGCGGCTGTGGGCCAAGCTCGAGGACCGGAATCCGACCGGCAGCATCAAGGACCGCGCGGCGCTGTTCATGGTGCGCGAGGCCGAGGAGTCCGGGCACCTGCGCCCCGGTGACACCATCCTCGAGCCGACCAGCGGCAACACCGGCATCGCCCTGGCGATGGTGGCCAAGCTGCGCGGTTACCGGCTGGTCTGCGTGATGCCGGAGAACGTCTCGGCCGAGCGCACCCAGATGCTCCGGATGTACGGCGCGGAGATCATTTTCTCGCCGGCGGCGGGCGGCTCCAACCAGGCCGTGGCGACCGCGAAGCAGATCGCCGCCGAGCACCCCGACTGGAAGATGCTGTTCCAGTACGGCAATCCGGCGAACGCCCGCGCGCACTTCGAGACCACCGGTCCCGAGCTGCTGCACGACCTGCCGACGATCACCCACTTCGTTGCGGGCCTGGGCACCACCGGCACGCTGATGGGCACCGGCCGCTTCCTCAAGGAGAAGGTCGAGGGCATCCAGATCGTGGCCGCCGAGCCGCGGTACGGCGAACTCGTCTACGGTCTGCGCAACATCGACGAGGGCTACGTCCCCGAGCTGTACGACGCGAGCGTCCTCGACCGCCGGTTCTCGGTCGGCACCCGCGACGCCGTGCTGCGGACCCGCCAGCTCGTCGACGTCGAGGGCATCTTCGCCGGCTTCTCCAGCGGCGCGATCCTGCACGCCGCGCTCGCCGTGGCGCACGAGGCGGTCAAGGCGGGCAAGCGTGCCGACGTCGCCTTCGTGATCGCCGACGGCGGCTGGAAGTACCTGTCGACGGGCGCGTACGGCGGCACGCTGAACGACGCCGAAGAAGCCCTCGACGGGCAACTCTGGGCTTAGAACCTGTTTGGCTCTAGTACTGCAGGGCCACCAGCACCGCGGTCATCATCGGCGGGGCTGCCGCCAGCATCAGCATCCACGGCAGCCTCCGCTGGTGGACGGCGAGGAACGCGGCCGCCGCCGGCGCCACGCTCATCAGCGTGAGCAGTGCCAGCACCGGCAGGTACCAGCCCGGCGCCCCGCCGAACACCGCCACCACCGCGTACAGGCCCACCGCGACACCGGTCAGGCCGAGCCCCGAGCCGTAGATCGCCATCCCCAGCATCCGCCGCGCGCTGGGCGCCGGATCGTCGGGTGCCGGGAATCGCAATGCCGCCGGTTCTTCCGTGGTCCACGGAACGAGAGGAGTGTTTCCCGGACTCGGCGCAGGGGTAGTGCGGGCCTGTTCGACGGCGGTCACATGGCCTCCTGAAGTTGACCTTCGAGGTACTACCCTGTGCAACGCATCTGCCTTACTCGGCGTAACGGCGGAAATCGTGATGACCGAGGTCACGACGGTTGTGATGTGCGTTGTCGATTTAGCGACAAATCGATCAGTTGTTAACGCCAAGCACTGGTCGGGGCGTACGCTTCGCTGCGTGATTGACTGGTCTGAGAAGTCCAGCGCGGACCGGTCCGGCGGGGCGTGGACGACCCGGTGTTGTTCGACCCGATGTGAGCCAGAGGGACCCGCATGCGACTAACCGTTCTCGGTTGTGCCGGCAGTTTCCCCGGCCCCGAGTCGGCGTGTTCGGCCTATCTCGTGGAGGCCGAGGGGTACCGACTCTTGATCGACTTCGGATCGGGTTCGCTCTCCGCGCTCCAGCGGTATTCGGACATGCGCAAGGTCGACGCCATCCTTCTCACCCACCTGCACTGCGACCACATGATGGACGCGTGTACGTACGTGGTGGTCCGCCGTTACGACCCCGCCGGCCCGCTGCCGGCGGTTCCCGTCTATGCGCCGCTGGGCGCGGCTGAGCGGATCGCCGCCGCCTACAGCACCGAGGGCGAGCCCGTCGACGACGTCTACACGTTCTACGGGCTGCAGCCGGGGACGTTCCCGATCGGCCCGCTCACCGTCACCGTCGACCGGGTCAACCACCCGGTCGAGACGTACGGGGTGCGGATCGAGCACAACGGGCGCGTGCTGGCGTACTCGTCGGACACCGCGCCGTGCGAAGCCCTCCTGCGACTCGCCGCGGGCGCCGATCTGTTCCTGTGCGAGGCGAGCTACCTCGACGGTGTGCCGAACCCCCCTGACCTGCACCTGACCGGCGGCGAGGCGGGCGAGGCGGCCACCAAGGCGGACGTGGGCCGGCTTCTATTGACCCATTTGGTACCTGCTTGGGCCAGTGAGGCCTCTATTGTGGAGGCTGCCTGCGCCGCGTACGCGGGGCCGGTCGAAGTCGTCCGTCCCGGTGCCAGATACGATCTCTGAGCCGGTACGGGGGGAAAGATGAGCCGGTAACGGGGGGTTGGGACCGGTTGTCGTGATCTTGGAGTTGTTGCATGCGTATCGTTCGCCTGGCCAACTTCGTCACGGTCCACACCGGCGGACTCCGCACCGCACTCCGGCAACTCGGCCGCGGTTACCAGCGCGCCGGCCATGAGGCGGTCCTCGTCGTCCCGGGTCGTCGTCACTCCGACAAGATGACCAGGCAGGGCCGGGTCATCACGCTCCCCAGCGCTCCGCTGCCCCGCACCGGTGGATACCGCGTGCTGGCCGGCCGGCGCGAGCTGACCAGGCTGCTGGACAGCCTGGAGCCGGACCGGATCGAGGTCTCCGATCGCACCACCCTGCGCTGGACCGGCACCTGGGCCCGCCAGCGCGGCGTCCGCTCGATGATGGTCTCCCACGAGAGCCTGGCCGGCCTGCTCGGCGTCTGGGGGATGCCGAAACGCGACGCGCTCGCCGACCGGTTCAACCAGCGGACCGCCGAGGCGTTCGACACGATCGTCTGCACCACCTCGTTCGCGGCCGCCGAGTTCCGCCGCCTGGACGTGCCCAACCTGGTCGAGGTCCCGCTCGGCGTGGACCTGGACGTCTTCCACCCGAGCCGGATGGACGTCGGCGTGCGCTCGCGGTACGCGAGACCCGACGAGCTGCTGGTCGTCTACGCCAGCCGGCTCTCCGCGGCGAAACGGCCCGAGCTGGCCGTGGACGCGGTCGCGGCGCTGCGCAACGGGAAGGTCCCGGCGGTCCTGGTGATGGCCGGGGACGGGACTCGGCGGACCTCGCTGGCGTACCGTGCGGCCCGCCTTCCGGTTCGTTTCGCCGGCCACATCGCCGACCGCGCCGACGTGGCCGCGCTGCTGGCCAGCGCGGACGTGACGCTCTCGCCCGGACCGGTGGAGACGTTCGGCCTGGCCGCGCTGGAGTCGCTGGCCTGCGGCACCCCGGTGGTGGTCAACGAGCAGAGCGCGCTGCCCGAGGTGGTCGGCGACGCCGGTGTGGCCGTTCCCGGCAGCGCCGAGGCGTTCGCCGATGCGGTGACGTCGCTGATGGAGCGGCCCCGCGTCGAGCGCCGCGCGGCGGCACGGGCCCGCGCCGAGAACTTCGGGTGGCAGCGGTCGGTCCAGGGCTTCCTGGAGGCGCACGAGGCACTTCCCGCCTCGGTGCCCGTCCCGGCGGCGGCCGCCCGGCTGCGGCCCGCTGTGCCGCACAGCCGGAAGCCCGGGGCGGACGAAGCGGGCGCGACACGCTACGCATAGGGTTGGGGGCATGGCGCGACCCGACGGCCGGACGGCCGACCAGCTGCGGCCGGTGACCCTGACCCGGCACTGGAGCATCCACCCCGAAGGTTCGGTGCTGGTGGAGTTCGGCAACACCCGGGTGCTCTGCACCGCGAGCGTCACCGAGGGGGTGCCCCGCTGGCGCAAGGGTTCCGGGCTCGGCTGGGTGACCGCGGAATACGCGATGCTGCCCCGCGCGACGAACACCCGCGGCGACCGGGAGAGCGTCAAGGGCAAGGTCGGCGGGCGGACCCAGGAGATCTCCCGGCTGATCGGGCGCAGCCTGCGGGCCTGCATCGACCTGAAGGCCCTCGGGGAGAACTCGATCGTGCTGGACTGCGACGTGCTGCAGGCCGACGGCGGCACCCGCACGGCCGCGATCACCGGCGCGTTCGTCGCGCTGCACGACGCGGTGACCTGGCTGGCCGACCGCAAGTCGCTGGCCGGCCGGGTGGAGAAGGTGCTGCACACCTCGATCCAGGCGGTCAGCGTCGGGATCATCGACGGCGAGGCGCGGCTCGACCTCAACTACGACGAGGACGTCACCGCCGAGGTCGACATGAACGTGGTGTGCACCGCCGCCGGCGACTTCGTCGAGGTGCAGGGCACCGGTGAGAACGGCGTGTTCCGCCGTGCCCAGATGGACGAGCTGCTCGATCTCGGTGTGCTCGGCTGCTCGGAGCTCGCCGCCGCTCAGGCGAAGGCTCTGGCCGCATGAGCGCCCGCCTGCTGCTGGCGACCGGCAACAAGAAGAAGCTCGCCGAGCTGCAGCGCATCCTGGACGCCGCGCTCGGCCTGCACCAGGTCGAGCTGGCCGGCCTCGGTGACTTCCCCGGCTACCCGGACGTGCCGGAGACCGGCCTGACGTTCGGTGAGAACGCGCTGATCAAGGCCCGCGAGGGTGCCAAGCGCACCGGCCTGCCGACGGTGGCCGACGACTCCGGCATCGCGGTGAACGCGCTCAACGGCATGCCCGGCGTCTTCAGCGCCCGGTGGTCCGGCGGGCACGGCGACGACCGGGCCAACCTGGACCTGCTGCTCGCCCAGATCAGCGACGTCGGCGACGAGCACCGCGGCGGCGCGTTCGTCTGCGCCGCGGCCCTGGTCCTGCCGAACGGGCGGGAGCACCTGGTCGAGGGGCGCCAGACCGGGCGGCTGCTGCGGTCGCGGCGGGGTGAGGGTGGCTTCGGCTACGACCCGATCTTCATCGGCGACGGCCAGGAGCGGACGAACGCCGAGCTGAGCCCGGCCGAGAAGGACGCGATCAGCCACCGGGGCAAGGCCTTCCGCGAGCTGGCCAAGGTCATAGCCAGGGAACTTCCGAGGTAACCGCGGCGGATCGAAAGCGAAGTACGCCGCGGATCGAAAGCCGACGCGTCGCGAATCGAAAGTCCGACCCTCGCGAATCGAAAGCTGAAACCGCTATCGTGACGCTGTGACCTCGCCGAACCTGGTTCCGCGCCGCGTCGCGACGCAGGTGGCGGCCGCGCTCGCGGACACCCGTGTCGTGCTGATCAGCGGCGCACGCCAGTCCGGCAAGAGCACGCTGGTCCGGGTGGTCGCGGGGGATCGGTCGGCCCTGCGCCGGGATTTGGACCGGGAACAGGATCGTGCCGCCGCGCAGGCGGACCCGACGGGCTTCGTCTCGTTCAGCGAGCTGATGTGTATCGACGAGATCCAGCGAATCCCGGACCTGCTACTGGCCATCAAAGCGACCGTCGACGAGGACCCCCGTCCGGGCCGGTTCCTGCTCACCGGGTCGTCGCGGCTGTTCGGCCTGCGCGGAGCCCCGGACGCGCTGCCCGGCCGGATGGAGACGGTTGAGCTGTGGCCGTTCTCCCAGGGCGAGATCGACGGCACGCCGGACGGGTTCATCGACGCGGCCTTCGCCGAGGGGCCCACGCTGCGCCACGAGTCCACCGTGAGCCGCGCGGACTATGCGGCCCGCATCGTGCGGGGCGGGCTGCCCGAGGCGGTCTCCCGGTCCGACGGCCGCCGCCGAAGCCGCTTCCTGGACAGCTACGTTCAGGCCCTCATCGACCGCGACGTGCGCGAACTGGTGCGGATCGAGCAGGCGCCCCAGCTGCGCGCGCTGGTCCGCCTGCTCGCTGCCCGGTCGGCCGGCCTGATCGCCGCCGGAGCGCTCGAGTCAGAACTGGGACTGAGCCGTCCGACCATCGCCCGCTACCTGCGGATCCTCGAAGAGGTCTTCCTGATCAAGCGGATCCCGGGCTGGTCGCGCAACCTGGGCAGCCGCGTCACCCAGGCGCCGAAACTGGTCTTCGTCGACAGTGGCATCGCTTCCCAGCAGCTGTCGGTGGACACACACCGGCTGCTGCGCCCGGGTGAGCCGCTGGGCCCGCTGCTCGAGGGCTTCGTGATCTCCGAGCTGGCCCGCCAGGCGACCTGGTCGGAGCAACTCGTCGACATCTTCCACTACCGCGACCATAACAAGGTCGAGGTCGACGTCATCCTGGAGAACCGGCGACGCCAGGTCGTCGCCATCGAGGTGAAGGCGTCCTCGACGGTCCGCTCCGACGATTTCCGCGGGCTGCGACGCATCGGGGAACGGCTCGGTGACGACCTGATCGCCGGGATCGTCCTCTACACCGGGACGAGCACACTTCCGTTCGGCGAGAAGATGCGTGCGGTCCCGGTGAGCGCGTTGTGGCAGGTCAGCTGAGCTGCCCCACCGCCGCCTCGATCTGCGCGCGCAGCGAAGGCCCGGCGACCACCTCACGTGCCTGCTCCAGCACCGGCGCCAGGAACACATCCGGTCCCGGCCCGCCGGCGAACGGCGTCACCGCCGCGACCGCCGCCCGCCCAGCCGGCGACGGCACCAGCGGCGCGCGCAGCTGCAACCCCCGGACCGCCGACAGCAACTCCACAGCCAGCAGACTCGTCAGGTTGTCCAGGACCGTGCGCAGCTTCTTCGCCGCCGCCCAGCCCATCGACACGTGGTCCTCCTGCATGCCGCTTGTCGGCAGCGAGTCCACCGACGCCGGTGAGGCCAGCCTGCGGTTCTCGGCGACGATGCCGGCCGCCGTGTACTGGGCGATCATCAGGCCCGAGTTCACACCCGCGTCGGGTGACAGGAAAGGTGGCAGTGAACGGGAGCGGGTGACGTCCAGCAGGCGGTCCACCCGGCGCTCGGCGATCGCGCCCACCTCGGCCGCGGCAATCGCCAGGTAGTCGGCGGCGAACCCGAGCGGCGCGCCGTGGAAGTTGCCGGTGGACTCGACCCGGCCGTCCGGCAGCACCACCGGGTTGTCCACGACGGACACCAGCTCGCGCGAGCTGACCAGCCGGACGAAGTCCAGGGTGTCCCGTGCCGCGCCGGCCACCTGCGGCGCGCAGCGCATCGAGTACGCGTCCTGCACCGCGTGCGCCAGGTCGTCCCGGTGCGAGTCCATGATCGAGGAGTCCTGCAGGAGCCGGTGGATGTTGGCGGCCGACGCCGCCTGCCCCGGGTGCGGGCGGATCGTGTGCAGCTCCGGCAGGAACGGTCGTTCTGATCCCAGCATCGCCTCGATCGCCAGCGCCGCGGTCACGTCCGCCATGGTGAACAGGTGCGCGGCGTCGGCGATCGCCAGCAGCAGCATGCCGAGCATGCCGTCGGTGCCGTTGATCAGCGCGAGGCCCTCCTTGGCGGCCAGGTCGAGGGGCCGCAGCCCGGCGCCGTGCAGTGCCTCGGCGGCGGAGATCCGGGCGCCGTCCTTGCCGAGCACCCAGCCCTCGCCGAGCAGCACGATCGCGCAGTGTGCGAGCGGCGCCAGGTCGCCGGACGCGCCCAGCGAGCCGTGCTCCGGCACCCACGGGGTGATGTCGTGGTTGAGCAGGTCGACCAGGCCCTGCGCGAGCACCGGGCGCACGCCGGAGCGGCCGAGGGCGAGCGAGCGTACCCGCAGCAGCATCATCGCCCGGACCACCTCGCGCGGCATCGGTGCGCCGACACCCGCGGCGTGCGAGCGGATCAGCGCGTGCTGCAGTTCGGCGCGGCGCTGCGGGGCGATCGAGGTGTTGGCGAGTGCGCCGAAGCCGGTGGACACGCCGTAGACGGGCCGACCGGACGACTCGATGTCGTCGACGATGGCGCGGCTCGTGGCCATCGCCTCGACGGCGGCGGGGGAGATCTCGACGCGGGCGTCGCCGCGGGCGACGGCGAGCACGTCGGCGGGGGTGATGCCGGTGTGCTGGACGGTGACGTTCATCGGGGGGCTCCGTGCTGCAGGACGTGTCGGATCAGGGGCACACCGGGCCGGTAGGCGAGGTGCAGGTGGGAGGGGGCGTCAAGCACGATCAGGTCGGCCCGGGCGCCGGGTGAGATGCGGCCGAGGTCGGTGCGGCGCAGGGCCGCGGCGCCACCAGCGGTTGCCGCGGTGACGGCTTCGGTCGGGGTCAGACCCATTTCGCGTACGGCGAGAGCTACACAAAAAGGCATGGACGTCGTGTAGGACGAACCGGGGTTGCAGTCGGTGGCCAGCGCGACCGTGATCCCCGCGTCCAGAAGTCGGCGCGCGTCCGGATAGGGCGAGCGGGTGGAGAACTCCGCACCCGGGAGCAGGGTCGCCACGGTGTCCGAGCCGGCCAGCGCGTCCACATCGGCGTCGTCCAGATGCGTGCAGTGGTCGGCGCTGGCCGCACCCATCTCGACGGCCAGCCGCACTCCGGGTCCCGGGCCGAGCTGATTGGCGTGCACCCGAAGGCCCAGGCCACGTTCGGCGCCGGCCTTCAGGATGGCGCGGGCCTGTTCACCGTCGAACGCGCCGCGGTCGCAGAAGACGTCGATCCACTTCGCGTGTTTGGCGGCCGCCTCCAGCATCTCGCCGCGGACCAGGTCGACGTACTCGTCGGCGCCCCGGTCGGCGTACTCGGACGGCACCACGTGCGCGCCGAGGAACGTGGTCTCCTCGGTCAGTTCGGCGGCCAGTCGCAGCGACCGGGTCTCGTCGGCGACGCTCAGCCCGTACCCCGATTTGATCTCCAGCGTGGTGGTGCCCTGCCGCAGCGCCTCGCTCGCCAGGCGCCGCGCGCTGCGGCGCAGCTCGTCGTCGCTCGCCGCGCGGGTGGCCTCGACCGTCGTACGGATACCGCCACCGGTGTACCGCTCGCCGGCCATCCGCGCCCCGAACTCCGCAGCCCTGTCACCCGCGAAGATCAGGTGCGAGTGGCTGTCCACGAACCCGGGCAGCACGGCGGCACCGTCCGCGTCCAGCCGCAGGTCGGCCGCCGGCGCCTCGGCGGAGTCGCCCACCCAGACGATCTCGTCGCCGTCGACGACCACCGCGGCATCGCGCCGGACGCCCCGCTCCGGATCATTGGTGATCAGCTCACCGATGTTCGTGACAACCAGACTCATGTGACAGCTCCGATCGACTCGGCCAGTGCCCTCGGCACGTCGATGGTCAGATGACGGCCGCCGGCCACGATCGCCCGGCCGCCGCTGATCACGTGGGTGACGTCGGCCGCCGTGGCCGCGAAGATCGCCTGTTCCGGTGCCGCGCCCGCGGTCCGCACGCTCGACAACGACACCGCGACCAGGTCGGCGTGCCTGCCGGGCTCGATCGCGCCGGCGTCGTCCCAGCCCAGGGCCGCGTGCCCGGTGGACGCCGCGACCAGGTCCGGCGCCGCGAAGTGCCCGCGGCTCTCGGCGGCGAGCCGCTCGTGCATCTCCAGCCCGCGCGCCTCCTCGAACATGTCGATCACGGCGTGGCTGTCGCTGCCGAGGCTGAGCGGCACCCCGGCACCGGCCAGCCGCCCGGCCGGGCCGATGCCGTCGGCGAGGTCGCGCTCGGTGGTCGGGCAGAGGCACACCCCGGTGCCGGTGCGGCCGAGCGTCTCGATGTCGCCGCCGGTGAGGTGGGTGGCGTGCACCGCGGTCGTGGCGGGACCGAGAACTCCGTGGCGGTCGAGCAGCTCGGTGGGGGAGCAGCCGTGCACGGCCCGGCACTGCTCGTTCTCGGCGCGTTGCTCGGAGAGGTGTACGTGCAGCGGGCCGCGCCCGGCGAGCACCTTCAGCTGGTCGGCGGGCACCGCCCGTACGGAATGAATTGCCGCACCGACGCGGGCGTGCGCCGCCGCACCCAGCGCGCCCACCCGCGCGGCCCAGCCCTCCGCGTCACCGTCGCCGAACCGCTCCTGAACGCCGGACAGCGGCGCACCGTCCACGTTCGCCGTCAGGTAGAGCGTGTCCAGCAGCGTGATCCGGATGCCCGCCTCGGCGGCCGCCTGGATCAGCGCCGCGCCCATCGCGTTCGGATCGGCGTAACGGACGCCGCCCGCCGCGTGGTGCAGGTAGTGGAACTCGCCGACACAGGTGATCCCGGCCAGCGCCATCTCGGCGTAGACGGCCCGCGCGAGCGCCAGGTAGGTGTCCGGCTCGAGGCAGGCGGCCACCGCGTACATCTGCTCCCGCCAGGTCCAGAAGCTGCCCTTCCCCTGGGTACGCCCGCGCAGCGCCCGGTGGAAGGCGTGCGAGTGCGCGTTCGCGAGCCCCGGCAGGACCAGGCCGGGCAGCCGCTCGCCGTCCGCGGGCGCGCCGGGCGTGACCGCGGCGAAGCGGCCGTCGCTCACCTCGATCAGCACGTCCCGCTCGACGCGGCCGGCGACCCACGCGTGCTCCGCGAAGTACCTCACGTCAGTTCCTCCAGCACCGTGGCCAGCGCCTCCACCCCGGCTTGGCAGTCGGCGTCGGTGGCGTGCTCGGCGGGAGCGTGCGACACCCCGGTCGGGTTGCGGACGAACAGCATCGCGGTCGGCACGAACGCGGAGAGCACCCCGGCGTCGTGCCCGGCGCCGGTCGGCAGGATCGGCGCGTCCCCGAGAAGGGCGGAGATCCGGCGGGCCAGCTCGGTGTCGAACGCGACCTCGCCGGTCACCGACTCGGGCGTCACGGTCAGCTCGGTGCCGTCCCGGCCGGCCCGCTCGGTCGCCTTCTTCACCAGCGCGTCGACCAGCCGGTCCAACGTGGCGGTGTCCGCGGCGCGGGCGTCCAGCCAGCCCCGGACCAGTGACGGGATGGCGTTGGTGGCGTTCGGCTCGGCCTGGACCCGGCCCATCGTGGCGTGCGCGCCGGCCAGCCGGGCCTCCTTGTTGGCGGCCAGCACGGTGAACGCGAACGTCAGCATCGGGTCGTGCCGGTCGGTCATCCGGGTGGTGCCGGCGTGGTCGCCGACGCCGGCGAAGTCGATCCGCCAGCGACCGTGCGGCCAGATCGCGCTCGCCACGCCGACCGGCGTCTCCAGGGCGCGGCCCTGCTCGATGTGCAACTCGACGACGGCCGAGATCTGTCCGAATTCCTTCAGTGCGCCCACCGGCCGGGCGCCGAGCGCCTCGGCGAAGGAGACGCCGTCGCGGTCGGTCAGCCCGGCCGCGCGGTCCGGGTCCATCACACCGGTCAGAAGCCTCGAACCCAGACAGGGTACGCCGAACCGGGCACCCTCCTCCTCGACGAACGCCGCGATCCCGACCCTGCGCCCCCGGTCGAGCCGGTCCACGGCCAGGAAAGCGCTCACGATCCCGAGCGGGCCGTCATATCCGCCTCCGTACGGAACGGAGTCGAAATGCGAACCCGTCAGCACCGTCCCGGGCGCCCACGGTTCGTCCCGCCACGCGAAGAGATTCCCGTTGCCGTCGTCGGTGACCAGCATGTCCCTTCGTTCGGCCTGAGTGCGGAACCAGTCGCGCAGCGTCAGCTCGGGTGGGGTCAGCGCATACCGCAGGTAACCGCCGCCGGCGTCCCGTCCGACCGGCGCGATCTCCGCCCAGAGGTCGCCGAACGTGCTCATCGGCTCATCGGAATCGTCACGCCGGAGGCGGAGTCCGACTCGTACCCGGCGTCCACGTGGCGCAGAACGCCCATCGCCGGGTCGTTGGTCAGCACCCGCTCGATCTTCTGCCCGGCCAGTGCGGTGCCGTCGGCCACACAGACCTGACCGGCGTGGATGCTGCGCCCGATACCCACACCGCCGCCGTGGTGGATCGACACCCAGCTCGCGCCGGACGCGGTGTTCACCAGAGCGTTCAGCAGCGGCCAGTCGGCGATTGCGTCCGAGCCGTCCAGCATCGCCTCGGTCTCCCGGTACGGCGAGGCCACCGACCCGGAGTCCAGGTGGTCGCGGCCGATCACGATCGGCGCTTTCAGCGTGCCGTCGGCGACCATCTCGTTGAAGCGGACGCCGGCCCTGTCGCGCTCGCCGTACCCGAGCCAGCAGATCCGGGCGGGCAGACCCTGGAACGCCACCCGCTCGCCGGCCATCCGGATCCAGCGGGCCAGTTGCTCGTTCTCCGGGAACAGGTCGAGCACCGCCGCGTCGGTGGCGGCGATGTCGGCCGGGTCACCGGAGAGCGCCGCCCAGCGGAACGGGCCCTTGCCCTCGGCGAACAGCGGCCGGATGTACGCCGGGACGAACCCGGGGAAGTCGAACGCCCGCTCGTAACCGGCCAGCTTCGCCTCGCCCCGGATCGAGTTGCCGTAGTCGAACACCTCGGCACCGGCGTCCTGGAACCCGACCATCGCGGCGACCTGCTTGGCCATGCTTGCCCGCGCCCGGTCGGTGAACTCGTCGGGCTTGGTCCGCGCATACTCCGCGGCGTCGTCGAGTTCGACGCCGACCGGCAGGTAGCTGAGCGGGTCGTGTGCGCTTGTCTGGTCCGTCACGATGTCGATCTCGATGCCCTTGACCAGCAGTTCCGGGAAGGCAATTGCGGCGTTCGCCACCACGCCGACACTAAGCGCTCGGCGCTCCCTTTTCGCCGTGATGGCGATTTCCACGGCCTGGTCGAGGTCGTCGGCGATCACGTCCAGGTACCGCGTGTCCATCCGCCGCTGCAGCCGGGTGCGGTCCACGTCCACGATCAGGCAGACGCCGCCGTTCATCGTCACGGCGAGCGGCTGGGCGCCACCCATGCCGCCACAGCCGCCGGTCAGCGTCAGCGTCCCGGCCAGACTGCCACCGAACTTCTTGGCGGCCACCGCGGCGAACGTCTCATAGGTGCCCTGCAGGATGCCCTGCGTCCCGATGTAGATCCACGAACCGGCGGTCATCTGCCCGTACATGGTCAGGCCGAGTTGCTCCAACCGTCGGAACTCCGGCCAGGTGGCCCAGTCGCCGACCAGGTTCGAGTTCGCGATCAGCACCCGCGGCGCCCACTCGTGCGTGCGCAGCACACCGACCGGCTTGCCGGACTGCACCAGCAGCGTCTCGTCACCCTTCAGCTCGTCCAGCTCACGGATGATCGCGTGGAACGAACGCCAGTCGCGGGCCGCGCGCCCGGTGCCGCCATAGACCACCAGATCCTGCGGCCTTTCAGCCACGTCGGGGTCAAGGTTGTTCATCAGCATCCGCTTGGCGGCCTCTTGCGGCCAACCCTTTGAGGTGTACGTGGAACCGCGCGGCGCGCGAATCTCGGACATCGTCGTCTCCTCCCTCACGCCATGAAGATGTGCCGCCGGGCGGCGGTCGCCTCGAACTCCTCCAGCCGGCGCTGCACCGGCTCCGGAGCCGCGTCGCACATTGCCTGCAGCAGCACCATGGACATCGCCATCGGGCCGGTGTGCAGGTCGAACACCAGCTGCGTACCGACTGCGGCGGGCAGCGCCACATCGGCCAGCTCGGCCACCGGGCTCACCGCCGAATCGGTGATCGCCACGATCGCGAGCCCGGCCGCCTTCGCCTCCCGGACCACCTCGACGGCCTCACGCGGATAGCGGGGCAACACGATGGCCAGCATCGCACCGGCACCGGCCGCGCGGGCCTGATCGAGACGGTCCAGCAGCCCCGTCCCACCACCGTCAAGCACCCGCACGTCCGGGAACACCTTCGCCGCGAAATACCCGAAGTACGCGGCGAGCGGCGCGGCGGCCCGCAGACCGAGGACCGGCAGCGGCTCACTGGCGGTCAGCAGGCGCGCCGCGTCGCGTACGCCATCAAGGGTGTGCAGGTCCTCACCCAGCCGCCGCAGGTGCTCCGTCTCGGCATGCACCGCACGCTGCATCGCGTTCTGCCCGGCCGGCTCAGCCGGCCCGGTCGCGGTGAGCGCCCGCAACTCCCGCCGCAGCGCCGGATACCCGGAATACCCCAGTGCCATCGCGAACCGCGTCACGCTCGGCTGACTGACCCCGGCCAGCTCGGCGACCTCGGCCGCGGACAGATAGGCAGCCTTCGCCGCATGCTCCACCAGGCTGTGCGCAATCCGCCGCTGAGTCGGAGTGAGCCGCGCACCTTGGAAGAGGTCAAGCACCCGCTCGGCCGTCTTGATCACCCCACCATTCACAAGTGCAGCTTATGCATAAGAACTTTCAGTGCACCAGAGCTCTCAGCGTTCCAACGACTGTTCCGGCCCTCCGCCGTCGTCGCCGCCGTGGGGTGACTCCTCAGGGTGCTTACGCATGTGCGGAGCGTGTGACATGCCGAGAAGGATGATCGCAGCGCGACGCGCTCGGTCGCGCCCGGCTTCGGCGCAGGGGCTGTTGGTGAGAAAGACTCGATCTCACACGGCGCCGGATAGAAATCCCCTCGAGTGCGGAAAAAACACGCCGCATCGGGCCTGTCGCAGCCCGGAGGAGCCTCCCGCACGACGGGGGCTCTTCTGCCTTTCGGAGTGCGTTGTGCTCACCGAGGTTCTTCTGTTGATCTCGCCCTGGGTCGCCGCGGTGGCTGTTGCTGCGCCCGTGACCGGGAAAGTCAGCATCATTGCCGACGTTCAGCCCCGCTTCCCGGATGGGAGCGGGGCCTCGGTCGGCTGCTCAGCAGGTGGGCTCGGCGGCTGCCAGATCCACCGGCGGCTGGTCCTCGGTGAGAGCGGGAGCGGCCGGCGCGGCCGGTGCGCTCGTCGCGGACTCCAGGACCGGTGCGGACGCTGACGGGGAGGCCGGGGTCGCCTTCTTCGTGGTGGCGGGTGAGGACTTCTTCACGACCGGCTTCTTGGCGGGCGCGACGACCGTGCTGGAGCCGCCGGTCATTCGAGCGCCGGTCTTCTGCACGGTGCCGGGCTTCATGTCGACTCCCGAGACGGTCGTGCTATTTCCGTACACATCGGTGATTTTGATTTTGAAAGGCCCGGATCCGGCGCCGCTGTCGATGATCCAGTAGTTGAAGTCGGTGCGATGCGCGGGAGTGAGGCTGCGGCCGGGGCCGGCGACCTTGACCGATGACAGCAGGTTGGCGTGGTTGTCGATGCGGGCGGCGAACCAGTACTGCGACGCGCCCTCCTTGATCCGCACGCTGATCGGTGCCGGCACGCTCGGGTTCGTCACCAGCCTGTACTTGATCGCGATGATCCCGTCGACCTCGTTGCCGATCTTCTTGAACGCGGTGCGGCTCAGGTCGAGGTGGCCGGCGGCGCACTCCGGGCAGGAGTCGAAGACCTTGACGCGGACCTTGCCCTTGGGGCCGGTGACGTCGAGGTACGCGCCGCAGGAGGCACCGGCCGCGTACTGCTCCGGGCCGAGCGCGACGTACAGATCGTCGGCGGGCACCTCGAACGAGCAGTTGCCGGACGTGGAGGCCAGGTCGTAGAACGTGGCCTTGCCGGACTTCGTGGAGGTGCTCGGGGGCGCGGCGCAGGCCGATCCGCTGTTCTGCAGGAGAAGGGCGACGCCGAGGAACCCGGCGAGGACCGCGGCACCGCCGGCGGCGAGCCATCGTTTAGCACTCACCGGGGCATCCTGGTGGCACTCCGCCCGCCGGGGCAACTCATCTAAGAGACTTCTAAGGCGAAACGGTCAGGCTGTCACCTGTGCGAAGGATGCCCGTCCCACCGGGTGCGAGCTCCGGGACCAGATTGATCGCGAAGAGCAGCTTCTGGTTGATGTTGCGGTACCTGCCGAGGATCCGCAGCGGCTGCCGCCCGGTCTCGCCGGTCTCCTGATCAATCGTGGTCACCCGGCAGCGATCACACGGCTTGTCCGCGCGGAACGTCACCTCGCCGATCCGCAGCCGCTTGCCGATCCAGTCGTCCTCAGCCCAGGCCGGCGCACCGCTCACCACCACGTTCGGCCGGAACCGGTGCATCGGAACCGCCTCCTCGCCGTCCTCGAGCAGCCAGTCGTTGACCGCGTCCAGCGAGGCGGTGTTGGCGAGCAGCACCGGATAGCCGTCCGCGAAGCTGACCGGCTCACCGGTCTCGGAGATCGTCCGGCTCCCCGGGTCGGCCTGCCAGGCGAGCCGTGCCTCCCGCCCCAGCAGCTCGCTGATCCAGTCACTCTCCGCGATTCGGGCCGGGTACTCCGGCTTGTTGCGGAACACCCTGATGGCGATCTTGGGCCCGTCGGCGGGCTCGTCGATGTCCAGCTCGGGGAGTCCGGGCGCGCTGAGCACCAGACCACCGGGACGCGGCCTCGCGGTGAGCTGGGTGAGGCGAGGCGTCTCACGCTGCGTGATGCCGACGCCATCCGCGTCGACGACCATCCACCGCCGATCACCGGCGAGACCCCACGGGTCCACTCGCGCTTCGTCGTGGTCAAGGCGGTGACAACCCTTGATGGGGTACGAGTGAAGCGCGCTGATCTCCATAGCCCCACCCTAGGCTGACCCTACGATTGCGTGGGGTGGCGAGGACGGGTCGCGCCTGGCCAGGCTGACGAGCCCACGCGCTCTTCATCGCCCGCCGCAGGTGGCCTCCGCTGTGGCCAGCAGCGCACCGAACTCGGCATAGGGGAACGACGCCGACAGCCGGCGACTGTAGAAGTCCCGCTTCTGCCCGTCCTCCTGCCGCGCGGTCAGACTGCCGTCACTGTCCCGCTCCCAGTGCACGCCCTGCCCGCGGAAGTCCGCCCGGGCCAGCCAATCCGCACCACTGGGCCAGTACCCGTCCCAGCCGGCCGGCCTCAACCCCGCGAACGCCGCCTCCACCCGCGCGACCGCCGACTCCACATCGTCATCCTCGAACACCGCCGCGAACCGGCACAGCAGAGCCAGCGCCGCTCCCGAGTGATCGCCGACCGCCTGGCAGATCAGCTCGAGCTCCGACCACCGCAGCGCCCACGGATGCCAGTGCGCGAGGTCGTCCCACCCGAGCTCCACGGGTTCCTCGTCCCCCGGCCCGACCAGCCCCAGCTCATGCAGGTCGAGCCCGGTGTCGACCTCGAGCGTCAACGCGTAGCCCCCACCCACCGCAAAGACCACACTGACCGAGGAGTCGTCCTCATCCTCGTCGTCTTCTTCGACATCCAGGTCACCCAGCCGCTCCGACCCGGGCTCCCCCTCATGCGCAAAGGTGTAGCGCGCCCAGAACTCCGGCTCCGACAACGACTCAACCAACTCCGCGGGAAGATCCATCCCGAGATCATGGCCCAAGGCGATGCGCCGCGACCCGCCCGGTCGATGAGTTCCGGCCGGACGGGTCGTTTCGGCTGAGTAGGGCCGACGGGACTCGAACCCGCACTGTCATGGACCTAAACCATGTGCCTGCTGCCAAATTGGGCTACGGCCCCTTGAGCGCATAAATGTACACATCCCACGGTCATTCTTGCTGACCAGGCAGTCTTCTGCCTAGCAGAATCCCCGTCGGCGTGGTGGCTTGATCGTCGTAGACGACGTCGTCAGGGGCCGACGGGCTGCGGCGGGAACCCGCATAGGTGGCGGTTTGGCTGTGGCAGTTCGGGCACAGGAACCGCAGGTTGCGCGGCCGGTTGTCCAGGAAATCGCCGTTGATGTGGTCCACGTGAAGCACGAGAGGGTGCCCGTTCCATACCGTGCCGCAGCCGCACTTCTCGCAGTGTTCGGGCAGGCCGATGCGGAGCATCGCTGGTCGCAGTCGCTCGCCGGGCACCCGTCGGGACCCTTCAGGAAGGCGCACGAGTCGTTCTCGGGGTGGCTTGTTCCACACCCCGCGATCGCCTCGATTGTGAGCGGATCCGGTGAAGTGTGAGGTGTCGATGCCGAGACGCTTCAGCCGGCGGCTGATGTGCGCGTGGGAACCGCCGCTCTGCCGGAGACCGAGGACTCTGAGCACCCCCGCGATGCTCTGAGCCTGCGCGGCCGCGGCGGCGAGAACCTCGGCGGTGTACTTGACTCTAGTCATAAAGCAAGTTTATGAGCGACAGCTGGTCGCATCCAGGGTCCGCCGCTTGATTTTCGTGCCAGAACGCGTGCACGGCGGCCGCCTTGCGGGTTGGTACCGCATGACGGCCGCCGTGAGCCCGGGCGCCGCGCCAACCCGGGGGTCGGTGGCGATTGCCCTCCTCATCGGCGCGTTCAGCCCGGACTTGCAGGGTTTTGACCAGTTTTGTCGCAGGGAGGTCAGTCGAGGCCGAGGTCGCGGCGCAGCTTGGCGACGTGGCCGGTGGCCTTGACGTTGTAGAGGGCTCGCTCGATCGCCCCGTTCTCGTCGATCACGAAGGTGGAGCGGATCACGCCGGTGACGGTCTTGCCGTACAGCTGCTTCTCGCCGAACGCCCCGTACGCCGTCAGCACGCTCTTGTCCTCGTCGCTGACCAGCGGGAACGTGATGGCGTCATGTTCGCGGAACTTCGCCAGCTTGGCGGGCTTGTCGGGGGAGATGCCGACCACCTCGTAGCCGGCGGCCTGCAGCGAGGCGAGGGAGTCGCGGAAGTCGCACGCTTGCTTGGTGCAGCCGGGCGTCATCGCCGCGGGGTACGCGTAAAGCACGACCTTGCGCCCCCGAAGATCCTTGAGGGCGAGGGTCTCCCCGGTGTCGGTGGGCAGCGAGAAGTCGGGCGCGGCGTCGCCGGCGCTGAGACGCACGTTTTCAGTCATGCGACGACGATAGTTCGGCGCCCGCTCCAGAGGTGACGCGCGGCTTGCACGTCACGGGGCCATTCCTCGCCGCGCCGGCTGAGGGTGCGTTCGGAGACGTGAAAGTCGCCGACGAGCCGATGGAACTCGTCGAGGACGTCGGCCTCGCGGAACGGTTTGCACGAGAAGATGTCGGCGAAGATCTCCCGCAGGTGCGGATAGGTGTGTATGGCGGCGTGCGATTCGGCGAGGATCACGACCGCTGATTTGCCGGCCTTCTCGGGCGGGCCGTGCTCGGTGGCGACGAGCGGCCCGGCGATGACGGTCATCCCGATGCGGGTGACCAGGTCGTTCATGAAGGTGGTGAGCGCCTGGTCGTCCAGGAGCAGCCGGGTGTCGGCGATGCCGGAAAGCCGGAGCGTCAATTCGTCGCCGTAGTGGTTCATAACTGAACGTTACCGCTTGCTCACTGTGGATGAACATGCCATTTTTCGGCACTCAGGAATCCGTTTCCGAGCGCATCCACGACAGTTGTTTCCCGATTCCGTGAAGGGCGGAAAACGTGTTATCGATGGCGTTCTACGCACGGTGCGATGTACTCGCGGTAGCATGCCGCGGACATCATGAGCGTGGGGGGACCAGGGGCATGAGCGAGGCTACGAACGGCAACACCACCGTCTCCAGCGAGGTCGTCGAGAAGATCGCCGCTGCCGCCGCCCGCGGCGTTCCCGGCGTCGCGGAACTCGGTGGTGACGTGGCCCGGTTCTTCAACAGCGTGCTCGACAGGGTCGGCCTGGACGAGGTCGGCGACGCGACCCGCGGCGTCGGTGCGAAGGTCAAGGGCAACGACGTGACGGTCAGCGTGGTGCTGGTCCTGGAGGCCGGCCGGATCGTTGCCGACGTCACCGCCGAGGTGCAGGCCAGAGTCAAGGAGGCGCTGACCGGTTACGGCCTGAACGTCGTTGCGGTCAACGTCAACGTCGACGACATCACCGGCGTATAAATCCATTTTCATAAGCAAAAATCACTATTTGTACGCGGTCGCGCAGCTCCAACTTGCTGAGCAGCCGACCGACGTGCGCCTTCACGGTCGCCTCGGACAGATGAAGCGCCGAGGCGATCTCCGTGTTCGTCCGCCCGTCCGCGACGAGCAGCAGCACCTCGTGCTCGCGCTCGGTGAGGCGGGAAACCCTGTCATCAGAACGGGAACCGGGAACCAACGGCAACAACGTGTCCAGCAGCCGCCGGGTGATCGCCGGCGCGACCACGGCATGCCCGCCGGCGACAGCCCGGATCGCACTGATCAGGTCCGCCGGCGGCACGTCCTTGAGCAGGAACCCGCTGGCACCGGCCCGGAGCGCGGCATAGACGTACTCGTCGAGGTCGAAAGTGGTCAGGACCAGCACCCGAGCCGGGCTGCCGGCGGCCACGATCTCACGGGTGGCCTCGATACCGTCGAGGACCGGCATGCGTACGTCCATGAGCACCACATCCGGCCGCAACGCCCGGGTCATGGTGACCGCCTGGGCGCCGTTGCCAGCCTCCCCGACCACGGTGATGTCCGGCTGAGCCTCCAGCACCATCCGGAAGCCGAGCGACAGCAGCGGCTGATCGTCAGCGAGCAGCACGGACGTCACGACTCACCACCGAGGGACAGCCGGGCGTGCACCCGCCATCCCGGTCCGGTGCGGGGCCCGGCGTCAACCTTCCCGGCGTACGCGCTGACCCGCTCCACCATCCCCGCCAGCCCGTGCCGCTCCGCCCGCTCCGGTTCGCGCGCGTGCCGCCCCGCGCCGTCGTCGACCACTGTCACCTCGGCCCCCTCCGGCCCGTAGCGCAGCGTCACCTCCGCACTCGCCCGCGGTCCCGCGTGTTTCAGCGTGTTCGTCAGCGCCTCCTGCACGATGCGGTAGATCGTCAACCCGGCCGCCGGCCCCCAGTCGCCCGGCACACCATCCCGGATCACGCTCACCCGTACCCCCGCTTCCCGGACCCGCTCGACCAGCCCGTCGATGTCCGGCAGCCCCGGTGAGGGCGCGCGAAGCTCGCCCGACGACGCGGTGCGCAGCAGTCCCACCACCCGGCGCATCTCGCTCAGCGCCTGCCGCCCGGTCGCCGAGACCTGCGTCATCACGCCCGCGGCCCGTTGCGGCGCACCCTCCGCTGTCGCCGCCGCGCCGTCCGACAGGGCGACCATCACGGCGAGGTGGTGCGCGACCACGTCGTGCATCTCGCGCGCGATGCGCGCACGCTCCTCGGCGACCGCGAGCCGGGCGCGCTGATCGCGTTCCTGTTCCAGCCGTTGGGCGCGATCTTCCAAATTCCAGAGGTACGCGGCGCGCGTGCGCTGGTTGACGCCGATCAGCGCGGCCGTCACCGTCACGGCCGAAACCGCGAAGAACGCACCCCAGGCCGGACCGTCCGACGGCCGGTTCGCCATAGCCGGTACGACACTCAGCAGTACCGCGGGCCAGACGAAACGTGCCGGTCGATAGCGGGCGACCGCGTGCACCGTGGTGAGCGACACCAGGAAGGAGGCCGGTGACTGGGCACCGACCGCCGCAGCGAACCAGAACAGCGCCGTCGTTACGAGGAACACGACGACCGGCGCGCGCCGGCGCCAGATCAGCGGCGCCGACACAACGACGATGGCGACCCAGTCGAGCGGGGTGGCCGGGTCGACGGTCGCCCCGGTCCGCCCGGTCAGCACGATGCCGCAGAAGACGGCGAGCGCACCGGCGATCCCGGCGTCCACGATCCGCGGGTGCCGCCCGGCCACAGCCCGAATCTCACGCGCTCTCAGCGGCATCCTCGCCCTCACCCGCACCCCTCGCTTCTCACCCGCGCCCCGCCGCCACCCGCGCCGCTGGCCGTCACCCGCGCTCCTGGGCGTCATCCACGTCGCTGGCTCTCACCCCCGGAGCCCGCCGTCGTCTCGGAGCCCGTTGTCGTCCCGGAGCCCGCCGTCACCCCCGGAGCCCCGCCGTCACCCCGGGAGCCCCGCCGTCACCCCCGCCGCTCGCCCTCACCCCGCCGCTCGCCCTCACCACAGAGCCCGCCCTCCCTGGGGGCAGCCCCCGCAGGACAGTGTGCGCGGAAACGGGGATCTTCGGGGGAAGGGCTGTGGACGAGCCATGACTGTGGATGGCCGACCTCCCTCGCTCTCACGGGTCGCGCCGGAGCACGACCGCCGTTCCGCCCACCAGCGCCGCCGCGACCCACCCCGTCATGACCAGCGCGGCCGTGCCGGGGGTGAGCATCTCGAACGGATTCCCGGTGTCCACGCTGTACATCGCCTGCGCTGCGGCCACCGGCACGTACCGCAGCACGTCGTCCGCCACCGACTCCGGTAGTGCCGGCTGGATCAGGGCCGGCAGCACGAGCATGGCCAGCACGTACACGGTGATGGCGGCGGCCGTGTGCCGCAGCATCGCACCGAAGCCGACCCCGATCAGCGCGAGCGACACCGGCGCCGCCGCGGCGCCGAGCAGCGCGCCGACGGGCAGGTCGCCGAGAGGGATCCGCTGCCCGTCCGGCACGAAGAACTCCGCGACCGCCAGCGAGGCCGCGCAGACCGCCAGCATCACCGGTACGGCGACGGCGGCCAGCACCAACGCCTTGGCCCAGAGCACCGGCGCCCGTCTCGGCACCGCGGCGAAGGTGGCCCGGATCAGGCCCGAGCTGTACTCGCCGGTGATCAGCAGGATGCCGAAGACCCCTAGGACGAGCGAGATGACGTCGATGCCGAGGAAGCTCTGTGCGAGAAGCAGCGGCTCGGAGACCTCCGCGCCGGGCTGCCGATAGACGTTCCAGTTGATCGCTCCGGCCAGGCCCACTGTGATCAGAGCGGCCGCGGCGAAGACCACCCACG
Source organism: Actinoplanes sp. NPDC051861 (assembly GCF_040681145.1). Classification (NCBI taxonomy): domain Bacteria; kingdom Bacillati; phylum Actinomycetota; class Actinomycetes; order Micromonosporales; family Micromonosporaceae; genus Actinoplanes; species Actinoplanes sp. NPDC051861. The sequence continues at coordinate 627,071 of NZ_JBFAYE010000002.1, forward strand.
TGGAGCGCAGGGCGGTCAATTTGCCCCATTCCGCGCGAGAGACGCGGGCGAACGTGACCCTCATGCCGCCATCAACTCCATGTACGCCTGCTCCAGCGAGGCCCGCCGCGGCGTCAACTCGTGCAACACGAACCCATGGGCCGCCGCCGTTGCACCGATCTCCGGCCCGGAGAGCACGGAAACCTCCAGGACGTCCGGCTCCGGCCGGGTCACGGTCGCGCCCCCGGCGGCCAGGGCCTCGTGCAGCCGATCAGCGTCCGGCGAGCGGACCAGACACCGGCCCGCGCCGGACCGCTCGATCAGCTCGTCCACAGTGGTGTCCGCGAGCAGCCTGCCCCGGCTCACGACCAGCAGGTGGTCGGCGGTCACCGCCATCTCGCTCATCAGGTGGCTGGAGACCAGCACGGTACGCCCACGCGCCGCGAGCTCCTTGAGCATCGTCCGGATCCACAGCACCCCGTCCGGATCCAGGCCGTTGACGGGTTCGTCCAGGATGACCACCGCCGGGTCGCCGAGCAGTGCCGCCGCCACGCCGAGCCGCTGGCCCATGCCGAGCGAGAACCCGCCGGCCCGCCGATCGGCCACGTCCGCGATCCCGGCCTCGGTCAGCACCTCGTCCACCCGCCCGGCCGGGATCCCGTGTGTCCTGGCGAGTCCCAGCAGGTGCGCGCGGGCGGTGCGGCCACGATGCAGCGCCCGTCCCTCCAGCATCACTCCGGCGACCCGCAGTGGAGCGGTGTGCCGCCGGTAGGGCAGGCCGTCGACCAGCGCGGTTCCGGAGGTGGGACGGTCCAGACCGATGATCATCCGCATGGTCGTCGACTTCCCGGCGCCGTTCGGGCCGAGGAAGCCGGTCACCTGCCCGGGGCGCACCGTGAACGACAGCCCGTCCACCGCGATGGCGTCCCCGAAGCGTTTCGTGAGTCCGTCGACTTCAATCATGGTTCCGACGCTAGGAAGAGCCCGGCCGGCGCGGGAGCACCCACGGTCGAGTCCGCCGGCGCCGGGACTACGACCGGGGTAGGGGCCGGGACTATGACTGCGGCGCGGGCTGGGCGGGCGCGGGGGTGATGGCTCGCAGCCGGAGGATGCCGGTCAGGGCCAGCCCCGCTCCCGCGCCGATCGCGACCAGCACGGCGGTCCGGGCGAGCCAGCCGGGGCCGACCACCGGCAGGACGGGGGCGCTGAACACGTCGGCGCTGCCGAAGCCGGCGAACGCGGCCAGCACGAAACCGGACAGCGCCAGGAAGAACGGCGGGTGGCGGAACGAGGCGGCGCAGGCGAGCAACCCGGCCAGGATCAGCACGCCGGACCATGATCCACCGTCCAGAGCGCGCGTCGTCGCGTACGCCATGGTGGTTAGACCGCCGAAAAGCGCGACCGGCCGCACCGAGGCCGGGAAGCGCTGGGCCAGCAATGCGACCGCGACGCCCAGCAGGGCCGCACCGGCCCACCAGGCCCACTCCCGCGGGGCCGGCTCGTAATCGAGGGTGCCCTGAATCTCGAATGTCCGCGTCTGATCACGCAGCGGGACCACCCACTCGCTGATGCGGTGCTCCCGGCCCGGCTCCGCGGCGGCCTGCGCGGGGAGACCGGCCTCCCGCCACTGCGTGCGCTGATCATGCCAGCGTGCGGTGGTCCCGGAGGAGATCTTGCGCCAGGAAGGCGCCAGCGTGGGGTCGGCGCCGGCGGGGAGGGGCGTGTCACCGTTCAAGGTCTCATTGACGTACGCCGCCGGCGAGCTGACGTTCTGATAGGTCCCGTCCGGCCGGATCTCGAGATACGGCTCCCCGGAGTACCCGAGTACCTCGATCGCCCGCCCGGTGTCGTTGCGCAACTCGAGTCGCGCACCGCCCTCCACCACCCGCACGCTCAGCCCGTCAGCCGGTGTGCTCAGCCCGGTGACCATGACCCGGTACGAGCTGACCCCGTCCGTGTCGCCGGTGTGCGCGAACGCGGGAGTGGCCGGCGCGAGGATCGCACCGGCCACCGCGAACAGCACGGGGAGGAACCGCCTCACCCGGCCGCCTTCTCGACCGCCTGGGTGAGCAGCTCGGGTGTGGGCAGCGTGTCGTTCGGCCCGGTCAGCTTCTCGCCATTGACCGCGATCGACGGCGTGCCGGTGAAACCGCGCTCGGAGAACTTCTCGGTGGCCTGGACAGCCCATGTCTTGTAAGTACCCTCATTGACCGCCTTCGCGAAAGTCTCGCTGGTCAGGCCCACCGACTTGCCCAGCTCGATCAGCTTCGCGTTGTCCAGCCCGGTGGTGTTCTCGGCCGGCTGGTTGGCGTAGAGCACGTCGTGGTACTCGCTGAATTTGCCCTCCTGCGCGGCGGCGGCGGACGCGGCGGCGGCGCGCGTCGAGTACTCCGTACCGTTGGAGAAGCGGTCCAGGATCGCCACCGGGTGGAACCGCAGCGTGATCTTGTTGTCGGTGACGAGCTGCTTCATCGTGGCGCCGGCCGACTGCTCGAAGGCGTTGCACGCCGGGCACATGAAGTCCTCGTAGACGTCCACGGTGACCGGGCCGGTGCCGGTGGCGAACGCGGTGCCCTCGTCGACCGCCACGGTCGGGGTGGTCAGCGTGCCCTTGTCGTCACCGGACACCATGCTCCACCCGACCATCCCGGCGATGAACAGCACGAGCACCACGGCCACCGAGGTCCAGAGCGTCACGGTCCGGCGCCGCTCGGCGGCTCGCTGGTGCTGGACGATCTCGCGCGCCTTGATGTTCCGGTCGCGCTTTGTCTTGGTCATCGTTCCCCCATGAGGACTCCGTCGACTGAGAACCGGGTCCGCGGCCGCCACAGCAGAATTCCGGCTAGGACCAGGAACCCGAGGTCGCGCAGGATGTCCACGCCGTACGCGGTGTCCTTGCCCGCCGCCAGCTGGCCGCCGGTGCTGAAGCATCCGCAGTCGATCTGCAGGCCGTTGGCCCACGCCCAGACGATGCCGGCGATGAAGATCACCAGAAGTACGGCGGAGATGCCGGCGGTGAGCCGGACCGCGAGCCCGGCGAGCAGAAGCAGTCCGAGCGCGATCTCCAGTAGCGGCTGGATCGCGCCGACCACCTTGGCCGCGTCGTACGGCATCAGCTCGTAGGCGTTCACGGCGCGGGCGGAGGCGGCGAGGTCGCCGACCTTGAGGCCACCGGCGATCAGCCAGACCGCCGCCAGGCCGAGCCGGGCGGCGGTCGAGATCCACGGCCAGGCCGCCGGCTTCAGCCGCAGGGTTTCCATGGTCACGCCCCGTTAGACGGTCTCCGTCGCGATCGAGTTCCCGTCCATTCTGACCGGAACCGAAGGGGGGACGGACAGGGGCGAAAGACCTTTAACTCGCCTGGGCGCGTGCCACCGCGGTGATCAGCTCGTCGCGGGCGCGGGCCACCCGGGAGCGGATCGTGCCGACCGGGACGGCCTCGACCTCGGCGGCCTCCGCGTACGACAGGCCGATCACCTGGGTCAGCACGAACGCGGTCCGGCGCTCGTCGCTGAGCCGGCTGAGAAGGTCGGCACTGGACAGCCGGTGCGCGGGGTCCGGTGCGGGCAGATCGGTGACGGCCTGCGCGGCGAGCCGGGCGTCGAGACGGCGGCGGCGCACCACCGAGCGCAGGTGGTCGGCGCAGGTGCGGCGGGCGATGCCGAGCAGCCACGTCCGTACGCTGGAGCGGCCGGCGAAGCTGCCGAGCGCCCGGAAGGCCCGCAGGTAGGTCTCCTGGGTGAGATCGTCAGCGGCGCCGGGGTCGATCAGCGCGGCGGTGAATCGCCACACCTCGGCCTGGGTGGCACGCACGAATGCGGCCTGCGCCAGCGGGTCGCCCTCGCGGGCGGCCAGGGCCAGCGCGGTGGTCTCATCCGTCGGATCCGCACCCTCGGTCACGGGCCAGATGGTACGCGCATCTGCGCCCCGGGTCGCCATCTGGAACCATGCAAGGGCTTCGGGCGACTAAGTCCATGACCGGAACGGAGTGCGTGCATGACAGACCGACGCCGGGTCCTGGCCGTACTGGCCGGGTTGCTGCTCGGGCTCTTCGGGACGCTGCTGGCGGCGGCGCCGGCCAGCGCGCACGCCGCCCTGGTCGGCAGTGATCCCGGCAACGGCACGATCGTGCCGGACGCGCCGAACAAGGTGACGCTCACGTTCAGCGAGTCGGTGCAGCTGCTCTCCGGCAAGATCCGGGTGATCGCGCCGGACGGCTCCCGTGCCGATCAGGGCGATCCGGTCGCCGCCGGCACCCAGGTCACCGTCCCGCTGCGTGCCGGCGGGGGCCGGGGGACCTACCTGGTCAGCTACCGGGTGATCTCGGCGGACAGCCACCCGGTCGCGGGCACGATCAGCTATTCGGTGGGCGCGGCCTCGGCGCCGCCTACGGCGACGGAGGAGGACGTCGCGGTCGATCCGGTGGTCCGGGCACTCATTCCGGTCGGCAAATTCCTTGGGTACGCGGGACTCGTGCTGCTGGTGGGCCCGGTCCTGGTCCTCGCGCTGCTCTGGCCGCACCGTCTCGACCGGCGCGGTCCGGGACGACTGGCCTGGACCGGCATCGGGCTGGTCGCCGGCAGCACCCTGCTCGGACTGTGGCTGCAGGCGCCCTACACGCTGGGCACCGGGCTCTTCGACGTCGGGATCGACGACCTGCGCGACGTGCTGGGCAGCACGTTCGGTGCGGTGATGCTGGTACGCCTCGGAGTCGTGACCGCCGCCGCCTTCCTGCTCCGCCCGCTGCTCACCGGCCCGGCCGGCGGGGAGTCGAAGCTCGATCTGGCGCTGCTCGGCGTACTCGGTGTGGCCGCCCTGGCCACCTGGCCGCTCACCGGGCACCCGACCGCCTCACCGGTGGCCGGCGTGTCGGTGGTCATCGACGCGCTGCACCTGGCGGCCATGGCGGTGTGGCTCGGCGGCCTGGTGATGCTCTTCGGGTTCCTGCTGCCCCGCGCCGACGCCCGCGAACTCGGCGCCATCCTGCCGATCTGGTCGCGCTGGGCGGCCACCGCCGTCGGCGCGCTGATCTTCGCCGGGGTCGTGCAGGCGCTGATCGAGGTGGCGTCGCTGGACGGTCTGATCAACAGCACGTACGGCCGGCTGATCCTGGTCAAGGTGGGGCTCGCCGCGACCGTGATCGGGGTGGCCTTCTTCTCCCGGCGGCTGGTGCGCTCGCGTGCCGCCGAGGAGTCGCCAGGACCGCTGCGCCGGATCGTGTTCGCCGAGCTGGCGGTCACCGTGGTGGTGCTGGGCGTCACCTCCGCGCTGGTGCAGATCCCGCCGCCGCGTACGGCTGAGGCGGCCGAGGTGGGCGCCACGAACACCACCGTCACCCAGATGCTGACCTCCGACAAGATGTCGATGCAGGTGGACATCTTCCCGGCCACCGTCGGGAACAACTCGATCCATCTGTACGCGTACACGCTCGACAACAAGCCGCTGCCGGTCGTCGAGTGGAAGGCGACGGCGGCGCTCGCCTCGAAGGGCATCGAGCCGATCGAGGTCCCGCTGCTGCGGATCACCGATTTCCACGCCATCGGCGACATCGCGCTGCCGGCCGCGGGGGAGTGGACCTTCAAGTTCACCGCACGCACCAGCGACATCGACCAGTCGACCCTGACCATGACGGCGACCATCAACTGATCCCGCCTTTTCACGGCCCGGCCCGGGTGGGCCGGGCCGTTCCCATATCTATCGTGGGCCACCGTGCCCGTTTGACCACTTTGGGGTTATTTGACTCGGTATGGTCCCCGCAGTACGGCCCGGGAAGGGGGAGAGACAGATGCGGGTGTTCCGCACGATCCTCGGCATGCTCTTACTGACCATCGGACTACCCGCACTGCTGGCCGGTGGCGGCCTGTGGGCACTGATGCAGCACCGGGATCCCGGTGGCGCGTTCAGCGGCCAGCTGCGCGGCCAGACCGTGCCCGGGTACGCCATGGTGGTCCCGGACATCGACCGGCTGCTGCGCGACGACGCACCGTTCGCGCGCATCGGCGAGACCCGGCTGCGGCTCTCCGCCATCACCCCCACCGGCCCCGCCTTCGTCGGCCTGGCACCCACCGCAGCCGTCGAGCGGTACCTGGCCGGCGTCCCGCACAGCCGCGTCGCCGCCGTCGACATCGGCACCGGAGCGCTGCCGATCACCTCCGGGCGCGTACCCGGCCGGGTGGCACCGGCCGGCCTGCCCGCCCGGCAGCCGTTCTGGACCCTGGCCGGCGAGGGCCAGCTCATCTGGACACCCGGGAAGCTCACCGACGGCCCGTACAGCCTGGTCCTGATGAACCCAACCGCCAAGCCGCTCAACAAACTCGGCGCGGCCGCCGAGGTGTGGCCCAGCTGGCTCAACTCCAGCACCTGGGGGCTGCTCACCCTCGGCACGCTCCTGGTGATGGCCAGCGTCATCGTCCTGGCCTGGCCCGGACGGCGCCGCGAGGTGGTCTACGTCGTCGAACCCAGCCAGGTTCCCGACCTGATGCAGGCAATCGGCGCCCCGCTGCCCCTGGCCGGCTCCCCCCTGCCCGTAACGCCCCCACACGCGGGCCGCTCCGGCGGCGCCCACCGCCCCCGAACCCTGGCCGACACCCGCCCGTCCCGCCCACCCGCGCTGCCCCAGTTCTCCTGGCCACCCACCCGCGAGCCGGCTTCCGCGCCGCTGGCGCTCTCCTCCGCCCCCACTTCCGTCCTGGACTCCGACCCACTCTCAGGCGGCTCAGCCCCAACCCTCGACGCTCCCACCCCTCACACCACCACGACCGGCGCCGCCTCCCCGGGTTCCGCCTCCCAGCTTTCCGCCTCCGCGGGCGTCGCTTCCCAGGCTTCCGCCTCCGCGGGCGTCGGCTCCCAGGCTTCCGGAGCCCGTGTCGTGGTGGCGGGCTCGCCGGGTTCCGCGTTCCATGTCGCGGCAGCCGGGTCGCAGACCCCGGCACCCGGCCAGCCACTCAATCTGCTCACCGAAACCCCCGCCCTGGCCGGCCTACAGCCCGGACCACTGACCGCCCGCCGCACCGAACGCCGCCGTCCCCCGGCCCCAACCGATCTGCCCGAGTTCCACGCCACCGCGGTAGGCGCCTGGGTAGCCGCAACAGCCCCCGAACGCGCCCGCCAAACCGAGGCCCGCGCCGCAGCCCGCCTGGCCGAAGCCGCCGCCCGCAAAGCCGCCGGCAAGACCGCACCCTCCCAACCCGCCTCCCGCGACGGCTCCCCCTTGGCAATGCCCGCCACAGCCCCCCACCCCACCGACGACCCCAATCCGCCAAACCCGGCCACAACGCCCGCCCCAACCCCAACATCCGCTCCCGCCGCGACCGCAAAGCCCGAGCCAACCTCAGCCACTGCCCCTCCCACGGCCGCGAAGCCGACCGCCCCCGAACGACCGATCCCGCTCAAGCCCGCCGTGCCCAAGCCCTCCACTCCGGTCAAGCCGGCTGTGTCGGAACGCTCCGTCGAGGGCACGCAAGGCGCCGAGCCCGTCAGCCCATCCCGGGTCGTAGTGCGGACCGGGCCGGCCGCGACGGACTGGACCGCTACCGGCGTGACCAGAGTCGAACTGAGCGACATGCTCCAAAGAAAGCCCGCCCCGCCGAAGCCCGAGCCCGCCTCCCCGAAGCCCGACCAATCTCGCGCCACGAAGCCCAGCCCGAAGTCGGAACCGCCACGCGCCACAAGGCCCAGTCCAAAGCCGGAACCGCCACGCGCCACGAAGCCCAGTCCAAGGCCGGAACCGCCACGCGCAGCCAAACCCGCCCCGAAGAGCACGGCTGCTCCCGTGCCGCCGGCGGAGGAGCCCGAGTCTCGGCCAGGCGACGCCGAACCGAGCAAGGCCGACGCTCCGAAGCGCCCGATTGTTCCGTTCCCCACGCGCCCCGTTGCGGACGGCGAACCGACCGACAGTCGGGACGCCGCCCCGGCTGATGCTGATAAAAAGGTAAAAATCGGGTCGGGTGCCGTTCGGGTGGAACCGGGTCGGGCGTCGATGCACGCCATCGAGTCGGGCCGCCCGGTCGCGGGCAACCCGCTGCCGAACCCGCCCACTCAACCGGAGGCCGGCAGGGAAAAGGCGGGCGAGCGGACAGTTCCGCGACCGGGCAAGTCAGAGCGAGCGTCGATGCACGCGGTAGAGCGGGACGGCCAAACGAAGACCGAAACCGCCCAGCCGAAGACCGAGTCTGCCCAGGGCAAGACCGGTTCTGCCCAAGGCAAGACCGAGGCCCCACCGGAAAAGGCCGAAGCCACCGCAGGCAAGACCGAAGTCACCGCGACGAGGTTCGAGACTGCCGCGACGCAGATCGAGGCCGTCGCGCCGACGATCGAGGTTGTCGCGACGCAGATCGAGGTTGTCGCGACGCAGATCGAGGCTGTCGCGACGACGATCGAGGCGGCTGTGGCGAAGGCGGCGGTTGCCCCGGCAAAGGCCGATGCTGCCCCGGCAAAGGCCGATGCCGGCCCGGCGAAGGCCGAGGCTGCCCCGGCGGTTCCGGGGCAGAGCGGTCCGGCTGCGGCGGAGAGCCCGCGGAAGCCCGCCGCCCCTCGGCCTGGTCGGTCGGACAACCCGTTGTCGCGGGCGCAGAACCGGGCCGCCGGCAAAGCGACTCCCGCCACCCCGGGGAAGCAGGGCGCGGCCCGGCGAGCCCCGGCGGCGTGGATCAAAGCCGCCGAGACCGTTGCCGCCAGGGCGGCGCAAGGGGCGGACGAGCCCGTTGCTGCCAGGGCGGTGCAAGGGGCCGACGAGCCCGTTGCGGCCAGGGCGGCGCACGGGGTCGACGAGCCCGTTGCGGCCAAGGCCGTGCAAGGGGCGGGCGCGGCCGTTCAAGCGAAGCCCACCCCGCCGACAGGTCCGGCCGCGGGCTCGGTCGCCGCAGCCGGCGTGGTGGCCGCGAGCAAGACCGCGGCGCCCCAGCAGGGGAGCAAAGCGCCGAGCACCAGGGCCCCACTACCCGAGACGGCGGCAAAACCGGCGGCACCGAAAGCCGACGCAACCGGGACACCGGCGGTGAGCAAACCGACCACGAAGCCCGCGCCGGCAAAAAAGCCAGCGGCGGCCACGCCGGCCGAGAAGCCGGCGCCGGGCACGCCGGCCGAGAAGCCGGCGCCGCCCGTGCCGACCGGGAAGCCAGCGCCGGCCGCGCCGACCGGGAAGCCGGCGCCGGCCGCGCCGGCCGGGAAGCCGGTGGTGAGCGCGCCCACCGCGAAATCGGGAGCAGCGAGCAACTCGCGGATTTTGAGTTATCGGGAGGAGGCCGCTGAGCTGCTGGCCGGCAACCCCGAACGCCGCCGCCGGCGCACCGTGGCCGGTCGGCCCGCCACCGAGCGGGACCAGGGCAGGGACGCCCCGAAGAGCGAGTGAGACAGGAAGCGGGCCGCAGACGTGGCCCGCTTCCTCGCTGAAGGTAGCGGACAAAAAGTGGCCGCAATCCCTCCTACCGTTGACGGTATGAGAGTTCTCAGCACCCGCGAGCTCAACCGGACCTACCTGCACCGCCAGCTCCTCGCCGAGCGCACCGCCCGGCCAGCCCGGGAGATCATCGAGCACCTCGTGGCGCTGCAGGGGCAGGAGGCCGACTCCCCGTACCTCAGTCTCCGGGCCCGGTCGTCCGACTTCGCGATCGAGGACCTCACCGATCTGCTGACCGGGCGGGAGGTCGTGCGGAGTCCGCTTCTGCGGGGGACGCAGCATCTCAGTTCGGCCGCCGACTACCCCTGGGTGCGGGCGTCGCTGCAGCCGGCGTTGGACCGGTTCGCCGGGCGGGGCAACAACCTGACCGGTGTGGACATGGAGAAGTTCACCGCGATCGCGCGCGAGGTGCTGGCCAACGGTCCGGCGACCCGGCCTGAGCTGTCTCGGCGGCTGGTTGCCGAGTTTCCGGGGATCGACCCGAAGTCGCTTTCGTACGTCGTACATCTGAAGTTGTCTCTGCTGCACCCACCGCCTGCCGGGACGTGGCGGCACCGAGGGCGAGTGACGTGCGTGCTCGCCGAAGAATGGCTGGGGAGGCCGGAGGCCGAGCCGGACCCGGAATCGCTGGTGATGCGTTACCTCGCGGCTTTCGGCCCGGCATCGGTGAAGGACATGCAGACCTGGTCGGGTCTCACGCGTCTGGGTGCGCTGCTCAGTGCGATGCGGCCTCGGTTGACGGTTTTCAAGGACGAGAACGGCATTGATTTGTACGACGTGACAGACGCACCACTGATCGACGAGGACGGCCCGGCGCCGGTGGTGTTCCTGCCGGAGTTCGACAACGCCGTCCTCGGGCACGCGGACCGTTCGCGGATCCTGCACCCGGGTGATCGGGCGATCGTGATGCCGGGCTGGTCGGTCGTGCGCCCGACGGTCCTGGTGGACGGGTTCGTGAGCGCTGTCTGGGCGCTGGAGGGTTCCACGCTGAGCATCGCGCCGTTCCGTCCGCTCGCGCCGGCCGAGGTGGCGGCGGTGGAGACGGAGGCCGGGCGGCTGCTGGAGTTCACGGTGCCGGGGCCCGGTGAGGTGCGATGGGTGGAACTCAGCGGAACGGCGTTCGACCGGTCGTGGCGGCCGTGAAGTGTGAAGGGCCCTCCGCGCTGCCGACGAGGAGGGCCCTTTACCGGGGGGAACGGAGTAACCGAAGGGGGGCTTCGTCCGTTAAGTGCACTTTACCCCGCAACCGGCCAAGTGGGAAGTCCTGGCTACAAACCGGACAAACAACTGGAAGGCGGGCCGCGATCGGCCGTAGGCGTCAAACGGCCGCGGCTCTCCCGGCGTACGCTGAACGCCGTGGCGGATCTTCTGGTGTGGATCGACTGTGAGATGACCGGTCTCGACCTGGGCAAGGACAAGCTCATCGAGGTCGCGGCGCTGGTCACCGATCCCGAACTCAACGTGCTCGGTGAGGGCGTCGACCTGGTCATTCACGCCGAGGACGCGGCGCTCGACGCGATGCCCCCGGTGGTGCGCGACATGCACGGCAAGTCCGGCCTGACCGAGGAGGTCCGGCGGTCGACCATAACGATGGCCGAGGCGGAGGAGGCGGTCCTGGAGTACATCCGGGAGTACGTGCCCAACCCCCGCACCGCACCCCTCTGCGGCAACTCGATCGCCACCGACCGCGGCTTCCTGGCCCGTGACATGCCGGCGCTCGACGCGCACCTGCACTACCGGATGATCGACGTGTCCTCGATCAAGGAGCTGTGCCGCCGGTGGTACCCGAGGGTGTACTTCGGTCAGCCCGCCAAGGGCCTGTCGCACCGCGCACTCGCCGACATCCGCGAGAGCATCCGCGAGCTGGAGTATTACCGCCGCACCATCTTCGTCCCGCAGCCCGGCCCGGACGTCGAGGCGGCCAAGGCCGTCGCCGCGGAGTTGTGAGGCACCCTAACCCGCTCGACGGCCCCGCAACCGGTGTGGCTATGATTGTCCGGCACGGCGGGGACGGTTTCCCGTGGGCATGGTGGTCGTAGCTCAGTTGGTAGAGCACCGGGTTGTGGTCCCGGGGGTCGCGGGTTCGAGTCCCGTCGATCACCCCATGTTGTGAGCGAGAGGCTCGGTCAGTCGACCGGGCCTTTTGTCATTCCTAGGCTTTTCGTTCGCGGACCCTTGTCGCTTGGGAGCGCTCCAAAAAGTTCGGGGAAGCGGGCAACCTTTTCGGGCCGGACGGCCACTGGGGAGTGGATCAACCTTCGTCCCCCGGGAGACTTGGATGCTCGCCAAGCGCATCGTCGTGCCGATTTCGGTGCTGACGCTCGGCTCGGCCGCCGCGGTCGCCGGCGTTCTGAACGCCGACGCGGCCGAGGCCACCGCGTGTTCCGTGACGTACACGGTCACCAGCCAGTGGAACACCGGCTTCAGCGGTGACGTGCGGATCCGGAATGCCGGCGGCGCGGCGATCGAGGGGTGGAGGCTGGGGTTCGCGTTTCCGTCCGGGCAGAAGGTCGGCGGCGGCTGGAACGGGTCGTGGACGCAGAGCGGCGCCGACGTCGTCGTGACTGACGCGGGCTGGAACCGGAGCATCGCGGCGGGCGGGGAGGTCGCGGTCGGTTTCAACGGGACGTGGAGCGGGGGGAACGGGGTGCCGGCCTCGTTCACGGTCAACGGGGTGACGTGCGGTTCTTCCCCCGGGACGACGGCTGCTCCGACTGCGACCGCTCCTCCGACTGCGACGGCTGCTCCGACTGCGACGGCTGCTCCGACTGCGACGGCTGCTCCGACTGCGACGGCTGCTCCGACTGCGGCACCAACCGCGACCGCCTCCCAAGGTCCGGAGGACTGCACTGATTTCGCGGCCCTGACCCGCGGCAAGTACTGGGTCAACAACAACGTCTGGGGCAAGGCGGACGGCACCGGTTCCCAGTGTGTCTGGGAGAACGGCCTCAGCGGCGACACCCTGAGCTGGGGCACCCGGTGGACCTGGGCCGGCGACAACACCAAGGTCAAGTCCTATGCGAGCGCGGTCCTCGGCTGGCACTGGGGCTGGAAGGCCACCGGCACCGGTCTGCCGGTCCCGCTCAGTGCGGGCAGAGCCGTCGACGCGAGCTGGAACTTCACGGTCACCCAGACGACGAGCAACGTCATGAACGTCGCGTACGACCTGTGGCTGCACGACATCGCGAACCCGGACTGGCAGAACAACCCGACCGACGAGGTCATGGTCTGGCTCTACCGGTCCGGTGGCGCCGGGCCGGTCGGCACGAAGCAGGCGACCGTGTCGATCGCGGGTACGACCTGGGACCTGTACCGGGGCAACATCGGCTGGGAGGTGTACTCGTTCGTGCGTACCTCGAACACCTCCTCCGCCACCCTCGACCTGACCGCCTTCACAAACGATCTGGTGGCACGCGGATGGCTCGCCAAGACCAAATATCTGTCCAGCGTCCAGGCCGGCACCGAGATCTTCACGGGATCGGGCCGGCTGGACACCACCGCGTACTCAGTGAAGATCGGCTGACGGTCGGGAACGGCCCCGTGCCCGAGCTTGACGCCGAATACGCCTTCCGGCGGTTCTTCGACGACCATCACACCGACCTGTCTCGTCTCGCGTACCTGGTCACCGGTGATTCGCAGGCCTCCGACGACCTCGCGGCGGACGCGTTCGTGGAGGTGTGGCGGCACTGGGAGCGGGTTCAGTCGGCGCAGAGCCCGATCGCGTACGCTCGCGGCATCGTGACCAACCTGGCCCGTCAGTGGATCAAGCGGCAGAGCCGGGAGCGCGCCGGCCTGCTGCGTCTGGGCCTGCTGCGCCGCGACCGCGGCGAGAGCGACACCCCCGCGATCATCGATGTGCGTGCGGCGCTGCGGCGGCTTCCGCTGCGGCGTCGTGAGTGCGTCATTCTTCGGTACGCCTTCGACGTGCCCGAGCGTGAGGTGGCAACGATCCTGGGCATCTCGATCGGTGCCGTGAAGAGTCACACCTCGCGCGGCGCCGCCCAGTTGAGCGAGTACCTGAACGGGATGCCGCTGATGACGGGAGGTCACCATGGCTGAGCGCCAGCCCGACCTGGGCACGGTGCTGCGCCGTGAGTCCGAGCGGCACGTGCCCGACCGGGACGCCATGTTGACCCGCATCGCCCAGCGCCGCACCGAGCCGCGCGGCCGGTGGGCGTTCACCGCCCTGCGCCCGGTCGCCGCCGCTGCCTCGGTGGTCGCCGTCCTCGTCGCGGGTTTCGCCGGGATCAGGCTGGCCGACGACCGGGGGACTCCGGCCGCCACCGAGACCAGCACCCCGGCGGCACCCACCACCTCACCGGCACAGCCGTCACCGTCAGCCACGGCCCCGTCCGCCTCGGCGCCGCACTCGGAAAAGACCGCCAGGCCCGGAAAGACACAGCGCACCACCGCTGCCACATTCCGCCCTGACATGAGTTTCCTCAGCTCGAACGCGGTCGTCGACAGCCACTCGAACGCGACCTGGTCCCAGGGCAACCTCACCCTGCACACCACCAAGGAGATCACCACGCTCGACCTGGTGATCAGCGTGATCCGCACCGACGGCGTCACCGACGCCGGCCGCTGGAGCACGGTGCCCACCGAGATGATCACGGTGAGACTGATCGAGGAGAAGGACGCCCTCCTCTACCGCTTCACCCTCAACCCCGGCCGAACCCTGGCCCCCGGCGACTACGTCTTCGCCGCCCAGTACCAACACGCCACCGGCCCCCGCGACCCCCGCGCGGACACCTACGGCGCCATCGCCACAGCCGGCCCAGACCGAGCCGAGATAACCGGCGCCTTCACCACAAACTGACCCAACCCAATCCACCCGCCTCAGCCGGTCCGGGTCGCCCGCCTCAGCCGGTCCGGGCCGCCCGCCTCAGCCGGTCCGGGCCGCCCATCTCAGCCGGTCCGGGCCGCCCGCCTCGGCCGGTCCGGGCCGCCTGCCTCAGCCTGGTGGGGCGGCCCGGTCAGCCGACTGATTCCAGGCCGCTTTCGCCGCAGATCTTGGACATGTCGGCGGCGGCGCCGCTGACCGCCGCTATCGCGTCCGGTTCGCCGGTTTTGCCATGCTGGGCCACCGCCCGGGCGTAGGCGCCGGCCAGCGCGGCGGCGGCGTCGGCGACCGGGGCGTCGGCGGTGGCGCTGCTGGCGACGATGTGGTCGACGACGCCGGGGTCCATCAGCGTCGCGTCCCGGAGCGCCGCCGCCACCTCCCGGCAGGTGATCAGCCCGGGCGGGTCGTCAACGAGCGGCGCGGAGCCGTTCTCGCTCGGGCCGCCGGACCCACCCCGCGATTCGCTCGGGTCGCCGGACCCTCCCCGCGAATCGGCCGTGCCGGAGCCTCCCCGCGAATCGGCCGTGGCGCCGGAACCGCCCCGCGAATCGGCCGTGGCGCCGGAGCCGGCTGGGGTGTCGGCGGTGGTGCCGGAATCGGCCGGGGAGTCGGAGTCTCGAGAGCAGCCGGTGAGGGCGGCCAGCAGGATGAGCGCCGCAGCGAAGCGGACGAATCGCGCCATATCGCTCAGGCTACGGTTGGCGGTCGCGCTGGGCGGGGGAAACGGATCTTGCGGCGGGGATGCTGGCTCGGGGTGCCGGGTTGCGGCATGATCGCCGGATGGTTGTTAGCGCCGACGACTACGCCTGGTTCACCGAGCAGTGCCCGGAACTCGCCGATGGCTACCGGCTGACGCTGGTGCACGGGCGCGCCACGAGCGGGGGCGCCGCGCGCGGGGGCGCCGCGAGCGGGCCCATCGCGAGTGGACTTGGTGGGGCGGCTGCGGTGAGTGAGCTCGGTGAGTGGACGCTGATCGTGGAACCGGACGGGGTTCGGGGCGACGGTGGGCGGGCTGTTCGGGAGTTGTCGCGGGGCACCGTGGTGGTTGCGCACTCCGCGTCGCTCTTTGAGTGGGTGCGTGACGGCGAGGTGGTTCTCGAGTTCGATCCCGCGGATGCGGGGAACCGGCGGGGCAGCGATCCGGACGGTCTCGTCGAGGTGCTGGAGCGGCTCGGCTTTGACCTGAGCACCGACGACGCTGACACGGTGACGGCCGGTGACGCGCGGCATCGGGAGCGAGCTCTGGCGCTGGCCGAGCAGCTCACCGGCGTACGCCTGAATCTTGAAAGCCTGCCGGAGACGGCCCGGAACCGGCCCGCTCAGCCCGCGCGTCCTGCCGCGCAGCGTCGTTGGTCGCGTGGGGACTCGTGGGACGACGAGTATGAGATCGACGACGACGACGAGTTCGGTGCGGAAGATCGTGAGGAGGGTGACCAGGAGGAGCGGGAGGGTCCGCGCCTGGCACGGCGGCTCGGCAGGTTGTTCCGCTGACAGCAACGCGGGCCCGGTCAGCTGAAGGACCGAGCCCGCGTCATGCACGGTGGGGAGTCAGTTCAGGGCGCTGCCCTTCTTGTACTCCTCCCAGCTCATGTTCCAGTCGGTCCAGCCGTTGCCGTTCTTCAGCTTCTCCTCGGTGCCGGAGACCGTGATCACGTCGCCCATCAGCGTCCGGTCGAAGAGCCACTTGCCCATCGCCTCGGAGACGTTGACGCAGCCGTGCGAGACGTTGCTGCGGCCCTGCACGCCCTCGGACCACGGCGCGGCGTGGATGAACTGCCCGCTCCAGGTGATCCGCTGCGCGAAGTCGATGTCGGTGCGGTAGCCGTCCTCGGGGCCGAGCTCGGCGGTGGTGTCGAAGACGGTGTGTTCCTTCTTCTCGATGACCACCATGGTGCCGCTCGAGGACGGCGTCTTCGGCTTGCCGAGGCTCACCGGGATCGTCTTGATGACCTTGCCGTCCTGCTTGACCGTCATCTTCTTGGTCTTGTTCGACACGGTCATGACGAACGAGCGCCCGATGTTCAGGTCGACGGTGAGGTCGGACCGGCCGTACCACCCGTCGCCCATCTTCACGCCCTTGAGCTTCACGCTGTAGAAGACCTTGGAGCCGGCCTTCCAGTACACCTTCGGGCGGTAGTGGACCTCGGTGGCGCTGATCCAGTGCCAGGTGCCCTCCTGTGCCGGAGTGGCGGTGACCACCATCTTGCGCTCGACGTCGGCCCGGTACTTCTCCGGGATCGCCCGCCCGAACTTCATGATCAACGGCATGCCGACGCCGACCTTGTTGCCGTCGCCGAGGAAGCTGGTGACGCGCACGAGGTTGTTCGGCTTCTTCATGATCGTGAAGGTGCTGGTGGTGGTGTTGTTCTTGCCCTCGGCCTCGGGGCCGGTCACGGTCACCGTGTACTTCGTGCCCCAGTCCATCGACTCGGTCGGGCGCCAGACGCTCTCGTCCTTGTCGACGGTGCCCTTGACCTCGCCGCCCTTGGCGTCGGTCACCTTGACGGTGGTGCTGCTCGGGTCCTCGCTGTTGTACTTGACCTCGGACCAGGTCTCGACGTCGGTGGCGTCCAGCGCGGGGGAGGTCACCGCGACCGTGCTCAGGGTGGGCTCCGGCGACGGCGCCTCGGATGCCGCACCGTCTCCGCCGCCCTGCCACGACGGCGAGTCGTCGCCGCCGCTGCACGCGGCGGTCAACAGCAGAGTTCCGGCCAGTAGCGCGACCACGGCCGTGCGCCATCGGCGTCGGTGACCGGCTCGGCTTGCGTCCATCTCCCTGGTCCCCTTACGGCGTCGTTTCCCCGGCGCCCAAGTGTGCTCCAAAATCGCCGGTTGACCAATCCCGGGTTCGTGCCGCGACCGGTCCGGTTCCATCGATGTACCCCGGATGGGGCATCGAACCACTCCGTTGCGGGTGTGACCTGTCAGCCGAGGCCGGAGGGCACCGGCAGCGCGCTGCCCGCGGCGAACTTTTCCCAGCTCACGTTCCATGGCGTCCAGCCGTTGCCGTACTCCAGCCTGTCCCCGGTGCCCGCCACGGTGACCGGGTCGCCGATGAGGGTCTTGTCGAACAGCCAGCGCGCGTTGGACGGCGAGACATTGACGCATCCATGCGAGACGTTGCGGCGACCTTGATCACCTGTGGACCACGGGGCCGAGTGGATGTACTGACCGCTCCAGGTCAGTCGCTGCGCGTACTGGATCTCGGTGCGGTAGCCGTCCGCGCCGTCGGTGTCGGTGGTGTCGAAGACGGTCTGTGCCATCTTCTGCATGACCACCATGGTCCCGCTCGACGACGGCGTGCTCTTCTTGCCGAGGCTGACCGGCATCGTCTTGACCGTCTTGCCGTCCTGCAGCACGGTCATCTTCTTCGACGCGTTGTCGACCTTCATCTCCAGCTTGCGGCCGATCTTGGCGGTCGCCGAGCGGTCCCGGTCGCCGTAGATGTTCTTGCCGGTGGGCAGCCCGCCGACCGCGATGCGCACCTTCAGCGTGGTGCCCGGCTGCCAGAAGTCGGGTGCGCGGTAATACGCCTGCGTGCCGCTCTCGGTCCATGACCAGGTGCCGGGCTGCGCGGGGCTGGTCTCCACGAACATCCGCTTCTGCACCGCGGCCCGGTCGGCCTTCTTGATGCCCGGGTTGAACTCGGCCACGACCGGCATCCCGACGCCGTAGGTGTTCCCGTCGAACAGGTAGAGACCCGTCCCGGTCCGGCGGCCGGGCGCGCCCATCGTGGTGAACGACGTCGTCTGAGTCGTCGTGGTGCCGTCTCCCGCCGTGGCGACGACCGTCGCCTCGTACGCTTGCTTGGTCTTCAAAGGCTTGCTCGGCACCCAGCTGGACCTGTCCTCGCGCATCTCGCCCGCGACGGCCTTGCCCTTGGCATCCTTGAGGGTGACCGAAGTCACCTCGCCGCCGGTGACGGTCAGCCCGATCTCGGCGCTGACGGGGACGTTCTTCTTGTCCTTGGCCGGCGTGACGGTGAGTGACACCGGCGTGGCCACCGTGGTGCTCTCCGGTAGCGGAGCGGCGGACGGACCGCCGGACGCGGCAGGCTCAGCGGCAGCGGGATCGGAGAAGGTCGGCTTCGAGTCGTCGCCGCACGCGGCGAGAGGGGCGATCAGGGCGAGTGCCAAGATCGCCGCCAGGGAGCGGCGGACGTCAACCATCGGTGGGGCCCCGTTCTGGAGTTCTCAGCGCAGACATACTGACTCATGGACGCAAGTCGCGGGTCCCCCTTGAGGTGGGAAGTATCCGATTTCAAGGAACTCCTGGGAGCGTGCTACCGTTTTCCTCGTTACGGCGAGCGTCGCTAGCTCAACTGGCAGAGCAGCGGACTCTTAATCCGCGGGTTGTAGGTTCGAGTCCTACGCGACGCACTTCACAGGTCTTTGTGAAAGACCAGACACTCGTCCGGCGTGATGCGCACATTGCCGTCGGCGTCGAGATGCTCCCGGAACGTTTTCAGTCGCCCGTGCGACCACTCTTGGTAACCAGCGCGGTCATAGAGGCGGAGCGCGACGGTGTTCTCCAGATCGACGCCGACCGCCACCTCGCGGTATCCCTGCTCCCGCAGCCCGGCCTCCGCGGCGGCGATCAGGTGGGTGGCCAGGCCGGTACGCCTTCGGTGCGACACCACCATGAGCCGGTGCAGCATCGGGACCCGCCCGAGGTGCTCCACGATCTCCGGTTCGTCCGGCATCCCGGTGGAGACGAACATCGCCGCCGCCGGCCTGCGGTCGACACTTGCGATCAGTACGCGACCCGGCAGCTCCAGCCGCCGCCGGTAGACGCCGGCCTGGAACGGGCCGAACACCTGCTCCAGGACGATGAGATCAGCGGGCCCGGCGTGTCGTATGTCGATGTCCCGCATCGTTGCCTTTCGTCTCCTGCCGATGGCGACGCCCGTCACTTCGGTACCCGCCGCCTCACTTCGGGACCGGCGCCGGTGGCGATCCCGAAGTGAGCTGATCAGTTCCGGGCCGACATCGCCACCGATGCGATCAGCATGATCAGGATCAGAAAGACGAGAAGGATGCTGCCGACCGCCGCGGTCGCCGCGCGGATCACCTCGCGGAACGGGCCGAGAGCCGTGCTGAGCAGCCGGATCGCGAGTGCCGTCAGGACGACGGCCATCAACAGGATCGCCACGAGGCCACCGGAGGTGTTCGACTCGGCCGCGTTCAGAGTTACCGTAAGCATGGTGTCTCCCCTTTGCTCAGATTGGGTGGATTACCTGCAACGTCCTCGGTGGCAGCCGGGGACGTTGTCGCTTGTCCGGTGCGGATCTGACGTGCCGACGTTCGGTCGGTGATCGTGCGGACGGGGTCATCGGACCTCCTCGACCAACTCCTTAACCTTGGTTAAGTCTTAGGATTGCCTTCAGGCTAAACTTCAGTAATGTCTGAAGCAACAACTCGATGACGAGATGGACCATCGAGGCAGTGCACCCATTAAGGTGCCTCTTTAACCTTGCTGAAGGGGTGGCGTGATGGCTCAGCCCGGAGCGGACGTGCTGGCTCACCGGCTACGTGAGCTGCGCGGGAGCCTGAAGCAGCAGGCGCTGGCGAAGGCGCTGGGCGTGAGCGTGCCGCTGATCTCCTCCTGGGAGCACGGCAAGGCGGTGCCGCCACCGGAGCGGATCGAGGGGTACGCGCGGTTCTTCGCTCTCGGCGGGGACACCGGTAAAGACGTGGCCGACTTCGAGGAGGCCGAGCTTCAGCGGTTCCGCGACCTGCGGGCGGAGCTGTTCCATCTGCGGCCCTCGCTCGAGGCGCCCGGTGTCTTCGGCACCAAGGCGCCACAGGAGGGCATGTGGCACTTCCCGGACCGGGCGCCGGTCACCATCGTGTGCGCCGCGCTGCCGAAGAACCTGCGGGCCGACCTGCAGTACACATCTCCGGAAAGCCCGGATTACATCGAGTTGTATACCTACGCTGATCTTGACGCCCTGATGGAACTCTATGGCCATCTGGTCGCCGCGAATCCGGGCGTGGCGGTCAACCGCAAGCTCGCCGGCCAGCTCACACCGAACGATCTCACCAACCATCTCGTACTTCTGGGTGGTGTGGACTGGAACCCCATGACCGGGGCAGTGATCGACGCGTTGGAGGTTCCCGTGAGCCAGGAGCTGCGCGAGGAGGATCCCGACATCGGCGCGTTCCGGGTGTTCGACGGCGACCGCGAGCAGGTCTTCCGGTCGGTGCTCGAGGAGGCCGAGCCACACCCGCGGCTGGTGCAGGACGTCGCGCAGTTCTGCCGCGGCCCGAACCCGTTCAACCAGCGGCGGACGGTGACCATCTGCAACGGCAACTACGGCCGGGGCACGCTGGCGGCAGTCCGTACGCTCACCGACCCCCGCTTCCGCGATCGCAACCGTGGTTACGTGGAGGACCGGTTCGGCGCCGGCGCCACGTTCAGCATCCTGGCCCGGGTCAACATCGTGCAGGGCATGATGACCACTCCGGACTGGACCCTCGACGGAACCGTTCTGCACGAATGGTCGCGAAGGGCATGACCCACAGGATCGGCCATCGCTTCTCGCACGGCCATCTGCTGGTCCACGCGGGTCCCACGGCGCCGGGCGACGTGCCCGCGATCGTGGTGCCGACGATCCGCAACCCGGCCGCGATCCGTGACGCGCTGCGCCTCGGCAAGGAGCTGTCCCGCCCGGTTGTGGCGCTGTGCAGCCGCTGGTCGTCGCCGGAGACGGTGTGCCGCGAGGCCGAGATGATCGGCGCGCACGTGATCGCCGTCGACGTCACCGAGCGGTCGGCGCTGCCCGCGTTCGCCTGCGACTCGCTGGTGCGTGAGGCTGCCATGATCGGGCTCGACCGGCCCAACGACGTGAGCCGCAAGCGCAACCTGGGCATCACGGTGGCCCGCATGCTCGGCTGGCACGGCGTGGTCTTCCTCGACGACGACATCACCGACCTGCAGCCGGACGCGATACGTACGGCGGCGGGGCTGCTGCGGGCCCACAACGTCGCGGCGCTGCAGAACGTGGGTTTCCCGGACAACTCGGTGGTGTGCCACGCGCGCCGCGAGGTCGACCTGACCCAGGACACGTTCGTGGGCGGTGGCGCGATGGCCGTACGGGTCACGTCGCAGACCTCGTTCTTCCCCACGATCTACAACGAGGACTGGCTGTTCCTGGTCGGGCGCAAGAGGATCGAGCGGGTCGCGGTGTGCGGCAAGGTGAGCCAGCGGGAGTACGACCCGTACCTATCGCCCGCGCGCGCCCGTGCCGAGGAGTTCGGCGACGTCCTGGCCGAGGGGCTGTTCGCCCTGTCCGGCGAGGACCGGCCGGTGCAGGCCGCCACCGAGGACTACTGGCGGGCGTTCCTGGACGACCGTCGCCGCATGATCGACCTGATCCTGGGGCGGCTGGCCGAGCAGCCGGCCGGAGACCGGCGGCACCGGATGACACAGGCGCTGATCGGGGCCAGGGGTCGCTCCCTGGTGATCGATCCGGCCTTCTGTGTCCGATATCTGGCGGCGTGGCGTGACGACCTCGAGGTGTGGCGCAGGTTCCTCGCCGGCCTTCCGCGCCATCGGGACGCGGCCGAGGCGTTCGTCGCGCTGGGCCTGAAAGTTTACGAAAACCGTCCCTGATAGTTTCGGCGCGGCGCATCGAAACGATTCATCAAGTCCCTGGTCACATTGCGTCCGAAAGTTTCGGAAATTTCTCGGTAATAGCCGTTGACTCGGGCTGATTGTCTCTCAACAATGAGACAGCGACGGTCGTCGATCGGCCGTCCGGCACGAGCTTGATTCCGTTCCCCGAAGACCGTCGCCGGCGTGGGCTCCTCCCGCGCCGGCGACGGCGTTCCCCCGAAGAGTGAGTCGGGCAGCAGAACCGGAACCGCGGGTTAGGGTGACGAGTGCTCACCGGTGATGATCTGGACGCGATCGGCCACGAGGCTCTGCACGCGGCGGACCCGTTGCCGTTCATCACCCGGCTCGTCGACGCCGTCGACCGCGACCGGCTCGCCGACCCGGCAGACGCCGGTTACGCGCTGACTTTGGCGGCCGAGTCCACCGAGCGCCAGGGCGACCTGCCGGGTGCTCTCGCGCTGGTGGACCGGGCTGTGGCGGTGCACCAGCCGGGCGGCGACGGGTACGCCCGCTCCTACCGTGGCCTGCTGCTGGCCCGCATGGGCCGCGATGACGACGCGTCCGCCGAGTTCGCCGTCCTGCGCCCGCGCCTGGTCCGGGAGGCGTTCGCCGCGACCTACCTCAGTGAGGCCATGGAGGAGTGCGGGCGCGCGACGATCGCGGAGCAGTGGCTGACCTCGGCCCTGGACTCGCTGCTCGACCGGGAGGAGGAACCGGACGAGGACGGCGTCGCGGTGGTCTCCGAGCTGCTGCGGGCCCGGCTGCGCATCCGGGGCGAGCTGGGCCTGCCCCCGGACGAGCGGGACGAGGCGGCCCTGCTGGTCCAGTACGGCTACGGCGACTCGGCACCGGCCGGTCCGGCACCGCTGTTCTGGGCGCGGCCCGAGTTCGACCGGATGCTGATGCGCTGGCCGTCGCTCGGCGACGTCTACGGCCGGACCTGGGACGAACATCGCGCCCAGCTGGAGAGGACGCTCGGCGCACTGGCGCCCGGTTCGGCGATGGCGCCCGGAACCGCCGACGGGCTCGCCGCCTACGCCGCCCGCAGCGGTGGTGAGCCGACCGACCCGGTGGTCCGAGCCGGCTACGAGAGCCAGACCGCCTTCGGCATGCCGTGGCCGCCCGGCCGTAACGAGCCGTGCTGGTGCGGCTCCGGCGCGAAGTACAAGAAGTGCTGCCTGCCCCGTGGCCGGGGCTGACCGGGCCGTGTGCTAACGTTCTCCCTCGTTGGAAGGCGCTGCTAGCTCAACTGGCAGAGCAGCGGACTCTTAATCCGCGGGTTGTAGGTTCGAGTCCTACGCGGCGCACCACAGCGAAACCCCGCCCGGTTCTCCGGGCGGGGTTTTCGTCATCTACAGCGTGCTCAGGGCGCTCAGCCCGCCGGACAGGGCGATCAGGATGGCCGGCGCGAACAGGACGTAACCGAGGACCAGGCCGGCTACGGCCATGCCCTGGCCCGACTTGTCGCCGCGCTTGGTCTCGGCGAGTCCGATGTGGCCGAAGATGATCGCGAGCAGCGACGGGATGCCCCAGGTGAAGACGCAGAGCACCAGGCCCACGATGCCGAGCACCATCGACGCGACCGCCCAGCCCGAGGTGGGTGGGCCGATCCGGCCGACGATGACCGGCTGGTACATCGGCGGTGCGGGGTATCCGGGCTGCGGCGGATAGCCGGGGGACTGCGGCGGATAGCCTGCGGCCTGCGGCGGGTAGCCGGGGGACTGCGGGTAACCCGACGACGGCGGCGCCGAATAGGGCTGCGGCGGATAGGGCGGGGCGCTCTCCGGCGCGCCATAGGGCTGGCCGTAGGGCGCGCCGCTGTCCGGCGCCTGGTAAGCCTGCGGCGGGAACGGCGCGGGCGGCGCCTGAGGAGGGAACGGCGCGGTCGGCGGCGGCTGTGAGTAGGCCGTGGTGGGCGGTGCACTGTCCGGAGCGGGGAACGGCGACTGCGGCGGGAACGGCGCGGTCGGCGGGGCGCTGTCCGGCGCGTTGTACTCCGGCTGCTGGTTGTACTCCGGCTGCTGCCCGAAAGGCTGCGTCGGATCGTACGGCGGCGGGGTAGGCGGCTGTGACATCGTGCTCCGAGTTCCTGCGCGGAGGGCGGAACTGGGCGGTCTCCACCCGTTGGACCGTCTGCTCATGCTGCCGCCCCGGTTCCGGCATGGCTATACGCCGAGACCCATTTGGTACTAAAGGGCGAGTTGAACCGACCGGTCGGAGCCCGATGGGCCGTATCGTCGGCGCCATGACGCGCGTCCTTCTGGTCTCGGGAAGCACCCGCGACGGCGCCCTGCACACCGCCGCACTGCGGACAGCCGCCCGGCATGCGCCACCGGGGATCACCGCGGTGTTGTTCGACGGGCTGCGCGAACTACCGGCTTTCGTACCCGGTGAAGCCTTTCTCCCGGAAAGCGTGACCGCGCTGAGGCAGCAGGCCGTCGCGGCGGACGCGCTCTTCTTCTGCACCCCGCAGTACGCCGGCTCGCTGCCCGGCAGCCTGAAGAACCTGCTCGACTGGCTGGTCGACGGTGGCGAGCTGACCGGCAAACCGGCGGCCTGGCTCTCGGTCGTGGGTCCCGGGCAGGACGACGGCGCCCGCGCGTCGCTGGAGTCGGTCCTCGAGCACGCCGGTGCCCGCCTGCTGCGGCCCGCCTGCATCCGGATCCCGCTGGAGATGAGCACGGTCGGCGCCGACGGCCTGATCACCGACTCCCGGCTGCACATGGCGCTGCAGGACATGGTGCAGGCGCTGATCCGCGGCCTGGCCGGCGGCGGTGAGGCCCGGCCGCAGCCGTCGTGGCAGGCGCACTCCAGCGTCTACCCGGTGATCCAGCAGCAGAGCGCGCCGGGGTTCCGCACCGGGCCGCCGAAGCGGTGGCCCAGTGACTTCAGCTGATCCCTCGGCCCTTCAGTTGATCGCTTGGCCCCTATAGTTGATCGCTTGGCCCTTTAGTTGATCGCTTGGCCTGCTGCCAGGCAGGAGTCGGCGCCGGCGCACCGGGTCAGCGCCAGCAGCGCCCTGTCCAAGGCGGCGATCTCGGCGGGGGAGAGGTTGCGGGCCAGGTTGCGCATCTGCAGCGGGTCGTTCATCCGGTCGTAGTACTCCCGGGATCCATCGACATATTTAACGTACGTGTACCGCACGGTCCGCATCGCGTCGTAGGCCGGTGGGATGTTCACGCTGTCGTGCTGGAAGTCCGGATCCGCGGGGTCGGTGGCCGGGTCCCGATGCTCGATCAGCGACACCGTCCGCCACTTCGCCGGCGTCTCACCCGCGAGCAGGCCCTTGATGCTGCGCCCGTCGGCCTCGGCGGGCGGCTCCGCACCGGCCAGATCGGCGAAGGTGGGCCGCAGGTCGACGTTCTCCACTGGGGCGGTCACCGTGCGCGCCACGGCCACACCGTGGCCCGCAACGATCAGCGGCACGTTGATGTCGGTGTCGAAGGCGGTCTGCTTGCCCGACGGCAGACGGTATTCACCCAGGTGATAGCCGTTGTCCGAGCTGAAGATCACTACGGTACGGTCCGCGACGCCCGCTGTGGTGAGCGTGGCCCGCAGCGCGCCGAGCATCCGGTCGACCGACTGGACCGCCTGCACCCGCTTGCGGAACTCGACGTCCAGGGTCGCCTGCCGGTCCGCGGTGAGCGGCGGAACGTTGCGGAGCCAGGGCGGCGCGTCCGCGGGAAGCCGGTTGAAGGCCGCGCCGCGGGGTGCCTTGAGGCCGGGGAACGAGTTCGCGTCCCTCGGCGCCGGCGTGTACGGGCTGTGCGGCGCGTACGTCGACACCTCCACCATGAACGGCGAGCCGGCCGCCGCCGAGGTGGTGATGAACTCGGACGCCTTCGCCGAGATCACGTCGGTCAGGTAGTCGCGCGGCTGGTTGCCGTACTTGCGGACCACGTTGTTCTCGTTCAGCGCGTAGTTGAAGTTGCCGTACGCGTTCCCCCCGGCCACCCACAGGTCCCACCCCGGCGGCGTGTACGGCTTACCGAGCCCGCCCGGGTTCCGCGCGTTGTACTCGTTCAGGTACTTACCGAGGAAGGCCGTCTTGTAACCGGCCGCCTGCAGGTCGGTGGCGAACGTCGAGGACTCCTCGCCACGGCTGTGGAACAGCCGGAAGCCGCCGTCCGACCCGTGGTTCTTGAAGATGCCGGTGTTGTGCGGGAACTGTCCCTTGAGGATGGACGCCCGCGACGGGCAGCACAGCGAGTCGGTCACTGTGTAGTTGGTGAACGTCGTGCCCTCCCGCTGCAGCGCCAGCACGTTCGGCATGTACGGCACGAGGTTCTCGGACAGGTCGTCGGTCAGCACGAAGACGATGTTCGGGCGTACGCTCGCTGCTTCTTCCGGTGCCGCGGACGCCGCGGCGGCCGACGCACCGCTCCCGTTTCCGCTCCGTGGCCCGCACGCGGCGGTGGCGAGCAATGCTGCCAGGGCCAGAACGACACTGAGGGTGCGGCGACGGCGAGAGGTCATGGTGCTGCGGTTGCTCCGTCCGGGGGCAGGGGTGACCCCGGAAGGGTAGTCGATGGTTCACCACTCCTTAAGATGATCATTAAGAATGCCTCAATACGGTCGCGGCGGTGCGAAACGAGGCGGATAGTGCCTCCCATGCCCAGCATCGACCCACCCCGCCTCCGTTGCGTGGGCCCGAGGCCCCGGCGGCCGCGCAGGCTCTCACCGCGCCGTCCGCGCCTGCCGTTGCGACCGCCCCGCTCGCCGCGCCGGGCCGGCGCCGATCGCCCGCGCTGAAACGGCACTCCGGCTGACTTCATCGACAGGTATCGTCGGATGCCGTGAGCCAGGACGCGCAGATCGACTTCACCGATCCGGCCTTCCAGGCCGACCCTCACCCGGTCTATGCACAGTGGCGCCGCACCGGGCCGGTCCGCCGGACCCGGTTGCCCAGCGGGGTGCACGCCTGGCTGATCACCCGTTACGAGGACGCCCGCCGTGCGCTGGCCGACCCACGACTGTCCAAAGAGTCCGCTTTCTCGATCGGCTCGTCGCGGACGGCG
This sequence comes from Actinoplanes sp. NPDC051861, assembly GCF_040681145.1. Lineage (NCBI taxonomy): Bacteria > Bacillati > Actinomycetota > Actinomycetes > Micromonosporales > Micromonosporaceae > Actinoplanes > Actinoplanes sp. NPDC051861. Next base: position 653,925 of record NZ_JBFAYE010000002.1, read on the forward strand.
AACCGGGCGGACGGCCCGGCGGCGGTGCTCTCCCGGCACATGCTCGCCGTCGACCCGCCGGATCACACCCGGTTGCGCCGCCTGGTGTCGGCGGCCTTCACGGTCCGCCGGATCGAGGCGCTGCGGCCGCGGATCGCGGAGATCACCCACGACCTGCTGGACGCGCTGGAGGGTCGCGAGCGGGCCGACCTGATCGACGCGTTCGCGTTCCCGCTGCCCATCCAGGTCATCTGCGAGTTGCTCGGCGTGCCCGCCGAGGACCGTGACGCGTTCCGCGAGTGGTCCAATGTGATCGTTGCCGGAGCGCAGTCCGGCGACCGCCTGGAGCCGGCGATCCGGGCGATGGTCGGTTACATCCTCGGCCAGATCGCGCAGCGCCGTGCCCATCCCGGCGAGGACCTGCTCTCCGGCCTGATCCAGGTGCGCGACGCCGAGGACCGGCTCACCGAGGCGGAGCTCTCCGCAATGGTGTTCCTGCTGCTGATCGCCGGGCACGAGACCACCGTCAATCTCATCGGCAACGGCACCTGTCTGCTGCTGCGCGACCGGGACCAGTGGGAGCGGCTGCGTGCCGACCGCAGCCTGCTGCCGACCGCGATCGAGGAGTTCCTGCGGTTCGAGGGGCCGGTCGAGACGTCCACGTTCCGGGTCGCCACCGAGGACGTGGAGATTGGCGGCGTCACTGTGCCCGCGGGCGATCCGGTGGTGGTCGTCCTGCTCTCCGCCAACCGCGACGAGGAGCGATTCTCCGGGGCAGATCAAATGCGCCTTGACCGTACGCTGAACGCGCACCTGGCGTTCGGACACGGAATCCACTACTGCCTGGGTGCGCCACTGGCTCGCCTCGAGGCGCAGATCGCTTTCACCGCACTGCTGGACCGGCACCCCGGCCTGAGTCTGGCCGTCGCGCCGGAGGATCTGCGGTGGCGGCCCGGTCAGCTGCTTCGTGGCCTGGAGGAACTTCCCGTCCGGCTGCTTTAATGTCGCCCGTGTCGCATGAGTCGCCCGTGTCGCATGAACAGTCGCCGACGGCGGAGCTGCCGGTGGTCGGTGTCTACCGCGCGGCCGGCCATCGTCGTCGTGCGGTGCTGGCCGGCGCCGGCGGTGGTCTGGTGCTGCTGCTCCTGGTGGTGTGGCTGATCTCATCATCTGGGGATTCCCCTCCTTCGGCGGTGCCGGTCGTCACTGGGCCGGTCACGTCTCCACCCGAGACTCCTTCTCCCTCTGCCTCTCCCTCTGTTTCTCCTTCCACCTCCTCCTCTCCTGCTTTCTCGTCGCCGCCCCGGGCGGCTGACGTGGTCACCGGCCTGATCGCCGTGGTGGACTCGCTGGAGCAGCGCGACGAACTCGACGACGGCGACGCCAGGTCGCTGCGGCGCCGCCTCGAGGACGTGGCGAAACGCCTCGAACGTGACCCGGAGAAGGCCCGTGACAAGCTCGAGGACTTCGCCGAGAAGCTCGCCGACCTGCAGGAGGACGAGGACATCAGTCAGTCCGGGTTCGACGCCCTGGCGGCCGGTGTGACACAGCTTGCCGTCGCTCTGCCCTCGGGAGCCAGGGACTAGTTGTCCCAGGATGAAGTCGCCCTTCATCCGGTCCGGTCGGTGGGCCAAGCTTGGTCCATGGATCGAGCACAGCTGGCCGACTTCCTCCGCACTCGCCGCGAGGCACTGCAGCCGGAGGATGTCGGGCTGCAACGGGGACAGCGCCGGCGCACCGGCGGTCTGCGCCGCGAGGAGGTGGCGGCGCTCGCCGGGATGTCAGCTGACTACTACGGCCGCATCGAGCAGCAGCGCGGGCCTCTGCCCTCCGAGCAGATGCTGGCCTCGCTCGCCCGTGCCCTGCACCTCGGCCTCGACGAGCGCGACCATCTGTTCCGGCTCGGCGGGCACCCGGCACCGCAGCGGCTCCTGCGCGACGACCACATCAGCCCCGGGGTGATGCGCATCCTGGACCGCCTCGAGGACACCCCCGCAATGGTCATCTCGCGTTATGGCGAGACGCTGCGCCAGACCCGGCTCGCCGTGGCACTGGTCGGTGACGAGACGAAATACACCGGCCTGGCCCGCAGTGCCTGGTTCAGATGGTTCACCGGCGACCCGGTGGCCCGGCGGCTCTATCCCGCGGAGCACCACCCGAAACACGGGCGGATCTTCGCGGCCCAGCTGCGCACGGCCTATGCGGCGGCACCCGACGGCCGGGCCGGCGAGATCGTCGACGCTCTGCTCGCCCGGAGCGAGGAGTTCGCGGCGATCTGGGCCGAGCACAAGGTCGGCCTGTCGCACACTGACCGCAAGACGCTGCTCCATCCGGAGCTCGGCGCCCTCGATCTTTTCTGCCAGAACCTGTTCGACCCCGACCAGCTCCAGACGCTGCTGGTCTTCACCGCGGTGCCCGGCTCAGTGAGCTACGAGAAGCTCCAGCTGCTCTCCGCGGTCGCGTAAACGAGATTTCCAAACCCGCAGAAAGGCACCACCATGCCCAAAATCGCCCTGATCACCGGCGGCAACCGCGGACTCGGCCGGGCCACCGCCCTGGCCCTCATCGAGGCGGGTGTCGAGGTCATCTACACCTACCGTGGCGACCCCGGCGAGAAGATCGACGCCATCGCGCTCCCGCTCGTCGTCGGCGACATCGACTCCTACGACGACTTCGCGGCAACGCTCCGCCAGACACTCGAGGACCGCTTCGGCCGCACCGACTTCGACTTCCTCATCAACAACGCCGGCGTCGGCCGAGCCGGCAAAATCGCCGACACCTCCGTCGAGGCCTTCGACGAAATGCTGAACGTCCACTGGCGCGGCATGTTCTTCCTGACCCAGAAACTCCTTCCGCTCATCGCCGACGGCGGCCGCATCATCAACCTCTCCACCGGCCTGGCCCGCTTCACCGGCGAGGGCATCTATGCCGCCTACGGCTCGATGAAGGGCGCCGTCGAGGTCTTCACCCGCTACCTGGCCAAGGAGGTCGGCCCGCGCGGCATCACCGCCAACGTCGTGGCCCCCGGTCCCGCCGCAACCGACTTCGGCGGCGGCCTCCTACGCGACAACGACCAGATCCGCACCCACATCGGCAGCCAGACCGCCCTCGGCCGCGTCGCCCAACCAGAGGAGATCGCCGGCGTGATCGCCGCCCTCCTCGCCGAGGGCACAGGCTGGATCACCGGCCAGCGAATCGAAGCCAGCGGCGGGATGCTGCTCTAGGAGTCGGCGCTGGTGGCAGCGCTTCGGCTCCTCTCGGGCCGGGGCGCTGCTGGCGGCCCTGTCCAGCGCTGCCCACCCGGCCTGCGCGGTCCGCCCGGCCGCCGCGCCCGGCCTGCCCCGCCCACCTGGCCGACCCTGCCCACCCGGCCTGCGTGGCTTACTCGGTCTGCGCGGCTTCCCCGGTCTGCGCGGTCCTCCGGGCCTGCGCGGCTTACCCGGTCTGTGTGGCCTGCCCGGTCTGTGTGGCCTGCCCGGTCTGTGTGGCCCGCCCGGTCTGCGCGGTCCTCCGGGCCCGCGCGGCTTACCCGGTCTGCGCGGCCTACCCGGCCTACCCGGCCTGCCCACCTGCCTCGCCTGCCCGGCCCTGCTCGCCTTGCCCGGCGCGGCCCTGCCTAGCCCTGCTCGCCCTGCTCGGCTGGGCAGCGCTGGTGGGCGGGCGGTCAGGCAGGAGCGTGGGACTTGCGCTGTTTCTTCCGGCGGTACATGGCTGCGTCCGCCTCGCGTAGCAGGACGTCGCCGTCGTCGTGGTTGCCGGCTGCTACGCCGATGCTGGCGCCCACGGACATGGGGAGGCCGGCGATCGTCATGGGTTCGGAGAGGATGCTGGTGATCTGTTCGGCCAGTTCGGCGGCCTCGGTCGGGCCGGTGTCGGGCAGTAGGACGGCGAACTCGTCGCCGCCCAGGCGGGCGGCTACCTCGCCGGTGTTCAGGATGCCGGTCAGGCGGTCGGCGACGGTGCGCAGGACGCTGTCGCCGGCGTGGTGGCCGTGGCGGTCGTTGATCTCCTTGAAGCCGTCCAGGTCGATCAGGAGCATGCTGACGCGGCTTTGCGACTCGGACAGGCGGCGCTGCAGCAGCACGCGATTGGCCAGTCCGGTCAGGGCGTCGTGGGTGGCCTGGCGTTCGAGCTCGTCGTGCAGGGCGCGTGCCTCGGTGGCGTCGCGGGCGTTCAGCACTACGCCGCCGACGCTCGGGTCGTGGCGCAGGTCGGTGCCGACGATGTCCAGCCAGCGGTAGGAGCCGTCGGCGTGCCGCCAGCGCAGTTGCGTGGTGATGCCCATGCCGGGGTTGGCCTCCAGGCCGGCCGCGAGCACGCCGGCCTGGGGCATGTCGTCGGCGTGCGTGCGGTCGACCATCGCGGTGCCCAGCAGTTGCTCCGCCGGGAGGCCCAGCACCCTGGCGGCCGCCGGACTGGCGTAGGTGACCCTGCTCGTCTCGTCGACGACCAGCGTGAGGTCGGAGGCGTGCTGGACGAGCGCGCGGAACCGGTCCCTCTGCTCGTCCAACTCGCCGAGCAGACGCTCGTTGTCGCGCAGCGCCGCCACCTGGCGGCCCAGCACCAGCGCGGTGATCGCGGCGGCGCCGATGGCCACGCCCCAGACGCGCAGGTCGATGTGACCGTCGCGGAGGGAGTACACGAGCAGGAGCTGGGTCGCGATCACCGCGAGGTACGGCATGCGGCTGGAGCGGGCCGCCGGGCCGCCGTTCTGGCGCTCGGCCAGTCGTGGTTGCTGGAGGTACTGCAAGCGCAGCGCGATGGCGAGCAGCACGCACGGCAGGAGTGCGACGATGATCATGACCTGGGGGCCGGGATCGCCGAACAGGCCGGTGGCCAGCGGTGCGGCCAGTGCGGTGCCCGCCACACCGAGGGCGCCGAGTCCTCCGGCGCTGCGGGTGAACGGCGCGGTGCCGCTGAGGATCAGCTTCAGCACGCCGAACGTGATGAGCAGCATGACGATCGTGGTGACGCCGGCGCCCCAGCGGTCGGCGGCCTCCTTGCCGCTCAGTTCGCCGGCCAGCAGGAAGTACCAGAGGAAGACCGAGACGCCGGTGAGCACTGTGGCGGCGTCGAACCAGAGCCGCAGCCGCTGCCGTCCGGCGCCGCCGAGCGGGTGCCGCAGCGTAGCCACCACGACCGTGGCCATCCCGGCGACCACGAACCCGGTCTGGATCAAACTGGTCCGGGTGTTGCCGGGCTGGGCGATCTGCAGAGCGGTCTGGTACGTATCACCGATCGACGAGCTGACGCAGCCGACGATCACGACTCGCCAGAAGCGACGACCCGCCACCGTCGTCCGGGAGTGGGTGGCCAGCTTCCAGGCCAGGTACACGTCCACGTAGTCGATGGCGGCCTGAATCAGCCAGGAGGTGACCGTGCCGCCGGGCCCGACCAGGAACCAGGGGATGATCAGCAGGCACAGCGCCGCGAGTGCCAGCAGCACCGGATCCTTCGCCCCGGTTGGCATTCGCATGATCGCTCCCGTCCCGAACGGCCCGGGTGGCCTCCGGGTCGAAACTGCCCATCGGCGGCCAGGCCGCTGAGGTGAGCGATCCGAGACGCCTCCGCTTATCCGGGAGCCGCGAATGTCATCCGAATCGCGTACCCGAGATGATCTGAAGTCGGCGTGGCGAGACGAGCGATTTAGGACGTTTTGGGTAGTTTGAACCCGTGACGACGACCCCGCGACGCGCCAATGCGCTCCGGTCGTTGCCTCTCCTTTTGGCGCTCATGCTCGCCTTCCTCGCGGCGCCGGTCCCTGCCCAGCAGCCCGCCGCATCAGCCGCACCCGCCGGCCCCAGCCGAGCCCTCAAAGCCGCTGGACCCACCAGCCCCACCCCAACCACCAGCACCACCAGCACCGCCGCGACCGCCGCGACCGCCGCGACCGCCGCGACCGCCGCGACCGCCGGAAGCACGGGACCCGCCGGGGCTGCCGAAATCACGGGACTCGTCGGCGCCGCCGAAATCACGGGACCCGTCGGCGCCGCCGGAATCACGGGACCCGCCGGCGCCGCCGAAATCACGGCCGCCACCCGACCGGTGCCGGACGCCCAGCGTGCCCTCCGTGCGCAGCGCTCCTCCGGCCCCGACGCCTCCCGCGCCCCGCCCACCGCCGCCTGACCCGGCGCAGATGGAGGCTCACGCAGCCTGACAGCACCTCGCCGCCGCCGGCTGCGCGAAGCGCAGCTCGGCGCCTCCCGCTGCCCGGGTCGTCCGCGTGCCCCAATCAATCGCGGAACCCTCTCGGAGCGCTTCCCAAAGCGGATGAAGCGGACGAAGCACTGAGGGAACCCTCAAGGCGGAGAGAACGCCATGAACATGCTTGCCGAAATGCTGCTCACCGAGCCGGCCCCGGTCGCCATCTGGGTCTTCCTCATGCTGCTCACGCTGCCCGCGCTGGTAGTCCTGGCCAGCCCCCACGGCGTTCACGACCCCCGCCGTGCCCTGATCGACTCGATCGCCGTGCTGCGCCGGCGGGAGGAGCGCCGGGAGGCCGAGCGCCTCCGGCGGGGGCAGGAGGCGGGCCAGGCCGTGCGTTACGCCGAGGAGGTGCGGGTGGCGGCAGATCAGGCGGGGTACGCGGTGCAGCGCTGGCAAGATCACTGGGAAGCCGCTGCTCAGTGGGCCGACGCGAGCTGGCAGGCATGGCAGGACGCGGAGGCGCGCAGGGCTCGCAGCGGGGCAACGGCGGCCTTCGGCACACCGTTCACTGCGAAGACCACTTTCGAGTACGCCGCCCGCGAGCGCTACCTGCACCGCGCCGTGAACGAGGCCGCCGCCCGTGGTGAGCTCCCCGCCGTGGCGTCGACCGACGCGCTGCACGGACGTGGCGGCTGGGACGCGCGGCTGCACCCGGTCGAGCAGGAGGCGGTGGTGCATCGGGCGATCGCCGGTTACCTGGAAAGCGTGCACCGGCGGGCCGTACGGGCCGAACGGGCGGCCTGGCACGACGCTCAGCTCGCCCGCCGCAGCCGTGACAGCCTGCTGCGCGAGGCGACGATCGCCGAGACCCGGGCCGACGCGGTACGGATTTTGCTTCCCCGAGGGGCCAAATCCACGGTCACCGGAACACGCCGGCCGGTCGTCCTGCCGGCCGCCTGACCAACAGCGAGGCGGCTGGCTCCACCGGGTGACCCACTGATCACAACCGGTCGCGTTAGTCAGCGCTTCATCAGGATGTAAACCAGAACGAAGGTCAACGCGAGAATGATCCACACACCGCCGAGACCGATCAGGACCACAGTGAGGTCCAGGCCCCAGAGGCCGGCGGTCCCGAGGACTCCGGCGTTCACCGCGGCGAAGGTTCCGCCGGTCTTCAATACCGCCCGGGCGACCGATGCCTGGTCACCTTTTGATCGCTGGTCAGGGGGTTCGGGCTTCGATAACCTGGGTGTGTCCGGCTTGATACGCGGCATTTCGGGTCTCCTGCCCACTGGTGCTGTGCCGGATCGATGACGGCCCGCCTGCACGCGGGTCGTCATTCGTCTGCGGGGGTGTGATGGGGCCGATGCTTCGTTTGATTGTTTCTGAGGTTCACCCCAACGAATGAAGTCTCCCGCACCGCCTTCGCGGTAAACAACATCCAAATGGGTGGTCTCCCGCAAGTCTGAATGAGAACGCCAAACAGCCCTGCTGCGCAAAGGCAACAGGGCTCAAGGCAATGGGTGTCGCGGCGTCCCCCGAAAGGGGAACACCGCGACCTCTCAAGTCGCACATCGCGGAAGTTCAGGCGGTGCCGAGCGCTTCCATCGGTGTGCGGCTATCGGTAGGCTCTCTTACGAAACGATGTCGAACTCGCCGTCCTTGGCGGAGTCCACGAAGGCGGTCCACTCCGCCTGCGTGAACATGAGAGCCGGTCCCGTCCGGTCCTTGCTGTCACGGACGGCGATTCCCTTGCCGTCGAGGAACGCGACCTCGACGCAGTTGGAACCTCCGCTGCCGTTACTGCGACTGGCTTTCCTCCAGACGGCACCGTCGAGTTGGTGCGCGAGCATACTCGAGCACCTCCCTTCGATATAGGATTCTTCGGGAGTGCTACGCGACGAGCAGACTCTCGATCATCTTTATGGTATCCCGATGATCGAGCGCCTTGGCGCTCATTCGCTCGAACTCCTTCCGGTACCGGGCAACCTCGCTTGGTTGCTCTTCGTAATAGTCTCCCGCAACCCCTTCGAGGTAGACAACATCCAAATGGGTGGTCTCCCGGAATTCCAAAAGGGCCGCTGACCCGCCAAGGAACAGATGTTCTCCCCCGGTGAAGGGCATGATCTGGAGCATTACATTCGGTAATTTAGCTACTTCGATCAGGTGTTCGAGTTGCTCCTTCATGACGCCCTCGCCGCCGATCATCCGGCGGACCACGGACTCGTCCATGAGGGCGGACAGCTCGAGCGGCCGGTCGCCGGCGAGCCGGCTCTGCCGGGTCAGGCGCAGCGCGACGCGGCGGTCGATGTGGTGCTCGGGGTCGGTGGGGCGACCGGTCTTGATCAGTGCCCGCATGTACGCCTCGGTCTGCAGCAGACCCGGCACGACGACCGGTTCCCAGGTCCGCATGGACGACGCCGCCGCCTCCAGCCCGACGAAGTTGCCGGGGCGCAGGATGTCGCGGTAGTCGGTCCACCAGGTGCGCTCGCGGGAGAGCCGGGCGAGCTCCACCAGCGCCTCGCGATAGCTCTGATCCCGCACGTTGTAGAGGGTGAGCAGGTCACGAACGTCGCGCGGTGTCACGGCGACCCGGGCGGTCTCGATCCTGGTGACCTTGGCGGCATGCCACTCGAAGTGCCGGGACACGTCCTGCTGGGTGAGGCCGGCGGCCTCCCTGCATCGTTTGAGCTCCGCACCCAGTCTGCGGCGTCGTAGCGTCGGACCCTCGATATCGGACACCTGGACTCCCTACGGTCCTGATGCAGTCGATATTACGACCGGCACCCCATGGTCCCGAAACACCTATTCATGATCGCCTTTTTTCATGATCGAAAATGGCGAGCTGTGCATCAAGGCCCGGACCAGAAGTCTAGTACTTCTTGTATTGACCTTGCTGTTGGGTACATGATGCTGCGGACATCGAGTTCTGTCTTGTTTCCTACAACATAGGAAAAATGATCATTGGAACTTGCGTCTAAGGGGCGTGGGCGGAGTGTTGGCTGACCAGTATTACCTGATCGCACACGAGGACCGCACCGGGCGGTCCCGGTTGCATCCTCGTGCAACCGGACTGGGTCTGGCCGCCGCATTACTGGCCGAATTGGTCTTGGAAGGCCGAATCGGTATCGACGACGGCGAGCTCTTCGTAATTGATCAGCGTCCGCCCAGGGACGCACTCGAACACGACATCCTCGACTTCCTCTGTGCGCAGCCACAGCACCGCGACGTGCACACCTGGCTCGCATTCCTGTCACAGGACGCCGCACTCCGGGTGGCCGAGCGACTGATGCGCGTCGGCGCCGTGGAAATGGTCACCAAGCGCCGCATGCTCGGCAGCACGCAGGTCCTCTACATGCCCAACTCGGCACGCCAGCGCAACGCTGCCGCCTGGGCGTCGACCCGCGTCGCCAACATGCTGGTCCGGGGCATGGAGCTGAACCTCACCGACCGGATGCTCGTCGGCCTGGTCGTCGCCACGGGGCTCACGCGCCACGTCATGTACGGCTTCGAGATGTACCCACACATCTACCACGCCCTGCCGAGCATGATCGCCTCGCTCCCCAACGACCTGCGCGAGCTGGTCGAGTGCACCGAGTCCTCGGTGGGCACCGCCCTCGCGGTCGGGCGGCGGTGAGTCCGGTCGGCCGCCATCAACGTCGCCGCGACAACGTCGACATGTGGGCTGAGCGCGTGCTCATGGAGCGCCGCCGGGCCGCAGAACCCGACCTGATCTCGCGCGCGCTAGCCAGCAACCGCCTCGGCGTCTCGCAGGTGGTCTTCTTCGGCGTCGCCGGTGCGGCGCCGCTGACCGTGGTCATCGGTGGCATCTCCACCGTGTACGCGGTGATCGGCCAGATCGCCGCCCCCATCGTCTACCTCGTGGTCGCCGCGATCCTGTCGATCTTCACGGTCGGCTTCGTGGCGATGAGCCGGCACATCGTCAACTCCGGCGCGTTCTACTCGTACATCAGCCATGGTTTCGGGCGTGAGCTCGGCGTGGCCGCCGCCTTCGTCGCCCTACCGGCGTACGCGATGATGCAGATCGGCCTCTTCGGACTGTTCGGAGTGGTCGCCTCCGGCGTGCTGGAGGCGTTCGGCATCGTCGCCACCTGGGAGATCTGTGCCCTGGTCGCCTGGGGCCTGGTCGCCGTGCTCGGCATGCTCTGGGTCGACCTCAGCGGCAAGGTGCTCGGCGTGCTGCTCGCCGCCGAGATCGCGGTCGTGCTGATCTACGACCTCGTGATGGTCGCCAACCCGGCCGGCGGCAGCGTCAGCTTCGCCACGCTCGATCCCGTCCAGCTGCTCACCCCCGAGGTGGCGGCCATGATGGTGCTGGCGATCGCCGGCTTCGTCGGGTTCGAGGCCACCGTGGTCCTCTCCGAGGAGGCGAAGGACCCCCGCCGGACCGTCGCGCGGGCCACCCATCTCTCGGTCATCCTGGCCGGCCTGCTGCTCGGTCTCTCGGCCTGGGCCATGTCCGTCAGCACCGGCCCGGACCGGATCGTGGCGGTGGCCGCGGAACAGCAGACGGACCTCGTCTTCAGCCTGGTCAGCCCGCATGTGCCGGAGATCGCGATCAGCATCGGCTACCTGCTCTTCATGACCAGTATCTTCGCGGCCCTGCTGGCCTTCCACGCCGCGGTGTCGCGCTATCAGTTCGCCCTCGGCCGTGAGGGCGTGCTGCCCAGGATCTGGGGTTACACGCACCCGCGGACCGGCGCGCCGGTGACCGGCTCGATCGCGCAGAGCGTCCTGGCGCTCGCGGTGATCGTGTTCTACGCGTTCATCGACGCGGACCCGCTGGTGTACCTGTTCGCCTGGCTCACCACGATCGGTGGCCTGGGCGTGCTGATCCTGATGTGGAGTGCGTCCGCGGCGGTCGTCGCGTTCTTCCTCCGCAACCCCGGCCGGGAGAACGTGTGGCGTGCGATGGTCGCGCCGATCATCGCGTTCTTCCTGCTCAGTGTCGTCCTGGACGCCACGGTGATCGGTCTGGGCGACATCCTGCAGGTCCCGGAGGGCTCGGCGTTCCGATGGGTCTTCCCGGTCGGATACGTCGTCTGCGCCATCCTCGGCGTCCTCTGGGCCTTCATCATGAAGCGCACCCGGCCGCAGGCCTACGCGTCGATCGGGCGGGGTGGTGACGGCCGGGCGATTCTCGACATCGCGATGATCAACCGCCCGCACTCGCACGCCGCCGCTCCCGTCAACAACCCCATGCAGCAGTCGTCGATCAGGTAGGGACAGGTCAATGACGTACGCCGTTCAGGAGCTCGTTGTCCGGCACGTGTCACCGCTCGACACCGCCGAGATCACCGAGCTGGTGTCCGACGCGATGTGGGACGGGCCGGTCGCTCGCTGGCTCACCCCGGACCCGATGGAACGCCGCCGGAACGCGCCACGCTACTTCGAGATCTTCGTCGAGCACGCCGTCCAGTACGGGGAGGTGTACGGGACGGCGGACGACTCGGGACGGATGGACGGCGTCGCGCTCTGGTTCCCGCTGACGTCCATGATCCCGCCGCCGATGGACTACGAGCGGCGGGTCAAGGAGGCGACCGAGGGCGCGATCGATCGGGTCCAGCAGCTGGACGCCGCACTCGACGCCGAACACCCGCTGGAGCCCCACCACTACCTGGCATTCCTGGCGGTACGCCCGAGCAAGCAGAATCGCGGCCTGGGAAGCCAGCTTCTCGACCGTCATCACGCCAGGCTCGACCGCGCCGGGATCCCCGCCTACCTGGAGGCGAACGATCCGCGCAACCGCGACCTCTACCTTCGGCACGGATACCGGGTCCGGTCCGTGATCGACCTACCCGACGGGCCGCCGATCTGGTCGATGTGGAGGCCGCCTATGGTGTGACCCCTCCGCTGGGATCAGGCGGCTTCCGGGAACTCGTAGGACCAGAACTGCTCCTCGTCCATGCGTTCGGCTCGCATGACACCGCCGGCGAAGCGGCGGAGAATCCGCTCGGTGGCGCGACCCATGTTGCGCTTCATGTCGTTGTGGCGGCAGAAGTCGAGGGCGATCATGCCGTTCTGGCTCGAAGCGGTGTTGTACATCGCCTCCATGAGTTCCAGCAGCGCCCGTGAGGAGCGCGAATCGCGGTCGACCGCGACGAAGCCGGCGTACCAGATGCGGTGCTGACGGTAGAGCTCCGGCCAGCGGCGCTGGAAGTACTCCGGTGAGATCAGCGGCATCGCGGACAGGTCGTTGCTGAAGGTGGCGAGCCCCACGAGGACACCCTCATCGCTGTAACAGAGGTACTTCTCGATTCGCTGGTCCAGCATGACCTCGCCGAACTCCGACTGGTACATCAGGTGGCGCTGTACTGCGAGGGAACGCATCTCTCCGAGTGCTCGCTCGTAGAGTTCCCAGGCGGCCTTGTGCATCTCGTCGTCAGTGATGATGTCGATGACTTTGACAAGCATGGCTGCCCTCCCCGCGGGCACTCGGCAAAGTGGCCCGCATCCCGTACTCATCTGGATCGATGACAGTTGACCATCAGAGTACGAAGAGCAATAGCCTCACGACAATGCGTGAACGCCGATTGGATGTGCCAATTCCAGTTAGGAGGGACCTATCGGGGCCAAACGCGATGCAACTTGCAAAGTTGCAGCTCAGAAGCCGGGAGCGTACCTGTCGAAGCCATCGTCTGCAATTCGCGGTGAGGCGGCCTGAATCGGTTTTGGAAAGTGCAGTTCTCCGTGAGTCAGCCTTTCTGTGGAATACACCGAGTGTAGGCCTTCGTGCGATGAACATCGTGCGTTCACCTCGCCGGAATGGCGGCGCTGGCGACACCCTTCGACGACGCGACGGTACGCGTCACCCCGGTCAGACACACGGGCCACCTCGGCTAGGTTTGCATCCCCTGCTTGCCCGGGTGGCCCGTCACTGTGCCGTCCATCGATTGACATAGTTTGACCTCCAAACATAATCTGCCGAGATCAGTCCGCATGTCCTCGCTAGGAGCGTCATGTCGCGTCAACTCGGCAAGCGAGGTGCACGGGGCGCCGGCCTCGTCCTCGCCCTGATCACCGCAATCGGCATCACCACCGGCCCCGCACAGGCCGCACCAGCCGGGCGCACCCCGGCGCAGGTGGTCGCCGCCATGCAGCCCGGCTGGAACCTCGGCAACACGTTCGACTCGACCGGTGACGACGAGACGTCGTGGGGCAACCCGCGCGTCACCCCGGAGCTGCTCGAGGGCATCCGCGCCCAGGGCTTCCGGAGCATCCGCATCCCGGTGACCTGGGGACAGCACCAGGGCCCGGCGCCGGACTACGCCATCGACCCGGCATATCTGAACCGGGTCAGGGAGGTCGTCGACTGGGCGCTCGACGACGGTTTTTACGTCATGCTGAACATTCACCACGACTCGTGGCAGTGGATCAACAACATGGCGGCCGACCACGACACCGTGCTGGCCCGCTACAACGCCATCTGGACGCAGGTCGCGGCGGAGTTCCGGAACACGTCACCGCGGCTGGTCCTGGAGAGCCTCAACGAGCCGCAGTTCAACGGCGGCGACCCGGCGGCGCTGCTGGCCGAGTTGAACACGTCCTTCCACCGGATCGTGCGCGGCTCCGGCGGCGGCAACACCACCCGGCCGCTCGTTCTGCCGACCCTGCACACCTCCGCCGACCAGGTTCACCTCGACAACCTCACCGCGACGTTCACCGCGCTGAACGACCCGAACCTGATCGCGACCGTGCACTACTACGGCTACTGGCCGTTCAGCGTCAACGTCGCCGGCGGCTACCGCTTCGACGCGACCGCGCAACAGGACCTGCTCGACATGTTCACCCGCGTGCACACGTCGTTCGTCGCCAAGGGCATCCCGACGGTCATCGGCGAGTACGGCCTGCTCGGCTTCGACCGGCACACCGGCACCATCGAGCAGGGCGAGAAGCTCAAGTTCTTCGAGCTGTTCGGTGCGCAGGCGCGAGCCCGCGGCGTGGCCACGATGCTGTGGGACAACGGCCAGCACTTCGACCGCACCGCCCTGCTCTGGCGCGACACCGAGCTCTTCGGCCAGATCAGCTCCAGCTGGCGGACCCGCTCCGGCACCGCGGCCAGCGATCTGCTCTTCGTGCGCCGCTCGGCACCGGTCACCGCGCGGACCATCACGCTCAACCTCAACGGCACCGGTTTCACCCACGTCCGCCTCGGCAACACCACCCTGCGGCGGGGCCCCGACTACACCGTCTCCGGCGATCAGCTCACCCTCACTGCCGGGTTGCTCAAGCGACTGACAAACCTTCATGGGTACGGGGTAAAGGCCGCGCTGTCACTCCGCTTCTCCCGCGGCGTGCCCTGGCGCCTCGACGTCGTCACGTTCGACACCCCGGTCCTGGCCGCCGCCACCGGCACCACCGACGCCTACGCGATCCCCGCCACCTTCAACGGCGACCGGCTCGCCACCATGACCGCCACGTACGCCGACGGCTCCAACGCCGGCCCGCACAGCTGGACCCCGTTCAAGGAGTTCGACCGCGCGTTCACCCCGGACTATCCCGCCGGCGCCATCAAGCTGACCCCCGACTTCTTCGCCGAGGTCACCGACGGCGCTCCCGTCACCCTGAAGTTCTACTTCTGGAGCGGCGACACCCTGACCTACCACGTGACCCGCTCCGGCACCACGGTGACCGGCACCCCCTGACGCCCTCTCCGAGATCTTGGGCATCCGCGGGGTGCCCAAGATCACGGGTCAGGGCGTGGTGGAGGCGGCGAGGCGCAGGCCCAGGGCGATCATCACGGTGCCGGTGAGGGCGTCGAGGGAGCGGCGGACGGCTGGGCGGGAGAGGAAGCCGCGGAGGGCGGCCACGAGGTTGGCGACCGTGCTGAACCAGGCGATCGTGATGACGACCGCGGTCAGGGAGAGCAGCAGGACGTCGGCCGTTGCTCCGCCGGTGTGGACGAACTGGGGGAGCACCGCCACGAAGAAGACGCCGGCCTTGGGGTTGAGCACGTTGCACAGCAGGCCGTCGCGGAAGGACGTCCAGACGCGCGCTTGTTCCCGCGGCCGATCCGGATCGTCGAGTGCGGTCCCCGCGCGGCGGGCGGCCAGCAGCGCGGTGATGCCGAGCCAGAGCAGGTAGGCCGCGCCCGCCATCTTGACCACGGTGAAGGCGATCGCCGACGCGGCCAGCAGTGCCGCCACACCCATGGCGGCACTCACCGACCAGACGAAGACCCCCACGGCCACACCGAGGCCCGCGGCCATCCCGTGCAGCCGTCCCGCCACCACCGACCGTCGCACCACCACCGCGAAGTCCGGCCCCGGTGACGCCGCCGCCAGGGCGATCACCCCCGCGAACGCCACGACCTGCCCAACCGAGGTCATCCCCGCCTCCCTCTGTCCGCCGCCAACTCTGGCACGACGGAATCAGGGAGTGAAGGAGATTGTCGTGGCGGTGAGACCGGGGTCCTCGAACAGGACGTAAAGCGAACGGACCCCGGAGACAGCGACCTGAGCAACCAGGTCCGCCGGGTGGGGTGGGGCGGGGAGGGTGGCCAGGACCGGGCCGGTGAAGGGGTCGTCCAGCTTGAGGGTCAGGGTGCCGGGCCCGGACGCCTGAGCCCGGACCCAGGTCAGGCCGGTGCCGAAGTCGACGTCGTCGAAGACGGCCCAGGCACCCGGTGCCAGGCTGCGCAGGGCGTCGTCCGGGGCGGGAACGGTCTCGGCGTAACCGTCGTTGTCGATCAGGCGCAGGCCGGCGCCCGGGGAGCGGGCGGGGATCCGCTCGCCGCGGACCCGCAGCGTCGCGGTGGCGGCCCAGTCGGTGCTGGAGCGGCCGACCGCGATCGTGTGCACCGCGTCCTCGACCACCCAGCGGGAGCGGGTGACGTCCCAGAAGGCCAGATCGTCGACGGCGATCTCGAAGCGAACCGTGGCACGTTCGCCGGGTGCGAGACGGACGCGCTGGAACCCACGCAGCCGGCGCACCGGCTGTTTCACGCGCGACCGCTGCTGCCGGGTGTAGAGCTGAACCACCTCGACACCGGGCCGCTCGCCCTCGTTGACCACGTCGACGGAGACGGTCACGGTGTCGCCGAGGTCCGCGACGGGTGCGCTCACGGACATGGCGGAGTGGCCGAAGCGGGTGTAGCCGAGACCGTGGCCGAACGGGAAGAGCGGGGTGCCTCGGTAGTAGAGGTAGGTGGCGTCGGCCGTGATGATGTCGTAGTCGAGCAGGTCGGGCAGGTGGGTGGCGTCGGTGTACCAGGTCTGGGTGAGACGGCCGGTGGGCTCGCTGCCGAAGAGGATGTCGGAGAGGGCGGCACCGTGTTCCTGGCCGCCGTGCGAGGACCAGAGCAGGGCCGGGAGGTGGTCCTTCGCCCAGCCGACGGCATACGGGTAACTGCTGGTCAGCGCGAGCACCGTGCGCGGGTTGGCGGCGGCGACGGCGCGCATCAGGTCGTCCTGGGTGCCGGGCAGATCGAGGTCGCGCCGGTCCTCGGTCTCGCGGCCGGCCACCAGCGGGTGGTTGCCCAGAGCGAGTATCACCACGTCCGCGGCCGCGGCGACCTCAGCGGCGGCGGCGACCCCGTCGATCAGGGCGTCCACAGTGAACACGGTCGCGTCGTCGGCGGTGGCGGCCGAGGTGCGCACCAGCCCGTCGGCGTCCACGGCCAGGTAGTGGCCGCTCTGCACGTGACGCAGCAGGACGCCGGCGGGCGCGGTCTCGAACCGGAACGTCTCGCGGACCTCCCACCCGTTGGGACCGGGACGATCGGTGACCAGCCGGTGCGCCGACGGGCCCAGCCCCTCGGCTCCCACCGAACCGCCGGTGGCGACCGAACGCAGCGAGAACGTCTCCTGCCCCCAGTCCAGCAGGTCGAAAAGGGCGTCGTCGGAAACGGTGTCGTTTGCCCGTACCGTCAAAAAAGGACCCGCGAAGAGCAAGCCGGACGCGCAGCGTAAGGCGACGCGATCCACGCCCTCGTGATGCAGCACCGAGCCGGCGCCGATGCGGTCGGCCAGAGCCGCGCGAAGCGTCGTGCGATACGGAGCCTCGCCGCTGTACCAGTCGTCCAGAACCGCGTCCGCGAGCGGGCCGATCACCGCGATCGTGCCCGGCACCGGATCGAGGGGCAGGATGCCGTCGTTGCTCAGCAGCACCACCGACGCGCGCGCCGCCTCACGGGCCAGCACCCGGTGCTCCGCGCAGTCGATCACCTCCGGCCCGATGTCGCGGTACGGGTCCTTCTCCGGCGGGTTGAACTCGCCGAGCCGGACCCGCACCGACAGGATGTGCCGCACCGCGGCGTCCACGTCGGACTCGGTGAGCAGGCCGGTCGCGACCGCTTCGGTGAGGCGTTCGATCGTGGCGTCGTGGTCCTCGGTGAGGCAGTCGACGCCGGCCCGGACGGCGGCCGCGAAACCGGCCACATGATCGTCGTGCCAGTGCTGGTCACCGGCGAGATTGTGCACCGCCCAGGCGTCGCCGACGACCATCACGTCGTCCTCGGTCCAGGTGCGCAGCGTCTCGTTGATCAGCGGGCTGAGGTGCGCCGGGGTGCCGTTGATCAGGTTGTAGGACGCCATCACGGCGACCGCGGCGCCCTCGGCGAGAGCCGGGCGGAAGGCGGGCAACTCGTACTCGTGCAGGACCCTCGGCGGCATGTTGCTGGAGGTCAGGCAGCGGTCGGTCTCGTTGTTGTACGCCAGGAAGTGCTTGAGCGTCGGCGCGGTCCGCAGCCAGAGCGGATGGTCGCCACGCAGCCCGCCCGCGTACGCGGTGCTCAGCACCCCGGTCAGCCACGGGTCCTCGGCGTAGCCCTCCTCGTTGCGGCCCCACCGTGGGTCGCGGAGCAGGTTGACCACCGGCGCCCACACGTTGAGCCCGACGTTGTCCGGATCGCGGTGGTGCATCGCGCGCACCTCGGTGCCGACCGCCGTGCCGACGCGGCGCAGCAGGTCCGGGTCCCAGCTGCTGGCCAGCCCTACCGCCTGGGGGAAAGCGGTTGCTGTGCCGAGCCAGGCGACCCCGTGCAGAGCTTCGGTTCCGGTGCGGAAACCGGCCACGCCGAGTCGTTGCACGGGTGCCTGGTGCTGGTGGAGCAGGCCGATCTTCTCCGCGAGGCTGAGCCGGCCCAGGAGGTCGGAGACCCGCGTTGCGAGCTTCTGCTGTGGATCACGAAAGGGGGATTCGTTCACAACGTGGTCCTTCGGGGCCGAGCCCGGTCGTCGAAGGGCCACGTCGAAGCGCTTCGACAACCGAGCGAGTAAAGCCTCCGCGAGTGATTTCGCAGATGTTTCTTCTCGGAGTTCCCTGAGGCTCGCACCCTGTTACGTCTGGGTCAAGGCACGATAGCCATGAATCCATCAATCTCTGGGATGCGCGGGAAGTTCGCCGGTGTCGATGCGATCAAGGTGGGCGACCGCGCCGCCGAGGGCCGCCGCGTGCAGGCCGAGGGCGGACGCGACCAGGCGGGCGCTGCTCTCGGTGTGCCGGGCCATCTCCGCCTCGGCCGCCGGGACGAGCCACGTGGCGAGTGCCGCGTAGTGGTCGCCCAGTGCGATGACCTCGGGATTGACCAGGTTCGCCACCAGGGCGAGACCCTGGCCGAGATAGCGACCGGTGTCGTCGAGCGCCGCGAGAGTCCCGGTGTCACCGGCCCTGGCCTGGGCGGTCACCTGCTCGACGGCGGGCGAGAGATCGGCGAGCGACTCCGGGTCCGCGCCCTGCAGGACGCGGCGGACCAGTTGGCCCACGCCGGCCAGATCCTCCAGGGTGGGCGCTCCCGCCGGGCCGAGGGAGAAGCGGCCGATCCGGCCGGCGTCGGGCAGCAGCCGCCCGTCCACCACGAGGCCGGCCTCGATGCCGGCGGCCGCGGTGACGTACGCGAGGTTGGTGCCGTCGGGGTATCCGCCGTGGCGCAACTCGGCGACCGCGGCGAGTCCGGTGTGGTTCGCCACGGCGACGCTGAGGTCGGGCTGGCGCAGCGATCCGGAGAGCACGCCGCCCAGGTCGGCGCCGAACCGGTCGAACCCGGGGACGGCGACGGTCAGGCCGAGGACGTGGCGGCCCTGCTGGCGCACCCGGGAGGCGGCGCGCTGGGCGAGGGCGGTGATCGCGCTGACCCGGCCCTTCTCGAAGACCCGGTGCCAGAGCAGCAGCTGCTCGCCGGCGTAGTCCACGGCGAGCGCGGTCAGGCGGTCGGCGGTGACCTGCAGGCCGATCGCCGCGTACGCCGAACCGTCGAGTGCCAGCGCGGTCGACGGCCGTCCGATCCGGTTGCCGGTGAGCCCGGTCTCGCGCAGCAGCCGCTGGTCGATGAGATCGCTGGTGAGGCTGGAGACGGTCGCCTTGTTGAGGCCGGTCGACGCGGCGATGGCGGCGCGGGAACTCGGGCCGTTGACACGCAGATGACGCAGGACCACGGCGAGGTTCGTGGCCCGCACGTCGGTGAAGTCGGCCCGTTGGGTCTTCACATCAAGCTCCGCTCTCGGCCCGGCCGCTCACTGTCCGCATCGTCATCTTGCCGCATCAGCTCCGATGGGTGCGCTCCCAAATGGTTCTTGTCCAGGGTTCGCCACGTCGGTTAGCTTGTCCTCGATGTACTTAGTTTAGACGCTAGCCAAACTATTCCCATAACGGAAGGGTGGTGCGCCGTGCGGAACCCGCTCGAGGGCGCGTCAACGAACAGACGGAACTTCCTGGGGCTGGTCGGCCTCGGCGCGGCCTCGGTGGCCGGCGGCGGGCTGCTCTCCGGTTGCAGCAAGGACCCGGGTACGAGCGGCTCGGCGACCACCGCCGAGCAGGCGGCCGGCGTGGTGCCGACGTTCAAGGACTCGACCCTGGTCCAGCCGGACGTCAAGGGTGTGCGGCCGATGGCCGACGGCTACGTGAAGTACCCGACGACGCTCGTCGACGGGGTCACCGACAAGGCGGTGACCAGCGGCAAGCCGGTCACCGCGACCACGCCGTGGTGGGGCCCCGCGCCGCCGACCTCCAACAAGCTGGTCGAGGCGGTCAACGCGGACATGGGTGCGGTGATCAACTTCAGCATCCAGGACGGTGTGACGTACGGCGACAAGCTCAACACCATGCTGGGCGCCCGTGACGTACCGGAGCTGACCTGCATCCCGGGCTGGGAGATCAACAAGCTGGCCCGGTTCTCCGAGGGCGTGCACGTGCTGTTCGAGGACCTCACACCACACCTGTCCGGTGACAAGGTCAACGCGTACCCGCTGCTCGCCGGCCTGGACACCAAGGCGTGGAACGACTCGGTGTGGGGCGGCAAGCTGATGGGCGTGCCGTTCCCGACCGACTCGCCGTACCCGACCGTCCTCTTTTACCGCAAGGACGTCACCGACCAGCGCGGCATCGCGGCACCGACCACGCTGGACGAGGTCTACGACTTCGGCAAGAAGATGACCAACCCGGACAAGGGCGAGTGGGCGTTCGGCGACATCTTCCAGGAGGTTCTGCAGATCTGCGGCAACACCGGGTCGCAGAACGGCTGGGCCAAGGCCGCCGACGGCAAGGTCTACCACCGCTACGAGACCCCGGAGTACGCGCGGGCCGTCGAGTTCATGACCCGGCTCTACGCGGAGAAGCTGATCCACCCCGACCTGGCCAGCACCAAGGGCGGCGACGTGAAGACGCTCTTCAAGGGCGGCAAGATCTTCATGTTCGCCGACGGCGGCGGTGCCTGGAAGGAGGTCTGGCGGCCGGCCGTGCAGATCACGCCCACCTTCAACATGCAGGCCGTCAAGGTCTTCGGCGCCGACAAGGGCAAGCCGCCGGTCCGCTGGCAGGGCACCCCGTCGATCATGTGGACGTTCATCAAGAAGGACCTCGGTCAGGAGCGCGTCCAGGAGCTCCTGCGGGTCCTCAACTACACCGCGGCGCCGTTCGGCACCAAGGAGTGGGAACTGCAGAACTACGGCGTCGAGGGCACCCACTTCAAGCGGGACGCCAGCGGCGCGCCGGTCACCAACGACCTGTACGTCAAGGAGTTCGCCAACCAGTTCATCTTCCTCGGCGGCCGTCCCCCGGTCGTGGTCGGCGGCCCGGACATCCCCTCGTACGCCAAGGACTTCGTGACCTGGGGCAACGACGCCGCGCAGTACCTCGAGAAGAACCCGTGGGAGGGCATCAAGGTGGAGGTCCCCTCCGAGCAGGCGGCCATCCAGCAGCCCACCGACGACAAGATCACGGACATCCAGCGTGGTCGTCGCCCGCTCTCCGACCTGCCGAAGGTGGTCGACGAGTGGAGGGCCGGCGGCGGCGACGCGGCCCGCGACTTCTACGCCAAGGTCCTGGCTGACAACGGCCGCTGATGAGCGCGCCACCGATCGAGGAGACCGGGGCCGGCACCAAGCCGGCCCCGCGCTCCACCGCGCCGCTGGGCCCCGGTAAGCAGCTGTCGTTCGGCGCGCGCCTGCGCCGGGACTGGCCGCTGCTGCTGATGTGCGTCCCGGCCATGCTGTTGCTGCTGGTGTTCCACTACATCCCGGCGCTCGGCAACATCATCGCCTTCCAGGACTACAACCCGTTCGCCGGCGACGACCCGCTCGAGGCGTTCCTGTACAGCGAGTGGATCGGGTTCGGCAACTTCGAGTACCTGTTCAAGAACCCGGCCTTCTGGGACTCGGTGGTGAACACGCTCTCGATCACCGCGTTCCAGCTGCTGTTCTACTTCCCGATCCCGATCGCGCTGGCCATCCTGCTCAACAGCATCATGTCGCCGCGGGTCCGGTCGGTCGTGCAGAGCGTCGTCTACCTGCCGCACTTCTTCAGCTGGGTGCTGGTGGTCTCGCTGTTCCAGATGATGCTCGGCGGCGCCGGGCTGATCGCGCAGACCGCGCGCCAGGCGGGATTCACCGCGCCGGACATCATGACCAACCCGGACACGTTCATCTTCCTGATCACCTCGCAGGCGGTCTGGAAGGACGCCGGCTGGGGCATGATCGTCTTCCTGGCGGCGCTGGCGGCCATCGACACCTCGCTCTACGAGGCGGCGGCCGCGGACGGGGCCAACCGGTGGCGGCGGCTGTGGCACATCACGCTGCCCGGCCTGCGCCCGGTCATCGTCCTGCTGCTGATCCTGCGTCTCGGCGACGCGCTCAACGTCGGCTTCGAGCAGTTCGTCCTGCAGCGCGAGGCGGTCGGGCGGGAAGCGGCCGAGGTGCTCGACACGTACGTCTACTACCAGGGCATCGCGGTCCAGCAATGGGGCGTCGGTGCGGCCGCCGGCCTGTTCAAGGCGGTGGTCGGGCTCCTGCTCATCGTGGGCGCCAACAAGATCGCGCACCGGTTCGGCGAGCAAGGGATCTATTCAAAATCATGAGCGTACGTGGGAACACTCTCCGGCCGGTGTGGGAGGAGAAGCCCTCACTGGCCGGGCAGCTGGGCAAGGGCACGGTACTCACCCTCGTGGTGGCGGCCGTCCTCGTGCCGCTCTGGGTCGTGCTGATCACCAGCCTCTCCTCCGAGAAGACGATCAACGAGGCGGGCGGGTACGTCTTCCTCCCGCGCGAGTTCGATCCCGCCGCGTACGTCGTGATCTTCCGAGGTGGGCAGATCACCGACGCGATCCTGGTCAGCACGTTCGTCGCGTTCGTCGGCACCGCGCTGAGCCTGGTGGTCACCGTGCTGGCCGCGTACGGCCTGTCGCGCCCCGGCACCCTGGCCCATCGCCCGATCCTGTTCTACTTCCTGCTGACGTTCCTGATCTACCCTGGCATGATCCCCAGCTACCTGGTGGTCACCGGGCTCGGTCTCAAGGACAACCTGCTGGCCCTGATCCTGCCGACCGCGATCAGCGCCTTCAATCTGGTCGTGCTGCGGGCGTTCTTCATGAGCATCCCGAACGAGCTGATCGACAGCGCCCGCATCGACGGCGCCGGTGAGTTCCGGATCCTGACGCGGATCGTGCTGCCGCTGTCCAAAGCGGTCACCGCGGTGGTGGGCCTGTTCTACGCCGTCGGGTACTGGAACGCCTTCTTCAACGCGGTCCTCTACATCGACCGCAACGACCTGCAGCCGGTCCAGCGGGTGCTGCAGCAGTTCATCCTGGCCGGGCAGTCGCCGGCGTCGTCGGGGGCCGCCGTCTACATCCCCGGCCTCGGCAACTCGACCCCGCCCAGTTTGGCGATCAAAATGGCCGTCGTCGTGGTGACGATCGTGCCGGCGCTGATCATCTATCCGTTCGTGCAGCGGCACTTCACCAAGGGCGTGATCATCGGCGCCGTCAAGGGCTGATCCTCGCGGGCCGCCCGGCCACGAGGGCGACGGTGGTGCGGCCCCCGGGGTGGCCCACCTCGGCGGTGCGGTCGACCGGCGACGTCAGCGTGGCCTCGAAACCGGACGGCGACCAGGTGAGGTCGACGACGACCGGGCCCCGCGCGACCAGGCCGCGGACCGTGCCGCGGGGCCAGGCGGCGGGCAGCGCCGGCAGCAGGTCGAAGCGGGCCACCCCGTCCGCGGTGAGGTCACGGCTGCGCAGCAGCATCGCGACCATCAGCGCCGGGAAGCCGCCGGCCAGATCGACGTTGAACATGTGGTCGCGATTGTGGGTCGGCACCAGATTCGGGCGCCAATAGGCATCCATGATCCTTCTCAGCGCGGAATGGGCCTCCTCGGCCAGGCCCAGATGCGCCGCCGCCACGCCGACGAGCGCGAGGCCGTAACCCATCTCGTCCGACTCCGCGCTGAGCCACCACGTGAGCCGGGAACGGATCGCCTTCACCGCCGCCGCGTGCGGCGCGACCGGGTCGCCCCCGTAGAGGAACGGGAAGAAATGGCTGCAGTGCCGATGCGCGTGGTGGTCGGCGAACCGCGGGTCGAGCCATTCCGCGAGTTCACCTGACTCGGTGACCCGATAGGGCGGCAGAGCGTCGAGCAGATCGCGCCACCGGGGCGCGCGGGCATCGTCCGAATCCAGCAGCAGCAGCGACTCCAGCACGAAACGGACCGCCTGCACATCCAGCGTCGCGTCGGCGCAGGCCTGCGCGCCGAGCCCGCCCGGATCGTTCTCCGGCGAGTAGGACGGGCTGAATCGGGCCCGCCCGTCCACGATCTCGGCGAACGCGAGGTGGAACTCCGCCACCTCCCGCAGAAACGGCAGCGCGCGTGACGTCAGGAAAGCGCGGTCGCCCGTGTACTGCCAGTGGTCCACGTAGAGGCGGGCCAGCCAGGCGGCGCCGGCCGTCCAGAACGTGAGGCACCAGATCGGGCCGAAATGGTTCTGCCGGCCGTGCGTTCCCAGATGCGCGGGCGCCAGCAGGCCGGGCATTCCGTACAGGCGGCGGGCGTTCTCCCGGAAGTCGCTGAGCAGGGCGGACAGTAGGTCGAACAGCGGGACCATCAGTTCGGGAGTACCGGTGGAATGCACCGCGAGCAGTGCCGCCTGCAGATTTCCGTCGATCGTCCAGCCGCTGCGCCACGGCGGCGAATACGTCCCGCTCCATACCCCCTGAAGGGTCGGCGGGCGGTTTCCGCTGCTGCTGATGATCGCGTACCGGCCGGCGCCGAAGAGCGTCTGCTCCCGCAGCCCGCCCAGATCGAGCGAGACGCGGCGGAAAAGGTCGCGGTGCGCGGCGGCGTGCGGTTCGAGGAGTGCGGCGTAGTTGCCGGACGGCAAAGAGGCCAGGGCCTCCGCGGGGGAGCGCAAGCCGGGTGCGGTGCGAGCCACGATCAGAACACCTTCGGGGGTACGCCGAAAGCGCACCGCAACGGTGTATCCGTCGAGTGCTCCCTCCCAGTCGGCGTCGAAGCGGCCGGTGAGCACGAGCCCGTTCTCTTCGCGGTGTGTCTCGAAGTCGATCGGCCGTTCCGGAGTGCCTTCGATGGGTCCGATGTCGACGGTGGCGGCGCTGTCCGAGATCGCGATGATCAGCGCGTCGGCGGGGCGGGAGAAGAAGGCGTCACAGGTCACGGCACCCCATTTCTGGCTCACGACACCGGTGTCGAAATCGGTGCCGCGCTCGTGGTCTCCGCCGGTTCGGGACGGGGTCACCACCAGGGTCGCCGCTCCGATCAGGGGGTCGATCCAGCGCGTTTTCGCGTACCCCTCATGCTCTTGAGAAGCGACGTCGCAGACCGCCCGCGCCGCCTCGGAAAAGCGTGACGTGGCGATCAGATCGCGGATCCGCGGCAGTGCCGCGGCCGTGTCCGGAGCCGGAAGCGGCTCGGTGACCGGCTGGAAGAGATCCTCGTGAGCCAGGGTGAAACGCAGCGCGGAAGGAGCGCCCCAGCACAGCGCGCCCTGCCGGCCGTTGCCGGTGATGAGCGCGTGCTCCCAGTCATTGACATGGCTTTGCACGAGCTCATACTTTGTTTGCGAATCAAACTAAAGTCAAGGCGGTGCGATGCTCTTCTTCGGCGGCGACTACAACCCCGAGCAGTGGCCGGAGAGGGTGTGGGACGAGGACGTCGCGCTGATGCGGCAGGCCGGCGTCACGATCGCGACCGTCGGCGTCTTCGCCTGGTCCCATCTGGAACCTTCAGAGGGGCGTTTCGAGTTCGGCTGGCTGGACCGGGTGCTGGACAAACTGCACGAAGGCGGCATCAAGGTCGCGCTCGCCACCCCGACCGCCTCGCCGCCGCCCTGGTTCACCCTGGCGTACCCGTCGGCGATGCCGGTCAACGCCGACGGGGTGCGGCTCACCCACGGCAGCCGCGACACCTACTGCGTGTCCGCTCCTGCCTATCGCACCGCCGCCATGACCATCGCCTTGAAGATCGCCTCGCGATACGCGCACCACCCGGCGCTGGCCATGTGGCACGTGCACAACGAGTACGGCACGGACTGTCGCTGCGATCTGACCGCTGCGGCTTTCCGGACCTGGCTACAGAAGAAACACGGCGACCTCGACGCGCTGAACTCGGCGTGGACCACGGCGTTCTGGAGCCAGCGGTACTCGGACTGGGCGCAGATCATGCCGCCGCGCGCCACCCAGTACCTGCCGAATCCGGCGCAGGTGCTGGACTTCCGGCGGTTCCTGTCCGACGAGTTGCTCGCCGCGTACATCGAGCAGCGGGATCTGTTGCGCGGCCACAATCCTGATATTCCGGTTACCACCAATTTTGTCCAGGGTGGTTGGGTGAGCGTCGACCACGCGCGCTGGGCCTCCGAGGTGGACATCGTGGCCGTCGACCACTACCCGTCCTCGTCCGGGATCGGCGCGGAGGAGGAGACGGCCTTCGCGGGGGACCTGGCGCGCGGGTGGGGAGGCGGGTCGTGGCTGCTCATGGAGACGGCGCCGAACCTGATCTACACGCGCGACCGGATGCACGCGAAGGAGCCTGGGCGGCTCACCCGCCACAGCCTCGGCTATGTGGCACGCGGTTCGGCCGGGGCGATGTACTTCCAGTGGCGGCAGCCGCGCGGCGGCGCGGAGATGTTCCACTCGGCGCTGGTGCCGCACGCGGGGCCGGACAGTCCGGTGTTCCGGGAGGCGGTGGGGCTGGGGCGGACGTTGAAGAACCTCGCGCCCCGGCTCGCTTCCGCGCCGCCGCCGGATTCTCAGATCGCGATCACCTGGGATGCGGCGTCGTGGTGGGCGCTGCAGGGGGGCGGGTTGCCGGCTTCGGATCTGGACTATC
The DNA here is from genome assembly GCF_040681145.1 of Actinoplanes sp. NPDC051861. Taxonomy (NCBI): domain Bacteria; kingdom Bacillati; phylum Actinomycetota; class Actinomycetes; order Micromonosporales; family Micromonosporaceae; genus Actinoplanes; species Actinoplanes sp. NPDC051861. The sequence continues at coordinate 680,619 of NZ_JBFAYE010000002.1, forward strand.
TCGGGGCGGTGCGGCAGGTACACCGGGCGCTGTTCCGGTCGTCGTTGCAGGCCGACTTCGTCTTCCCGGGGGTGTCCGTCTCGTCGTTCGGTGACTATCGGGTTCTCGTGGTGCCGCATCTCTATCTGGTGTCGGACCCGGTTGCCGCGGCGGTCCGGGAGTTCGTGGCGGGTGGCGGGCATCTGGTCGTGGGGTACCTGAGCGGGATCGCGCTTCCCGACGGGCGGGTTCGGCTTGGCGGTTATCCGGGGGCGTTCCGTGAGGTTCTCGGTGTTCGGGTGGTGGAGTGGCAGCCGGTCGCGCCGGGGGAGTCGTTCGTCCTGGACGACGGGTCGCATGCGAGCCGGTGGCGGGAGCGGGTGGAGACGGCGGGGGCGTCGACGATCGCCCGGTATGCGGACGGTGTGCTGGCGGGGTCTCCGGCGGTTACCCGGCGGCGGTTCGGTGCGGGGGTGGCCTGGTATGTGTCCACCGGGTTGAGCGATGAGGGGTGGCAGCGGCTGCTGGGTGTGGTGGCGGCGGAGGCGGGGGTGGAGCCGGTGGTGGCCGGGTTGCCGGACTCGGTGGAGGCGGTGCGGCGGGGGGACCTGCTGTTCCTGTTCAATCACGGGGAGTCGGTGGTGACTGTGGGGTCGACGGCTGTTCCGGGGGGTGGGGTGCGGGTGGTTTCGGGGTTGTCCGCTTCCTCGTCCACTTCGTCGGCCTTCGGTTGCCCCGCACCCATCACCCCGCCTGGAACGCCCTCCGATAAGCCGACGGCGAAGTCCGCATCGCCCGGCTGAAGTGATGGCGATACGTAACAGCGGTCTCGAAACCCACCGCCACCGCCACCTCCTCGATAGGCACCCGCGTCGCCTCCAGCAGCGCCAAACTCGCGTGCACCCGCCGATCGATCAGCCACCGAATAGGCGTGGTCCCGGTTGCCTGCCCGAAATGCCGCAAATAAGTCCGCGTAGACATGTGCGCCCGCCGAGCCAGCACATCAACCGTGATGTCGGAGGTCAGGTTCCCCAGCGCCCACTCCATGCTCCGAGCCACCCGCGCGTCCGATGGGTCGTCCGCGACCGGCGCCTCCACGAACTGCGCCTGCCCACCGTCGCGATGCGGCTGCACGACGAGGCGCCGGGCCACCGCGTTGGCGATCGACGGCCCGTGGTCGAGGCGGATCACGTGCAGGCAGAGGTCGAGCCCCGCGGCGCTCCCCGCGCTGGTCAGCACACTCCCGTCCTCGATGTAGAGGACGTCCGCGTCAACGAGCACTGCCGGATAGCGGCGACGGAGAGCTTCCGCGTACCGCCAGTGGGTCGTGGCTCGGCGTCCGTCCAGCAGTCCCGCGCCGGCCAGCGCGAACGCACCGGAGCAGATCGACATGATGCGCGCACCCCGGTGGTGGGCCCGGCGGAGTGCGGCGACGAGCGCCGGTGAGGGGTCAAGTTCCACATCGGGTACGCCGGGGACGATCAGAGTGTCGGCGCTCTCGAAAGTGTCGAGTCCGTGTCGGGTGTGCAGGTCTGCGCCGCCGACGATCCGGATCGGGCCGGGTGTCTCGGCGCAGATGGTCAACTCGTACCACGCCATGGGGAACTCGGGGCGGGGCAGCCCGAAGACCTCGGTCACGATGCCCGTCTCGAAGACCGACATCCCGTCGAACGCCAGCACCGCGACGGTGGGGCCGCGACGGCTCACCTGCAACATGGCGAAATCTTAGCGGTCATCGTCGTCAGCGCCACTGGGACAGCCCGCGGAGGGCCAGCAGGATCGGGGCATGACTTCAGCGATCGCCTTCTTCGAGGCCCGTCTCGCCTTCGAGACCGATGTCAGCGACGTGCACGCCGACCTGGAAGCCGGCGTCGCCGGCGTCGTCGTGATCGACTCCCGCAGCGCCGAGTCGTGGCGGCAGGGTCACCTCCCGCAGGCCGTGCACCTGCCCACCCGCGAGATCGCCGCGCGGGCCGCCGAGGTGGTTCCACCCGGCGCGAGCGTGGTGACCTACTGCTGGGGGCCGGGGTGCAACGGCGCGACCCGGGCGGCCCTGGAGTTCGCCAGGCTCGGCTACCCGGTCAAGGAGATGATCGGCGGGTACGAGTACTGGGTGCGCGAGGGCTTCCCGGTCCGCGACGAGCACGGCGTCAGGGCGCGCCCGGCCGACGAACTGACCGCACCGATCGGCGCGGCCTGCGGCTGCTGAGTCAGTCCGCCTGTGCCGCGGCCGGTGCTGCCCGGCGGTTGACCGCGACGGCCTCGGCCACGTTGAGCACCACCGGCACCAGCACGAGCACGAGCAGCGCGACGACCGCGGGCAGCAGCACGCCGAGCGGCATCAGGGCGAGCGCGACCACCGCGGCGATGACGCGGCCCCAGCCCGGGACCCGGAACATTCGCCACCGGGTGTAGCCGAATGTTCCCAGGTAGAGCGCGGTGCCGCCGAAGAGCAGCGCGGCCGAGTCGGTGTGCAGGTGCTCGCCGGGGTGACTGACCACCTCGGCGAGCCCGACGGCGACGGCGATGACACCGCCGATGAAGAACAGATGACCGTACGCGAGGACGGTGCGGATCACGTCGGTCTGCACCTCGGCGGTCTCCAGGGCGTGCCGGATGCCGTCCGCCGCGTACGAGAAGTAGACCCACCAGAGGCCGCAGGCGAGCGCGAACGACGCGGCGACGGCCAGCAGCCGGGCGCTGGTCAGTGACTCACCGGCCGCCACGCCGCCGACCGCCACGACGGCCTCGCCGAGCGCGATGATCTGGAACAGGCCGAACCGCTCGGGAAGGTGGTGCGGCTCGAACTTGATCATCGCGAGGCGCCGGCGGACCAGTCGCGGCGTGAGCAGGTCGATGGCGGCCGCCAGCGTCCAGAGCACGATCCTCGCCGGGCCGTCCACCAGGCCGCCCGCCAGCATCAGCGGTCCGGTGAGGACGGCGCTGACGCTGAACGTGTTGATCGGGATGTTGCGCCACCCGCGGAACACGAGCGCGGCCAGGATCAGGCGGGCGCCCCAGTAGGCGGCGCCCAGCAGAGCTCCACGGTCGTCGTACGCGTACGGCAGCGCGAGCGCCATGAAGAGACTCGCCAGCCCGATCCCGAACACGCCGATCCGGTCCAGCGGGTTGTCAACGTCGTGGGTGTTGGCGTGCACCGACGTGCCGACCCACGTCCAGTAGACCGGCACGAAGACGATCAGCGCCTGGCCCACGCCGGCCCAGGAGTGGTCGTCGTGCAGCAGGTGCGACACCTGCGTCACGGCGAAGACGAAGACGACGTCGAAGAAGAGCTCTGCCCAGGTGACCCGCTTCTCCACTCTCGTCGTCTCCTAGCCGAATAGGTTGTCCAGCCACTCGTTGCGGAACGTCCCGGCCGGGTCCATGCGGCGCATCAGTGCGGCGAAGTCGTCGAACCGGGGGTAGAGGTCACGCAGCACCGCCGGGGCGGTCGTGAATATCTTGCCCCAGTGCGGGCGGGCGGCCAACGGGGCCAGGACCCGCTCGATGTCGGCGACGACCGGCAGCACCGCCTCGGTGTCGGCGATCCAGGTGAAGTGCAGCGCGAGACTGTCCCGTTCGTAGTTGGGGCTCAGCCAGAGGTCGTCGGCGGCGATCGTACGGATCTCGCAGACCTGAAGGACGGACGCGACCCGCTCGCCCAGCGTGCCCACCGCCTCGATCGCGGCCCGGGCGAGCTCGCGAGGCACGTGCCACTCGGACTGCAGTTCCTCGCCGCTGCTCGGGGTGAACTCCACCCGGAAGTGCGGCAGCCGGGTGTGCCACGGACCGGGCACGCCGCCCTGCTCGGTGCAGCTGGCCGTGGGCATGCCGGGTACCGGATGGCGTGGGCCGTCGGCGGGACGGGCGCCGTGCCAGTCGCCGGCCGGCATCGGGTCGTGCCGCTTGACCCAGACCTGGTCGATGCCGGGGCCGGTCCAGCGGGTGAAGAGGCTGACGCTGTAGCCGTCCGCGAGGATCTCGTCGAGGGCGTCGCCGAGAGCCGCGGCGGGCAGGTCGTCGTAGACGTACTGGCGCAGCTCGAAGGCGGGCACGACGTCCAGGGTCAGCGCGGTCACCACGCCCAGGGCGCCGAGGCCGACGACCGCGCCGGCGTCACCGGTCAGCGTGACCAGCTCGCCGTCGGCGCGGACGATCTCCAGACCGGAGACCGCGGTGGCCAGGTTGCCGTGACGCACGCCGGAGCCGTGCGTGGCGGTCGCCACCGCGCCGGCCACCGAGATGTGCGGCAGCGAGGCCATGTTGTGCACGGCCAGGCCCTCCTCGGCCAGACGGGTGGCGAGTTCGCCGTACCGGATGCCGCCGTCCACGCGTACCGAGGCGCGGTCGGCCGCCACCTCCACGGTGCGCGGCAGGTCGGCGAGGGACAGCAGGTCGCCGTCGGTGTCGGCGAGCCGGTTGAACGAGTGCCCGCTGCCGAGCACCCGGAGCCGGCCGGACGCGGCGACGGTCTCGCGTACCTCGTCGATCGAGTGCGGGCGATGCACCCGCTCGGCGCCGAAGACGATGTTGCCGGCCCAGTTCGTCAGTCGTTCCCGCATCGTTCTCCCAGGTCGCCGGAGCAGTCACTGTTCACCCTACGGCGGGTACGGGAACTTCGACGTTCATAGGGTTTGGCCGGGTCTGCAGGGTTATGGTCGGGGCGACCGGCCGACCATAGGAGGGCTCGGGATGGCGTCGATCGTGGTCGCGGAAGATGACACCGACATCGCCGAGTTGCTCGCCACCGTGCTGAGCAAAGAGGGCCATACGGTGCACACCGCACCGACCGGTGCCGCCGCGCTCGAAACCATCACGCGGACCCCGCCCGATCTGATCATTCTCGACCACCACATGCCCGGCATGAGCGGTCTGGACGTGGCGGGCCGGCTGCGCGCCGAGGGTGCCACCGCGGACATTCCGGTGATCATGCTGTCGGCGGCGGCGCCGGCCGCCGCGCGCGGCCTGGTCGACGTCACCATCTCCAAGCCGGTACGCCCGAAGCACCTGGTCGACGCGGCCACCGAGCTGCTGGCCGCCCGCCGGGCCGGCGAGGTACCCGCGGCGCACGACGCGTCCACCCAGCTGGTCGACGTCGAGCGGCTGCTGGCGGTCTCCGACTTCCTGGCCCGCCCGGCGCACGGTGCGAACCTGGACGCGTTCGCGGAGGAGCTGACCCGGGTCACCGGGGTGCCGATGGCCGCGATCACCCTGGTGCTCAACGACAGCGTGGTGGTGGCCGGCTCGTACGGGCTCCCGCGCTGGGTGACCGAGGCCGGCGGTGTGCCGGTCGAGTGGTCGCCGGACACCATCGTGGTCGCCGAGGACGTACCGGTGCTGATCAGCGACAGCCGGGCCGACGAGGAGTACGCGGACACGCCCCTCTTCTCGGTCAGCGGCGTCCGGTCGTACGCGAGCGTCCCGCTCAACTCACCGGAGGGTCACGTCGTCGGCGCTCTCTGTGTGATGGATGACAAGCCGGGGACCTGCACCGAGGACACCGTGCAGACCCTGCATTCGCAGCGTGCGCAGGCACTGGGACTGCTCTCGCGCGCGGGGTAGGAAATCGCCCGCTGTAACCCATTGTTATATTAGTTCACACTGTTATCGTGTCCGGTCGATTTGTCACTGTCTGATCACTGTGCGACGCATCCGGCCCTTTATGTGGGTAAACGGAGGTCTCCGGGCACATAAAATCGCCCGCAGATCCAAATCGAGATCAGCTGCACGTTCTCTCGTAACGAAACCTGCGTCACAATCAGTCACGCCCACGGCGATGGGCGGGCAGGATGCAGCGCGGCGGAATCGTGAGCGAGAGGAAAAGCGCGAAATGGCGGAGATCCATCACTTCGAGTACGGATGGGTTACCCCCGCGGTCAGCTACGTCCTGTCCGTGCTCGGTTCCCTCCTCGGCCTCACCAGTGCGGTCCGGCTCCGGTCGGCCAAGTCCGGCGGTGAGCGCGCCTGGTGGCTGGCGCTCGCCGCGGTCGCCATCGGCGCCACCGGCATCTGGAGCATGCACTTCGTCGCGATGATGGGCTTCAGCGTCGTCGGCACCCCCATCCGGTACGACATCGGCCTGACCATCGCCAGCGCGGTGATCGCGTTCGTGGCCGTCGGCGTCGGCCTGGCGATCGCGCTGCTCGGCGAGTCCGCCACCCGCGTCCGCATCCTGATCGGCGGTGTCCTGGCCGGCCTCGGCGTGGCCGCGATGCACTACACCGGCATGGCCGCGATGGAGTTGCAGGGCCACATCCACTACGCCGGCCGCGAGGTGATCCTCTCCATCGCGATCGCCGTCGTCGCCGCGACCGTCGCGCTCTGGCTCACCCTGGTCGTCAAGAAGCCGATCGTCATCTTCGCGTCCGCGCTGGTCATGGGCGTCGCGGTCAACGGCATGCACTTCACCGGGATGATGGCGATGTCGGTGCTCCCCGAGGACACGTTCGGCTCGGTCGCCGGCGCGACCGCCAGCGGCCTGCTCGTCCCCGTCGGCGGTGCCGTCCTGTTCGCCGTCCTCGGCATGGTGTACGCCCTGGCCGCCGCTCCCACCGAGGAGGACCGGGTGGCCGCCGCCTATCTCGCTCAGCGCCTCGAGTCCCGCTCCGAGCAGCCCTCCGGCCCGCAGCCGGGTCAGCTCTGGGGCCAGCGCCCGCAGCAGGGTCAGCAGCAGGGTCAGCAGCAGGGCCGGCCGGGTCAGCAGCAGGGCCAGGCGCCGGGCCGCTCCACCCTCGGGGACAGCTCGTGGACCTATCGCGACCGAGGCCGGCAAAACTAGGCCAGTTACGCCAAACGGACGTCCTACCTTTATCGTCCGAACCGGCAGATGATCGACCCGCATGGCGTCTGACCTGGGGTTTAGGGTTTCGACGGCTTGATTGCGCGAGCGAATCGGGGAGATTCACATGGCCGTCGGCATTCTGGGCACCGGGTCGTACCTACCGGCAAAGGTCGTGACCAACGTGGACCTCCGGGAGCTGGTGCCCGACGCCGACCCGGAGTGGGTGACCCGCAAGACCCTGATCGAGGCCCGCCGGTTCGCCGCACCGCACGAGGCGGCCTCCGACCTCGCCGCGAACGCCGCCCGGGAAGCTCTCGACCGGGCCGGCGTCGCGGCGGCGGAGATCGACTATCTGATCGTCTCGACCTCGACCGGCGACTCGCCGCAGCCGCCCACGTCGAACCTCGTACAGAACCTGATCGGCGCCGACCGTGCCGCGTGTTTCGACGTCAACGCGGTCTGCGCCGGCTTCGTCTTCGCACTCGGCGTGGCGAACGGCCTGGTCGCCGCGAACCCGGGCGCTCTGGTCCTGGTGATCGCGTCGGACATCTACTCCCGCATCCTCGACTTCGGCGACCGGCGCACCGCGGTGCTCTTCGGTGACGGCGCCGGCGCGGCCGTGGTCGGCGCGGTGCCCGAGGGCTACGGAATCGTCGACCTGGACCTCGCGTCCCGGGGCGACGCCAACGAGCTCATCCACGTCAAGGGCGGCGGGAGCCGGCTGCCGGCCTCCGCCGAGACGGTCGCCGCCGGCGACCACTACTTCCGGATGAACGGCCGCGGCGTCCGTGACTTCGTGGCCACCGCGGTCCCGCCGGCGCTGGACGCGATGCTGCGGCGCAACAACTACAAGGCCGAGGACGTCGACCACTTCGTCCCGCACCAGGCCAACGGCGTCATGCTGCAGGAGCTGGTGGACGCGGCGGGCTTCCAGAGCGCGCACACCCACCTCACGCTGCCCTGGTACGGCAACGTCGGCAGCGCGTCGTTGCCCGTCACGCTGGACGACGCGGCCCGCAACGGCTCCCTGCGCGACGGCGACCTCGTGATGCTCGCCGGCTTCGGTGGTGGCATGTCGATGGGCGCTTGCCTGCTGCGCTGGGGCCGCTGACGGCGACCGCTGGGGCCGCTGACGGCGACGGCTGCTGGGGCCGCTGACGGCGCCCGCTGACGGCGACCGCTGGGGCCGCTGACGGCTCGGCCGGTAGACAGAACGCGCGTTCTGTCTACCGGCGTCTACTTCGGCTGGACCAGCCAGTCCCACGCCTTCCGCAGCGCGGTGGTGCGGTTCTCGGCCAGGCCGGCCGGCGCGTCCGCGCTCGGCTCGGCGAGCCGGTCGGCCGGTTCGCTGACGATCACGCCGCGCTCGAAGAGGCCGTCGACCTGGTCGCCGCCGGCGAAGCGGTGACCGTCGCTCGTCTTGATCAGCAGGCCGTGGAAGACGTCCTCGCGCTCGTCGGCGAGGACGTGCTCCACCGTCCCCACCGAGTCGCCGGACCGGTCGTAGACCGCCGTGCCGTCCGCCAGGACCAGATAGGACACCGGGGCGCCGAGGTCCTCGGGCTCGTTCTCGCTGTTCTGCGTCATGCCCGCGGATTACCCGGGTGGTGTCGGGTTCAGTCCGGCTTTCCGCGCGGCTCTCTTCAACATCATCTTTTCGGCCGAGTCCTTTCTAAACATTTTGTACATATATGGGTTTTCTGGCCGAAACGCCGCCGGAAGACTCGGAGATGCGTCCGAAATTCCCTTAGTGTCCGGTTTGTCGGGTGGCAACCCCCAACATCAGACACGGGAGGATTCCTAATGCAGAAGAGTCGGCGAATCGGAGCGCTCGTCGCCCTCGCCACGGCCGCGGCCGGCATCGGCGCGATGACGGCGGCCTCGCCCGCCGCGGCGATCGTTCGCGGACCCCAGCCGGTCTCCACCTGGCTGCAGAAGGTGCAGGCGGGCAGCAGCACGTGGATCAACGTCCACTGGCGTACCGACCGCAAGGTCTGCGACGTCGTGGTCCGGGTCAAGGGCGACCGGGTGAAGGTCGACTACGCGAACTTCCGGCGGATCGGCGCGCTGTCCCGCGGCGCGACGCTGCGGCCGGGACGCACCGACTACACGCGTATCCGGGTGACGCCGTTCCAGCGTGACAGCGGAGTGGCCAAGCTGTGGGCGACGGTCTCCTGGGACAACTGCGGCTACAAGGCTCGCACCCAGACCCGCACGACCGTGCTGTCGCTGCCGGTCCTGCGGAAGTACTACCCGGGTGGCATCAGCGGTCCGGGCGTCCCCGGGCACGGCTACCCGGGCGGTCCGAAGCATCAGGGCGGTGTCCCGAGTGCTTCCGGGCCGGGCGGCTCTGGCCATCACAGCATCCCCGGCATTGGCCAGAGCCAGCCCGGCGCGCAGAAGCCCGACCGGAACACGAAGCCTGACCGGAACATGAATCCTGACCGGCACACGAAGCCTGCCCAGGACGCGCTGCCGAACCCGGCGACGCTCCCGGCGCAGGACGCCAAGCCGGCGCAGGACACTCAGCCGGTCCAGGTGGCGCCGCCGGCGCAGGATGCGAAGCCGGACCAGGTGGCGCCGCCCGCGCAGGACACCAAGCCGGCCCAGGATGCGAAGCCGGCCCAGGATGCGAAGCCGGCCCAGGATGCGAAGCCGGACCAGGTGACGCCGCCGGCGCAGGACAACAAGCCGGCGCAGGACAACAAGCCGGCGCAGGACAACAAGCCGGCGCAGGACACTCAGCCGGCCAACGACGGCCCGCGCACCAATGACGGCCCGCGCACCAATGACGGCCCGCGCACCAATGACGGTCCCCGGACCAATGACGGTCCCCGGACCAACGACGGTCCCCGGACCAACGACGGTCCCCGGAACAACAACGGACCGCGGAACAACAACAACAGCGACGCTCCGCGTAGCTGACCCACAACAACGACGCGCGGCCGGTGCTCACCGGCCGCGCGTCGCGTTGTGTGGAGAGCGCCTACCGGTACGCCATGATCAGCCCGGCCGGGTCCGCACACACCAGCTCGAGGGCCCGCGCCACGACCGCCGGGTCGTAGGTCGTCGAGTGGAACGTCGCCTCCAGGTGCAGGACGCCGTTCATCTCGCTCGTGGTCAGCGTGATCCCCTCCGGCCCGTTCAGCGTCGGGACGCTCTGGTTCACCCGCCCGGCCGGCCCGACCGCCCACGGCAGATCCCCGAGCACGTCGTGGCGCCCCTGGTTGCTGAAGGTCAGCCGGGGTTTCGGCTCGGCCGCGACCGTCACCGGGTACGGGTCCGGCATCCCCGGCGTACCGGTCAGCATGATCTTGCCCTCCCGCAGCAGCATCATGGTCAGGATCCGGCCGGTGGCCAGCTCCGCCTTGAGCGTCTTGTGGATGGCGACCGGGTCGGTGAGGCTCGGCGGCGACAGGAACGGCCCCTGGCAGAAGTTGCTGTCGACGCTGACACCCGAGTCCAGGTATCGGCGGGCGTCCGCGAGGAACGTGCCGCCGCGCAGGTCCGGCTGGAACCCGAGGTCGCGCAGGGCGGCGGTGAACGCGGCGAACGTGATCGCCGAGGTGGTGACGCCGGGCGCGTACTGGTCACGCCAGAGCCGCATGTCGCCGAGCACCCCGCCGGACCGGGCCGTGACCACGGTCAGGTTCGCCTGCCAGGGCCGGGTGGGCACGTCCTCGGTGTGCGGCGGGCGCGGGAAGCTGAGCCCCTGCTTCCACCGGCCGGGGTGCAGGCCGAACTGCTTCCACCACGCCTTGACCAGCGCCGTCCGGTGTCGCTTCGACGGCGCGATGCGGGCCGCCCGGCCCTCGTACGCGGCCTGGACCAACTCGTGCACCAGCGCGTTCACCGGCCCGGCGTCGCCGTACGCGTGCGCCACCTTCATCGCGAAGTAGCCGCCGCCGACCAGGATCCGCACCGGGTGGTGTGCCCGAGGCTCGGCCTGCAGGTGGCGGGTCATCGCGTCGAAGTCGACCGGCCCGTGTCCCAGGTCGGTGACCGCCTCCGTGACGTACCTGGCGAACGACGCCGCGTCCATGTGCTGCCAGTTGGCGCCGGAACGGTCCAGCCGCGAGACCGCGCGGTGGGTGGGGTCGGCGGTGTGCAGGCCGATCAGCGCGTTGCGCACCCGCTCGGCGGTGACCCCGGTGAGCGGGCCGACCGTGCGGATGTACTCCAGCGGCAGCCATGCGCGCTCGCGCAGGGTCAGGCTGGTGGTGGACATGACGTTCACTCCCTCTGCTACCGCGGACTTGTCGATGACGGGGGCGAAAACGACCCTCAGCACCGTCGGTGCTACCAGCACCATCTCGATCGCCATGACCACGGCCACCGCGGTGACCAGGCCGTTCAAGCCGTGCTGAGTGCCGCCGTACCACGCGGCCAGCAGCTCGGCGACACCGGCGAAGACCGAGAAGACCCCGGCGCCGCGCAGGCTGCCGTTGACCCGGGAGATCGCCAGGAAGAAGTGGTGGAAGACGAACGGCACGTACGTCAGCGCCAGGATGGCGAGCGCGCCGCCGGCGGTGGTGGCGTACGCGGCGCCGAACAGCGACATGATCGGCTCGGCGAGCAACAGCACCACGAGCGAGACCGGCAGTCCGCCGCCGAGGCAGATCAGCAGGCCCACGCGTACCTTGCCGCGCAGCGCCGCCCTGTCGCCGGCGGTCACCGCGAAAAGCGTGAGCGCGACGTTGCCCGGCACCATGGCCAGGAACGACAGCACCATGAACGCGGTGTAGAACGCCGCGTTCGCCTCGGCCGACAGCACCGCGGTCACGACCAGCGGCAGCGCGGCGCGCGGCAGGTACGTCGCCAGGTTCAGCAGGTTGTGGTCGAAGGTGGCCCGGCCGCGTCCGCGCAGCAGTCGCGCGCTGGGCCGCAGCGAGTCGATCATGCGGCGGCGGCGCAGGGCCCGGAACAGGATCGCGGTCGACGTGACGACGCCGGCCACCCAGGTCAGCAGCAGCTCGCCGCCGGTCAGCGTGCCGGGCAGCACGGCCACCAGGCCGAGCAGCACCAGCTTGATCACCGAGAACCAGGCGTTGCGCATGAGCTGGAGAGGGCCCTGCAGGAGGCCGACCATGGCCTCGTCCAGCACCAGAGTCATGGCGTTCAGCGCGATGCCGGCGACCAGCAGCGCGGTGGCGGCGGTGCCGCCGAACGCGTCCTTCAGGCCCGGGATCCACAGGTGCGCGACGGCCACGTAGATCAGGCCACCGGTGGTGGCCGCGGTGCCGGCGGCCAGGACGCAGGTGGAGATCAGGTCCCATCTGCCCCGGCTGATCGACGGGAGTTCGGAGATGAGCATGGTGCCCATGCCGAACATGCCGATCGTGCCGATCAGGGTCATCGCCGAGACCGCGGCGGAGGCCTGGCCCACGGCTTCCAGCGGTGCCACGTGGGCCGCGACCCACCAGTACGCGAACCCGAACAGCGACGTGATGAGCGTGGTCGCCATGAGCGAGCCCGCGTTCAGGAAGAGGTCGACGTGCCCCTTCAGCGCCGTGAGGATGCCGCTTGCCGGTCCCGGTGCGGCGTGCCGTGGCGCGGCTTCGGTTGCCGTCATTCCGCCAGTACCCCCAATGATCAACCAGCAGCAAAGCTAGTAACTCACTGTGTTCATCGGGTAGGGCGAGATGGTCGGGAAACCGGTCCGATCGGCCGAGACGGACATCACCCTCGGTGACGTCAGAGCCAGCCGGAGCGCTTCAGCTTGAGGTAGACCCCGCCGCCGATGACGGCCATCGTGGCGATCGCGGCGCTGAATCCCCACCACGACCTGATCCAGGGCATCTCGTCGAAGTTCATGCCGAAGATCCCGGCGACCACCGTGGGTACCGCCGCGATGGCCGCCCACGACGCGATCTTGCGCATGTCGTGGTTCTGGTCGACCGAGACCTGTGCCAGCCGCGCCTGCAGGATCGAGTTCAGCAGGTCGTCGAAGCCGGCCACCCGGTCCACCGCCCGGCCCAGCCGGCCGCGCACGTCCTCCAGGTAGGGGCGCAGCCCGGCCGGCAACCCGCGCATGTCCAGCAGCCGGGACAGCGGCTCGGCCAGCGGCAGCACCGCGCGCTTGAACTCCACCATCTCCCGCTTGAGCTGGTACAGGTGGGCGAACTCGCCGGAGCGCTCGGTCGCGAACGTCTCCTCCTCGATGCGGTCGAGGTCGCGCTCCACGTGCTCGGCGACGTCGAGGTAGCTGTCGACCATCCGGCTGCCGACCGCGTACGCCACCGCCCAGGGACCCTGCCGCAGCACCTCCGGGCGTCCCTCCAGCTCGCGGCGCACCGCCCAGAGCGGGCCGACCGGGCCGTGCCGCACGGTGATCGCGAACGACGGGCCGACGAGCACCGTCACGTCGCCGGTCTCCACCACCTCGGAGGTCGCGGTGAGCTGGTCGTGCTCGACGTACCGCGCGGTGCGCAGCACCAGCCGGGTCACCTCGCCGAGCGTCTCCACCCCGGGCCGGTGCCCGCCGGAGACGGCCTGCTCGACCAGCAGCTCGTGCAGGCCGAACACCTCCGCGACGGTGTTCATCGTGGCCCGGTCGGGTTCGTGCAGGCCGAGCCAGACGAACGCGCCGCGCCGGCGGGCGAGCCGTGCTGCCTCCGGGAACGGGGTCTGTCCCGGCCCGCTGCGCCGCACACCCGCGGCGTAGACGGCGCAGTCCACCACCGCGTCCGGGTTGCCGCGCCGGGCGGCCGGCAGCGGCTCGGCCGGCCGGAGGCTTCCCACCAGCCGGCCGAGGGCGCCGGGGAGATCGAGTCCGCGGGAGCGGGACGAGGAACGACCGAGCATCCGAGAAAAGTAGCGTCAGTCGGAGCGTTTCATCGCACGGACACCGATGAACAGTCCGAGCGCGGCCATGCCGGCCGCCGCCACGAGCCCCTCGACGGTGCTGCGCGCGAACACGTCACCCGAGAACAACGCGCGCTCGGCGTTTACCACGTACGTCATGGGGTTGAAGTGTGAAAGAGCCCGCAACCAGCCCGGCCCGTTCTCGATCGGCAACAGCACGCCGGCCAGTAGCAGCAGAGGGAAGAGCAGGGTCTGCTGCACGGTCCAGAACAGCCACTCCTTGTTCTTCGAGGCCAGCGCCAGGGTGTAGGAGAGCGCGCCGAGCCCGACGCAGAAACCGGCAAGGATCAGCAGGCCGAGCACCGCGCCGGGCAGATGCAGGTCGAAGCCGAACGGGATGCAGACCACGACGATCACGGCGGCCTGGGCGATCATCGGCACGATCTCCTTGAGCGCCCGCCCGATCAGCAGGGCCGGCCGCCGCAGCGGGGTGACCAGCATCCGCTCGTGCGAGCCGGTCTGGATCTCGTAGAGCAGGTTGGAGCCGGTCATCGAGGAGCCGAACAGGCAGGACATCACGATGATGCCGGGGACGAACCACTGCAGCGACGCCTCGCCGGGCAGCAGCGGCGCGAACAGCGCCAGGAAGAACAGCGGCTGGATCATCGAGAAGATCACCGAGAACGGGTCCCGGATCACCGGGCGCAGTTCGCGGCTGAAGACGACACGGGTGTCGGCGACGAGAGAAGTCATTTTTCAGGCCTCCACGAGCTCTTCGGTGCGCCCCTCGCGGAGGCTGCGACCGGTCAGGGTCAGGAAAACGTCGTCGAGAGTGGGCCGGGTGACCTCGATCGAGGCGGTGGTGAGCCCGGCCGCGCGCAGGTCGTCGAGGAGCTTCGGCGCCAGATGCGTGCCGTCCTCGGCGGTGACCGTGAGATGCAGGCCGTCCCGCGGGGCGTCCAGGGTCCGTGCGGCTGCGACGGCGTCGAACTCGGTGGCAAAACCGAAGATCACCCGGTCACCGACGTGCTCGGCCTTGAGCCGCTGCGGGGTGTCGTCCGCGATGATCCGGCCGTGGTCGATGACGATCACCCGCTCGGCCATCGAGTCCGCCTCGTCGAGGTAGTGCGTGGTGAGCACGACGGTGGTCTCCCGCTCGGCGCGCAGCCGCAGGATGTGCTCCTGCAGGTTGGCGCGGTTCTGCGGGTCCAGCCCGGTCGAGGGCTCGTCGAGGAAGAGCAGCTCGGGGGAGTGGATCAGGCCCATCGCGATGTCCAGGCGGCGGCGCTGACCGCCGGAGAGCGTCGACACCGTACGGTCGGCGACGTCGCCCAGCCCGAGCGAGTCGACCAGCTCGTTCGCCCGCGCCCGTGCCGCGCGGACGCCCATCCCGTACGCCCGGCCCTGGCTGATCAGCTCGTCGCGGCCGCGCTGGCTGTGCCCGGCGCCGTTGCCCTGCCCGATGTAGCCGATCCGCAGCCGCACCTCGCGCTGCTGCTTGACCACGTCGAATCCGGCCACGCTCGCGCTGCCCGAGGTCGGCGGGATGAGCGTGGTGAGCATCCGCAGAGTGGTCGACTTGCCGGCACCGTTCGGGCCGAGCAGCGCGACGAGTTCGCCGCGCTCCACCGTCAGGTCGATGCCGTCCACCGCCAGGACGTCCTTGAAGCGCTTCGTCAGCTCTCGCGTCTCGATTCTCATGACTTCGACGCTAGGGTTCAAAGCGGCCACTTTCTGACCGCAATGCGGGAGATTCTGGAGTCATGGCGAACACGAGTGCTCGGATGCTGCGACTTCTGTCCCTCCTGCAGACTCATCGCTACTGGCCCGGCGGCGAGCTCGCCGACCGGCTCGAGGTCAGCCCGCGCACCCTGCGGCGCGACGTGGACCGGCTGCGTGAGCTGGGCTATCCGGTGGACGCCAACCGCGGCGTCGCGGGCGGCTATCAGCTGCAGGCGGGCGCGGCGGTGCCACCCCTGCTCCTCGACGACGAGGAGGCGGTCGCCATCGCGGTCGGGCTGCGCAGCGCCGCCGCCGGCTCCGTGGCCGGTTTCGAGGAGACTTCGGTACGCGCCCTCGCGAAGGTCATCCAACTGCTCCCACCGCGGTTGCGCCGCCGCATCGACGCGCTGCAGGCGGTCACCGCTCCCGGCGTGTTCGGCGGCGGCCCGACCCTCGACGCGGCCTCACTGACCACGATCGCGATGGCCTGCCGTGGCGAGGAGCGGCTGCGCTTCGACTACACACCGCGCGAGGGCGAGACCATGCGCCGGTTCGTCGAACCGCACCGGCTCGTCTCGCTCGGCCGCCGGTGGTACCTGGTGGCCTGGGACCTGGATCGCGGCGACTGGCGCAGTTTCCGGGTGGACCGGTTGAGCGACCCGTCGCTGACCGGTGCCCGGTTCCGCCCGCGCGAGCTGCCCGGCGGTGACCCGGTCGCCTGGCTGCGGTCCCGGCTCGCGGCCATACCCAGCCGTTACGACGTATCGGTGGTCATCGAGGCCCCGGCCGAGGCGGTCCGCGCGATGATGGGGCACTGGGCGACCGTCGAGGAACTGCCGGACGGCACCAGCCGGATGCGGATGAACGTCGACGACCTCGGCTGGCCGGTGATGGCCCTGGGGGTGCTCGGAGCGCCGTTCACTGTGGAGTCGCCGGTCGAGCTGCGCGATCGCCTGCGGACAACGGCCGAGGTCCTGGTGCGTGGAGCGGCCTGACCTATATGGACGGACCGGCGCCCCCGTGGCGCCGGTCCGCAGTAATCAAGGTAGCCGCAGGGTGCGACAATTTCCCGTCACTTTTAAGTGATCACTTATATGAGTTTCCGATCGCCCGGTGCATGACCCAGGTCCAGGCGTTGTCGGCCTCGGTGGAGCCGGTCGTGCGGCGGCGCTCGGCCTTGCGGAAGCCCCGCGCCTCGTAGAACAGGATCGCCCGCTCGTTGCCGTCGAGGACGCCGACCCGCATCTCGGCGGCACCCTGCTCGCGGATCTGGTCGGTGACTCGGTTCAGCAACAGGGTGCCCAGCCCGCGGCCACGTTCGTCCGGGTGCAGGTAGAGCACGAAGAGCTCACCGGCGCCCGGTGCGACGAGGCCGCCGGCGGCCGCGCCGAGCACGCGCCCGTCCTCCTCGGCGACCTGGTACCCGAGCCAGCCGGGCGGCGCGGCCGGGATCTGCTTGGCGACCAGCTCGGGGCGGTACCCCTCAGCGAGCATCCGCTCGATGAACTCGTCGCTGACCAGCCCCGGATACGTCGCCCGATAGCCGAGCGTGCAGATGTCGACGATTGCCGTGACGTCCTCGTCCAGCGCTGCCCGTACCTCAGCCCGCTCCTCAGTCATTCGCGGAGAATAGAGTCCTTTGCCGGATGTGGTCGTCGTGCCACTCGGTGCCGACCAGGAACCGTTTCACGCCGACGATCTCGAAGCCGTGTTTGGCGTAGAACTTGGCGGCCCGCACGTTCTGCTGGTTCACCCCGAGCCAGCAGGTCTCGGCGCCGGTCCCGGCGGCCGCCGCCAGCGTCTCGGTCATCAGCGCGCCCGCGAGCCCGCTGCCGTGCCGGTCCCGCGTCAGATAGAACTTGCTCAGCTCGATGCTGGTCTTCTCGTCCACGACGGCCGCCACGTCGGCGTCGCTGATCGGGCCGCGGACCAGCATCGAGTACCCGGCGGGCTGATCGTCCGCGGACACGATCACCAGGATGCGGTCCGGGTCGGCGAGATATCCGGCGAAGCGCTCGGCGGACAGGTGCGTGGCGATGAACGCGTCGATGTCCGCCTGCTCGGTGCCGGGCGGGCAGGCCAGCCCGAAGGTCCGCGCGGCGATGTCGTGCAGAACTAGCTCGTCGCCGACGACGCCGTGACGCGTGGTGATCGTCATGGAGAAACAGTTTAGAGTGTTCAGAGTGCGCGCCCAGACGAAGCAGCTCAGCGATGTGATTCCGCTTCCGGCCTCGGTGCGGCCGGTCCCGGCCGCGTCGTTCACGATCGTTTCCGGTACGGCGGTGAGCGCACCGCCGTCCGCCACCGCCGTCGCGGCTCATCTCGCCGCTCATCTCGCCGCGAAGTGGGATCTTCCGGTCGGTGAGGGTGGTGCGATCCGTCTCGTCGAGGACAGCGGTCTACCCGCCGAGGCCTATCGGCTGGAGATCACCTCGGAGTCGGTGACGCTCACCGGTGGCACCGCGCAGGGGCTGTTCTGGGGCGTCCAGACCCTGCTGCAACTCGGCCCGGAGCTGCCGGGCGGCGTGATCGAGGACGCGCCCCGGTACGCGTACCGGGGCGCGATGCTGGACCTGGCACGGCACTTCTTCACCGCTGACGAGGTGAAGGCACACATCGACCTGCTCGTCCAATTCAAGATCAATCACCTGCACCTGCACCTCACCGACGACCAGGGCTGGCGCCTGGAGATCCCGGGCTGGCCGCTGCTCACCGAGGTCAGCGGCGGCGAGGGCACCGGCGTCGACGGGACCGGGCCGGGCTTCCTGACCCTGGCCGAGTACGCCGACGTGGTCGCCTACGCCGCCGAGCGGTTCGTCACGATCGTCCCCGAGATCGACATGCCGGGGCACGTGAACGCGGTGCAGCTCGCGTACCCGGAACTGACCGCTGACGGGCAGCCGGTGTCGCAGCGCACCGACGCCGAGGTCGGCTACAGCTCGCTGGTGGCCGGCAAGGAGGAGACGTACGCCTTCGTCGAGGACGTGATCAAAGCCGTCTGCGACGTGACGCCGGGGCCGTACCTGCACATCGGCGGTGACGAGTGTCACTCCACCCCGCCCGAGGACTACCGCACGTTCCTGGCGCGGGTGCTCCCGCTGCCCGGCAAGTACGGCAAGCGCGCCATCGGCTGGCACGAGATCGCCGCGGCCGACCTGCCGGAGACGGCCGTCGTCCAGTACTGGCGCATCGAGGGCGACGCCCCCGACGTGGCGCGCGCCGCTGCCGCCGGGCGGCAGGTCATCATGGCGCCCGCCGACCGCACCTACCTGGACATGAAGTACGACCCGGACACCCGGCTCGGCCTCGACTGGGCCGGTCACGTCAGCGTGCGCCGCTCCTACGACTGGGACCCCGCCGACCGCCTGCCCGGCGTCGGGGAACAGGCCCTGCTCGGCGTCGAGGCTCCCCTCTGGTCCGAGACGCTGCGCAGCGTGGCCGACCTCCAGTACCTGACGTTCCCCCGGCTTCCGGCGATCGCCGAGGTCGCCTGGTCCCCGCGCGCCGCCCGGAACTGGGAGTCGTTCCGCACCCGGCTGGCCGCCTTCGGCCCCCGCTGGGAGGCCACCGGCGTCACCTTCCACCGCTCACCCGAGATCGACTGGTGACCACCCCGGTTGCGTGTTGAGTTCGGCCTCTCCACGCACCCCAACTCCACACGCTGTCGGGTTGCCCGGTTGCGTGTGGAGTTCGGCCTCTCTGCGCACCCCAACTCCACACGGTGGGGTTGCCCGGTTGCGTGTGGAGTTCGGCCTCTCTGCGCACCCCAACTCCACACGGAATGGGGTTGGTGGGCCGTAACCCTTGAGAGCTAGGCCGAGTGGCTGATCGGTGGTGGCCGTGGCGCTCGTATAACCCGGGTGCGCGGGTGCGAGACCGGCCCGGCGTCGATTCGCGCCCTACGCTAGGGCCGATGTCGGGGAGGGGTACGGCTTGAGCAACGGTGCACGAGCGGCGCGGGCCTCGGCTGCGGCGCTCGCCGGGTTCCTGGTCGTGGCGGGACTGCAGCTGGCCGTGGTGCTGGCCGTCCTCTGGACGGTGCTGTCGCTGCTGCCGAGCGAGCTCGCGCTGCGTGCGGGCGTGCCGCTGAGCATCGCCACGTTCGGTGCGCTGCTGTACGCGACGTGGCGCGCCCTGCACACCCGGGTCCGGGTGCCGGCCGGTGTGGCGGTGACCCGCGACGACGCCCCGCTCCTCTGGGACCTGATCGACAAAGCGTCCGGTGCCGCCGGCGTCCGGCCGCCGAACGGGGTGACCGTCGTGGCGGAGGCGACCGCCGTGCTGGGGTTCGTCGGCGGCCGCCGCGAGCTCTACCTGGGACTTCCACTGCTCATGGCCTGGGATGCCGACCGCGTCCGGGCGGTGGTCACGCATGAGCTGGCACACGGATCGCCGAGGTTGAGCCGGTGGGCGCCGGTGGCGTACCGCGGGCGGCTGACCATCGGGCGGATCGTGCCGCGGATCTCCCGGCGGAACCCGGCGGGCGCGGTGCTGAGGGCGTACGCGGGGTGGTACCGGAAGGTGGACGCGCCGTTCAGCCGTGAGCAGGAGCTGGCGGCGGACCGGATCGCGGCCGAGCACGCGGGTGCGGAGCCGACGATGGCGGCGCTGCGGGACCTGCCCGCTCTGGCCGGGATGCAGAAGATGTTCCACGCGGAGTACGTCGGACCGGGGTGGCAGGCGGGTTTCGTGCCGGACGACGTTTTCGGCGGGTTGTTGCGGGTGCTGGCGGCTCGAGCCGGGGATCTGAATCGGCTTCGCGGGCAGGAGCCGGAGGTGGTCACCTGGGACACGCATCCGCCGCTGGCGGAGAGACTGGCCGCTCTGTCCCCTTCCGAGGAAAGCTCGCCGGCTCCTGCGGAAGAAGCGCCGGCCCCCGAGGATCTCGTGCCCTTCCTGCCGAAGCTCGGGCAGGCGCTGCAGGCGGTGGCGTTCCCGCCCGGAGGCCGCACGGTCGTCGGCTGGGACGAGTGCCTCAGCGTGGCGCGCACCTCGGAGATGGAGCGTGAGGCCGAGGCGGCGCTGGCCACCCTCTCGCGCGCGGCGGGAACCCCGGTCGCCGGTCCCGCGCAGGTGCTCGAACTCGCCGAGGACGAGCGGCTGCGCACCGCGGCCGGCACCCTGTTCCCCGGGCGTTCGCCGGAGGAGACGACCGAGCGGATCGTCGATCTGCTCGGGCTCATGCTGGCGCTCGCGGCGCTGCGCAGCGGTGTCGTCCGGTGGCGGCACAGCTGGACCGGCGCGGCCGAGGTGGTCGGCGTCGACGGGGCGTACCTGAACCTGGCCGAGATCGCCGCGGCGGCCGCCGATCCGGCGAGCCTCGCGGAGGTCCGCGCCTATCTGGACAAGATCGGTGTGGACCTGGCGGCGGCGCCGGCCGGTGGCGGTGGGCAGGCCCGGGCCCAGGTCCTCGGCGGGCTGGTGAACCTCTCGGCGGACGGCGCGCGCACCGACCTGCTGATCACGGACCTCGGGCTGTACCTGGTGCCGGGGCTGCCGCGCGGCCGGGCCGCCGAGGCGAAGCGGCGCCTGACCCGAATCGCCGCTGAGGGCGTCGGCCCCGGTGCCCCGCCTTCCACTTCGGATTCGTCCTCCTCGGGGTCGTCCTCTTCGGGACTGGCGAGCCCACCCGAGGGGGAATCCACTAGTTCCGGCAATTCGGATATAGGCCGATTCGTGGCTTTCGCGGATGTGGCCGGCGTGTCCACTCGGCCCGGCCGGCGTCGCGGCTGGGTGCTGAACCTGCGCGCCGGTGGCAGCATGACCGTTCGCCCGGCCTTCGACAGCGAGGAACTGCCCGGTGGCTGGTCGGCCTGGGACGACGCCGTGTCGTTCCTGACCGGCACTCGCTGAACTGCTCGGCTGCGCTCCCCGTACCTCAAAGCGACCACAGTCTTATCCGCGACGGATGAGCAACCATTACGTCACTTTGGGTCACAATAACTCCGTCGATTGTTCGCTTCGGCCACGCTCTAATTGGGTAGCAGGGTGCCGGGTGAGGCGCGACGATCGTCTCGTTAGCGGGGGAGGGCGCTCATGGAACGGGGTCCACTGGCGCTATTCGGAGCCATCGTTGCGATCGGTGTCGGCCCGGCCCTGTGGCTGGGTGCTCAACTGGGTGCGGTGAACCTCGCGCCCAACGAGCGGCCATCGACTGTCGGCGAGCAGTTCCCGGACAACGACACCGGAGTCGAGATGGACTTCGGCGGTTCGGGTGCCGGGGAGGCGCCGGAGAACGCCGATCCGATCACGCGTTACACACTGCCGCCGGCCAAGCCCGGCGTCGCACCGCCGGCCACCGAGCCGGTCTCGAGCCCGACGGCCACCGCCGGGTCAACCTCGCCGTCGGCCAGCCCGTCGGCCTCACCGTCCACGAACGAACCGGAAGTGGAGCCGTCCGAGAGCGAGACGTCCACGCCGCCGGTCGAGAGCACCGAGCCGACCGAGGAGCCGGAGCCGACGGACTCACCGACGTCACCGGCGCAGCCGGAACAGTGACAGCGAAAGGGCAGGGAGCCGATCGGCTCCCCGCCCTTTCCTCTCACCCTCAGAGTCCCAGCAGACGGTTCAGGATGTCGCGGTAACTGCGCAGTTCCACCCGCAGCGCCTCGGTGTCCTCGGTGCCCTTCGCCAGGGATCCACGCTGGTCGCGCAGTGCCGAGGTCAGCTTGTCGACGGCCTCGTCGACCAGCCCGGCGGCCT
Source organism: Actinoplanes sp. NPDC051861 (assembly GCF_040681145.1). Taxonomy (NCBI): domain Bacteria; kingdom Bacillati; phylum Actinomycetota; class Actinomycetes; order Micromonosporales; family Micromonosporaceae; genus Actinoplanes; species Actinoplanes sp. NPDC051861. The sequence goes on from NZ_JBFAYE010000002.1 coordinate 702,607, forward strand.
CGGCGGTGGCGCCCTTCGGGTCGTCGACGAAGCGGAGCTGGACGTCACGCCAGCGTTCGCGCAGCGCCTCGGTGTCGGCGGCCGGGAAGAAGGGCGCCGGGCCGGCGACCACCGGCGTCACCGCGGGGGCCTCCTCGGCCGTGTCCTCGACGCCGTCGTCGTCCCTGTCCTCGGTGCCTGCCTCGACCGGGGCCACGACGTCGGTGCTCGTGTCGCCGCTGTCGGTCTCGGCCTTCGAGTCCGCGCTTTCAACCGTGTCGACCTTGTCCTCATCCGACTTATCTGATTTGTCGGATTCATCGGGTTCGTCGCTCAGGTGTGGGTCGTCGAACGTGCCCTTGTCGTCCAGCGCGAGGTCGACAGCGTGGTCGTCCGAGCCGTGCCGGGTCTCCGACGTCGTGTGGTCCCAGCCGGTCTCGTCGTCCGGGTGCCCCAGGCTCTCGCTCTCGTAGAGGTCGCGGTCCGCCGAGCGGTCGTCCAGCGGCTCGGTCCGGTCGTCGGCGATGCCGGAGGCGGCGTCCGTGGTCCGGTCGGTGGAGTGCGAGTCCGTGGAGCGCGAGTCCGGGTCGGCGGCGGCGGACGCGGCCGCCGCGCCGCCCACAGTGGAAGCGCCGAACGCCGTCGGCTGCGGCGCGGGCTCGGCCACGACCGGCCGATCGGTGTCGTCGGCCGGCCCGTGCTGCCACGGCGACCCGGCACGCTGCTGCGGAACCGCGACCGGGTCGGACTGCACGTGGTCCGGTTGCTCGTCCTGCTCGGTACGGGTGTCGGTGTCCCGCTCGTCGTTGTCCTTGGCCTCGTTGGAGAAGAAACGCATCGTGGAACTCCTCAGCGGCTGGTGGCGTCGGGCCGGGAGCGGGCGACGCCGGGTTCGGTGGCGGTGTCCTCGGTATGGGCCACGTTACGGTCCTCGTGAGCCGATCGCTGGGTGGGTGCGGTGCGCCCGGCCGGCTTCTCGTCACCGGCGGGAGTGTCCGAAATTTTCGAAGTTTCCGTGGCGGCGGGCGAGGTGGGTGTGACCTTCGCGACCGGGTCCTCGCCGAGCAGGTCGGCGAAGAGCGCGCGGTAGTGGACCAGCGCCTGCCGTAGGTCCTCGGTCTCGGCCTCGTCGTTCTTGCTGCGCCGGCTGATCTCGTGGGCCGAGCGGTAGTGCTCCAGGGTGGCGGCGTGCTCCACGGAGAGGTTGGCGACGCGCTCGTCGTAGTCGCCGGTCGGGTACCCGCGCTCGGCGATCAGCTTGGTGGTCAGCTCGTCGGCGGTCGCGACCGCCTCGGCCGGGCTGTCGACGAAGAGGATCTGGACCTCTTCCCAGGCAGCTGAGTATTTGGCCCGGGACTCCGGCGAGAGCGGCTTGAGCTCCAGCTGCGCGTGGCGCTTGGTGCGTTCCAGCAACTCGCGCTCCGCCTCCGAGCGGTTGCCGGTGTCGGCGACCACCCGGTCGTACTCGGGGCCGAACGTCTGCTGGAGCCTGCGCCGCCGCGCGGCCCGGACACCGAGGACGATCGCGGCCAGAACAAGCAGGATGACGACGATCAGGACGATGGTGACGGTGGGGGACATCAGGTTCCTCCTTCTTCCTCTGGAGGTATTCCCACTCGGTACCGTCCACCAATCCCGTTCGGCGCGACGAGGTGTCAAACGGTCGGTCCGGATCAGCGTGCACGTGCGTCCGCCGATGCCGATGCACAGATCTCTCGCCTGCGCTGTCGCATGCCCGACGATCTCGCAAAAAGATCGCATGCCAATCTGCCTGGACAAACGGTATGGATGCTCAGCATCTGATACCGCACGGAACTAGCTGAGACGGACGTCATTACGTATTCTGCCGGAGCGCATGAGTCAGGCGTGGCGGCCGTCCCATTCTGATCGCCCCGTCGCGGCTGGCCGGGCGTCGTTCGTTTCCTACCGAACCCCTCGGGCGGAGCCTGATGAGAAGCCGCAACTGGTCTATCCGTTCGAAGATCATCGCGATGGTCGCGGTGCCGCTGTCGGCACTGCTCGCGTTGTGGATCTTCGCCACCGTGGTGACTTCGGGACCGGCGCTCACCCTGCTGTCCGCTCGTGACGCCGTGCACAAGCTCGGTGACCCGGGGCTGCAATTGATCATGCAGCTGCAGCGCGAGCGGCACTTCGCCGCGGCGTACATCGCGGCCCGCAAGTCGACTCTGGACGACCTCAGCAAGCAGCGGGTGGCGACCGACCAGGCGGTGAACGACTTCCGGACCGCGGCGGCCGACGCCGAGATGAACGAGTCGGTCAGCGCCACCGTCGGCGAGCTGGAAACCAAGCTCGCCGATCTGCGGGAGCTGCGGTCCCGGATCGACGTCCGCGACGTCGACGTGCTGTCGCAGATGAAGTACTTCAACGACGTGATCGACCTCGGGTTCGACGTGTCGCGTACCGCGGCGGTCTTCTTCCACGAGCGGGTCGACAAAGAGGTCCGCGGCGTGATCAGCGCCTTCCGCGGCCAGGAGTACCTGAGCCGGGCGGACGCCCTGATGGCCGGCGCGGCCGCCGCGGGCCGCATCGACGCCGTCTCCCGGGCGAACCTGGTGGAGTACCTGAGCACCTCGCGGTACCTGCTCGGCGCGGGTGTCGCCGACATGCCGGTCGCGGTGCAGGGCGACTACGCGAAGCTGCTGATGAGCACGACCTTCCTCGAGCTCACGCACATGCAGAACATCCTGATCGGGGACAATTACGTCGGCGGCCCCACGCCCGTCTCGGGCGCCCAGTGGCAGCCGATCTACGACAAGGCCTCGCTCGACCTGACCGCCTTCGAGCTGCGGGCCGTCGAGCAGATCGCCCAGGACGCCACGCCGCTCGCGGTGAGCGTACTTCTCTGGCTCGGTCTCGCCGGCCTGCTCGGCCTGGTCGCCCTGGTGGTGTCCGTCCTGGTCTCGGTCCGCTTCGGCCGCTCGATCGTGGGCCGCCTGGTGCGGCTGCGCCGCGAGGCGCTGGAGATGGCCTCCGAGCGCCTGCCGTCGGTGGTCCGGCGGCTGCAGCGCGGCGAGGCCGTCGATGTCGAGGTGGAGACACCCCCGCTTGAGTACGGCGGTGACGAGATCGGCCAGCTCGGGCGGGCGTTCAACGACGTTCAGCGTACGGCGGTGCAGTCCGCGGTCGACGAGGCCAGCGTCCGGCGCGGCATCAACGAGGTCTTCCTCAACATCGCCCGCCGCAGCCAGACGCTGCTGCACCGTCAGCTGTCGCTGCTCGACAAGATGGAGCGCCGCGAGACCGAGCCGCAGGAGCTGGAGGACCTGTACCGGGTCGACCACCTCGCCACCCGGATGCGGCGCCACGCCGAGGACCTGGTGATCCTGGCCGGTGCCGCACCGGGCCGAGGCTGGCGCAACCCGGTGCCGGTGATCGACGTGATCCGCGGTGCGATCAGTGAGGTGGAGGACTACAAGCGGGTCGACATCCGCTCGGTGGCCTCCTCGGCGCTGGTCGGCCGGTCCGTCGGTGACGTCATCCACCTGCTCGCCGAGCTGATCGAGAACGCGGCGTCGTTCTCCCCGCCGCACACCCGGGTGCAGGTCGTCGGGCAGTTGCTGCCGAACGGCTACGCCGTCGAGATCGAGGACCGCGGCCTCGGCATGACCACCGAACAACTCGGCGAGGCGAACCGCCGCCTGGCCGAGCCGCCGGAGTTCGACCCCACCGACAGCGCCCGCCTCGGCCTGTTCGTCGTGGCGCAGCTGGCGAACCGGCACGGCATCCGGGTCTCGCTGCGTGCCTCCGGGTACGGCGGGGTCACCGCGATCGTGCTGGTTCCCGGTGAGCTGGTGGCGATCACGCCCGGCACGGCGATCCCGTCCGGAGGCCAGGACCGCGACGAGCGGCCGAGCCCGCTGGTCGGCTCCGGCACCACGGATCCGGCCCGCCACTCGCTGGGCGAACTGCAGTGGCCGGAGACCGAGGAACTGCGCGAGTTGACGGTCGCCGGCCTGCGTAGCGGGTCGGAGGAGCACGCCGCCGACGGGTCCGACGCGCACCGCGCCGACCACGGTGGCCCCGCGCCCAGCGCCGTCGCGGCCGAGCTGAGTGCCGAGGGCCTGGTCCAGCGGCGCCGGATCCGCAAGAGCGAGCCGCAGCCGGTGGAGGCGAACGGCGCGGTTCTGGAGCGTTCCGGCGTCCCCGCGCCGCTGGACGAGATGCCGATGGCGCCGCGCGCGGTGCCCCGTAACTCGGCACCGGCAGCGGCACCGGCACCGGCAGCGCCGCCCGTGCCCGCGCTCGGCATTGCCGCGCCGGCGCCGGCGAGCATCGTGGACGGTCCGGACGAGGACACCGCGGCACTGGAGAACCTGCCGCGCCGGGTCCGCCAGGCGAACCTCGCCCCGCAACTGCGCAAGCCGGTCGTCCAGCCGGAGTCGACCGCTCCGGAGCGTACGCCGGAACAGGTCCGCACCCTGATGAGCGCGCTGCAGCTCGGCACCACCCGCGGCCGCGTCGACGCGTCCCGCGTCGCCGCGGAGGCCGAGCCGGCGCCTGTCAAGCCCGACGCCGCAGGCAACGGGCACGCCGAGCCGAACGTCGCGGAGCCGGGCTCCGAGGCATTCGACCCGGCGGCTACCGTCAGTTTCCCGGCCCTCGTCGATGTCGCCGCGGCACGGGACAAAGCATCATCCGGGACCGACGTGGGCGCGGCCGGCGACCGCGCCACGAACCCCGGCGAGAACCTCAGGCTGGAGAAGGACGCATAGTGGCAACGACTAAGCAGAGCGCGAACCTCACTTGGCTCCTCGACGACCTCGTCGAACGGGTGCCAACCGCGCAGCAGGCGGTGGTCCTCTCGGCTGATGGGCTCATGCTGGGCTGCTCGGCGGCGATGAGCCGCGAGGACGCCGAGCACCTGTCGGCCATGGCGGCCGGTTTCCAGAGCCTGGCGAAGGGTGCGAGCCGGCACTTCCGGGCGGGCCAGGTGCGCCAGACCGTGGTGGAGATGGAGGAGGCCTTCCTCTTCGTCACGGCCGCGGGGCAGGGCGCGTGCCTGGCCGTGCTCGCGTCCGCCGACGCCGACCTCGGGCTCATCGCCTACGAGATGGCGATGCTGGTCACCCGGGTCGGACAGATCATGAGCGCTCCGGAGCGGTCGGTGCTCGCACCGTCCGATGCCCTCTGAGCAGCCTGGTGTGACCCCTCACGACTGGCTGGACCACGATGCGGGGCCGGTGGTCCGGCCGTACGCGATGACACAGGGCCGGGTCGCGCCCGCGGGCGACGAGTTCGACCTGGTCGCCTTCGTCGTGGCCACGGTGCCGGACATGCCACAGGGTCCGCAGCTGCAACCCGAGCACCACGCCATCGTGGCTGCCGCCTGGGAGCCGATCTCCGTGGTTGAATTGGCCTCCCAGCTGGACCTGTCGATCGGCGTGGTCCGTGTGCTGCTAGGTGATCTACGCTCAGCGGGCCTCATCTCGCTGTACGAACCTCCGGCGGCCACGCAGCCGCACGACGTCGACGTACTCAAGGCGGTTGTCAATGGACTCCGTGCGCTCTGACCGCAACGGCGGGTCGTCGCGCATCCCGGTCGCACTCAAGATCCTGATTGCGGGCGGTTTCGGCGCGGGCAAGACCACGATGGTCGGATCGGTCAGCGAGATCCGCCCGCTGCAGACCGAAGAGGTGCTCACCGGCGCCGAGGGTGCCGACGACGTCTCCGGCGTCGAGGGCAAGACCACCACGACGGTGACGATGGACTTCGGCCGGATCACGATCACCGAGGACCTGCAGCTCTACCTGTTCGGCACGCCCGGGCAGGACCGGTTCTGGTTCCTCTGGGACGAGCTGTCGCAGGGCGCCCTGGGCGCGGTCGTGCTCGCCGACACCCGGCGCCTGGCCGACTGCTTCCCCTCGATCGACTACTTCGAGCAGCGCGGTACGCCCTTCGTCGTCGCGGTGAACTGCTTCGACACCCAGCACCGCTTCGCACCCGAGGCGGTCGCCCGCGCCCTCGACCTCGACCCGGGCGTCCCGGTCGTGCTCTTCGACGCCCGCGACCAGGTGGCCGCCCGCAACGTCCTCATCGAACTGGTCGAGTACGTCGCCCGCCGCCAGCTCACCTCCGCCGGCCGCCGCTGACCTCAGGCGGGCGCCGGGCCGGTGCTGCCCCGCACCACCAGCGTGGCCGGCAGCCGGACGTGGGGCACCGGGCCGGTCTCGCCGGTCCGGGCACGGCGGATCGCCTCGGTCAGCGTCGCCGCAGCCACGTGGCCCTTCTCCTCCACGTCCTGCCGCACGGTGGTCAGCGCCGGTTGCAACCGCGTCGCCAGGGGGCCGTCGTCGAACCCCACGACCGAGAGGTCAGCCGGGACCTTCAGGCCCAGGTCGTCGGCGGCCAGCAGCACACCCACCGCTGTCGCGTCGGAGAAGCACAGGATGGCTGTCGGCCGATCGGTGACCGACAACAGCGAGCGCGCGTCCCTGCGTACATCCTCGGTCTGCTCCAGAGGGTGACGGATCACGACCGGCTTGATCCCCGCGGGGTTGAGCGCGTCGAACCAGCCCAGCCTTCTCTCCCGGGACGCGTGCCCTTCCGGCTGCGACTCCGGCGACGCGACGAACCCGTAGTCCCCCTGCTGGCCGGCCGTCGCGATGGCGATCCGCCGGTGCCCGAGATCGATCAGGTGCTGGGCCGCCGCGCGGGCGCCGTCGCGGTCGGCGATGTTGACGCTGGGCACGTCGTCGGACGTCTCCTGGTCCACGAAGACCATGGGCAGCCTGCGTCGCCGCAGCCAGGAGACCGCCGGTGAGGTCGGGTCGCAGGAGTAGACGAGCGCGCCGTCGATCGCCACGTCCCGGGCCGGCACGAGCAGATCAGAACCGGACGAGGTCAACAGTGTGATGGCCAGGCCGGTCGGAGCCAGCTCCTCGGCGATCGCCGCCAGGAAACGCCCGGCCACCAGGTCGGTGAAGGCGTAGCGCAGGGAATCCGTCAGCAGGATGCCGACGGCGCCGGAGGTGCCCCGGGCCAGGGCGCGAGCGGTCGGATCCGGTCCGACGTAGCCGAGATCCTGCGCGGCGGCGAGGATGCGCTCGCGCAGCGCGGGTGAGAGCTGATCGGGCCGGGAGAACGCGTTGGAGACCGTCATCCGGCTCACCCCGACGCGGTCGGCGATGGTCTGCAACGTCACCCTGGGCACGTCAACACCGTAACGCCGCGGGCCGGGACCGCCTTCCGCCGGACGGTGGCGGGGCGGTCCCGGCCCGGTCACGATAAAGATCAGGCCGGGCGATGCCCGGCGGGTGCGACAGCTACGGACGCCCGATACAGCACGCGTGACAGGGACAAACGCATTTTTGGGGTACGCGTGGCGCGCTCGCGAACGACCGGCGCGTCCGGCCGGGCACTGTGGATCTCGCGGGTCACGTCCTGGATCCCGCGCAGGTACGCCGTGGGCAGCTCCATGACACTCTCCTCGACTCGCCTCTGTACCGGTACAGTACCGAGGTTTTCTGTACCGGTCAAGAAGGCGAGCCGCCCGGCCGCGGAACCGATGATGTGGTGGGATCGGGGGTATGGGTTCGAGCGCTGAATACGTCTTCGTCGGCTGCTACACCGGTGACAAGGGTGGTGAGGGCGACGGCATTGCGCTGTTGCGGCGCGACCCGGCTACCGGTGACATGGCCCGGCTGGGCCTGGCCGCCCGTACGCCGTCTCCGTCGTTCCTGGCGCAGCACCCCACCCTCCCCGTGCTCTACGCCGTCAACGAGCTCTCAGAGGGCACCGTCAGCGCCTTCTCGGTGGCGCCGGACTGCTCGCTGATCCCGCTCGCCACCCACCCGACCGGCGGTGGCGACCCCTGCCACCTCGCCGTCACCCCGAGCGGCCGGCACCTCGTGGTGGCCAACTACGCGAGCGGCTCGGTCTCGGTGCACCCGCTCGACGCCGAGGGCGTCCCCGGCGAGCGCAGTGACCTGCTGACCCTGACCGGCTCCGGCCCGGACACCGAGCGCCAGTCCGGCGCGCACGCACACCAGGTCGTGCCGGAGGGTGCCGACGTGCTCATCTCCGACCTCGGCTCGGACCGGGTGTGGCGCTCGCGGCTGGACCCGGTCTCCGGCCGGCTCGGCGCCCCGGAACCCGCGGTCGAGGCGAAGCCCGGCACCGGCCCGCGTCACCTGGTGCGCGCCGCCGACGGCGCGCTGATCCTCGCCGGCGAGCTGGGCGCCAACCTGACGTGGTACAGGGCGGCCGGCGGCCCGACGCTGGAGCAGCGCGGTGAGGTGGCGGCGAGCACGGCGTCCGGGGCGGTCTATCCGTCAGAGGTCTGCATCGGACGCGACGGCCGGTTCGTCTATGTGGCGAACCGGGGACCGGACACCGTTTCGGCGTTCGCGTGGGACGGCGAAAACCTCGCCCAGTTCGCCGAAGTGCCCACCGGAGGGGTCTGGCCGAGGCATATGACGCTGCTCGGGGATCACCTCTACGTAGCCAATCAGCGTTCACACAACGTGACGGTTTTCCGCGTCGATCCGGACACCGGAATTCCCACTTCACAAGGCGAGCCGACGGGTGAACCGACCCCCACTTGTCTGCTTCGCTGGAACCCTCCGATGATCAGGCCATAGGTCACATCAGTCAACCGGGCATGTCTGTGATCTTTGAGGGGAAACCAGGCGCGCGACGGCCCAAACCTGATACTGATCGGAAGGGCATCGTCACGGAGCGTATTTTTTGCATAGGAAACGGCCAATCCGAGTAATTTTCGGCCGAACGTATATGGCATTCGGCTTCCGACATGCGCACTATGGAGCGCGTGTCTGGCCGCCATCGTAGGAACTTCAACTCAAAGGGAGCCGGCGTCGTCGGAGGTGCGATGGCGATAGTCGTCGTCGTTGCCGGGACGTGGCTCACTTATCAGCAGTTCAACGACTCCGGTTGTACCGGGTCGGTGCGACTGTCCGTCTCCGCTTCCCCGGAGATCGCCCCAGCCGTGCAGCAGGTTGCGCAGAAGTGGGTCACCGAGGGTGCCAACGTCAACGGCACCTGCATCGCGGTCGACGTCGTCGGGCAGAACTCGTCGCAGGTCGCCGGTGCGGTCTCGCGCGAGCACTCCGTGCAGCTCGCCGGTCTCGGCGTCGCGCCGGAGTCGGTCAAGGTGCCCGACGTCTGGCTCCCCGACTCGTCGACCTGGCTGCTGCGCCTGAAGAACGAGGCCTCCGGCTTCTCGCCGACGAAGATCGCCTCGGTCGCGCAGAGCCCAGTCGTGCTCGCCATGCCAGAGCCGATCGCGAAGCAGTTCGGCTGGCCCAACCAGAAGCTGGGCTGGGACACGCTGCTCGCGCAGGTCGGCTCCAACGACAAGGTCCGGTTCGGCATCGTCGAGCCCACCGTGGACGCGGCCGGTCTCACCAGCCTGCTGGCGATCGGCGCCGTGTCCGGCACCGACACCGAGGGGCTCAAGCGCAAGTCCCGCGCGCTGACCACCCTGGCGGAGAACAAGTCCAAGCTCCGTGAGGAGCTGCTGGAGAGCTTCCCGAAGTCGGCGGACCCGAGCGAGATCGCGTCCAGCCTCAGCGCCGCGCCGCTGTCCGAGGAGGACGTGGTCGCGTTCAACGGGGCGCAGCCCGCGGTCCGGCTCTCCGCGATCTACATGGAGCCGAGCCCCGCGCCGCTCGACTACCCGTACTCGATCATGCCGCAGGTGGTGGACCCGTCGAAGCAGGCGGCCGCCGACGGCCTGCTCGCCCAGCTCTCCGCGGCCTCGGCCAAGGACGTGCTGAGCGCGGCCGGCCTGCGCTCGCCCGACGGGTCGTACGGTGCGGCCTTCCAGGCGCCGGTCGGTGCCCCGGAGGCCTCGCCGGCGGTCAACCCGACGACGACGGGCTCCGGCTCCGAGGGTGGCACCGCCGCCTCCGGTGTGGACGGCAAGACCCTCAGCCGCGCGGTTGGTAGCTGGGTGGCCACCACGCAGCCCGGCCGGGTGCTCGCGGTCTTCGACGTCTCCGGCTCGATGACCGCCAAGGTGCCCACGGCGGGCGGCAAGTCCCGTGCCGAGGTGACCCAGGCGGCCGCCCGGTTCGGTCTGGGGCTGTTCAACAACCAGTGGTCGGTCGGTGTGTGGAAGTTCGCCACCAAGCTGGACGGCAACAAGCCGTACCGTGAGGTGGAGTCGATCAAACCACTGACCACGGGCCGTGAGGAACTCGCGGCGTCGATCGACGACCTGGACCCGGTGCCCGGTGGTGCGACCGGCCTCTACGACACCATCCTCGCCGCCTACAACGAGGTGAAGGGCGGCTGGCAGCAGGGTCGGTCGAACTCGGTCATCCTGTTCACCGACGGCATCAACGCCAACGACGACGGCATCACTCAGGAACAGCTCCTGAACAGTCTGAAGAAGGCGCAGGACCCGACGAAGCCGATCCGTCTGGTGCTCATCGGTATCGGTGACGAGGTCGACCGGAACGAGCTCCTGGCCATCTCCAAGGTCGTGAAGGGCAGTGGTGTCTTCATCGCCCCGGACGAGGCGAAGATCGGTGACATCTTCTTCGAGGCGATCGGTACGCGTACCGGCGCATAACAACGCTCAGCACAGGCACAGGGCGGCCGCCATCCCACCGGGGTGGCGGCCGCCGCCGTCTCAGGAACGGCGCAGCCAGGCGGCCGGATCGTCGCGTACCGCCCGGATGACGGTGTCCGCCGCACCGCGCATCGCCGCGTCCGCACCGAGCGCCGCCGCCCGCAGCGAGACCGGCGCCAGCCCCGAGGTCAGCACCCGGCGGCTCAGCTCGGCCTCGATGCCCTCCCGGAGCCGGGCGAAGTACGGCACGTACGCCCCGCCGAGCACGATCACCGGCACGTCCAGCAGGTTGACCACCGCGGCGAGGGCGATGCCGAGGGCCCGGGCGGCGAGCGGCTCGTCGCCGGGCAGCGCCTCCTGTCCCGCGTACTGCTCCAGGCAGCCGTTCGCGCCGCACCGGCAGGGCCGCCCGTCGGGGAAGACGGTCAGGTGGCCGATCTCGCCGCTCCAGCCGCGCACGCCCCGGTAGAGGTCGCCGCCGAGGACCAGGCCGGCACCGATGCCGATCTCGCCGGACACGTACAGGAACGTGGGGTCGCCGCCGGTGACACGCAGCTCGCCCAGGGCGGCCAGGTTGGCCTCGTTGTCGACGGTGACCGGCAGGTCGGCCAGTTCCGGGGTGGCGCGCAGCAGGGCCGGCGCGTCGACGTCCTGCCAGCCGAGGTTCGGCGCGACCCGGACCAGGCCGTCGCCGGTCACCAGGCCGGGCACGGCGAGCGCGGCGCCGGCCACGATCAGCCCGTCCGCCTCGGCCGCCAGCCGGGCCCGGGCCGCGAGAGCGCCGAGCGCCGCGAGGGCGTCCGGCGCGCCGGACGGCCGCTGGTCGGCGTGTTCCACGAAGCGCTGCCGCACCGCGCCGGTCAGGTCGACCACGCAGGCCGCCAGGTAGTCGACGTTGAGCTCCAGCCCGAGGCCGGCCGGCCCGGCCGCGGTGAGCGCCAGCCCGACCGCGGGACGGCCCGCTCCGGTCCGCGGCGGCGGGTCGACCTCGGTGAGCAGCCCGCCCGAGATCAGGTCGTCGACGAGCGCCGAGACGGTGGCCCGGGTGAGCCCGGTCACCGCGGCCACGGCTGCCCGAGATGGCTGATCTGCGCTGTTCGCCACGGTGTGCAGCACCAGCGCGAGATTATGGGCGCGAACGCTGGCCTGGCGGACTGGCGTCGTGGGGGCGCTCAACACCCCTTGACAGTGCCATACGACAGCCAAATAATTCAACCAATAAACAAATCCACCTCGTTTCCCTTCGTTTCGTGGAGGTAACCCGTGTCGGTCCAGCCCACTCGCGATGACAAGTTCTCCTTCGGTCTCTGGACCGTCGGCTGGCAGGCCCGTGACCCGTTCGGTGACGCCACGCGCACCGCACTCGACCCGGTCGAGGCCGTGCACAAGCTGGCGGAGATCGGCGCCTACGGCATCACGTTCCACGACGACGACCTGGTGCCGTTCGGCGCGGACGCGCAGACCCGCGACGGCATCATCGCGGGCTTCAAGAAGGCCCTCGACGAGACCGGCCTGATCGTCCCGATGGTGACCACCAACCTGTTCACCCACCCGGTGTTCAAGGACGGCGGCTTCACCAGCAACGACCGCTCCGTGCGCCGCTACGCGCTGCGCAAGGTGCTGCGCCAGGTCGACCTCGGCGCCGAGCTGGGCGCCAAGACCCTGGTCCTCTGGGGCGGCCGAGAGGGCGCGGAGTACGACTCGGCCAAGGACGTGCGCGCCGCCCTCGACCGCTACCGCGAGGCCCTCAACCTGCTCGCGCAGTACTCCGAGGACCGCGGTTACGGCCTGCGTTTCGCCATCGAGCCCAAGCCGAACGAGCCCCGCGGCGACATCCTGCTGCCCACCGCCGGCCACGCCATCGCCTTCACCCAGGAGCTCGAGCGGCCCGAGCTGTTCGGCATCAACCCCGAGGTCGGCCACGAGCAGATGGCCGGGCTCAACTTCTCCCAGGGCATCGCCCAGGCGCTGTGGCACGGCAAGCTGTTCCACATCGACCTCAACGGCCAGCACGGCCCGAAGTACGACCAGGACCTCGTCTTCGGCCACGGCGACCTGCTCAACGCGTTCTCCCTGGTCGACCTGCTGGAGAACGGCCTCGACGGCGCGCCGGCCTACGACGGCCCCCGCCACTTCGACTACAAGCCCTCGCGCACCGAGGACTACGACGGCGTCTGGGAGTCGGCCAAGGCCAACATCCGGATGTACCTGATCCTCAAGGAGCGGGCCAAGGCGTTCCGCGCCGACCCGGAGGTCCAGGAGGCGCTGGCCGCGTCCAAGGTCGCCGAGCTGGCCCAGCCGACCCTCAACCCCGGCGAGACCTACACCGACCTGCTGGCCGACCGCAGCGCGTTCGAGGACTACGACGCCGAGGCCGCCGGCGCCCAGGGCTACGGCTTCGTCCGGCTGAACCAGCTGGCGATCGACCACCTGCTCGGGACTCGCTGACAATGGCCCTGGTAGCGGGCATCGACAGCTCCACCCAGTCCTGCAAGGTCGTCATCCGTGACGCGGAGACCGGCAAGCTCGTCCGGCAGGGCCGGGCGTCGCACCCGGACGGCACCGAGGTGCATCCGGACGCCTGGTGGTCCGCGTTGCGGGAGGCGATCGAGCAGGCCGGTGGGCTCGACGACGTGGCCGCCGCCTCGGTCGCCGGCCAGCAGCACGGCATGGTCGTGCTGGACGAGGCCGGCGAGGTGGTCCGCCCGGCGCTGCTGTGGAACGACACACGCAGCGCCGGCGCGGCCGCCGACCTGATCGAGGAACTGGGCGGCGGCGACAAGTGGGCCGACGCGGTCGGCATCGTGCCGGTCGCCAGCTTCACCCTCACCAAGCTGCGCTGGCTGGCCCGCACCGAGCCGGACAACGCGGCCCGGGTGGCGGCCGTCTGCCTGCCGCACGACTGGCTGACGTGGAAGCTGTCCGGCTCCACCGACCTCGCCGACATCAGGACCGACCGCAGCGACGCCAGCGGCACTCTCTACTGGTCCGCGGCAACCAACGAATACCGGCACGACCTCCTGGAACTCGGCTTCGGGCGGCGCATCGAGGTGCCCGAGGTGCTCGGCCCGACCGGGATCGCCGGGCGGCTGCCGAACGGCGCCCCGCTCGGCCCGGGCGCCGGCGACAACGCGGCGGCTGCCCTCGGCACCGGCGCGCTGCCCGGCGACGTGATCGTCTCGATCGGCACATCCGGGACGGTGTTCGTCTCCTCGGACGTGGCACCACGGGACCCGAGCGGCACGGTGGCCGGTTTCGCCGACACCACCGGACGGTTCCTGCCGATCGTGGTCACCCTCAACGCGGCCCGGGTGCTCGACGCGGCCGCCAAGCTGCTCGGGGTGGACCACGACGAGCTCTCCCGCCTCGCGCTGTCGGCTCCGGCGGGCGCGGACGGGCTGGTCCTCGTGCCCTACCTGGAGGGTGAGCGCACCCCGAACCGGCCGGACGCCACCGGCGCGATCCACGGGCTCACCCTGAAGACGTCCGACCCCGCGCACCTGGCCAGGGCCGCCGTCGAGGGCATGCTCTGCGCCCTCGCCGACGGGCTCGACGCTCTGGTCGCGCACGGTGCCGCCGCCAACCGGATCGTCCTGGTCGGCGGCGGGGCGCGCAGCGAGGCGGTCCGCCGCATCGCGCCGGCACTGTTCGGCAAGCCGGTCCTGGTTCCGCCGCCGGGCGAATATGTCGCTGACGGTGCGGCCCGGCAGGCCGCGTGGGTCACTCTCGGTGGTGACGTCGCGCCCGCGTGGTCGGCCGAAACCCCGGAGACGTACGAGGACGCGAGCGTTCCCCTGATCCGGGAGCAATACGCGTACGCCCAACAGGCAGTGCTCGATCACGCTCGCTGAGTTGACGGGGCGGCCCCGCTGAGGGCCGCCCCGTTTTTTCTCGCGGCTTTCTTGTTGTCCGCCTCATTCCGCGGCATCTACGTGCACAGAACCACCGGTCGACATCCCCCTCGACCGGCATCCCCGCACGTAGGAAGGACCGCAGTGGCAGAGAGACGATCTCCCAGGCGGACACTGCTCGGGCTCGCGGCCGTGATGGTCGTGCCGACCGGCTTCATCGGCTGGTCGATGCTCCCGTCGAGCGCGGCCGCCGCCCCCACCGCCGGCAACACGTATCAGCTGATCGTGAAGAAGAGCGGCAAGTGCATCGACGTGCCCGGCGCGTCGAAGGACAACGGCGCATTGTTGCAGCAGTGGAACTGCACGGCCGACTCCAACTGGCAGCAGTTCACCCTGGTAGCCGCCGGTTCAGCATTCCTCGTCAAGAACGTCAGCAGCGGCAAGTGCATTGACGTGCCCGGCTGGTCAACAACGTCCGGCACTCAACTGCAGCAGTACACATGTGTATCCAGTCAAGCCAATCAACAGTGGACCCTCGTGTCGAGTGGATCCGACTCATTTCAAGTCGTCAACGTCAACAGCGGTCTGTGCATGTCGGATCAGGGCGCCTCGACGGCGAACGGTGCGGCCGTCATCCAGGAGACGTGCACCGCCAACACGAACAAGCAGTGGACGTTCACGCAGGTAGGCGGCTCCACCCCGACGACCGCGCCCACAACCGGCTCGTTCACGGTGGCGTCTGACGGCACCGGTCAGTACCGGACCGTCCAGGCGGCAATCGACGCGGTTCCGGCGAACAACACGACCCGGCGGACCATCACCATCAAGCCCGGTACCTACCGCGAGATCGTGACCGTCCCGTCGAGCAAGCCGCTCGTCACGCTCAAGGGCGGCGGCGACTCCGCCGACGACGTCGTGATCGTCAACAACCGCAGCAACGCCGGCGGGTACGGCACCTCGGGCAGCGCAACCTTCTTCGCGCAGGGCAGGGAACTGAACGCGTCCAACCTGACGATCTCGAACGACTACGGCGAGGGCAGTCAGGCGGTGGCCGCGAACCTGGGTGCCGACAAGCTCGTCTTCGACAACGTGCGCTTCCTCGGCGCGCAGGACACGCTGCTGGTCAACAGTGGCCGCACGTACGTCAAGAACTCCTACGTCGAGGGCACCGTCGACTTCATCTTCGGCTCGGGTACCGCGGTCTTCAACGCGACGCGGATCTACCAGAAGCGGAGCACCGGCGGCCCGATCACGGCGGCCCGGACCGACCCGGCGAACCCGTACGGCTTCCTGATCTACAAGAGCACGGTGACCGGCGCGACGAACAACACCACCCAGCTCGGCCGCCCGTGGGGTCCCGACGCGCAGGTGCTGTTCCGCGAGACGAGCCTGAGCGCCACCATCAAGACCGCCCAGCCGTGGACTGACATGTCCGGCAACACGTGGCAGAACGCGCGGTTCTTCGAGTACGCGAACACCGGCTCCGGCGCCACGACCAACAGCAACCGCCCGCAGATGAGCGCCTCGACGGCGGCGAACTACACCCCGCAGAAGTACCTCGCGGGCTCGGACAACTGGAACCCGGTGGGCTGATCATGACGATGTCGAGAAGCAGGAAGCGTGCCGCGCTGGCGGCCGTCGTGCTGACTGTGCCAGCCGCGTTCGTGGGCTGGTCGGTGCTGCCGTCAAGTGCCGCCGCCACGCCGACGGCCGGCAACACGTATCAGCTGATCGTGAAGAAGAGCGGCAAGTGCATCGACGTGCCCGGCGCGTCGAAGGACAACGGCGCATTGTTGCAGCAGTGGAACTGCACGGCCGACTCCAACTGGCAGCAGTTCAAGCTGGTGGCCTCGGGAAGCAACTTCCTGGTCCAGAACGTCAACAGCGGCAAGTGCATTGACGTGCCCGGCTGGTCAACAACGTCCGGCACTCAACTGCAGCAGTACACATGTGTATCCAGTCAAGCCAATCAACAGTGGAAACTCGTGTTGAGTGGATCCGAGTCATTTCAAGTCGTCAACGTCAACAGCGGTCTGTGCATGTCGGATCAGGGCGCGTCCACGGAGAACGGCGCGGCCGTCATCCAGGAGACATGCACCGCCAACACGAACAAGCAGTGGACGTTCACGCAGGTAGGCGGCAGTACACCGACGACCTCGCCGACGTCGAGTGGACGGACCTGGCCGAGCATCCCGGACGGTTTCGCGTCGACGGGTGGTGGGACGACCGGTGGTGCGGCCGGCACCACCGTGACCGTGAAGACCCTTGCGGACCTGACCAAGTACGTCACCGCGGCCGAGCCTTACGTCATCAAGGTGGCCGGTGCCATCACCGTCACGCCGAAGGGGACCGAGCTCAAGGTGCAGTCGAACAAGACGATCGTCGGTGTCGGCACGACTGGTGAGATCGTGGGTGGCGGGTTCTTCCTCGGCACCGGCGTCAAGAACGTCATCATCCGGAACCTGACCATCCGCGACACGCAGATGACAGACGACGACCCGGACGACAAGACGTATGACTACGACGGCATCCAGATGGACACCGCGGATCACATCTGGATTGACCACTGCAAGATCATGCGGATGAACGACGGGATGATCGACAGTCGCAAGGACACGACGTACCTGACGGTGTCCTGGAACGTGCTGGACACCGGTAACAAGGCGTTCGGGATCGGCTGGACCGAGAACGTGACGGCGCGGATGACGATCCACCACAACTGGATCAAGAACACCAACCAGCGCAACCCGTCGACCGACAACGTGGCGTACGCCCACCTCTACAACAACTACCTGCAGAACATCACGTCGTACGGGAACCTGTCCCGGGGCGCCACGAAGATGGTTCTCGAGAACAGCTACTTCGACAACGTCGCGAACCCGTACTACAACGACACCTCTGCCGCGCAGCTCAAGCAGTCCGGCAGCATCGTGAAGAACTCCTCGGGCAAGCAGCAGACCAACGGGTCCGCGTTCACCCCGGGCAGCTTCTACACGTACACCCTGGACGCGGCGGCGGACCTGCCCACGCTGCTCGCCAGGTACGCCGGACCGCAGTCGAACATCGGCAACTGACCAGATCGGCAACAGGCAGCGGACGAGGGGAACGGCCGGCGTCACTCCTAGGAGCGGCGCCGGCTGCTCACCCCGTACCCCTCGAAGTCATGCACCGAGAGAAAGCCCTCCACCGACCGTGACCACGGATAGCGCTCAGCCTGCGCCCGCGCCGCGGCCCGGCGCTCCGTCTCCGGTCGCGTGAGCAGGCCCAACACGGCTTCGGCGAAAGCAGTCCCGGCACCGTCCGCCGCCGCACCGGCCGCACCCACCACCTCCGGCAGCGCGCTCGCCCGCCGCACCACCACCGGCGTGCCACTGGCCAGTGCCTCCAGCGCGGCCAGCCCGAACGTCTCGATCGGACCCGGCGCCAGCACAACATCCGCGGTAGCCAGCAGCGCACGCGGATCAGGCACGTGACCGAGGAACCGCGCCGGCAACTCCCGCTCGGCGGCCTCCGCGGCCAGCGACTCCCGCAACGGCCCGTCACCAGCTACGACCAGCGCCGCGTCCACACCGAGTTTCCGCATTTCGGCGAGTGTTTCCAGGGAGAGCCGCGGATGCTTCTCCGCCGACAGCCGGCCGCAGTGCAGCAGCATGATTTCGTGCCTCCCGCACAGCGCGGCGCTTCGATGAGCGGGCGAAAACCTTTCCAGATCAACACCAAGGGGTACGCGCAGCGGCTGCGCGCCCAGCCGGGTGAACTCCCGCGCGGCCCAGCCGGTCGTGCAGACCACCGCGTCGAAGGCAGTGACGCTGCGGCCGTTGAGCATGTCCGCGACCCGCGCGCCGGCCACCCGGCCCGGCCCGAACAGCCGGAGCAGGCCGTCCAGGCTCTCGTGCGACACCATCATCGACGGCACACCGGCCCGGCGCGCCCACGCACCCGCCCACCGCAGCGTCGACCGGTCGTGCACCTCGATGCGATCCGGCCGCTCCCGCTCCAGGACCCGGCTCAGCGCCTTGCGGCCGAGCAGCACGCGGTACCCGCCGAGGCCCGGCACCATCGGCCCCGGCAGCGTCAGCACCCGGCCGTAGTCGGTCTCCTCCTCGCCGGCACGCTCGCCGGGCACGATCAGCAACGTCTCGTGCCCGGCCGCGACGTAACCCCTCCCCAGTTCACGAAGCGCGGTCCTCAGCCCGCCCGACGTAGCGTGCACAAAGTTGGCGAGCCGCACGATCCGCATCCCACTAGGTCATCCGTACGCGCCGTCTCTCGGGCAACGTCGCACTGACGCACACCCGAACGATCAACGACAACTGGTCGGCCGTAGATGCCAGGTTTACCTATCGCTATACTTTGGTCGTGGCTATCGAGGAGTGGGACATCTATCTCGTGGACGAGGTCCGTGAGTGGATCGACAGACTCGATCCGGTTACCCGCACGCGAGTGGCGCAGGCGATCGACTTGCTGGCCGAAGCTGGTCCGGGACTCGGGCGCCCTCTCGTGGACACCATCCACGGATCGTCGGTCGCCAACCTGAAGGAACTAAGGCCCGGAACGGTGCGCATTCTGTTCGCTTTCGACCCTTGGCGATCTACGATCCTGCTGGTTGCCGGGAACAAGGCGGGCCAGTGGAACAAGTGGTATGTCGAGGCGATTCCGCTGGCGGAGCAGCGTTACGAGACCTACCTGAAGGAGCGCGCGGAGGAGGAGGACTCAGAGGCATGAGCGAATACGTGCGCTGGCGGGACGTCCGCGCCCAGTATGTGGCGGAGGCCGGTGGCGAGGAGGCATTCGAGGCGGGCAAGGCGGAGCTCGTCACCGCTGTGATCGGCCATCGTCTCGCCGAAGTGCGCCGGTCTCGTGGCCTGACCCAGCAGCAGGTCGCCGATCGTATGGGCGTCACCAAGGGCCGGATCTCGCAGATCGAGCAGGGAAAGATATCCGGGCATGAGGTGCTGGCCCGTTACGCCGCGGCCCTTGGCGGCCGTCTTCATCAGGCAATCTATTTCGAGGACGGCGACATCTCCGCCATCGCCTGAACAGGTCCGGTTGACCGGTTGCCGATAGCCTCTAGCCCGTGATGGGTAAGGGCGGGATCATGCACCGCGTCTACAGCGTGGTGGTCTTCGTGATCCTGGCCGCGCTCGACAACGTGGCCATCGGGATCGTGCCGCCGCTGTACGGCAGCATCGGTGCCGAGCTGGGAGTCACCGAGGGGCACATCGCGCTGGCCACCACCGCCATGTTCCTGTTCAGTGCGGTCGCGGCGGTCGGGTTCGCGTACGTCGGTGACCGCACCGACCGCAAGCCGGTCCTCGTGGCCGGCACCGTGATCTGGGTGATCGGCACCGCGTGGTCCGGCCTGGCCGGCAGCTATCCGTCCTTCCTGGGTGCTCAGGTCCTCGCCGCGTTCGGCCTGGGCGGGGTGGCCTCGGTCAGCTTCGCCGTGGTCAGCGACCTGATCTCGCCGAAGCGCCGCGGCCTGGTGATGAGCTTCTGGGGACTGTCGCAGGGCGTCGGCACGCTCGCCGGCACGCTGGTCGGCGGCATCGCCGGGCACGAGGACTGGCGCCGGCCGTTCCTGCTCACCGCGGCCGCCGGGGTGCTGGCCACGCTGGCGTACCTGATGACCTACAACGTGCCGCGCGGCGACAGCCAGCCGGAGCTGGCCGGCGTCGACTACGACGAGCGGATCCACCACGAGGACCTGCCGGTCATCCTGCGGCGGCGCACGAACGTGTGGCTGATCCTGCAGGGCGGCACCGCGCAGATCGCGTTCGGCTCGCTCGTGTGGCTGCCGATCCTGTTCCGGGCCCGGGCCGAGGACCAGGGCTACACGTCCGGGACGGCGGTCCTGATCGGCAGCGTGTTCGCGACGATCTTCCAGCTGGGTGCGGCGCTGTCGATCCTCGGCGGGCTGGCCGGCGACCGGCTCCAGCGGCGTACACCGCGGGGCCGGGCCCTGGTGGCGGCGGTGGGTGTGCTCGCCGCCGTGCCGTTCTACGTGGTGCTGTTCTTCGTGCCGATGCGGATCACGGTGACCGACGGCGCCGGCACCGGCGAGGTGATCCGCGGGGTGCTGGCGAACGTGGTGACCGAGCCGACCGTGGCCGCCTGCCTGGCGATCGCGGTGTTCGCGCTGATGCTGACGTCGGCGAACTCGCCGAACTGGTTCGCGATGATCGCCGACGTCAACCCGCCGCAGCACCGCGGCACCGTCTACAGCCTCGGCAACCTGGTCAACGGCGTGGGCCGGGCGGGCGGCAACGCGCTGGTGGGCGTGGTGTTCCGGGCGCTGTCCGGCGCGTTCCCGCCACCGCTGAACTACTCGGTCGGCCTCGCCGCGTTCCAGTTCTTCTTCGTGCCGACCGGGATCATGTACTGGCTGGCCAGCAGGACGGTGGCGGAGGACATGGCCCGGACACACGCCGACCTGCTGGCCGCGGCGTCAGAGCACCGCCCACACGGTGACGTCGGTGGGGACCCGCCCGCCGGCGTCCAGGGGCTCGCTGCTCAGCAGGACCCGGGCGCCGGGCGGTAACGCGACCGGCGCCGCGCCGAAGTTGGTCACCACGAGCACCGCGCCGTTGCGGAACGCCAGCGCCTCCGGGCCGAGGCCCTCCCAGGCCAGTGCGCCGGCGCCGAGCCCGTGCTCACGCCGGGCGGCCAGCGCCGAGCGGTACAGCTCGTACGTCGAGCCGGGCACGTCCACCTGGCGGTCGAGCGCGTACTCGGCCCAGATCGCGGGCTGCGGGAGCCAGCTGGCGTCGGCCGGGCCGAAGCCGTACGAGGGTGCGTCGGCCTCCCACGGGATCGGCACCCGGCAGCCGTCCCGGCCCCGCTCGGCGTGCCCGGAGCGCTCCCAAGCCGGGTCCTGGCGGTGCTCGTCGGCGAGCGTGGTGTGTTCCGGCAGCCCCAGTTCCTCGCCCTGGTACAGGTACGCGGAGCCGGGCAGCGCGAGCATCAGCAGTGACGCGGCCCGGGCCCGGCGCAGGCCGAGTCCGGTGTCCGGCTGCGGGTCCCCGGCGCCGATGCCGGGGCGGCGCTTCTCACCGACCGGGTAGCCGAGCCGGGACGCGTGCCGCACCACGTCGTGGTTGGAGAGCACCCAGGTGGTGGTGGCGCCGACCGCGGCGTTGGAGGCCAGCGACGAGTCGATGATCTCCCGCAGCTCCTTCGGCGACCAGGGCGCCTCCAGGTACGGGAAGTTGAACGCCTGGTGCATCTCGTCCGGGCGCACGTACCGGGCCAGTCGCTCCTCCGGCTGCACCCACGCCTCGGCGACCAGGATCCGCCCGCCGGGGTACTCGTCGAGCACCGAGCGCCACTGGCGGTAGATCTCGTGCACTCCCTCCTGGTCCCACATCGGCGGCGGCGGGCCGACCGGCTCCAGGCCGCCCAGCACGGTGGCCGGCGCGGTCCAGTCGGTCAGGTCGGCGTCCTTGATCAGGCCGTGCGCCACGTCCACCCGAAAACCGTCCACGCCGCGGTCCAGCCAGAACCGCAGGATGTCGACGAACTCGGTGCGGACCTGCGGGTGGTCCCAGTTGAGGTCGGGCTGGGAGACGTCGAACAGGTGCAGGTACCACTGGCCGTCGGCGGTTCGCTCCCAGGCCGGGCCGCCGAACACGCTCTGCCAGGAGTTGGGCGGCAGCTCGCCGTTCGTACCCCGGCCCTCGCGGAAGATGTAGCGCTCCCGCTCCGGGGTGCCCGGCGCGGCCGCCAGCGCGGCCCGGAACCAGGCGTGCTCGCTGGAGGTGTGGTTCGGCACCAGGTCGACGATGATCCGCAGGCCGAGGTCGTGCGCCGTGGCGATCAGCTTGTCGGCGTCGCCGAGCTCGCCGAACCGCGGGTCGACGCCGCGGTAGTCGGCCACGTCGTACCCCGCGTCGTGCTGCGGGCTGGGGTAGAAGGGCGAGAGCCACACGGCGTCAACACCGAGCCGCCGCAGGTGGGGCAGGCGGGCGGTGATGCCGGGCAGGTCACCCATGCCGTCGCCGTCCGCGTCGGCGAACGAGCGTGGGTAGATCTGGTAGATGACGGCGTCGCGCCACCAGGTTTCAGTGGAGGGCATGTCCCCAGCGTATGGCGGTCACTCGTCGAGGATGGCCGCGAAACGTTCCTCCGCCAGGTCGAGCTGGTCGAGGATGTGCTCCTTGGCCTCCGTCGAGAGCGGCGTGTCCGGGCGACCGACCAGCTCGCGCAGCTTGGGTACGAGCGGACGGTACTTCCTCGCTGAGCTGTAGGCCTTCTCCATCGTCGTGTGGATCACGCCGACACCGTTGTCGGTGAAGTCGGAGATCTTGATCACTCGGGCCCACGGGTCCCGGTCCAGGTTCTCCGCCACGTGCTCGCGGTACTGCTCGTGCTTGTCGCGTTCCGGGTCGTACTCCGGGTTGGTGACCGAGCTGACCAGCTCGGCGACCCGCGGGCCGAACCGGCGGGACAGCTCGGCGAGGGCGGCGCCGGTGAGCTCGGCGTGCGAACGGTCCGGCTCCAGTCCGCCGAGCTCGGCCGGGTGGTCCTCGACGGCGTCGTGCAGCAGGGCCGCGGTCAGCACGTCGACGTCGCGTACCCCGTAGTAACGGATGATCCGGATGGCGACGCGGAGCAGGTGGTTCAGGTAGGGCTCGCGGACGCGCCGGTCGGCGGCGTGCAGGTCGGAGGCGAGGTCGAGCGCCTCGGTGAGCTGCTTGCGCTCATCCGCGGGGAACGACTCGAGTTCCAGGAGAAACCGTTCGCGTAGTCCCGCCTCCCCGTAAACCTCCGTGATCGCGTGCAGCGGCATGGAGAGCAGCAACCTTGGTGCCATGCCGAACAGATATACCGGATCACGGTTTCACTCAGGTACCGGATGCGGCCGGTGGGGTGGCGGGCGCCGGTGCCGAAGCGGGCCGGGGCGACGGGCGGGGGCGGGTGGCGCCGGTGGCCCGGCCGGCCACGACAGCCCTGGCGGCGGGGGAGAGCCGGACGTTGCCCATCGATGACGCCTGCTTGAGCGGCCTGGTCTGCGGGTTCTCCGCGTGGACGCCCCGCTTCGGGGTACCGGCGCCGTCGGTGAACTCCTCCTCGGTCATCGCCTGCAACGCGCTCAGTGCGACGCCGACTATGGTCGCCGTGGTGATCACGGTGATCGGGACCAGCATGGTGAGCGGCCGGATACCGCCTGCGGCCGGTGCCAGCGGGTCCAGTTCGACGGAGATGGCGGCCATCCCGGTGTAGTGCATGCCGCAGACCGCCAGCGCCATGACCGCGGCCGCGCCGCTGACCCGGGCCCCGCCGCGCACCGACACCGCGAACCAGAGCGCCACCGTGCTGGCCGCGATCGAGATCAGCACCGACGCCGCGACCAGCACCGGGTCGTAATGGACGGTCCCGGGCAGCCGCATGCCCTCCATGCCGGTGTAGTGCATGGCGATCACCCCGCTGCCGGTGAGTATCCCGGCCGCGATGGTCTTGACGGTGCTCCGGCGGCCGTGCCCGACGACCATGAGACCCACCCCGACGGTGAACACCGCGAAGAGCAGGCTCAACAGGGTACGGGTGAGGTCGTACCGGACGGGGCTGGCCGGCACGTCGAAGCCGAGCATCGCGGAGAAGTGCATCAGCCAGATGCCGCCGCCACCGAGGGCGAACGACGCGATCACCAGCCACCGGTTGCGCCGGCTCCGCTTGTGCGCGTCGCGTGCCCGCCCGGTGCACAGCAGCGCCAGGAACGAGCCGAGGAACGCCAGCAGGAAGGCGGCTATCGGGTTGTAGACCCCATAAGTGAAGTGATGCACATGAGTCACGCAGGGATTGAGTCAGATCTCCGTCGGCGTACATCGCACCTTGTGTGCGGTTGCGCACCAAAGAGAACCGGGGCCACCGTCGCCGTGTCCGATACGGACCTGGCGGCGGCGACCCCGGTTCGCGGGCCGTCGATTCTGAAGGGGGTACGGGGACTCAGGGGGAAGGTTCCGGGCTCCACATGGGAGCGTCAGACGTTGAAGATGCTGACACCGCCGGGACCCACCAGGAGGCCGACGATGATCAGCACGATTCCCCACAGGAACTGCCGGCGGAACAGCGCGAGGATGCCGGCGATGACGAGGACTACGGCGAGGATCAAGAGAAGAAGTTCCATGTCGACTCGGATACCCGTACGCCGGAATTCGAAAACCTCGTCAGGCGTGTGCCAGCTCGGTGTCGACCGGCCCGGAAAGCAACTGGTACACGTTGTACGCCTGCTTGATGACCGGGTGGGCGACGTTTCGCACGGGCACCCCGCCGGGGGTACGCCCGCGCTCCGAGCCGTGGTGCGCGTGGCCGTGCAGGGCCAGTGCGGTCGGTGCCGAGTCGATCGCCTGCCCGAGCTGGTAGCAGCCGAGGAACGGATAGATCTCCAGCGGCTCGCCGACCAGGGTCTCCGGCACGGGTGAGTAGTGGGTCAGTGCCACCAGAGCGTCGCACTGCACCGAGCGCAGCGCCTCGCCGAGGCGGTTCGCGAAGTCCTCGGTGGTCCCGACGAACGACTTCATCTCGCGCTCGCCGAAGTTGCTCGCGCAGGCACCGGCGAACCCGCCGCCGAACCCCTTGGAGCCGGCGACGCCCAGACGGTGCCCGTTGAGTTCCAGGACCGTCGCCGAGCCCTCCAGCACGGTGATCCCGGAGTCGGTCAGCACCTGCGTGACGTCGTCCTGCAGGTCGCTCTGGTGGTCGTGGTTGCCGAGCACCACCACGACCGGTACGGCCAGGCCGCCGAACTCCTTGGCGAAGCAGCGGGCCTCCTCGACCGTGCCGTGCCGGGTCAGATCGCCCGCGACCAGCAGCGCGTCGGCGCGGTCGGGCAGCTCCTCCAGCGCGGGCCGGTAGCGGCCCACCACGTCCTTGTCGACGTGAACGTCACCGACGGCAGCGATCCGGATCATGAAATCTCCTCCACCTCGCTGGGCGCCTGCGCCCGGGTGATGCCGATGTCACAGGTGATCTCGATCTCGGGGAAGTGGCTGGTGATCTGCCGGCAGATCTCGTCGCGCCGCTGCGCGCTCTCCACCTCCCCGCCGAGGACCACCACGTTCTCCCGGCGCTGCACCGTGATGCCCTGTTCGGCGATCCGGTCGTGCTCGGTGAGCAGCCGCTGGATCTCCGCCTCCAGGTCGATCTGGTGGGTCATCTCATCCCCCTACCTTGAGTTCCCGCTCGCCCGGGAACGGCACGACGTCCAGCCGGTCCAGCAGGACCAGGAACGACTCCGCGTACGGCGACTTGAGCGTCTCGCGGCGTACCCGGTCCCAGTCGATCTGCTCGCGCAGCGAACGGGCGACGGGCAGCCCGGTGGCGAAGTCGCAGTAGTGCTGGCTGTAGCTGAGGAGCTTGTGGATCATCAGCTGGCTGGCCGAGAGCACCGGCATGTAGATCGCCTCGACCGAGATCTGGTCGGTGTCGTGCAGCGTCTCCTCGGTCACCGGCGACTCGACCGGGCGGTAGATCAGGTCCACCATGCGGCCCTCGTCGTACACCTTGACCAGCCAGTCCTCCGGCGGCTGCTCGGCCTCGAAGCCGACCGCGCCGAGTTCCTGCAGCGCGCGGTCCTTGTCCTGCTCGCGAATCAGAAAGTCCACGTCGTGGTCGCTGGAGTACCCGCCCCGGGCGTACACCGCGAAACTTCCGCCGAGCGCGAACGGTATGTCGACCGCCTTCAGCGTCGATGCCACGCGCTTCAAGGTGATGGCCAAACCTTCGTCCACACGGTGTGGCATGGCGTCCTCCTGGTCCGTGTCCGGTCCGTGAACGACTACCCGGAGTCGCCACACCTTGAACCCCAAGACCCATTCTGTACGGCGGGAAAGCCGCCGCGGTGCGGAACGCGATGTGCAGACACGGGCTACCGTCGGTTGGTATGGCTCTCACCGCGCAGCAACCGCCGATCCCGGCGGGCGTCCGCACCGTCGCGCTGGTCGGCATCGACGGCTCCGGCAAGACCACACAGGCGCACCGGCTCGCCACTGAGCTGACACTTGCGGGGTTCCCCGCGGAGTACCGGCGAAACGCGGGCGGGCGGCACTGGTTCGGCCGGCTCGCCGCGGTTTTCGGCCGCCGCGACGCCGAGGACCTGCTGGGCCGCCGCGCGATGCTCGGCGTCGAGTCGGTGCTCCGCTGGCTCGCGATCCTGCGCACGTTGCTGCGCCGCACCGTCCACCACGAGATCACGGTCATGGACCGCTACGCGGTCTGCCAGTACGCGAGTCTGCGCTCACACGGTGCCCGCCCGGCCGCCGAGCGCCGCGCCCGCCTGGCCTACCGCCTCTTCCCGGCCCCCGACGTCACCCTGCTGCTCTCCGTCGACCCGGTCGTCGCGCACGAGCGCATCGAGCGCCGCGGGTACGACCACGAGTCGATGGACTACCTGCGCGCCGCGACGGCCGCCTACGAGTCCCTGCCGGAGTACCCGGACTTCGTGGTGATCGACGCGAACGGCACGCCGGACGAGGTCGCCGCCCGGATCCGGGCCGCGCTCGCCCCGGCGCCGGTGCCGGCCGGGCTCGAGCCCGAGCCCGTTCAGGCCTGACCGTAAACCGGGATCTGCGCGCCGCTGGTGGGTGCCGACGCGTCCGAGGCGAGGAAGAGGATCGTCTCGGCGATGGCGGCCGGCGCCACCCAGCGGCTGTGGTCCGCGTCCGGCTGCCCGGAGCGGTTGGCCGGGGTGTCGATGATGCTCGGCAGCACCGTGTTGCACCGCACGTTCTGCCTGCGGTACTCCACCGCCACCGCGCCGGCGAACGCGAGCACGGCGGCCTTGGCGGTGATGTAACCGGCCGCGCCGGGGAACGGCGACACCGCGGCCCGCGACGACACGCAGACCACCGATCCGCCACCCGCGGCCACGAGGTGCGGCAGGGTCGCCGCGGTGGTGAGGTACGTCGGGCGCAGGTTAACCGCGAGCATCCTCTCGAAGTCGGCGACCGGCGTGTCGGCGACGGGACCGCTGCCCGCGTACCCGCCGACCAGGTTGACGACCGCCCGCAGCGGTGCGCCCGGCTGCCCGGCGGCGGTCGCGGCCGCCGCCCGCACCTGCGCCTCGTCCATCAGGTCCGCCTCGACGGGCACCGCGCCCTGCGGCAGCCGGCCGGCCGTCCCGGGGCGCACCGGGGCGACCACACGCCACCCCGCCGCGAGGAACGCCGAGACCGTGGCGGCACCCAGCCCACCTGTGCCACCCGTCACCAGAGCAGTACGCGTAACCGTCATACCGAGCAGCCTGTCACACGGTCGAGGGTGTGCTTTTCCTCACTCGCCCGAGAAAACCGGCCCCAACCTGGGAATGTTCGGACGGCCCCGTACGTCACCCATGTGGGCGAGTTACGTGTGGCTCGGCGTGGCGCATTGTGACCGGTGGTCCCGTACCGGTCCGAAGCCGGGGATCTTTTCGCGGGGACGTTTGTTTCAGGCCCGTCTTCGGTCGGCCGATGCTGCACATGAACCCCGCGGGCGTCAAACCCGTACACGGGGGTGACGAGCGTCGCGTAGCCCAAGGTGATGCCCGTCGCTGTGACGGATGAGAGGCCGATGGTGTTATGAGAAGCGCGCCTAGGGTATCCGCCTGTCTACGGACAGGGCGCGCCGGAGTCCGTACTCAGCTACCGCGCACTGGGCTCTCAGGTAAGACCCAGGCATTCGTGACACTTTCGACCAGGCCAGGCGGAATCAGCGCTGGCGGCAATTTGTTGAGTAGATGTGTCAGCAACCGCAATGCACGAGCTGCGGACGTTACGGGAGAGGGCTGATGGACGCAGGTAATGCCCGTAACAGGGTTAGTGACGGCAATGAGGGGACCGTGGGCAACGTGGAGAAGAACACCGTGATGCGTACCGATCAGGTCGCCGAGGAGCGCGACCTCGTCGGAGTCTACCTGCACGAGATCTCCCGGACGCCGTTGTTGGACGCCGCACGGGAGGTCGAGCTCTCCAAGGCGATCGAGGCGGGCCTCTACGCCGAGCATCTGCTCGATCAGGGCGAGATTCGCCGCGGCGTCAGCCGGGAGGAGCTGGAGCGCCTCGTCACCGAGGGCCAGCGCGCGAAGGACCTGTTCATCCGGGCCAACCTTCGGCTGGTCGTCTCCATCGCACGCCGCTACGTACGGTCGGGTATGCCGATGCTGGACCTGATCCAGGAGGGCAACACCGGCCTGGTCCGCGCGGTCGAGAAGTTCGACTACGAGCGCGGCTACAAGTTCTCGACGTACGCGACCTGGTGGGTCCGCCAGGCGATCAGCCGGGCCATCGCACAGCAGGAGCGCACGGTGCGGCTCCCCGTGCACCTGGTCGAGGACGTCAACCGGATGCGCAACGTCACCCGCCAGCTCGTCCGTGAGCTGGGCGGCGACCCGGAGCCGGAGCAGATCGCCGCGGCGCTGGGCGTGACCGTCGAGCGCGTCAACGAGCTCACCCGCTGGGCGCAGGACACCGTCTCGCTGGACACCCCGGTCGGCGACGACGGCGACACCAACCTGGGCGACCTGGTCGCCGACAGCGACGCACCGTCTCCTGAGGAGATCGTGCTGAGCGCCCTGGAGCGCCAGCGCATCGAGGGCCTGCTGAACCACCTGGACGACCGGTCCGCCGGCATCATGCGCGCCCGGTACGGCCTGGAGGACGGCCGGGAGCACTCGCTCACCGAGGTGGCCTCGCGCTTCTCGCTGAGCCGCGAGCGGATCCGTCAGCTGGAGATCCAGGCGCTCGGCCGGCTGCGGGAGCTGGCCCGGGCCGAGGGCCTGCAGGCCGCCTGACGACGAACAAAAAGGCCGGCACCCCCAGGGGGTGCCGGCCTTTTCGCTGTCCTGACTACTTGATCCGGCCGTAGCCGTTCGGGGTCATGATGTCGATCGTCCGGTGCAGAACGTCGCGGCCGGCCGACGGCGCGTCGATGATCTTCCCGCCGCCGACGTAGATGGCGACGTGCCCGTTCGACCGATAGAACACCAGGTCGCCCGGCTGGAGATCGCCCCGGCTGATCCGGGCTGTGGCGCTGTACTGCGCGGCGGCGTTGTGTGGCAGGGACTTGCC
Source organism: Actinoplanes sp. NPDC051861 (assembly GCF_040681145.1). Lineage (NCBI taxonomy): Bacteria > Bacillati > Actinomycetota > Actinomycetes > Micromonosporales > Micromonosporaceae > Actinoplanes > Actinoplanes sp. NPDC051861. The sequence continues at coordinate 732,037 of NZ_JBFAYE010000002.1, forward strand.
CGCCGCCGCCCACGCCGCCGAGGTCAGGCCGGAGCAGTCGTACGAGTTCGGGCCGGCGTCGCCGTATCCGTACGGCTTGCCGATCTGGTTGAACGCGAACGTGACCGCCTGACCCGCCGAGCCGGGGATGTCCGGGATCTTGCCGGTGTAGGAACCGGTGTTCTCGGTGGCGCTGCCGTAGAGCTCCTCGCGCATGTCCAGGAGCTTGTCGAGGTCCTTCTCGATCGCCTTCTTGCTGTCACCCAGCGCCTTGATCTGCGCGGTCTGCTTGTCCTGGGTGAGCTTGAGTGCCGCCTTGCGTTCCGCGAACGTCTCGGTGGTCTCGTTGTAGGCGTCGATGTCGAGCTGGTTGGACTGGGCGATCTGCTCCAGGAACGCCATGCGCTCCAGCAGGTTCTCCTCGTCCCCGCTCACCAGCACGTTGACCGGTCCCACCTTGCCCTGGATGTAGGACGTGGCGGCGATGGTCTGCACCTTGGCGGTGGCCGCCGCGAGGGCGACCTGGGTCGGCTTCAGCGAGGCTTCCAGCTTCACCGTGTCCGACTTGGTCTTCTTCAGGTCGAGCCGCATCTTGTTGTACGACTCGGTGACGTCCTCGAGCTTCTCCGACGCGGCGTCGATCTTCTTCTTGAGCTCGCTCTTGGACGGGGCCGCGTGCGCGACCGACGCTCCCGACGTGGTGATCGCTAACGCTGTCAGCGCGACCACGAGCGCCCGGAGCCGGGTACGGGGGTGTGGCACTGGTCAGGGGCCTTTCTTCCGCTAGGCCGCCGGTTTCCCGGTTCCGCTCGTGACGGCCGCCACCCGGGGGAAGGGCGGCGGCCGTCACGACAAGATTTCAGCGGCGCTGGCCGGCGCCACCCGAGGGTTTGTGGCTGCGGACCGGACCAACCGCATTAACCTATCGGCGGAAGAAAAGAAATCAAGGCCTGACCGAGTGAAATATGCCAATGGCCCGGGTTACGTGGTTAATCCCGATAACGCGCTGTCATTCGGCCGCTTCTAAGCGTTATTTCGCCGAGGCAAACGGACTATTCGCTCAGCGCCGGCTCGTAAGCCGAGTCCGCCAGCCAGTGGCGTGTGACGCGGCGTTCCGCCCAGAACGAGAAGAACGGAATCGTGCCGGCCAGCATAACGATCACCATGCGGCTGAACGCCCACTTGGCCCGCCGCGCGAGATCGAACGTCGCCACCAGGTACACCATGTACAGGAAGCCGTGGAACGGGCCGACGACCTCGACCACCGTGGGATTGTCGGCCAGGTACTTCAGTGGCATGCCGATCACCACGAGAAGGATGAGGACCACGCCGACGATCCAGGCGATGATCCGGTAACGGGTGAGGGCTCCCTGCACGGCGGGTGTTCTCCTTACTGAGGAATACGACCGGGGTAGTCGGCGGGCCGGGCACCCGGGTGGGCGGCCAGCCAGGCCAGATAGTCGTTGTACGCGTCGAGCTCGGGGTCGTCCGGCGTCGTGGCGGCCGGTCGGCTGGTGACCCGGACCGGCCGGCCCGGGGTGATCGCGCAGGCGGGCGCTTCCTCGGCGGGCTCGGGCGCGTCCGGTACGCCCCCGGCGCGGCGGCGGGCGAGCTGGATCTCACGGACCCAGATGAAGACCACGAACCCGCCGAAGACCGGCCACTGGAACATGTAGCCCCAGCTGATCGAGTTGCCGTCGGTGGCGCGGCTGAACTGCCACCAGCCCAGTCCGAGGCAGGCGGCGGTCAGCACCAGCGCGAGAAAATGCCGGGCTATCCACGCCGGAGTCCACAGCCCTTTCATGACCCCGAGGGTACCGGCGCGGGTTTGGTCTCGGTCCGCTCGGGCAACCGTCCTGGCGAGCGACGGCGAAAAGATCGGAGGTGCACGATGACCGACGCGCGTTTCGAGGACGGTGCGCCGGTGGTCTTCGACACCGGCATCGACCCGGCGGGTCTGGCCGACGAGGACCTTTTCCGCGAACTGGGCAGTCTTTACCGGACGCGGCTGCAGACGCTGCGGCACGGCCCGGACGCGGCCCTGGAGAACCATTTCAAGCGGACCGCGGAGCTGGAGACCGAGTACATGGCCCGATACCCCGGTCGCGAGGTCGACCCGGGCCGGCTCACCCAGGATTTCTGAGGATGGCGCTGCGCGAACGATTCTCCCGGGTCGCCCGCGAGTACGCCCCCCACGACCACCGGCCACTCGACGGCTACCTCGTCGCGATGGGCGCGTTCGGTGCTCTCGCGGGGAGCCTCGCCGGCGCCGCGCGGGTCACCGGCCGCCCGGTGCCGGAACGCCCCGCCGTCACCGACGTGGTCCTGCTCTCCATCGCCACCCACAAGCTGAGCCGGCTCCTCGCCAAGGACTCGGTCACGAGCCCGCTGCGGGCGCCGTTCACCCGGTACGCCGAGCCGGCCGGTGCGGCCGAGCTCAACGAGGAGGTCCGCGACCAGGGCAGCTCGGTCCGGCACGGCATCGGCGAGCTGGTCACCTGCCCGTTCTGCCTGGCGGTCTGGGTGGCCACCGGGCTGACCGGCGGCCTGGTCCTCGCGCCCCGGCTGACCCGGCTGGCAGCGACCGTGCTGACCGCCACGGCGGCGTCGGACTTCCTCCAGATGGCGTACTCGATCGCCAAGGAGAAGGCGGAGCGGATGTAATCCAGGTCACAGAAGCTACCGGAATCATGGCCGCCTGCCGACGGTTGAAAACGGATGCCGGTGTGCCCAGTGTCCCCGGGCCTCACCCATTGCCTGCACGGAATACCAGTTCGGCTGGAGCCGTGCTGAGCCACTCGCCGCGAGGCGACCTGCACACCGGCCTCCGCTTGCGCGCCGCTCTCCGGAACACTCCGGGGAGCGGCGCGTTGTTTCCCCGGCGGCTCCACCGGGTAAAGATCAACTCATGAGTGACGAGCGGACCGGTCAGCGTGCCTCCGGCCTGCTGCCGGAAGAGACGGCCACCGGCAGCGCCGACCCGCGGGCACAGGCCGAGGCGATCCTCGCCGAGTCCGACGAACGCGAGGAAGACACCACCGCGGCACCGGACTCGTTCCTCGAGCGACGTCGTTCGAACGAGACGGTTTATCCGGGCGACACCCCCCGATAGGGGCACCTGGAACCCCACCGTGCTTGATCGACGTGGCAGGATCCCTCGCGTGTCCGTTCCGCACCGTCGCGTACCGGCCGCCCCTCGCGGCGCCCGGCTGAGCCGGCGCATCTCCGCCGACACCACCAGCGCGTCCGGCGCCCTCCGCCGGCGATCCCGGCGCGCCACCCCGGTCAGCCCACCCTCCGGCCCGCATCCGATGGAGCTCGCCGGGCTGCTGCACGAGCTCACCGTGCGGTTGCTCGCCGCCGACCGGCTCGGCCACGCGCTGGACCGGCTCGCCGCCTTCGGCGCCTCCGCGCTGCCGGGCGTTCTCCGCTGCTCGGTCACCCTGATCGGTGAGGGCGGGCCGCTTCTCAGCGCCGGTTCCGGGCCGGGCGGGGAGACCTTCGATCAGCATCAGTACGCCGAAAGCGCCGGACCCGGTCTGGAGGCCGCCCGCACGCGGGCACTCGTGACCTCGGCCGATCTGGTCGCCGACGAGCGCTGGCCGACCCTGGGCCCGGCCGCCGTGCTGGACGGCCTCGGGGCGGTCGTGGCGGTTCCGCTGGACGTGCGGCGCACCGCGGTCGGGGCGTTCAGCCTGTACCTGGGTACGCCCGCCGAACCGGACCCGGAACTGCTGGTGACGGCGATGGCGCTGGCCGGCCAGGCCGAGGTGCTGCTCGGCGAGCTGCACCGGCGCGAGGCACTGACCGAGGGCGCCGAGGTGGACCGGGCGGTCGGCGTGATCATCGCGCAGCGCGGGTGCGGGGTGCAGGAGGCTTACGCGGTGCTGCAGGAGAGCGCCCGCCGTCTCGGCCTGGACCGCCGCACGGTCGCCGACCGCCTGATCACAGCCGCCGCCCGCAACGCAACCACCTGACCCACCAACCCCGCGTGTGGAGTTGGGGTGCGCAGCGGGGCCGAACTCCACACGCGGGTTCGTGCGACGTGTTGTGTGGAGTTGGGGTGCGTAGCGGGGCCGAACTCCACACGGGGGTTCGTGCGGCGTGTTGTGTGGAGTTGGGGCGCGTAGCGGGGCCGAACTTCACACGCTGGGTGGGGCGGCCTGTTGTGTGTGGAGTTCGGGTTTGTGGGAGGGCCGAACTCCACACGCAGGGGGTGGGGGTTAGGGGGTGGGTTTGTGGATCTGTTGGACTACTTCGAACTCTAGGAGGCTGGCGCCGGTGGCTACGGGTCGGCTGCGTTCGCCGGCGTGTGCCTCCTTGGCGCTGCCGTTGGACCAGGCCTGGAACGCCTCCTCGGACTCCCAGCGGGTGTAGACGAAGTAGCGGTTCTCGCCGGCGGTGGGGCGCAGCAGTTCGAAGCCCAGGAAGCCCGGTGAGTTCTCCACGGCGCCGTGCCGGGCGGCGAAGCGCTTCTCCAGTTCGGGGCCGGCGCCCTCGGGGACCTCGATCGCGTTGATCTTCACAACAGCCATGGGCTCACGCTACTGCCCGTTGCTGGGAGCGGGCGCGAGCCGTGGCCGGGGCGGCCTGGGCGGGGGTGAGGTGGGGGACGGCAGCTTCCCCGGATGGGGGCGGCAAAGGCGGGACCGGCGACTGGGTCGCGGGTCCCGCCTGGGTAGAGCGCGAGGACTCGTACCCCTTATGGGTTTTCGTTGTTGAAAGCGTCCTCGGCGCGAGCTTGTTGGGCGGAACGGCTGGCGAGGGGGAGTTCGGGGAGGAAGAAGACGACTACCAGGCCGATGAGCATGACGGCGAAGGCCATCAGGTAGACGACGTGGACGCTGTCGGAGAAGCCGACCTTGAAGGGGTGGGCGATGACGTCCGAGAGCTGGCTGAGGAACGAGGTGTCGCTGAGGGCGTCGGGGCTGGTGGCGTGCTGGAGGAGTTCCTGTTGGGCGGGGTCGGCTCGGAGGGCGGCCTGGAACTCGGGGGTCTGTTGCGCTGAGGTGAAGGCGTCGCGGATGTTGCCGGGGAGCACGTTGAACAGGACCGAGAGGAAGACCGCGGTGCCCAGGGTGCCGCCCATCGAGCGGAAGAAGGTGACGGCGCCGGTGGCGGTGCCGATCTCGCGGGGGGAGACGGCGTTCTGGACGGCGGTGATCATCGGCTGCATGTTGCCGCCCAGGCCGAGGCCCATCAGCACCATGACCAGCATGGTCTGCCAGAGCGGGGTGTCGGCGCCGACCAGCGAGAACAGGAAGAGGGCGATGACCATGAAGACGCTGCCGACGATCGGGAAGATGCGGTAGCGGCCGGTGCGGGAGATGAGCTGGCCGGCGATGATCGAGCCGGACATGATGCCGATCACGAACGGGATCATCTGGAGGCCGGCCATGGTGGCCGTGGAGCCCTTCACGATCTGCAGGTAGAGCGGGACGGTCATCAGGCCGCCGAACATCGCCATGCCCAGGATCGTGCTGGCGGTGGCGCCGACCGCGACCGTGCGGTTGCCGAACAGCCGCAGCGGCAGCAGGGCCTCGTCCTTGTAGGCGCGCTCGGCGATGATGAACGAGACCAGGCCGATCCCGCCGATCACGAAGCAGGCGATCGAGCGGGGTGAGTCCCAGCCCCACTCGCGGCCCTGCTCGGCGACGGTCAGCAGCGGCACCAGGGCGAGGATCAGGGTGAGCGCGCCGGGCCAGTCGATGCGGTGGTCGACCCGGTGGTGCGGCAGGTGCAGCACCTTGGCGACGACGGCCATGGCGGCGATGCCGATCGGCACGTTCAGGTAGAAGACCCAGCGCCAGCCGTCCACCCACAGGATCTTGTCGGCGCCGGCGAAGAAGCCGCCCAGGATCGGGCCGAGGACGCTGGCGGTGCCGAAGACGGCCAGGAAGAAGCCCTGGTACTTGGCGCGCTCGCGGGGCGGCACGATGTCGCCGATGATCGCCAGCGCGAGCGACATGAGGCCGCCGGCCCCGATGCCCTGGACGGCCCGGAACGCGGCGAGCTGCCACATGTTGTCGGACAGGCCGCAGAGGAACGAGCCGATCACGAAGATGCCGATGGCGAAGAGGAAGAACGGGCGCCGGCCGTAGATGTCCGACAGCTTGCCGTAGAGCGGCGTGGAGATCGTCGAGGTGATCAGGAACGCCGTGGTGGCCCACGCCTGCAGGTCGAAGCCGTGCAGGTCGTCGGCGATGGTGCGGGTGGCGGTCGCCATGATCGTCTGATCGAGGGCGGCCAGGAACATGCCCATCATCAGGCCGCCCAGGATCGTGAGGATCTGGCGATGGGTGAATTCCACCGGCTGCGTGGCCGGTGGGGCGGTGTCGGTCACGGAATCTCCCGTGGGGCTGCGGTGGGATCGGTGCGCAACAGCGCCTCGATCGACGTGTTGAACTCTTCGAAAAGGGTCGTGAACGTGGCGATCCGCTCGGCCGGCCAGTCACTGAGCGCCTCAGCGAGCAACGCCACCCGGACGGCCCGGAGCCGCTCGACGGCGGCGTCGCCGGCCGGGGTGACGGCGAGCCGGGACGCCCGGCCGTCCTCCGGGTCGGCCTCACGGCGGGCCAGGCCGGCCTTGACCAGCTGGGCGACCTGCCGGCTGACCGTCGACGGATCCGCCTGCTTGAGCTCGGCGAGATCGGTGACCCGCATCGGGCCCATCGACTGCAGCGGCATGAGCAGCATCAGCGCGGAGAACTCGGCACCGAGGTCGCCCGTCTTGAGCATGCCCCGGAAGCGGGCGCCCGTTCTGATGAATCGGACGATCTCGTCGGCCAGCCGCGTGGTGTCCTGCACGTGCCACGGTTCCCTTCGGTAGATGCGTGTAGCCTACAACTAGTTGCGCGATGAACGCATTCGCCATACGCCCGTACGCAGCGACTCGGTCTCCTCGAGGGCGGCGGGCACCGGCACGTCGTATTCCGTCACGAGGTCGAAGAGGCGCTCCGGGAAGTACCCCCGGCCGGGGTCGCCGACCAGCACCTCGGCGCCGTCCCGGCGCGCGGCGCGCAGCAGCGAGGTCATCTGCGGGGCGACCGCGGGGCTGTAGAAGACGTCACCGGCCAGCACCACCTCGGGGGAGCCGACGAGGTCGCTGAGCGCCAGCCCGTTGGCGGCGGCGTTGCGGTGTGCGGCGGCGACCGCGGCGGGATCGATGTCGGAGGCCTGGACGGCGGCGGCGCCGCACCGCGCGGCGGCGATCGCGGCGATCCCGGAGCCGGTGGCCACGTCGTGCACGCGCCGCCCGGCCACCTCGCCGGGGTGATCGAGCAAATAGCGGGCCAGGGCCTGGCCGCCGGCCCAGACGAACGCCCAGAACGGCGGCGGCTGATCGCTGTGGAACTCGCCGCCGGTCAGATCGAACAGCCCCACGGGGCCGTCGACGAGGTGCAGCGAGAGTTCGGGAGCCAGCGGGACGGGTAGGAGAGAGGTGGCGGGGCGCACCCCGCTGATTCTTCTAGATGGGCTGGGTGAAGCTCTCGGGAAGGGCGACCAGGAGCTTCGCCCGGTACTCGCCGCGGGCCTCGGCGGCCCACGGGGCGTCCTCGCCCTCCAGCAGCGGGCGGGAGGCGAGGAAGGAGGCGGCGGCGAGCGGGCGGGCGGCGCGCTCGGCGGGGCGGCCCGCGGCGGCGGCGATCAGGGCGTCGAAGGTGTGTACGTCGACGCGCACGCGCTCGGCGACCAGCTGGTATCGCCCGCGGTGGGCGGCCACGACGGAGTCGCGGTTGCGGACGCCCGGCTCCAGGCGGTCACGAAGCAATTGCAGATCGTTCTTGACGACAGCCGCCGGGGCACTCAGGATGTCGCCCAGCTCCACAAGCGACTTCTCGCCGCGCAACGCGAGCAGCGCGAGGAGATGACGCTGGCGCTCGCCGCCGAAGTCGTCCCCGGTGAGGCTGATGCCCCGGGTCCGGACCTCGAGGCGGCCGAAGAGCTGGATGTCGAACATGATCCAAAACTCTGCTCGGGGAGGTCAGATGCGGCAAGCCCCAAAGCGAGGGGTGCCCTCGGCCGAAAGACTGGTTATCGCATCCGCTTGGCGGCAACCGCCCGTCGGCCGTACCGGCCGGGTCGGGCCCAGTGGCACAACACGAGCCTGTTGGTAGGTCGGGACCCGCTTCGGGTAATCCTTAGACTGCGCGGAGCCCGCCGGGCGACAGAGGAAGGTGACGTATGGACAGCGACGAGGCGATCCGAGTGCTCGTCGTAGACAGCCACCAGACTTTCGCTGAGCTGCTCGGACACGCGTTGGCCGGTCAGCCGGACCTGCGTTGTGTCGGGCATGCCCGCAGCGGGGCGGAGGCGCTGCGGCTCACCACGGAGCTGGAACCGGACGTGATCGTCCTCGATCCGGAACTGTCCGATGCCGACGGCATCGCCATCGCGGAGCTGATTCGCGTGCGACAGCCGGACATTCGTGTGGTGATCCTCACTGCCAGCGAGGAGCAGGCCCTCGTCCGGCGTGCCACGGCGGCCGGGGCAGCCGGGTTCCTGTCGAAGAACGGCGCTCTCGGTGACGTGCTGAACGCGCTGCGCACCGCATACGGCGGCGGCATGACGGTCTCGACCGACATCCTGGCGCGGCTGCTGCGCAGCACCACGCCGGTCAGCGCGCCGCGCGGCGGCGGGCTCACCGCCCGCGAGGACGAGGTTCTGCAGCTCATGGCGATGGGACTGGACGCGCGCGCGGTGGCCCGCAGGCTGGGGATCAGCGTGCACACGTGCCGCGGATATCAGAAGGCGGTGCTCGCCAAACTGGGTGCGCACAGTCAACTGGAGGCGGTTGCCATCGCGACCAGGCGCGGACTTGTGCGACCTGACCAACGGTAAACCTTCCGGTCACTCATCCGAGAAGCGATTCCTTCCGTACTCCATCCGGGGGGCGTCACCCATAGGGGCGTTGGGCAGGGAGGAATCGAGTGGACCGTACCGCTGTCGGCACGTCGTCCGACCCGGTGGTGGCCGGGGCGAAGGACGACGGATCGGCCGACCGTGCGCTGCCTCGTCGCCGGCCACGGCCGGAAGGGCCGGACGACGGCCTCGGAGGTGACGCGGTGAACTGGTTCGGAGGGGCGCCGGCCCCGTCCGAACCGGAGTCGCCAGCAGCCGCTTCGCCAGCAGCCGCTTCGCCGGCACCCGCGAAGCGGGTATCCGCGCCGGCGTCTGTCTCGCGGTCGTCGTCCGTCACGTCGGTGCCGCCGTCGTCGCGGTCGTCGTCCATCTCGTCGGTGCCCGCGTCGGGGCGGTCCGCCTTGCCCGAGCCTGCGGCGCCGGCGTTCGGGCCCGCTTCGCCGGCGGGGCCCGGGCGGGCCTCGTTCGGGTTCAGCGACGGGCCCATCGGGGGGAACCGGCCTCCCAAGCGCGACGGGTCGGACTCGCAGGAGTTCCCGGCGGTGTCCGCCGCCCCCTCCGCCTCCGAGCCGGTTTCGGGGGACATGCCGATCCGGGTCCGGAAGCGGGACTCGACCTCCGGCGCGCTCCCGATCGTGCGGACCAACGAGACACCGGACACCACGGCGCCATGGGCGCCGGGGCCGGACAACCCCGCGGCGCCGGACACGTCTCCCTGGACGCCCGTTCCGTTCGAGCCGGCATCGCCGCGTGCGGTCGGTGTTGACGCCTGGGGATCGCCGCCGGCCTCCGGCTGGGGCTCCGGGAACAGGGTCGTCACCGGTGACTGGACGGCCTCGTCCGAGGACAGTGTGGTTTCGGGCGGATGGGCCGCGCTCTCCGGCGCGTCCGGGGCCGCCGAGTTCGCCGCCGGGCGCAGCGAGCCGACGGTGTGGGCGGACAGCCCGGCCCAGGAGCCGCCGCGCAAGCGGGGTTCCCGGTTGGTCACGGTCGGCATGACGCTGCTGGGTGCGGTCGCGCTGGCGGCGCTCGCACTGGTGGGCGTCGTGTACTACTCGGGGCCGGACACCGAGATCGGCGAGATGCTGCAGCTGGGTAACGGTGGCGGCGATCAGCGTACGGCGAGCGGGCCGCTGGACGGGCGTACCGTCGCGACCTTCGAGCTGCTCGCGGCGACCGACCGGGTCAAGGTGACCATCGCCGACCTGAACGACGAGCTCTACCGGATCACCGCACCCGAGGGCGCGGGCATCGAGCCCAACGCCGAGCTCAAGGACGACCGGCTGCTGGTGGACCTGGCCCGTGACCAGGCCGGCGCCGGAGGCGAGATCGAGGTCGTCCTCGCCGCGAAGGTGCGGTGGACGCTGAGGTTCTCCGGGTACGCGGCGGAGCGGGTGGTCGACCTGAGCGACGGCCGGATCGACGGGATCGAGCTGGTCGGTGGTACACGCCGGGCCGAGGTGACCCTGGCCGAGGCGGCCGGGACGGTGCCCATGAAGATCACCGGCAGCATCGAGGAGCTGACCCTGCGGGCGCCGGCCGACAACCCGGTGCGGGTCAAGGTCGGTGGCGGGGCGAGCGCGGTGACGGCGGGGGCGCGGACGCTGCGGGACCTGCCGCCGGGTTCGACGCTGACGCCCAAGGACTGGCAGAAGGCCAACCGGTACGACGTGGACGCGGCTTCGGCGATCGCCGTGCTCAAGGTGGAGGAACGCAAGTCCTGACATGTACGAGGCGCCCGGCGGGAGCCGGGCGCCTTCGTCGTTTCCTCAGTTGAGGACGCGCAGGCGGACGGTCTGGTCCATCGCGCGGAGCTGGTCGAGCACCACGTCCGGGTAGCCCCGGGCGATGTCGGTGATCAGGTAACCGTACTCACCGCGGGTGCTGAGCATCTGGCCCTCGACGTTGACGCCGTGCTCGGCCAGGATCCGGTTGACGTCGGCGAGCACACCGGGAGTGTTCTTGTGCATGTGCACGATGCGGTGCATGCCGGGCAGCTCGGGCAGCGTCACGCCGGGCAGGTTGACGCTCAGCGTCGTGTTGCCCTCGGTGACGTATTTCGCCAGCTTGTTCGCCACGAAGCCGCCGATGTCGGACTGGGCCTCCTCGGTCGAACCGCCGATGTGCGGGGTGAGGATGACGTTCGGCAGGCCGCGCAGCTCGGAGAGGAACTCGTCGCCGCGGCCCTTGGGCTCCTTGGGGAAGACGTCGACGGCGGCACCGGCCAGCCGTCCGCTCTTCAGCGCGTCCCGCAGGGCCAGGTGGTCGACGACGATGCCCCGGGACAGGTTGAGGAACAGGCTGCCCGGCCGCATCTTGGCGAACTGCTCGGCGCCGAAGAAGCCGGCGTTGCCGGGCCGGCCGTCCACGTGCAGGGTGACGATGTCGCTGGTCTCCAGCAGCTCGTCGAGGCTGGCGCAGCGGTGCGCGTTGCTCAGCGCCAGCTTGTCGGAGGTGTCGTAGAACGAGACCGACATGCCGAGGTTCTCCGCGAGCACCGACAGCTGGGTGCCGATGTTGCCGTAACCCACGATGCCGAGGCGGCGGCCGCGGATCTCGTGCGCGCCGTCGGCCGACTTGTCCCACACGCCGGTGTGCATCAGCGCGTTCTTCTCGGTGAGCCGGCGGGTCAGCGAGATGATCTCGGCGATGGCCAGCTCGACGACCGAGCGGGTGTTGGAGAACGGCGCGTTGAAGACGGCGACGCCGCCGGCGCTGGCGGCCGGCAGATCGATCTGGTCGGTGCCGATGCAGAACGCGCCGATCGCCGCCAGGTCGGTCGCGGCCTCCAGCACCTTCGCCGTGACCTGCGTCTTGGAGCGGATGCCGAGCAGGCTCACCCCGGCGATGCGGTTGATGAGCTCGGACTCGTCGAGGGCGTTGCGGACGGACTCGACGTGGAAGCCGTCCTCCTCGAGCCGGGACACCGCATCGGGGTGGATGCTCTCCAAAAGCAGGACTCGAACCTTGGCCTGGTCGATCATCATCTTCCGTTCCATGTTTCGGTTGGCCGCCCGGGCCGCCACGCCGAAGCCCAGTTCACAGGGCGTCAAGCCTAGTCCCCCGGCATGCCGGGCCCGGTGCGGTGTGCTGGAGGTCCCATCTGCCGGTCAAACCCGGTAACTGTTACGGGCGGGCAGCGGGTGTGGTTCAGGGGTGTTTCGATCTTCAGCCGTGCATCGCCGCGCGCAGCCACGGCAGCAGGGCGTCGCCCTGGAACCGCTGGAACGCGCGGACCGTCGGCAGCCCCGGCGGTGGCGGCTGCCGGGATCGGTGCTGGAAGTAGGCGGCGCACCCGGAGATGACGCCGGTCACGGTCTCCTCGTCGACGCCGTCGAGCAGCGGGCCGGGGGCGCCGCCGTGCACGATCACGTTCACCGCGAGCAGCACGGAGTCGAGCCACGCCGGGCCGCGGCAGCCCCAGGGCCAGTCGACGATGATCATGCGGCCGTCCGGGCGTACCAGAATGTTGTCGGCCCGGATGTCGGTGTGCGCGAGTGTCTCCCCGCCGGCCATCGCGGCGATGCCGCGCTCGGCCGCCGCGTGCAACGGGCCCAGGTTTCGCAGGGCCCAGGGGGCCAGGTCGGCGGGCGGCTCGGCGGCGAGGTCCGCCCATCCGGCGAAGTCGCGGGACAGCCGGTCGGCCGCAGTGGGAAGGCCGGGCACAGGCGCCGGCGTGAGTGCGGCGGCGAGGTCGCGGAGCGCGGTTGCGGCGGCGTCGATCTCACCCTTCACCCAAGGGGTACGCGGATGAGCACCCTCGATGTCCTCGAGGATGAGCACGACCCAGTCGCCGTCGTCGAATCCGTCCAGCAGGCGCGGCACCGGGGCGCTCGCCGGCAGCCCGGCGGTGATCCGCAGCTCGCGACGGGCCATGGCGGCCGACTCCACGTTCAGCGACGGGCTCACGGCCTTGACGAACGCGCGCCGCCCGGAGGCGGTGCGCACCCGGTCGGCGGTGCCGGGGGAGAAGCCGCCCGCCTGGGACCGCGCCTCGGCCACCGGCCCGCCGCCGAGGATCGCCTCCACCCGGGCGCGGACGCCGGCGGGCAGGTCGGCCCATCCGATGCGGACGCCAGTCGCTGTGACCATGCCCGGGATAGTGACAGCCCGTAGTGCCCGCGCGAAACGCAATTCCCGCGGCCGGGGCCTCCGCCCGCTTTGTAACGGTCACCTGGTGCCTGGTCGGTATGTTCGACAGAGCGAGGTTTCACTCGGCGGGGTGAGGTGTGCGATGGGGTCGCTGGGGTGGGCGGTCGGTCTGTCCCTGCTCTCTGCCGCCTCCTACGCCGCGGCGGCGGTCGCCCAGGAGCGCCTCGCTGAGCACCGGCATCGCGGCCGGTCGCGGTGGGCGGTCGCGCTGCTGCTCACCGGCACCGGGGTGGCGCTGCACGTGGTGGCGCTGAACTTCGGGACGGTCGCGGTCGTGCAGGCGCTCGGCACGCTGACGCTGCTCATCGCGCTGCCGATCGAGGTGATCCGCTACCACACCCGGCTCAGCCGGGCCGCGTGGCTGGACGCCGCGCTCACGGTGGCCGGGCTGGCCGCGATCCTGTCACTGTCGGTGGCCGCCGAGGACCCGGCGCTGCTGACCGAGCGGACCGTGCGGACCCTGGCACTGATCACCGCGGGGACGGTCTTCGCCTGCTCGGTCGCGGCCTGGCGGGCCGGTCCGCGAGCGCGGGCGATGCTGCTGGCGGGTGCGGCGGGCGTCGCGTTCGGGATCGCGTCGGTGCTGTCCAAGGCGGTGCTGGCGTCGTTCACCACGGGCGGGATCGGTGCGGTCTCGCGGCCGGCGGCGGGGATGGTGGTGGCGTTCTCGGTCTCGGGGTATCTGCTCGGCCAGTTGTCGTACCGGGGTGCCGGGCTGGCCACCCCGCTGGCGACGGTGAGCGTCACGAATCCGCTGGTGGCCGCGGCCGCCGGGGTGGTGCTGTTCGGGGAGGGCGTGCGGTTCGGGGTGGGCGGGCTGGTCGCGGTGGGTGTGGCCGCGCTGGTCATGGCGTGGGGCGTGGTGGGGCTGGCGCGGCGGACGGCGGGGTCGGGCAGCGACCCCCGCGGGGCGTCGGAGTCACAGCGGGCAGCGGCGGGCTAGAGAGCAGCGCGGGCAGGGCGAGGCACAGGGCCGTGGCCAGGAGGAGGCGGGACTCCTGGAGTGGCCAGAGGCCGAGGGCGGTCACCGGCAGGAGCATGACGGCCAGGATCAGGGCGCGGGTGGCGTGGGCGAGGGGGAGGAAGGCGGCCAGGACCAGCCAGATCTGGTGGTGGGTCCAGGAGACGGGTGAGAGCACGACGCTCGCGGCCCCGGTGATGACCAGGGCGGCGAGGCGGTCGAGGTTTCTGGTGGCGAGCAGGGCCGTCGCGGCGATCAGTCCGGCCAGGGCGGTGGCCAGGAGTTCGCGGTGGGGTACGCCGAGGCGGAGCAGGGCGCCGTTGAGCGACTGGTTGCCCACCGAGGTGATGAAGCCGAGCCGGGACACGTCGTGGAACTCGGTGGTCCAGTAACGCCAGGACTCGGCGGGCAGCAGGTGGGCGGCCAGGAGCCCGCAGGCCAGGAACGTGGCGGTGGCGACGCCGGCGGCGCGGCGGCGGCCGGTCAGCCACAGCATCGGGATGAAGATCAGTGGTGTCAGCTTGATCGCGGCGGCCAGGCCGATCAGCACGCCCTGGTGGCGGCTGTGGCGCAGGAGCAGAACGTCGGTGGCGACCAGGACGGCCAGCAGCAGGCTCACCTGGCCGTACTTGAACGTGGACGAGACCGGTGCGGAGAGCATCAGGACCAGGGCGACCAGCGGGGCCGCGCGGCGGTCGACCAGCAGTGCCAGCGCGGCCACCGCCAGGGCCGTGCCGGCGGTCCAGATCAGGTGCAGCAGGCCGGTCGGCACGGCGCTCAGGGGCAGCATGAGCAGGGCGGCGAACGGCGGATAGGTGAACGGGGCGGTCCCGTTGCGGAAGTAGTCGTAGAGGCCGGTGCCGCTCTGCAGGCTCTCCACCCCGCCCACGTAGACCCGCAGGTCGGTGAGGCCCTCGGGGCGGCTGAGTGCCAGATATCCGGCGATCAGGGCGACCAGGATGGCGGGAGACCAGCGCTTCATCAGCATTATCGCATCTCTACATAGGGTCCGCGACGGGGTGACGCGCCGCGCGGACGGCGGTCAGAGGGTGAGCGGGCGCCGATCGGCCAGGTGGTGCGCGACCAGGAGGGCGACGGCGAGGGCCAGCGCGGCGGGGCCGGCGGGGTGGGCCAGGAAGCCGAACCCGAAGACCGTGGAGTTGTCGGCGAGGCGGGGCAGGACGGCCTCGGCGGTCGTGGAGCGGGGCAGCCGCGGGGCGAGCAGCAGGACGGCGGCGGCGGTGAGGGTGCCGCCGGCGATCCGCGGATCGAGCCGGGTGAAGACCTTCCGGGGCGTGGCGGTGCGTGCGGGGCTGAGCAGGGCGGCGGTCAGGAAAGCGGTGCAGAGCAGCAGCGGGCCGGTCAGGGTGGCCGCGGTGGCGAGCAGGATGTCGGAGGCGTGGAAGGCCCCGAGTGCGGGGCCGAACCCGCCGGTGCCGCCGGGGAGCATGGCCAGCGGGAACCAGGCCGGGGCCGAGGCGGCCGGGACGCCCAGGGCGGCGGCGGCGTGCAGGCAGCCGGTGATCGCGGCGGCCTCCACCGCCAGGAAACCGCCGGTCAGGGCGGCGAGGGCGGCAACGCGGGGACGGCCGGTGGTCCGGAGGTGGCGGGTGGCGCGGCAGGTGGCGGCTGTCACGACCGTCCAGCTCAGAATCGTGGGGGCGATCTCGCGCCAGCCCATGAACGGCATGACCGGGGTCTCGTTGCCGGCGAGCAGGAACACGTACGCGAAAAAGGCCGTGACCAGTGTCGCGCGCGACGGATGCCGGGGTGCCCAGCGTGCCCCGGCGGCCGCCATCAGCAGGCACGACGCCGCCAGCAGGGTGCCGACCAGCGCCGCCTCGCCGGACCAGGGCAGCGCGGTCTCGGCCAGGTGCAGGCTCTGGCGGACGCCGTTGAACAGGGCGGCGGCGATCAGCACGAGCAGGGCGGGTGCGGCGATCGCGGGCCACGGGAAGCGGCGCGGGGACGAGACGGCCAGGCTGGCGGCGAAGGTGAGCATCCGGCCGGGCCGGTCGCGCAGGCAGGCCAGCTCGGCGGCCCACTCCCGGCGCATCGGGCCCGCGACGTCGCTCGGCCAGCGGCGTGCCGCGACCGTGAGCAGGGCGGACGCGACGCGCTCGGCGAAGCTCGGACCAGCCATGTCGGAACTCTACATAGCCCAACCCGGGCTCGTCACGGCGCGCGAGGGAGCATCACGGTAACGATCAGGCCGCCCTCGTCGCGGGCGTCGGCTCGCACGTCGCCGCCGTGGGCGCGGGCCACCGCACGGACGATCGACAGGCCCAGGCCGGCGCCGGGGGAGTGGAGACGCTCGGTGCCGTAGCGGTGGAACGGCTCGAACAGGCCGGGCACGTCGTAGCGGGGCACCACCGGGCCGGAGTTGGCCACCTGCAGCTCCACCCAGCCGTCGACGCGGGTACGCGTCGCGACACTCACCCAGCCGTTGATCGCGATGTTGTGGCGTATGCCGTTCTCCACGAGGTTCTGCACGAGACGCTCCAGCAGAACCGGATCGCCCAGGACAGCGGCCTCGCCCGGTTCGGAGAGGACCTTCACGGTGTCCGAGACGGCCACGTGGTCGACGATGTCGGCGAGGTCGACGTACGCCCGCTCGGTGACCTCCCGGTCCGAGCGGGCCAGCAGCAGCAGCCCGTCGATCAGGCGGCCGTGCCGGTCGTTGATGGCCAGCAGGGTGGTGCCGAGCTGGCGTACCTCGGGGGACGCCGTCTCCGGGGCGAGCGCCACCTCCAGCAGGGTCCGGTTGAGGGTGAGCGGCGTACGCAGCTCGTGCGACGCGCTCGCGATGAACCGGCGCTGGCCGTCGAACGAGTGGTCGAGCCGGGCCAGCATCAGGTCGAACGTGTCGGCCAGCTGTTTGAGCTCGTCGTCCGGCCCGTCCAGGGCGATCCGCTCGTGCAGGCCCCGGTCGGCCGCCGGTGACTCGGCGATGCGCCGGGCGGTCGCGGTGATCTGGTGCAGCGGCTGCAGCAGGCGCCCGGCGAGCAGCCAGCCCAGCACGACGGCCGCCGTGCTGATCACGAGGAGCGCGATGAGCCCCTGGGTGAGCATCGTGCTCAGCGTGGTGGCCTGGGTCCCCTCGATGAGCTGCTTGACCGCCTCCTCGCCCTCCACCCCGGCCAGCTCGTCCGGCGGCGGCGCGGCCCGGCCGGAGAAGGAGGTGTGCAACGTGGCCGAGCCGGCCTGCCGGGCCACCACGTAGATGGCGCCGAGCAGTACCAGCCCGGCCACGACGAACAGGCCGCCGTAGACGAGGGTGAGCCGGCCGCGCACGGTGAGTCTCATCGGATCCGGTACCCCACTCCCGGCTCGGTCAGCACCACGGGCGGGTCGCCCAGCTTGCGGCGCAGCTTGAGGATCGTCATCCGCACCGCGTGGGTGAACGGGTCGGCGTTCTCGTCCCACGCCTTCTCCAGCAGCGTCTCCGCGGAGACCGCCGTCCCGTCGGCGCGCAGCAGCTCGGACAGGACCGCGAACTCCTTGCGCGACAGCGGCACGTACCGGCCGTCGCGGTGTACCTCCCGACGGTACGGATCCAGGCTGATCCCGGCCCGCCGCAGCACCGGAGGAGCGGCCGGCCGGGCCCGCCGTCCCAGCGCCGCCACCCGCGCGGACAGCTCCCGGAAGGCGAACGGTTTCGGCAGGTAGTCGTCGGCGCCCAGGGCCAGCCCGGCGACCCGGTCGTCGATCCCGGCGGCCGCGGTCAGCATCAGCACCCGGATCTCCGCGTTGCGCTCGGCCAGCACCTCGCACACCTTGTCGCCGTGCACGACCGGCACGTCACGGTCCAGGACGACCACGTCGTAGTCGTTGACGTCGATCCGTTCCAGCGCGGACCCGCCGTCGTAGACGACGTCCACAGCGTGCGCCTCGTGCCGTAACCCCTGCGCCACCGCGTCGGCGAGCAGCGGCTCGTCCTCCACCACCAGGATCCGCATGCCTCCATACTGGCCCGGCGCCGCGTCAATTCGCCGTCATCGTTTTAGGTGACGGCCGGGAAACCACGGTCTCGCTTCACTGCCTCACATGGACAGACGAGGACTGATAGTCGCATTACTGCTCCTGACACCACTGGCGGGCTGCGCGGCGAAGGCCGAGACGCCGGGCGTGGCCACCGCCGCCAGCGGCGGGCCGAAGGCGTCGGTCACCGCGTCACCGAATGTCAGCATCGACCCGGACGCGCCGATCAAGTTCGCGAGGTGCATGCGCGAGAACGGCATGACCTGGTTCCCCGACCCGCAGAACGGCAAGTCCGTCATCCGGGTGCCCTCGAACGTCGACCCGGACAAGATGAAGGCCGCCGAGGAGGCCTGCCGCCAGTACGCGCCGAACGACGGTGAGCGGCCGCAGATGAACCCGGCCGACCTCGAGGCGGTCCGGCAGATGGCCAGGTGCATGCGGGAGAACGGGGTGCCCAACTTCCCCGACCCGAAGCCCGACGGCAGCCTCGAGATCAACGGTGACGACCTCGGGACCGGCCCGGGCGAGCCGACGTTCGACAAGGCCGAGCAGACCTGCTCCAAGTACCGGCCGTCCGGCGCGGCCGAGCGGCACGTCCAGAAGAACGGGCCGGGCGAGGTGGCGGCGGCATGAGGCGCAGGACGACAGTGGCGGTGGCGGCCGTGCTCACCGCCGGGGCGGCGGCCGCGGCCGTGGTGATCGCCGGGACACCCGAGGCGGAGAGCGGCACCGGCTCGGCCGGCACCACCACGACGGTGACCGCCGACGTGCTCAAGGAGACGCTGGTCGATCAGGAGGACCACGACGGTTCCCTCGGGTACGGCGACTCCACGACGGTCGGCACCCGGCTGGGCGGCACCGTGACCAGGCTGCCGGCCACCGGTACGACACTGCGGCGCGGCAAGGCCCTCTACCGCGTCGACAACGATCCGGTGCTGCTGCTCTACGGGACCCTGCCCGCGTACCGGGACCTGGCGCCCGGTGCCGAGGGCCCGGACGTCAAGCAGTTCGAGAAGAACCTGTGGGCCCTCGGCTACCGCGGTTTCACCGTCGACAGCGACTACACCTCGTCGACCGCCGGCGCCGTCGAGGACTGGCAGGAGGACCTGGGTCTGGACGAGACCGGCACGGTTGAGCTGGGCCGGGTCGTCTACCAGCCCGGAGCCGTACGCGTGGACGCGCTCAGCTCCGCGATCGGCGACGCCGTGCAGCCGGGCGGCGAACTCCTCACGGTCACCGGAACCGGCCGGGTGGCCTCCGTCCAGCTGGAGATGAGCGACCAGCGGCTCGCCAAGAAGGGCGCCGCGGTCGAGGTGACCCTGCCCGACGGCGACCGGGTGCCGGCCCGCATCACCGGGATCGACACGAGCGTCGTGGAGTCCGAGAACCCGGCCGAGGACGACAAGACGGTCCTGGACCTGACGATCACGTTCAGCAAGCCGCCGGACGCGCTCGACGACGCGGCGGTGACGGTCGCGTTCGCCTCCACCAAGCGGGAGAACGTGCTCACCGTACCGGTCAAGGCGCTGCTCGCGCTGGCCGAGGGCGGGTACGGCCTGCAGCTGGTCGAGAACGGCGCCACCCGCATCGTGGCCGTGGAGACCGGCCTGTTCGCCGGCGGCCGGGTCGAGGTGTCCGGTGGTGGTCTCACCGAGGGCATGAAGGTCGGGGTGCCGGAATGAGCCCGGTGATCGAGCTGGAGCGGGTGAGCAAGACGTACCCGGGCGGGGTCACCGCGGTCCGCGACGTCGACCTGAGCGTCGAGCCCGGTGAGCTGATCGCCATCGTCGGCCCGTCCGGCTCCGGCAAGTCGACCATGCTTCATCTGATCGGCACGCTGGACCGCCCGTCGGCCGGCGCCGTGCACATCGACGGGTACGACGTGGCCCGCCTCTCCGACCGGCAGCTCTCGGCGTTGCGGGCACGCCGGATCGGTTTCGTGTTCCAGCAGTTCCACCTGGCACCGGGGCGGGACGCGGTCGCCAACGTCGCGGACGGGCTGCTGTACTCCGGCGTACCCAAGAAAGAGCGTGAGCGGCGCGCCGAGGCCGCCCTGGTCCGGGTCGGCCTCGGTGACCGGCTCACGCACCGCCCGCACCAGCTCTCCGGCGGTGAACGGCAACGGGTGGCCATCGCCCGCGCGGTGGCCGGCGACCCGGCGGTGCTGCTCGCCGACGAGCCCACCGGCAACCTGGACTCGGTCTCCGGCGCCGGGGTGGTGGGGCTGCTGCGCGAGCTCAACGCGGCCGGCACCACCGTCCTGGTGATCACCCACGATCACGAGATCGCCAACAGCCTGCCCCGGCAGGTCCCGATGCTGGACGGGAGCGTGATCTGAATGGCCGTCCTGCAACCCGCCCGGCTGAGCGGCTCCGATCTGCTGCGGCTCGGCGGTTCCGGACTGCGCGCCCGTCCGCTGCGTGCGGTGCTCTCCGCTCTCGGCATCGCGATCGGCATCGCCGCGATGGTCGCCGTGGTGGGCATCTCCACCTCGAGTGCGGCGAGCCTGGACCGCGCGCTCGCCGCGCTCGGCACCAACATGCTCACCGTCGCGCCGGGCGACACTATGTTCGGCGAGGAGGCGACGCTGCCGGACGACGCCCTCCCGATGATCAAGCGGATCGGGCCGGTCACCTCGGCCACCGCCACCGGCGTCGTCAACGACACCTCGGTCTATCGCACCGACCAGGTGCCCAAGGGCGAGACCGGCGGCCTGTCCGTGCTCGCCGCGCAGCTCGACCTGCTCGGCACGGTCGGCGCCGAGATCGCCAGCGGATCGTGGCTGAACGCGGCGACCGGCCGCTACCCGGTGGTGGTGCTCGGCGACGCGGCGGCCCGGCGGCTCGGCGCGGTCCCGTCCGTCTACATCGGCGGCCGCTGGTACCCGGTGGCCGGTGTGCTGCGGCAGGTGCCGCTCGCCCCCGAACTGGACAACGCGGTCCTGATCGGGTGGGACGCCGCCAAGAGCTACCTGGGCTTCGACGGCCACGCCACGACCATCTACACCCGGTCGGTCGAGTCGCAGGTCGAGGCGGTGCAGGCGGTGCTGGCGCCGACCGCGAACCCGGAGAGCCCGGACGAGGTGCAGGTCTCCAACCCCTCCGACGCGCTGGCCGCGCGGCGGGCCGCCAGCACGACCTTCACCGCGCTGCTGCTCGGCCTGGGCGCCGTCGCGCTGCTGGTCGGCGGCATCGGCGTCGCCAACACCATGGTGATCTCGGTGCTCGAACGCCGCGCGGAGATCGGCCTGCGCCGCTCGCTGGGCGCCACCCGGGGCCAGATCCGTACGCAGTTCGTCGCCGAGTCGCTGCTGCTGTCGCTGTTCGGCGGCGCCGGCGGGGTGCTCGCCGGTTTCGTGGTCACGCTGATCTACGCGATCACCCAGGGGTGGCCCACGGTGGTGCCGCTCTGGGCGGTCGCCGGCGGGATCGGCGCGACGCTGGTCATCGGCGCGGTCGCCGGGCTGTACCCGGCGATCAGGGCCGCGCGGCTGGCGCC
Source organism: Actinoplanes sp. NPDC051861 (assembly GCF_040681145.1). Lineage (NCBI taxonomy): Bacteria > Bacillati > Actinomycetota > Actinomycetes > Micromonosporales > Micromonosporaceae > Actinoplanes > Actinoplanes sp. NPDC051861. The sequence goes on from NZ_JBFAYE010000002.1 coordinate 753,470, forward strand.
GACCGAGGCACTTGCCGCGGCCTGACCGGTACCGCCACGACCAGGTGGGCTTCGATCGGCACGGCGACGCTGCCGCCGATCCCGGCGAAGCCCGCCATGGCCGACCGGCACGCCGCGGTGATCCGCTGGTCCGGGCCCACCCCGAGCGGGAGCAGCTCACCGGTCACGAACGCCTCGATCGACGGCGCCCGGGTCGCGCCGGTCCAGGTCTCGAACCGTTCCACGCGCAGCCCGGCCGCCGCGAACCAGCCGGCCAGCTCGTCCGGCTCCCCGGCGGCGAAGTACGCCTCGATCAGCTTCACCGTCGCCGGCTCGGCGTGCGCCGCGACCACGTCGGTGAACACCCGGTACCCGGCGCTGTGCGACAGCCGGCCCGGCACCTGCACCGCGACCCGGCCGGCCACCCGGCCCATCTCCCGCAGCGCACCCGGCCGGTCGGCGAGGAACATCAGCGCCGCCTGCGACAGCGCCAGGTCGAACGCACCGGCCGGGAACGGCAGGTCGGCCGCGTCGCCGCGTTCCCAGCGCAGTCCGGGCCGGATCGAGCGGGCCACCGCCAGCATCGCCTCGCTGCGGTCCAGCCCGGTCACCACACCGTCCGGCCCGGCGCGATCGGCCGCGGTGCGCGCCACGATGCCGGTGCCGCAGGCCACGTCGAGCACCCGGCTGCCGGGGCGTACCCCGGCGGTGTCGACCAGATGCCGCGCCCACGCCGCGAACAGCGCCGGGACGAACGTCGACTCGTAGAATTCGGCGGCCTCCGCCGTCAGGTCATAGGTTATGCACCCAGGCAACAGCGCCGGGCGGGGTGCGGCCAGTTCGAATACTGGACCGGGCCTGGCGCGCGGCGGCGCGCCGCCGGATCGTAGGGGGATGCGAGGCTACGGGCAGTACTGTCCGATCGCCCTGGCCGCCGAGGTCTTCGCCGAGCGATGGACACCGATCATCATCCGCAACCTGCACCTGGGCTGCGGGCGATTCACCGAGATCCTCGACGGCGCGCCCGGCCTGCCGCGCAGTGTGCTCAGCCAGCGGCTGCGGTCGCTCGAGCGTGCCGGGGTGGTCAGCCGCGGCGCCGGCGGTTACACGCTGACCGGCTGCGGTCACGAACTCGCCGAGGTGTGCCTCGCGCTGGGTGCCTGGGGTGCCCGCTGGCGCCAGGCGCGGCCCGAGGACCAGGACCCCTACCTGGCTCTGTGGACACTCTCCCGCATGATCACTCCCGGCATGGTGCCGCGGCCGCGGGTCGTGGTGCGCTTCCAGATCACCGACCGGCCGCCGCCGAACGTGTTCTGGCTGGTGCTCTCCGCCACCGGGCACGAGGTCTGCGCCCACCCGCCCGGTTTCCCGGAGGACGGGCAGGTGGTCACGGACACCGCCGGCCTGGTGCGCTGGTATGCCTCCGAGGCCGTCCTGACCGGCCGGATCACCGCGCCGCGATGGCTTCGCGATTCGCTCACTCTCTGGGGGCGATTGAACCCCTTCATAGGGTACGGGCAATCGCGTACCGCCTGATCGAGACCCGCGACCGGGCCCGGTGGTCGCGGCTGTGCCGCGACCGCCGGGCGGACCTGCCTACTTGGCCGTCTCGACCGGCCTGGTCAGCGACACCGTGCCGCCCATGCACAGGCCCGGCTCCTTACCCAGCTTCTCGGCGATCTGCAGGCAGCGGGCCACCTGGTCGACGCTCGCGTCGGTACGGGTGATCTCCGCCCGGGTCTTCGCGTTCGCCTTGTCGATCTCCAGGTTGCGCGCCTCCAGGATCTTCTGCCCGTACGCGGCGATCGCCTGCGTCGTCGGCTCGTCGTAGCGCGGCGACTCGAACGCCACCGACTTCACCACGATCTCGTCGCCGAGTTCGGTGTTGAGTGCCTTGACCAGCGGTTCCTTGTAGGTCTTGTTGAGGTCGGGCGCCGGCGCGTCACCGCTGGTGACGTCGACCGAGCCGAGCGGGTCGAAGTCCGCGAAGATCGAGGTCATGGCGCCGTTGATCTGCGGGTTGACCCGTCGCTCGACGAACACCTCGAACCGGCTCAGGTCGTCGACCTCCCGGTACGCCGCCCAGTTCTCCGGTGCCTTCTCCGCCTTCGCCGACCACTCGATCTGCACCGGGATGCAGGCCCGCCGCTGTGCCGCGATGGTCACCCACACGCACTGGTCGCCGAGGTGCGCGTAGGTCTGCCCGGACGCGTCCCACTCGTCGATGCCCTCCCACGGCAGTGTCCACTGCAGACCGGCGCCGGTGGTCCGGCCGGTCGGCTTGTTCCACGACGTCACGATGCCTACGTTGCGGGTCGGCACGACGGTGATGCTGGCCGCGACAACGCAGCCGACCGCCACCACGAGACCGGCGCCGAAGGTCAGCCACGCCTGGCGGCGCAGTTTGTCGGCCTTGGCGGTGCGCGCGGCGATCAGGGCGATCAGGGCGACGACGGCGACGAGGATGCCGAAGACGAACAACGGAATCGTCTACTTCCTACTCGGAGGCGGTTTGCGATCTTGTACTCGACGATAAGACAGTGACTCAAGTGCATCTCGTCCCACCTGCGGGTTCGCGTTTCTCCGAGCCGCCGGGCGGGATCCGTGCGAGCATCGGTCATGCGTTCGGTTTTAGCCCTTTTGTTAGTCTTTTCCGCATCCCCGGCGTACGGGGCCGTCAAGTTCGACCCGCAGACCGGCACCGGCTTCGTCGACCGCGCCGACGTGCGGAAGGCCTTCGGCTGGGACGACGCGGCGCTGAACGCCCGCGCCGGCGATGTCGAGTTCGGCTACCGGACCTCCACCGACGACGTGTACTCGGTGATGTGCGGACGGCGTACGATCCGGGTCCCGCACCAGCGCGTCAGCTCCTCCACGGCGCTCAAGGTGCGGGTGGAGCGCGACGGGTTCGCTCTCGACGGTGCGGTGGCCGGTATCTCGGGCACGTCCGTCGCCCCGGCGGTCGGGTTCCCGTGCCCCGACGAACGAAAGCCGGCCGACAAGATCACCAAGGTGGAGCTGCTCTGCACCAGCACCCGGGCGGCGCTCGTCGCCTCACACGGCTCGTCACCGGCCGAGTCGCACGATCTGCAGGTGACGGAATCCGCGTGTCACGATTGACGCCCGTCCGGACATGGATGATGCGTGAGTTCTGGGACTGAGCACGAGGACCGCTTCCGGCGGATCTACGCGGCGAACTTCGAGGCGCTCCTGGCCTACGCGGTGCGCCGCGTCGCGCAGCACGAGGACGCCGCCGACGTGGTCGCCGAGGTCTTCCTGGTGGCCTGGCGCCGCGCCCGAGAGCTGCCGCCCGACGACGAGATCAGGCTCTGGCTCTACGGGGTGGCGCGCCGCGTGCTGGCCAACCACCACCGCGGCGGCACCCGCCGGGAGCGGCTGGGCGAGCGGCTGCGGCAGCGGCTGACCGGCGGCACCGCCCCCGCCGCCGCGGGCATCGCCGACCCGGGCCTGGAGGTGCCGCAGCGGCTCGCCGTGCGCGCGGCGCTGGCCCGGCTCGGCGACACCGACCGCGAGGTGCTGACCCTCACCGTGTGGGAGGGCCTGCAGCCGCGCGAGGTCGCGGAGGTCCTGGGGCTGAGCGCGGCCGTCGTGCGGACCCGGCTGTCACGGGCCCGGACGCGGCTGCGGGAATTGATCGGTGACGACCCGCAGGCACCCGGACATGTATTCGACGTCCTGACCGTTCCCGCCCCGGAGGAGGGCAGATGACCGACGAGCACCTGGACCGCGTGGTCCGCGACGCCGACCCGTTCCGGCCCGAGCTCATCGGGCACCTCGGTGGGGCGGAGCAGACGCTCCTGGAGGAGATCATGTCCGTTCCGCAACTCGAGTCCGTGCCCGGCCCCGCGCCCGAGGCCGCGCCCGCCGCACCACGCCGCCGGGCCTGGCGGCGCCTCGCCACCGCCGTCGCCGCCGCGGCCGTCGTCACCGGCGTCATCGGCGCGTCCGTCCTGCTGCGCGACCAGCCGCCGGCCGAGCCCTGGGCCGGCCCGGTGGGGCTGCCCGAGGCCGGCGCCGGCGGTGGCTACCAGTTGGATCTCAAGGCTGTCGAGGGCCTGCCGCGCCTGCTGATCCAGCAGGACGGCTGGAAGGTCACCACGGTCTACGGCTTCGCCTCGGAGTCCGGCACGATCAACTTCGTCAACGGCGCCCGGTCGCTGGAGATGACGTGGTATCAGGACGAGCACTACGACGACTACTACAAGGACCGGCTGCTGGTCAGCGCTCCGCAGCCGGCCACCGTCGCCGGCCGCGAGGCCGCCGTCTTCACCTACAGCGCGAGCGACTTCGCCGCGATGCTCAAACCGCAGGACGGCACGTTCGTCGAGCTGCGCACCGGCGGCACGTGGACCCGCACCGAGTTCGACGCGGTCCTCCCGCACATCGCCCGTGCCGACGCCGAGACCTTCCTGGCCGCGCTGCCCCCGCAGATCGTCACCCCGGGCCGTGTCCACGACGAGGCCGCCAAGATCCTCACCGACGTGCCGATGCCGCCCGGCTTCGACATCAACTCGGTCGACGTGGCCGGCGCCAACGACCCCTACCAGTTCGGTGCCCACGTGACCGGCCAGGTGACCTGCACCTGGATCGCCGAGTGGATCCGCGCCGACAAGGCCGGCGACGACGCCGCGGTGAAGAAGGCGGCCAGCGCCCTGCGCAGCAGTCGCAACTGGAAGGTCCTCAACGACATGAACGCCGAGGGCGACTACCCCGAGGTGCTCTGGGAGGTCGCCGGCAAGGTGGCCGGCGGCAAGGTGCCGGAGTGGTACAAGGACGGGCTGGGCTGCTGACGCGTCAGGCGCTCTTGCGCGCGACCCCGCCGAGCATCGTGTGGTAACTCTCCTTCTGCTCGGCGGGGATCTCCGTGTCCGGCCGCCACTCGGCCAGCGGCACCAGGCCGGGCGAGACCATCTCGAAGTCACCGAAGAACGTGGTGATCTCCTGACGGCTCCGCCACCGGCCGGTGCCCAGCGTCTCGTTGAACAGCCGCTCCGCGTCGCGCACCTTCGCCGAGGTCTCCGGGTGCTCCTCCGCCGGGTCCCAGAAGTGGATGATCGCCAGGTGGCTGCCGGGCGCGAGCGCGTCGCGCAGGGTCGCGGCGATGCCGGCCGGATCCTCGTCGTCGTTCACGTGATGCAGGATCGAGAACAGCAGCAGGCCGATCGGCTCGCCGAGGTCCAGGTGCTCGCGGACCACCGGATGCTCCAGGATCGTCTGCGGCGACCGGACGTCGGCCTCGATCAGTGTGCTGGTGCTGTCGTCGGCGAGCAGCGCGCGGCCGTGCACCAGGACGGTGGGGTCGTTGTCGACATACACCACCTTCGCCGCCGGGTCGACGTCGTGGGCGACCTGATGCACGTTCGTCTCGGTGGGCAGGCCGGAGCCGATGTCGAGGAACTGGCGGACACCGGCGTCGGCGGCCAGGTAACGGACCGCCCGGCGCAGGAACGCGCGGCAGGCGCGGCCGGCCTCCTGCGCGTCCGGCATGATCTCCAGAGCACGCTGGGCGACCATCCGGTCGATGGCGAAGTGGTCCTTGCCGCCGACCATGAAGTCGTAGACCCGGGCGACGCTCGGCGTGGAGATGTCGACGCCCTCAGGGGCGACCTCGTCAGCGGTCATGCCGGGCACCCTCCCGTGTGGACGTCGCTGCTATCGAAGCCTATCGCTGTTTCCCGGTGCGTGTCTTTGTTTCCCGGTGCGTGCGCCGCAATGCGATGATCAGCTATGCGGAGAGCTCGCCGGCTGTGGCCGTTGGCACTGGGCCTGATTCTGCTGGGTGCCGGAGCGCTCGGCCTGATGACGCTGCACCAGCGCGCTGACCGGATCCGGACAGTTGGCGTGACGGTCGACGCGACCGTGACCGGGCAGCACAACAGTTTCCTCGGCCGCCGGTTCAAGGTGGTGCGCGTGGAGTACCGCGTCGGTGACCGGCTGTACAGCGAGGACCTGCTCGACTACGGATGGGGCGTGCCGCCCGGCCGCGGCGAACAGATCTCGCTGGCGGTCGACCGCGACCGGCCCTCCGACGTCGCAGGCCCGGACATCGTCGCCGGATCACCGTGGCGCTACTGGTACCAACCGGTCGGCTTCGGCGGGATCGTGCTGATCGCCATCGGCCTTTGGCGGCTGGCGCGGCTGGCGCGGGGGAAGGAATCCGTGATCTGAACGGGTGCCGTGCGTCCCGGTTAGCATCGGCGGGCAAATCGCCTGCCGGCCCCGCTGCGTGCGGGCTCGCCAAGCCCGAGAGGTAGCACAGTGCGGATCGAATTGGTCACCGGCGACATCACGGTCGAGCGGGTCGACGCCATCGTCAACGCGGCGAACTCATCCCTGCTGGGCGGCGGGGGAGTTGACGGAGCGATCCACCGCAAGGGCGGCCCGGCAATCCTGAACGAGTGCCGTGACCTGCGAGCCAGCCGTTACGGCAGAGGGTTGCCGGTCGGGCAGGCCGTGGCAACAACGGCGGGGCGACTGTCCGCCCGCTGGGTGATCCACACGGTTGGACCGGTGTTCAGCGAGGATGAAGACCGCTCCCCGCTGCTTCGAAGCTGTTACACCGCGTCGCTGGCGATCGCCGCGAGCCTGGGCGCGCGGTCGATCGCCTACCCGCTGATCTCCTCCGGCGTCTACCGCTGGCCGAAGGAGGACGCCGTTGCGCAAGCACTGGCAGCCCTGCATGGCGAGCCGACCACCGTCGAACTGATCCGTCTCGTGCTCTTCGACGAGCAGACCCGTCAGATCGCGGAGCGCGTCCATCGGGACTCGGACGCCGATCAATGACACCCTGTTGAGGTCAGGGGTGAATCAGCCCCTGCCGCAGATCTACGCAGATCGTCGATGTGCTGGTAGATCGAGTGATTGGCGCGCCCGGCAGGATTCGAACCTGCGACCGACGGATTAGAAGTCCGTTGCTCTATCCGCTGAGCTACGAGCGCTGGCCAGCACATACTAGGCGGTCGTGCCGGTTCTGTCGTCCGCCTCGGCGGCGGCGGCGTTCTCCACCGCGGCTTCGGCCGCCTCCAGCATCGTGCTCAGGCCCGCCTGGTCCTCCGGCGCGGGCGGGATCTCGGGCTCCGGAGTGCCCGGCGCGGGCAGGAACGCGTCGACCCAGCGGCCCAGCTCACGGAAGACCTCGGCGCGAACGTCCTTACCGGAGAGCGTGAGGTCGTGCATGCCACCGTTGAACCGGGCGATGGTCACGCGGGGGCCGAGGCCCGGCGCCCAGCGCGTGATGTGTTCCACGTCCAGTACCGAATCGGTCACCCGGACGTCGTCGTGCCACTCCCGGCCGCGGAAGGTCCGGTCCGAGCAGGCGACCAGCACCGGCACGTCGATGTTCAGGCCGGCCCGCAGCCGGCGCTGGCCGCGCCGGATCGCCTCCAGCCAGCCCATCCGCACCGGGAAACCGAGGATCGGCTTCCACGCCAGGTCGTAGGTCCACTCGCCGTGGTGGTCGGCGTGCAGGCTCTTGCCATACAGGCCCAGGGAGGCGGTGGGCATCTTCCGGTACGGCGAGCGGCCACCGACCGCCAGGATCGTGGCCATCAGCGGGCGCCGCATCAGCCACGGCATGTTGAAGTCGAAGAACGGGCTGTTCAGGAACAGGCCGTCGAGCAGACCCCGGCCCTGGCGGGTGTGCGCCCACAGCGAGGTGATCAGCCCGCCCGTCGAGTGGCCGGTGACCAGCAGCTGGTCGTGACCGTCCTGCTCGCGGATGATCCGGGCCGCCTCGTCCAGCTCGGGGAAGTAGTCGGTGAGGCTGCGCGCGAAGTTCGGCGTCTGGTGCGGCAGCAGGCTGCGGCCGTACTTGCGCAGGTCCAGCGCGTAGAAGTCCCAGCCGCGCTCGACGAAGAAATCGGCCATGTGCGTCTGGAAGAAGTAGTCGACGAAACCGTGGACGTGCAGCACGGCCCGCCGCGCCGGCGTCTCGGCCCGGCGGCGCACCAGCGTGGCCACCACCGGGCCCTCGTCGTCGGTGCCCAGATCGATGGTGTGCCGCTCGTACGGCCAGCCCAGGACGTCGGTCTCCACAGCGACAGGTTACCCACGGGTACCGCTGTCTGCGCCATAACAGATCGGCCACCGGCCGTGTGCTTGTCCACACTTCGCCGCTGTCCACAACGTGATCCACACGCCGCGGCCGGACGGGCCAGGCTCTGCCCTCGACCGAAGCAAGTCGAGCTTTTCGAGGGAGAAACCGTGTTCGACACCAACATCGTGATCGTCGGGAACGTGCTCACCACGCCGGAGTGGCGGCGCACCAGCAACTCCAATCACCTGGTCGCCAACTTCCGGATCGCGTCCACGGCCCGGCGGATGGACCGGGAGAGCGGCAAGTGGGTGGACGGCAACTGTCTTCGCGTACGTGTGACTGCCTGGCGCAAGCTCGCCGAAGGGGTGGCGTCGTCCGTCGGCATCGGGGACCCGGTGATCGTTTACGGTCGCCTGTTCACCCGTGACTGGACGGATGACGAGAAGCGGCCGCGGGTGGCGTACGAGATGGAGGCGTATTCCATCGGTCACGACCTGGGGCGCGGCCGGGCCCGGTTCTTCCGCAACAAGCCGGCCGGCTCGCTGAGCGTCGTGGAGGGGGTGGAGGAGGACACAGTCGTCCGCGGCGAGACGACGGAGTCGGTGTCCGACGCAGAGTCACCGGTTGCGTACGGTGACGGGCTGCCCGGCGGTGACACGCCGACCTTCCCCGAAGCGGTGGCGGAGATCGAAGAGTCGGCCGACGAGGAGGAAGTCGCCGTGCCTGAGGAGGCGGCTACCGAGCGCGCTCGGCGTTCGCGGCGCGGATTCCGGCAGGAGCCGGTCCCGGCCTGAGGCCTTACTGGATGCCGCTGCCCCCGGCGCCGTTCCCTGTCGGCGACCCGGAGGCGGTGGCGCCCGGCGGCCCGGCCCGGCTGGGGTCGCCCGGCCGGGCCGCCGGTTGCCTGGGGTTGCCCGGCTGGGCCGCCGGTTGCCTGGGGTTGCCCGGCTGGGCCGCCGGTTGCCTGGGGTTGCCCGGCTGGGCCGCCAGTTGCCTCACTCGACCGGGTGTTCCCGGTGTCGTTCGATCGGGATAGGCCGATCGTGCCGACGCAACCGGCCGCCAGTCGGAGCGGCCCGAGTGGGCCGGCGGTGACACCACGCGGCAGACTGAACGCGTGCTGCTGAAGGACATCCGCGCCATCGCGACCGAGACGGTAGTGCTCTCGCCTGACGACCAGGCGGCCGAGGAGGCCAACACCAACTGGTTCGGCGCGCCGCCGCACGAGCGGATGGGGCTGTCAGCCGACGAGGTGGTGGCCGCGTTCGAGGAGACCGCCGCCGTCCTGCGGGAGCAGGTGGGCGGCAACGGTCACCGGGGCACCGCCACGTTCTACGTCTGGCACGACGGGATCGCCGGTCAGCTGCGCTGCTCGACTGGCAGCCGCAAGCCTGGCGACCTGCCGTTCCCGGTGGAGTACCGGGTGACCGAGGACCTGCGCGGCATCGTCGTGGAGTTCCTCCAGGACCGCGCGCCCGGGTCGATCGCCTGGGGCGAGCTGGAGCCGGTGCCGTACCCCGAGGAGGCCGAACCGGGCCTGGCGGTGTGGGCGTTCGACCTGACGCCGTTCGGCCGCTGACGTGCGACCGTGGGCCGCGGACGCGGCCGGGCTGATCGCCGGGTACCTGCTCGACGCCGCCCTCGGCGACCCGCGCCGGTTCCATCCGGTGGCCGGGTTCGGGACGGCTGCGGGAGCGCTGGAGCGGAAGGTTTACCGGGACAGCAGAGCGGCCGGTGCGGTGTTCACGGCGGTCGCGGTGGGTGTGCCGGTGGTGGCGGGGGCGGTGGCCAGCCGGGTTACCCGGGGGCGGCCGGTGGCAAGGGCCGTCGTGACGGCGGCGGCGACATGGACGGTGCTCGGCGGGCGGACCCTGCGCAGGGAGTCGCGGATCATGGCGGGGCATCTGGAGAAGGGTGAGGTGGAGGCGGCTCGGGGGCGCCTCGGTCATCTGTGCGGGCGGGATCCGTCGGCGCTGGATGAGGCGGAGCTGGCGCGGGCGACGGTGGAGTCGGTTGCGGAGAACACGTCGGATGCGGTGGTGGCGCCGTTGATGTGGGGTGCGGTGCTGGGGCCGGCGGGGCTGTTGGGGTATCGGGCGGCGAACACGCTTGACGCGATGGTGGGGCATCGGTCGGCGCGGTATGCGCGGTTCGGGACGGCTGCCGCGCGGCTGGACGATGCGCTGAATCTTGTGCCGTCCCGGGTGACCGGGCTGATCACAATCTTGGTGGCGGGGGCTGGGGGAGGGACCCTTCGCGAAACCCTGCGAGTCTGGCGCCGCGACCGGAACGATCACCCCTCACCCAACGCCGGCCAGTGCGAGGCAGCCATGGCCGGAGCACTGGGAGTCCGCCTCGGCGGCCGCAACATCTACTTCGGACGCACCGAGGTACGCCCCTTCCTGGGCGACGGCCCTCGGCCCTCCCCGATCCACCTGCGGCGAGCAGCGCGAATCTCCGCCACAGTCGGAGCCGCGGCCCTGACCCTCGCCGCCGCGCTGGCGACGTCGAGGGGCAGAAAACTCCCATGACCGGTGGCCTACTGATAGCCGGCACCACGTCCGACGCCGGCAAATCCGTCCTCACCGCCGGCATCTGCCGCTGGCTGCACCGCAACGGCGTACGCGTAGCCCCCTTCAAAGCCCAGAACATGTCCAACAACTCGGTGGTCGTCGTCTCCCCCGACAACCGAGGTGGCGAGATCGGCCGTGCCCAGGCCATGCAGGCCGCCGCCGCCGGGATCACCCCCGACATCCGCTTCAACCCGGTACTCCTCAAGCCCGGCAGCGACCGCTCCAGCCAGGTGGTCCTGCTCGGTGAGGCCGTCGACACCGTCACCGCCGGCAACTACCGCTCCCTGCGGCCGCGCCTGGCCGAGGTCGCCTTCGCCACCTTCGCCGATCTGCGCGCCGACTACGACGTGGTGATCTGCGAGGGCGCCGGCAGCCCCACCGAGATCAACCTCCGTGCCGGTGACTTCGTCAACATGGGACTGGCCCGCCGGTTCGAGCTGCCCACGGTCGTCGTCGGCGACATCGACCGCGGCGGGGTGTTCGCCTCGTTCTTCGGCACGCTGGCCCTGCTGGCGCCCGAGGACCAGGCGCTTGTCTCCGGCTTCGTGATCAACAAGTTCCGTGGGGACCTGGGCATCCTGCGCCCCGGACTCGACATGATCACCGCCGCGACGGGCCGTCCGGTTCACGGTGTGCTGCCGTTCCACCTCGACGTCTGGCTCGACGCCGAGGACTCCCTCGCGTACGGCCGGGTGCTCGGCCGCCCGGGCCCGCCGCACGGCACCGAGTGGCTGCGGGTCGCGGTGATCCGTCTGCCGCGCATCTCCAACGCCACCGACGCCGAGGCGCTCGCCGCCGAGCCGGGCGTGCAGGTGCGGATCACCGTGGAACCCGCCGAGATCGCCGACGCCGACCTGGTCGTGCTGCCGGGCTCCAAGGCGACGGTGAACGACCTGGCCTGGCTGCGCGAGACCGGCCTGGCCGACGCGGTCCGCACGCACGCGGCGGCCGGCAAGCCGCTGCTCGGTATCTGCGGCGGCTTCCAGATGCTCGGCGAGAGCATCCACGACGAGGTGGAGAGCGGCGACGGCACGGTCGAGGGTCTGGGCCTGCTGCCGGTCGGTGTCACCTTCGCGGCCCGCAAGACCCTCGCCCGCTCCGAGGGGGTTGCGCTGGGCGCGCCGGTGCGCGGTTACGAGATTCATCATGGGTACGTGACGAGCGGAGCCCCCGAGCCGCTGCTCCACTACGCCGACGGCCGCCCGGAGGGTGCCGTGTCGGGCAACGTCGCCGGAACCCACTGGCACGGCGCGTTCGAGTCCGACGAGTTCCGCCGGCGGTTCCTGACCCGGGCCGCCGAGCAGGCCGGCCGGCGTGGCTTCCGGGTGGCCCCGGGCACGCGGTACGCGGCCGTCCGCGAACGGGCGCTGGACGTGCTCGGCGATCTCGTCGAGGAGCACCTGGACACGGATGCCCTGTGGCGGCTCGTCGAGAAGGGCGCGACTACCGGTTTGCCGTTCGTGCCGCCAGGAGCCCCGTAGGGGGTCAACCCTGACGACAGGCTTGCGCTTCCGGCGTACGTTGGTCGCGTTGCCGGACGGAGCCACAACCACCGCTCGAGCGGTGGGGAACGGGGTGATCGATGACCACCGACGACGAGAACCGGCCGGTCCGCCGCCGGGTGACGCTGACCGGGATCAGCTCACGGGCCTGGGAGCACCCCGCCGACCGCGGCGCGCTCTCCGCCCTGCGTGAGCTGCGCGGTTTCGACGACGTGGTGAAGACGTTCTTCGGCATGTGGAACGAGCGGGGTTTCCGCCTCCAGTTCCTGGCCGGCTCGATCCGCGTCGACCACCGGCAGTATCCGAGGGTCTATCAGCGCTTCACCGAGGCCGCCGCCACGCTGGACGTGGCCGAGCTGCCCGAGCTCTACGTCTCGCAGAACCCGGTGATCAACGGCCAGGCGATCGGCCTGGACCGGCCGTTCATCGTGATCACCACGGCCGCGGTGGAGAAGCTCGACGACGACGAGCTGCGCGCCATGCTGGGCCACGAGATCGGTCACGTGCGCAGCGGCCACGCCGTCTACAAGACCATCATGATCATCCTGACCAACTGGGCGACGAGCCTCAGCTGGGTGCCGGTCGGCGCGATCGCGCTGCGGGCGATCATCGCGGCGATGCTGGAGTGGTGGCGCAAGGCGGAGCTCTCCGCCGACCGGGCCGGTCTGCTCGCCGGCCAGGACCCGGCCGCCTCGCTGCGCCTGCTGATGAAGCTGGCCGGCGGCGGCGACCTCTCGCAGATCGACACCGCGGCGTTCCTGGAGCAGGCCGCGGAGTTCGAGGGCGGCGGCGACCTGCGGGACAGCCTCCACAAGATCGGCATGATCGCGTGGAGCACCCACCCGGTCCCGGTCGCGCGGGCCGCTGAGCTGCGCAAATGGATCGACTCGGGGGATTATGCGCGGATCCTCTCCGGCGACTACCCGCGCCGCGACTCCGACGGTGACGCGTCGGTCAGCGAGGACGTGAAGGCGGCCGCGAAGTCGTACAAGGAAGATTTCTCGAATTCGCAGGATCCGCTGGTCGGTCTGGTGCGGCGTCTCGGCGGCGGCGCCGCCGACATGGCCGGGTCAGCCGCGGGCCGGGCGATGAACTGGGCCAGCGACGCGCGTCGCCGCAGTCGCGGCGACAACGGCGACAACGGCAGCGAGGGTACGCCGGACGCCTGATCGGGTCGTCCCACCGCCCGCCGGGCCGTGCGCTGTGACAAGTGCGGCCTACGATCGGCGGCATGAGCTTGAGTGAATCCGATCTGCGCGCCACGATCGCGCGGGAGTTGCCCGGTGTCCGCGCCGACCTGGAACGGTTGGTGCGGATCCCGGGTGTCGCCTTCGAGGGCTTCGACCACTCGCACGTCGAGCGCTCTGCCGAGGCGGTCGCCGAGCTGCTGCGCGGCTGTGGCCTGGACACCGAGATCGTCCGGCACGGCGGCCAGCCCGCCGTGATCGGCCGTAAGGCGGCACCGCCCGGCGCGCCGACCGTCCTGCTCTACGCGCACCACGACGTGCAGCCGGCGGGCGACCCGGCGATGTGGTCCAGCGACCCGTTCGAGCCGGAGGAACGCGACGGCCGGCTGTATGGTCGTGGCGCCGCCGACGACAAGGCCGGCGTGATGGCGCACGTCGCGGCCCTGCGCGCGTTCGGCGACCAGCTGCCGGTCGGCGTCGTGGTCTTCGTCGAGGGCGAGGAGGAGTACGGGTCGGACTCCCTCGACGCGATCATCCACGCCCACCTCGAGGAGCTGCGCTCCGACGTGATCGTGATCGCCGACTCGGGCAACTGGGACATCGGGCAGCCCGCGCTGACCACCTCCCTGCGCGGTCTGGTGAACCTGTTCGCCGAGGTCAAGGTCCTCAAGAGCGCCGTGCACAGCGGCATGTTCGGCGGCCCGGTGCCGGACGCGCTGATCACCCTGTCCCGGCTGCTGGCCACCCTGCACGACGACTCCGGCGAGGTGGCCGTCGAGGGGCTGGTGGGCCGCGAGGGCGCGAGCGTCGACTACCCGGCCGAGCGGTTCCGCCACGAGGCGGGCATCCTCGACGGGGTCGAGCTGATCGGCAAGGGCACCATCACCGACCGGATCTGGACCAAGCCGTCGATCTCGGTGCTGGGCATCGACGCGCCGCGCACCCTGGAGGCGGCCAACGCGCTGCAGCCGTCGGCGCGGGCGAAGATCAGCGTGCGGCTGGCGCCGGGGGAGGACCCCAAGGCGGCGTACGCGGCGGTCCGCGCCCACCTGGAACGGCACGTGCCGTGGGGCGCCAAGCTCGTCGTCGAGTTGGAGAGCGACGGCTGGCCGTGCGTGATCGACGCGACCGGCCCGGCGTACGACGCGGCCCGCGCCGCCTTCCGCTCCGCCTGGGACGGCACCGACCCGGTGGACATGGGTGTCGGCGGCTCGATCCCGTTCATCGCCACCTTCCAGGAGCTGTTCCCGGACGCCGCGATCCTGGTGACCGGCGTCGAGGACCCGTTCTCCGGCGCACACGGCCCCGACGAGAGCCTGCATCTGGGTGAATTCGAGCGTGTCTGCGTCGCCGAGGCGCTGCTTCTCAAGAACATCGCGGAGACCTTGACGAAGAAGTAGGAACGGGGTGGACCGATGGCCGACCTGTCGTGTGAGGTCCTGGTGGTGGGCGCCGGCCCGACCGGGCTGATGCTCGCCAACTGGCTGACCCGGCTCGGGATACAGGTGATCGTCGCGGACGGCAAGGACGGCCCGACGCGCGAGTCCCGGGCGCTGGTCGTGCAGGCGCGCAGTCTGGAGATCTACGACCAGCTCGGCATCGGTGACCAGGTGCTGGAGGCGGCGCACCGTGCCGAGGCGCTCGCGCCCGGGTTCGGCGCGCGCGCCTTCGGCCGGGTCCCGCTCGGCCCGCTCGGCACCCGGGTGACGCCGTATCCGTACATCGAGATCCTCGAACAGAGCCGCAACGAGGAGATCCTCTACGACAACCTGCAGAAACTCGGCGGCGACGTGTTCTGGGAGCGCCCGGTGACCGCGGTCGTGCAGACCGAGGACGGCGTCTCGGCGAAGGTCGGCAACGACACCGTGCGGGCCCGGTTCTGCGTCGGCTGCGACGGGGCCAACTCGGTGGTCCGCAAGAACAGGCGCATCGAGTTCGAGGGGGTCACCAACCCGCACCGGTTCTTCGTGCTGGACGCGACGGCCGCCACCGGGCTGGTCGCGGACTCGGTCAACGTACGGCCGCACGGGCAGGACTTCCTGCTCGGCTTCCCGATGCTCGGCGCGGGCAACTGGCGGCTGATCGGGCTGGTCCGCGACGAGGACGGCGACGGCGTCCTGGACGAGGACGACGCGCGCGCCCGGATGGCACGCACCTTCGGCGTCGGGTACGCCCAGTCGCGCTGGTTCGCCACGTACCGGGTGCACCACCGGGTCGCCGCGGCCTTCCGCGACGGCCCGTTCTTCCTGGCCGGGGACGCCGCGCACGTGCACTCCCCGGTGGGCGGGCAGGGCATGAACACCGGGCTGCAGGACGCGCACAACCTGGCGTTCAAGCTGGCCGACGTGCTGCAGGGCCGCCGCCGGGACGGCTGGCTCGACCGGTACGAGGCGGAGCGCCGCCCGGTGGCCCGCACCCTGGTGGCGACCACCGACCGGATCTTCGGGTTCATCACGTCCGCCCGGCTGCCGGTCCGAGTCCTGCGACGGGTCGCCGTCCCGCTGCTGGCGCCGATTGCCGTACGCCTGCTTCCTCGCTCCTCCGGCGGCTCCCGGCTGTTCCAGTACGTCTCGCAGATCCGCATCCACTACCGGCTCGACCCGGAGGCGGACGGCGGGCGGCGCCGTGACCCGGTGGTCGGCCGGCGGCTGCCGTGGGCCGGTGACAACTTCGCGGTGCTGCGGTCGGCCTGCTGGCAGATTCACGCGTACGGGGGAGTGGCCGGCGACGCCGCGCCCGATCTCGGCATCCCCGTGCACGTGTTCCCGCCCGCGCCCACCACGGCCCTGCGTCCCGGCCTGTTCTACCTGGTCAGGCCGGATGGATTCGTCGCCGCGCGGGCTGATCCGGCCGAGGCGGAGGAGCGGTTCCGGCACGCCATGGCACGCTGAGAACCGGTTGTCCACAGGCGGATCAACAGGGTGTCCGGAGCGATCAATCCTGTTAGGATTCGAACATGCGTTCGATGAGTGCTCCCGCTGCGACCAGCCGTGCGGTCCGGGCCCTGCCCGCCGGCCCGCGGAACACGCTCGATCGGCTCCGGACTCGTGATCGGATCGAGTCGATCGCACGATTGCGCATCGCGGCCCGTGCCCTCGGTGACGTCGATGTCTCCGAGTGGGACGAGGCCAGTCTCAAGGACCATCTCGAGGAGCTGTCAAAAGTGCTCTGTGAGCTCGACTCCGAGCTCACGCGGGTCACCGACGAGGTCCGTGCCAAGGGCTTCCGCGTCGCGGAGCCGAAAGCGGCGTGACAAAGCTGCCAGGATGGGTTCCGTGCTCTTTCTCGACATAGCGGCGACCTCGGCGGCCGTCGGCGCCATCTCGGGCCGCAAGGCCAAGATCGAGTTGCTGGCGGACGCTCTGCGCCGCCTCGACCCCGGCGAGATCACCGCCGGGTCGGCCTATCTCGCCGGCGAGTTGCGTCAGCGGCAGACCGGGGTGGGTTACGCGAGCCTGCGCGACCTGCCACCGGCGGCCGCCGAGGCCACGCTGACCGTGGCGGCCGTCGACACGGCGATCGCCGAGATCTCGGTGATGGCCGGTGCCGGCTCGCAGGCCCGCCGGCGCGACGCGGTCGGCGCGCTCTTCGGTGCCGCCACCGCGGACGAGCAGCGGTTGCTGGTCGGCCTCTTCGGCGGTGAACTGCGCCAGGGCGCCCAGGCCGGGCTGCTGGCCGAGGCGATCGCCTCCGCCGCGCAGGTGCCCACGACCGCGGTGCGCCGGGCGCTGCTGCTCGCCGGCGATCTCAAGCAGGTGGCGCTTGCGGCGCTGACCGGGGGAGCGGCCGCGCTCGCCGAGATCCATCTGCGCGTCGGCACCCCGCTGAGCCCGATGCTCGCCCAGAGCGCCCCGGACGTCGCGGCGGCACTGCTGGCCACCGGCACCCCGGCGGCCGTGGACACCAAACTCGACGGCATCCGCATCCAGGTGCACCGCTCCGGTGACGAGGTGGCCGTCTTCACCCGCAGCCTGGACGACATCACCGCCCGCCTGCCCGGTGTGGTCGCCGCGGTGCGGGCACTTCCGGTTCGCGAGATCATCCTCGACGGCGAGGCGATGGCGCACGACGCGGCCGGGCGGCCACGGCCGTTCCAGGAGATCTCCAGCCGAGCCGCGACACGAGGATCGTCGGACGCTTCTCTCGTACCCTATTTTTTTGATCTTCTTCATCTGGACGGCACCGATTTTCTGGACGAACCGGGCCGGGTGCGATGGGCGGCCCTGGCCGACGCTCTGCCGGCCGATCTGACCGTGGGCCGGGAGTTCGCCGAGACGCCGGAGCAGGCAGCCGCCGCGTTCGCCGCAGCCCTCGCGGCCGGGCAGGAGGGCGTCGTGATCAAGGCGCCCGAGGCACCCTATGACGTGGGCCGACGCGGTGCGGCCTGGGTGAAGGTGAAACCCCGCCACACGCTCGACCTGGTCGTGCTCGCCGTCGAGTGGGGACACGGGCGCCGCCGCGGCTGGCTGTCCAACCTGCACCTCGGCGCGCGCGACCCGGGGACCGGCGGGTTCGTGATGCTCGGCAAGACGTTCAAGGGCCTCACCGACGAGTTGCTGCGCTGGCAGACCGAGCGCTTCAAGGAACTCGCCGTGTCCGACAACGGCTGGGTCGTCCAGGTGCGGCCGGAACAGGTGGTGGAGATCGCCTTCGACGGGGTGCAGACGTCACCGCGCTATCCGGGTGGGGTCGCGCTGCGGTTCGCCCGGGTGCTGCGTTACCGCGACGACAAGAGCGCGGCGGAGGCGGACACGATCGACATGGTCCGGGCCGTCGGCGGCCACCAGCCGCCGGTCACAGAGCGGCCAGGCTCCTGACGTAATTGACCTGCTGATTGATCGAGGCGATGTCGCCCTCGTGGCGGATGGCGATGCGCGCCACGTACTGCCGGGTGCCGCTCGTGACGGTGACGTTCACGGTCCCCTGCGGAACGGAGACCTTGACCAGCAGGAAGAACAGGCTGAGGCCGAACGTGAAGCACATGCAGACGAAGGCCACCGCCTTGGCCCAGCCGGGGGTGCGGCGCTGGGGATACCAGTGGTCGGTGACCTGCCAGTGGGAGCCGGCCAGGGGGAAGTCGCCGACCGGGGTGCGGATCACGGCGGACGTGACCTCGATCTCGGCGATCTCCACGATCACCGGGCCGATGGCCGCCGGATCGGAGGGGACGGGAGCGGGCGTGGGCGCGCTCCACGGATCACCCGGCGGAAAGCTCATGCCGCGAATCTAATCCGCTTCGCGCGGCGCCGCGAGACGACCTTCCGTGTCCTCTGTCGCGGTCCCGGCCCGCGCTGCGGCCGCCTGCCGCTGGTCGGCCTCCGCCACGCGATCCCGTGTGCGTTCGGCGCGGCGTCGGTCGTCCTCTTCGACGCGGTCGCGGCGGCGCTGGTCCGCTTCCTCCACCCGGTCGCGGCTGCGCTGGTCCGCTTCCTCTACCCGGTCGCGGGGGCGTTGCGTGTGGCGGTCGGCCTCGGTGACCCGGTCGCGGGCCGGGCGGGCCGGTCGCCGGCCGCCGGCCGGGCCGTTCACGCCCTGGGCCTCCCGGCGGGCCTGCCACCCGAACAGGAAGAAGGCCATCACCGCGAAGATCCACCACTGGACCGCGTAGCCGCCGTTCTGCCAGGCGTCCTCGTGCGGGATCGGCACCCGGACGAACGCCGGATCGGCGGCCGGCGTCTGCTCGGTGAGCAGCACATAAGCCCCATAAACCGGGAACGGCATCTCTGTCGCGAGACGGGGCAGATTGAGGCGCCGGGTGTCCAGCCGGCCGTCACGTCGCTCGACGGGGGCAGGTCGGCTTTCCGACAGGTGAATCTGGCCGACGACCGTCACCTGGCCGGTGGGCGCCGGCGGAACCTCGGGTGCGGCCACCGCCCCGCCGGGTGGCGCCGGAACCCATCCGCGGTCCACGAGCACGGCCGTGCCGTCGTCGAGCAGCAGCGGTGTGACGATCTCGAAACCGACCTCGCCCTCGACCGTGCGGCCGCGGGCCTGGATCTCGTGAGCCGTGTCGTAGCGGCCGGTCATCGTCACCTTTGTCCAGGCCACGGACTTGCCGGGGCCCGCGCCGGGTGTGCCGGCGGTGGTCGGCGCGGCCAGCAGCGAGGTGAGCGGCACGGCCTCGGCGGCGTTGGCCGCGTCGATGCGTTCATTGATGGCGGTGCGTTCGTGGTACCGGTGGAGCTGCCAGTTGCCGAGCATCACCATGATCACCGAGGCGACGACGGTCAGCGCCGCGGCGGCCAGCCAGCGGGGGGTCAGCAGGAACCGGTACACGCCCTGAGGCTACCTGGCCAGCCGATGCCGCCCGCCGCAGCCAGGTAGTCTGCGAAATCCCGGCAGTCACTATCACGTGAGGGCCGAACGCGGAACACTCGGGGGAGACATTGATCACCGCCCAGCCTCGTCTGGTCGTGAGCGCGCCGTCGTCCGGCCACGGCAAGACAGCCATCGCCGTCGGGCTGCTCGCCGCGCTCACGGCTCGTGGCGTGCCGACCGCCGGTTTCAAGGTCGGCCCCGACCACACCGACGCGGCGTACCTCGGTCTGGCCGCCGGCCGCCCCGGCCGCAACCTCGACCCGCGCCTGGTCGGTGCGCAGCGCGTGGCGCCCCTGTTCCTGCACGGTGCCACCGGCGCCCAGCTCTCCGTCGTCGAAGGCTCGATGGGCCTGTTCGACAGCCTCACCGGTCAGCCCGAGCTCGACGGCACCGCGGCCGTCGCCGCCTCCCTGCGCGCACCGGTGGTCCTCGTCGTCGACGTCGCCGCGATGGGCCACTCCCTCGCGGCCCTGGTGCACGGCTTCCGGATGTTCGACGAGATGGTGCACCTCGCCGGCGTCATCCTGAATCGGGTCGCCTCCGAGCGCCACGAGCAGATGTTGCGCAGCGCCATGGACGACATCGGCATGCCGGTGCTGGGCGCGCTGCACCGCGGTGACCTGCCCAACGTACTGCCGGCTCGGGTCCACGGCCTGGTGCCGGTCGCGCACCGCACCGTCGAGGCCAACCGGGCGGTCCGCCGTCTGGGCGAGGCCGTCGCCGGTGTGCTCGACCTGGACCGGCTGATGGCTCTCGCCGGCTCCGCGCCGTCGCTGCCGGGCCCCATCTGGACGCCGGCGGAGGCCGCGGGGGGCGAGCCTTTCGAGCAGCGCCCGCTGATCGCCCTGGCCGGGGGCCAGGGCGCGCCCTACACCTACGTCGAGACCGCGGAGCTGCTCACTGCCGTCGGCGCCGACGTGGCGGTCGTCGATCCGCTGCGGGACGAGTCACTGCCACCGGGCACGCGCGGGCTGATCGTCGGTGCCGGCCTTCCTGAAGGGTACGCGGAAGAGCTCTCCGCCAACCGCCGGCTGTGCGCCGACGTCGCCCAGTTCGCCCGCGACGGCTGGCCCGTCGTGGCCGAGGGCATCGCCCTGCCGTGGCTCGGCCGCGAACTCGACGGCCGCCCGATGTGCGGCGTCCTCGACGCCACGGCCACCACGAGCGAGCAGACGGTCGCCGGCTACCGCGAGGCCACCGCACCCGGCACCTCGGTGCTCGCGCCGGCCGGTGCCCGCATCACCGGCTACAAGCACCACCGGGCGATCGTCGCACCGCGGGCCGGCTCCTCACCGGCGTGGACCTGGTCCGGCGGCAACCCCGAGGGCTTCGTCTGGCGCCAGGTACACGCGTCCCAGCTGGGCCTGCACTGGGCAGCGGCCCCCGAGATCGCCAAACGCCTGGTCGCGGCGGCGATCAGCGGCCCGCAGGGCAGCTCACCCTCCGGCCCGCAGCCCAGCGGAATGCCCCCGGCTCCGTCGATGCCGCCCGCGCAGCCCCTCCCGCCGATGTCCCCTGCCCAGTCGATGCCCTCTTCCCAGCCGATCCCTTCCGGTCAGCCCATGCCTTCCGGCCAGCCCATGCCTTCCGGCCAGCCGGTACCCGTCGCCCAGCCGATGCCTTCCGGCCAGCCGGTAACTGTCGCCCAGCCGATGCCTTCCGGCCAGCCCATGCCCTCCGGCCAGCCCATGCCTCCCGCTCAGCCGATACCCGTCGCTCAGCCGTTGCCGACTATGCCGCCCGCGCAGTCCTTGCCTCCGCTGCCACCCGGTCAGGCCCCGGCCGTCCCGATCCCCCCGGGCCAGGTCCCGGTAGCCCAGGGCTCCGCCACTCCCGGCCCAGCCGGGAGCGCCCATGGCCCGGCCGGTCCCGGCTCGGTCGGTCTTGGCCAGGCCGGCGTCGGTTCGGTTGGTCTTGGCCCGGCGGTTGGTCCTGGGCCGGTTGGTCCTGGGTCCGGTCCGGCGTCGCACCACGGTCCCGGCATGGCCTCGGGCCCGGGGGCGGGACCGGCGTCCGCCTACGATCCGGCGGACACACTGCCTGGCGCGCATGGTCCCGGTCAGGTGACGCAAGCCGGTCACGGCCAGGACGCCGCACCGGGATTCGCTCGTGACAGCGGTCCGGGTTACGGCTCAGAGGGCGGACCGAGTTATGGCCCGGACAGCGGCCCGGGTTACGTGTCCGATGGTCCGTCCGGCTATGGCCGCGGCAGCACGCCGGGGTTCGGCCGTGAGGGTGGTCCGGAGCTTTCGGCGGGGTTCGGCCGTGAGGGTGGTCCGGAGCTTTCGGCGGGGTTCGGGCGTGAGGGTGGTCCGGAGCTTTCGGCGGGGTTCGGGCGTGACAGTGGGCCGGAGTTGTCGCCGGGGTTCGGGCGTGAGGGTGTGCCGGTGTTCGGGCCGGACGGGCCGCCCGGGTTCGGCCGTGATGCGGCGCCGGGCTTTGGTCCGCAGATGCAGCCGGGGCCGGGACAGATGCAGCCTGGGCAGATGCAGCCTGGGCAGATGCAGCCAGGACCGGGTCAGCACGGGCCTCGCGTCGCTCCCGGGCCCGGTCAGGGCGGTAACGGTCCCGGCGACGGGACCGCACAGCAGAGCGGCAACGGCACCGGTCTCCCCGACGGCCGCCCCACCGAGGACATCTCCATCCACTCCTGACGGCGTGTGAAGCGGGTGGTTGTCCGCCCGCTTCACCGCTGGAACCTGGCCCCGCCGGACCACTTCGCCGCCGGAAACCGTGCAGCGTGCGAAAGGCGATCCGCCGGCCGGAAACTGTCGTACCCCCCTCGTACCGTGAGGCCTACGACAACCAGAGGAGGGACCGTGGCCGACCGCCTGCCGCTGGATCTCGATCCGCCCGTCCGTCAGATCAGGGCGCTTCTGCTCGGTGTCGCCGACAGCGACCTCACCGCTCCCACACCGTGTCCCGGCTGGCCGGTCGCGGCTCTGCTGGATCACCTGATGGGCCTGTCGTTCGCGTTCACCCAGGCGGCCCGCAAACGCACCGAGGCCCCCGGCACCGACGGCCCGCCACCACAGCCGTCCGCCGACCACCTCTCGCCCCACTGGCGCAGCCGTCTCCCGGTGCTGCTGGAGGAGCTCTCCACCGCCTGGCGAGACCCGGCCGCCTGGACCGGCACCGCACAGGCCGGCGGTGTCACGTTGCCGGCGACCGCGATGGGCATCGTCGCGGTCGACGAGTTGGTCATGCACGGCTGGGACCTGGCCCGGGCCACCGGCCAGGACTACGCGGTGGACCCGCGGACCCTGGAGGTGCTGGTCGAGTTCCTCGGTCAGGGCCCGCCCGAGGGCACACCCGGCATGTTCGGCCCGGTCATTCCCGTCGACTCCGAGGAGACCCTGCTGCACCAGGCAGTCGGCCTGGCCGGCCGCGACCCGTCCTGGCGCCCACCCCGCACCCGAAACGTCCCGTCCGCCAACCTCCGCCACCCCTGACGCCGCCCGGTCCGCCGCCTGCCCGGTCCGCCGCCGCCCGCCCGCCCGACCCGCCGCCCGCCCGCCCGCCCGACCCGCCGCCCGCCCGACCCACCGCCTGCCCGGTCCGCCGCCCGCTTGGTCGCGTAGTCCGCCGGTCCGCCGCCTGCCCGGTCCTGCCGCCCGTCGGCCCGCCGCTCGGGGGATGGCGGGGCGTGGGTGACGGTCGGCGTGGGTGACCGGTCGAGCTGGCGTCGGAGGAGGGCAGAAAGGAATTAGGTGAGCGAGCTGCCGGGAGCGGCTGGCGGTGAGCGGGCGCCGGACGGGCTGCCGGTCCCGGACGGGCTGCGGTCCCGGACGGGCTGCGGGTCCCGGGAAGGGCGCGGGCCGCAGGAACGGCTGCGGGCCGCAGGAACGGCTGCGGGCCGCGGGAAGGGCCGCGGGGAGGGCGCGGGCCGCGGTGGGTGGGCTGGGTGGGTGGTGGGTTCGGGCTAGTAGACGAGTTTGTCTGAGGGGGGCTTGAACTTTTCCTTGGGCTGGTTCTTGAGGGCGTCTCTCAGTGTCTGGGCGACGGTGTACTTCGACATGGTGGAGCGGCCGGCGCCGACCAGGTGTTCGGGGTTGTCGGGGTCGGCTACGAAGGCTGAGGCGGCTAGCTGGGGGGTGTAGCCGCTGAACCAGGCGGTTTTGTTGCCGTCGGTGGTGCCGCTTTTGCCGGCTACGGGGCGGCCCAGGACGCCGTAGACCATTGCTGAGGTGCCCCAGCCGCAGCTTCCGCGGGCGGCGCCGTAACCGGTGACGCAGCGGGCGGCGTCGGTGGCGGCGCGGGCTACGTTGGTGGGTAGTTCGCGGTGGCAGCGAGGGGCGGCCACGAGTTTGCCGTCGTGGACGGCGTGGGAGCCGTCGGGAGTGCGGATGGATTCGACGGGGAGGGGCTCGCAGTAGGTGCCTTCGGCGGCGAGGGTGGCGAAGACGTTGGCCATCTCGACGGGGGTGGCGTCGCTGACACCGAGGGTGAAGGCGCCCCAGCCGGAGGCGTGTTCGGGAGTGGCCAGTTCGCGGTCGATGTCGGTGCGCCAGCGCAGGCCCAGGCGTTCGGCCATCTTGACTGCCTTGTCGGCGCCTACGCGTTCTTCGAGTTGGACGAAGTACGTGTTCACCGACTTGCCGAAACCGCTCCACATGGTCTGCCTGCCGGTCATCGACTTGCTGGAGTTCTTCGGGCACCAGTTGTGGCCGCAGGTGGCGGGGCCGGGTGCGGTGATGTATTGCGAGTAGTACCGCTCCGGCGCGTAGAACGAGGTCGACAGCGGCAGTCCTTCTTCCAGTGCTGCCAGCATGGTGAAGATCTTGAACGTGGAGCCCGCCTGGTAACCGGCCATGTCGCCGCCGCCGAGCAGCGGGTTGACGGTGTTCGGGTAGTTGCCCTTCACGTCGCGGTCCTGCGACCAGTCGCTGTGCCGGCCGTTGTTGTCCTGGTTCAGCGAGTAGCGGCGGTTCACCGCCATGCTCAGCACGCGACCGGTGCCGGGCTGGATGACGACCTGCCCGTGCGCGAAGGGGCTGCCGCGCCGTTCCTTGTCGAGGACGTGCTCCATCGCGTACCCCTGGATCTTGGGGTTTATGGAAGTGACCACCCGGTAGCCGCCGCGGCGCAGATTCTCCTCGCGCTCCTGGGGCGTGCGGCCGAAGGCCGGCTGTTCCCGCCACCAGCTCTTGAAGTAGTCGCAGAAGAAGCCCCAGTCGTTGTGCTTGCGCGCGACCGAGACGCAGTCGTTGGGCGGGTGTGACAGCTTCAGTTTGATCTTTGCCTTGGTGGCGGCGGCGGCCTGCTCGGGGGTGATCGATCCGATCTTGAGCATCTGGTCGATCACGTAGTTGCGGCGCTGCAGTGCGGCCCGCTGATCCTTGGACGCCGGATCATAGGCGGACGGC
Organism: Actinoplanes sp. NPDC051861; assembly: GCF_040681145.1. Lineage (NCBI taxonomy): Bacteria > Bacillati > Actinomycetota > Actinomycetes > Micromonosporales > Micromonosporaceae > Actinoplanes > Actinoplanes sp. NPDC051861. Next base: position 778,451 of record NZ_JBFAYE010000002.1, read on the forward strand.
GCCTTGACCAGCCCCGCGAGCAGCGCCGCCTCGGTGAGTGACAGGTTCTGCGGCTCCTTGGAGAAGAACACCTGCGCCGCCGCGTAGATCCCATAGGCGCGGTGCCCGAAGTAGGCCGCGTTGAGATAGCGCTCGAGGATCTGCTCCTTGCTGAGCCGCTGCTCCACCTCGATGGCGAGCCGCATCTCGCGCAGCTTGCGGGCCGCGGTCTGCTCGGTGGCCTCCAGGGCCTCCTTCGGCGTCCGGGCGGCGTCTCGCAGCGCCATCCGGACATATTGCATGGTCAGAGTGGACGCGCCCTGTGAGACGCCGCCCGCCTTCTGGTTGGCGACGAACGCGCGGGCCACACCCTTGGCGTCGACGCCGTTGTGCTCGTAGAACCGGGTGTCCTCGGAGGCGACGATCGCCTTCGTGATGTACGGGGACATGCTCTTGATCGGCGTCTGCTTGCGGTGCTCCTCGTAGAACATGGTGAGCAGCGTCTTGCCGTCGTTCGCGTAGACGTAGGTGCTCTGTGCCGGTGGTACCTCGGTGAGTTTCTCCGGCATGCTCTCCAGCGCCTCGGTGCCGGCCTTCACCCCCATCCCGGCCAGTGCGGCCAGGGGATAGGAGAGGCCGGCCAGGACCAGGCCCGCGATGAGTCCGGCCCGGATGAGGAGGGCGAGTCTTCCGGCTACGGTGAGGCGTCGGCTCGTCACCATCTGAAGGTATGACAAATAGGTTCACATTCTCCCCAAACCTCCGAAGTGAGACGTCACCGACATCGGGGGAACAGCCCGAAGTCCACACGCTGGGTGGGGCGGCCGGGGTGTGGGGAGTTGGGGTGCGGAGCGGGGCCGAAGTTCACACGCTGGGTGGGGCGGCTGGGGTGTGGGGAGTTGGGGTGCGGAGCGGGGCCGAAGTCCACACGGGGGAGGGGGCGGGCATGCTGGGGGCATGACGTTCGATCTCGGGCACCACGGCGACGTCGAGGTCGGGGCGGGACTGGTCGACCTGGCCGTCAACGTGCGGCGCCAGGCGATGCCCGACTGGCTGGCCGGGCCGATCACGGCGTCGCTGAGCACGCTCGCGGCCTACCCCGACAGCGCAGCCGCGACCGCCGCGGTGGCCGCGCGGCACGGGCGTGACCCGGGCGAGGTGCTGCTCACCGCGGGCGCCGCGCAGGGTTTCGTGCTGCTGGCGCAGGCGCTGCGGGGCAGCAGGCGCCCGGTGGTGGTGCACCCGCAGTTCACCGAACCCGAGGCCGCCCTGATCAACGCCGGTCATCACGTCGAGCGGGTGCTGCTGCGGGAGGAGGACGGCTTCCGGCTCGACCCCGCGCTGGTGCCGGACGACGCCGACCTGGTCTTCGTGGGTAATCCGACCAACCCCACCTCGGTGCTGCACCCCGCCGCGGACGTCGCGAAGCTGGCCCGGCCGGGCCGGGTGCTCGTGGTGGACGAGGCGTTCTCGGACACGACGTTCCGTGAGGGGGTGGACGGCGAGCCGGAGTCGCTCGCCGGGCGCCGGGACCTGCCGGGCCTCGTGGTGCTGCGCAGCCTGACCAAGACGTGGGGGCTGGCCGGCCTGCGGATCGGCTATCTGATCGGCCCGGCCGAGCTGCTGCCCCGGCTCGCTGCCGCGCAGCCCCTCTGGGCGGTCTCCACCCCCGCGCTCGCCGCCGCGGAAGCCTGCGCGTCGCCGGTCGCGGTCGCCGCGGAGCGGGAGATCGCGGTGCGGCTCGCGGCCGAGCGTGCCCACCTGGTGGACCGGTTGCGCGACGTGCCGAGCGTCACGCTGGGCGGTGAGCCGGCGTCCGCATTCGTTTGCGTACGCCTTGACGCCGCCGATCAGGTTCGACTTGAGCTGCGGGAACGCGGCTATGCGGTACGCCGCGGCGACACGTTCCCGGGTCTGGGCCCGCGGTGGCTGCGGATTGCGGTGCGCGACACTGCCACCACAGACGGATTCGTGCAGACTCTGCGTGAAGTGATCGAGGAGCGACCGTGACGCTGGAGACGACCCTGGCAGCCATCCGGCCCGCCGACGAGGCCGCCATGACCGCCGCCCGCGAGTTGCAGGCGCGGCTGACCAAGCCGGCCGGCTCGCTGGGTGCCCTGGAGGAGCTCTCGGTACGCCTCGCCGGCCTGGCCGGTGTCTGCCCGCCGCCGCTGCCCGCACCGGCCACCGTCGCCGTCTTCGCCGGTGACCACGGCGTGCACGCCCAGGGTGTGACGCCGTGGCCGCAGGAGGTCACCGCGCAGATGGTGGCGAACTTCGTGGCCGGCGGCGCGGTGGTGAACGCGTTCGCCCGGCAGGCCGGCGCCGACGTCATGGTGATCGACGTCGGGGTGGCGATCCCGCTGCACGGCGGGGCGAACCTGCTGGACGCCAACGTGCGCCGGGGTACCCGGGACATGTCGGTGACCGCCGCGCTGACCCGCGAGGAGGCCCTGGCCGCCGTCGAGATCGGTGTCCAGGTCGCCGGGACGCTCGCCGACCAGGGCGCGAGGGCGCTGCTCACCGGCGACATGGGCATCGCCAACACGACGCCGGCCGCGGCGCTGATCGCGGCCTTCACCGGTGCGGCGGCCGAGGTGGTCACCGGGCGCGGCACCGGCATCGACGACGCGACGCTCGCGCACAAGACCGAGGTGATCGCGGCCGCGCTGCGACGGCACGCGCCGGACCCGGCCGACCCGCTCGGCGTCCTGGCCGCGGTCGGCGGCCTGGAGCACGCCGCGCTGACCGGGTTCATCCTGGGCGCCGCGGCCCGCCGGGTGCCGGTGATCGTGGACGGCGTCATCGCGGCGTCGGCGGCGGTGGCCGCGGCCGCGTTCGCGCCGGACGCGGTGGCCGCGATGGTCGCCGGGCACCGGTCCGCCGAGCCGGGTGCCACGGTCGCGCTGGCGCACCTGGGCCTGGAGCCGCTGCTGGACCTGGGCATGCGCCTCGGCGAGGGCAGCGGCGCGGTGCTCGCGCTGCCGGTGGTGTCGGCCGCGGTGCGGGTGCTGCACGAGGTGGCAACGTTCGACTCGGCGGGAGTGTCGGAGAAGTGACGATTTATCCGATGGGCCTGCGCATCGAGGGCCGCCGGGTGCTGGTGGTCGGCGGTGGCACGGTTGCCACCCGCCGCGTGCCGGCGCTGATCGCGGCGGGCGCGCTGGTGGAGATCGTGGCGCCCGAGCTGACCCCGGCGCTGCGGGCGCACGTGGACGCCGGCCGGGTGGTCTGGACGCCGCGCCGCTTCGCGCCGGGCGACGTGGCTGGTGCGTGGCTGGTGCACGTCGCGGTGGACGACCCGGAGGCGGCGGCCTCGGTGAGCGCGGCGGCGGAGGAGGAACGGATTTTTTGCGTACGGGCGGACGACCGCGACGCCGCAACCGCGTGGACTCCGGCCGTCACCCGGCACGGGCAGGTGACCGTGGCGGTGACCGACGGTGGCGACCGGCGCCGCGCGATGGCCGTTCGTGACCTGGTCGCCGGCGCGCTGGAGACGGCACCGGTGGCGGGACCGGAGTTCAAGGGTGTCGCGCTGGTCGGCGGCGGTCCCGGCGACCCCGAGCTGATCACGGTGAAGGGCCGGCGCCTGCTCGCCGCGGCCGACGTGGTGGTCGCCGACCGGCTCGTGCCCGGCATTCTGCTCGGTGAGCTGCGCCCGGAGGTCGAGCTGATCGACGCTGCCAAGATTCCGTACGGGCCGTCGGCGGCGCAGGAGGAGATCAACCGGATCCTGGTGGACCGGGCGTCGCAGGGGAGGTTCGTGGTCCGGCTCAAGGGCGGCGACAACTTCGTCTTCGGCCGTGGCGGTGAGGAGGCCCAGGCGTGCGCCCGGGCCGGCATCCCGGTGCTGGTGGTGCCGGGGGTGACGAGTTCGATCGCGGCGCCCGCCCTGGCCGGCATCCCGGTCACCCACCGAGGCGTGGCACACGAGTTCACCGTGGTGTCCGGGCACATCCCGCCGGAGCACCCGGACTCGCTGGTCGACTGGGCCGCGCTGGCCCGGCTGCGGGGCACGCTCGTGGTGCTGATGGGACTGAAGAACCTGCCGAGGATCGCGGAGCGGCTGATCGCCGAGGGCCGCGACCCCGGCACGCCGGTCGCGGTGGTGCAGGAGGGTTCGACGGCGCACCAGCGGTCGCTGCGCAGCAGCCTGGGTGCGGTGGCCGCGGACACGGCCGAGGCGGGGATCCGGCCGCCGGCCGTGGTGGTGATCGGCGACGTGGTCGAGGTGGCCGACGGGTTCACCCCCGCCATGGGGTGAGTGCTTTACCCGTACAAAAGAAAGGCGCCGGGCCAGAAACGGCCCGGCGCCGAAAAGCGGGTCTCAGTCCTCGGACTTCTTCTCGTCGTCGACACCCAGCTCGTCGAGGAAGGTGCGTGCCCAGCGCGCGACGTCGTGGGTCCGCAGGTGCCGCTGCATGACCCGCATGCGGCGGCGGAGCTCGGGCTTCTCGGTCCCGACCGCGCGCAGCAGCGCCTCCTTGACGCCGTCCGGGTCGTGCGGATTGCACAGGAACGCCTGGCGCAGCTCGGTGGCCGCACCGGCGAACTCGCTCAGCACCAGCGCGCCACCGGTGTCGTGACGGCAGGCGATGTACTCCTTGGCGACCAGGTTCATGCCGTCGCGCAGCGGGGTGACCATCATGACGTCGGCCGCCGCATACATCGCGGCGAGCTCCTGCTTGCTGACCGACTGGTGCAGGTAGTGCACGGCCGGCGTGCCGACCTTGCCGAACTCGCCGTTGATCCGCCCGACCTCGCGCTCCACCCGGACCCGCAGGGTCTGATAGTGCTCGACCCGCTCCCGGCTGGGCGTGGCGACCTGCACCATCACCGCCTGGCCGACGTTGAGCTTGCCGTCGGCGAGCAGCTCGCGGAACGCCTTGAGACGCAGCTCGATACCCTTGGTGTAGTCGAGGCGGTCGACGCCGAGGATCACCGTCTCCGGGTCGCCCAGCTCGGCACGGATCTGCTTCGCCCGCGCCTGCACCGCCGGATCGGCGGCCAGCCGCTCCATGTCGGCGGTGTCGATGCTGATCGGGAACGCGCCGGCCTTCACCCTGCGCCCGTCGACCTGGATCGACTGGCCCTCGTAGCGGAGCCCGAGCAGGTGCCGGGCCAGCCGCACGAAGTTCTGCGCGGCGAGCCGCTGCTGGAAGCCGACCAGGTCGGCGCCGAGCAGGCCGCGCAGGATCTCGGCGCGGAACGGCATCTGCATGAACAGCTCGATCGGCGGGAACGGGATGTGCAGGAAGAACCCGATCCGCAGGTCGGGGCGCATCTCCCGGAGCATGGCCGGCACCAGCTGCAGTTGGTAGTCCTGTACCCAGACGGTGGCGCCCTCCTCGGCGACCTCCGCGGCGGCCTGGGCGAACCGGTGGTTGACCACCCGGTACGTCTCGCGCCAGCGCCGTTTGTAGACCGGTGTCTCGACCGCGTCGTGATACAGCGGCCAGATGGTCGCGTTGGACTGACCCTCGTAGTAGCGCTCCAGTTCCTCGGCACTGAGGGGAACGGGGTGGATGTTGATGCCTTCGAGTTCGAACGGCTCGGGTGCCGGACCGTCGCCACCCGCCCATCCGATCCAGGTGCCACGGTGCTCGACCAGCACCGGATGCAGTGCCGTGACCAGGCCTCCCGGGCTGGGGCGCCACTGCCTTTCCCCGTCCGGTCCGGTGATTTCGTCCACGGGCAGACGGTTGGCGACGACGACGAAGGAACTTCGTTGGGCCACGCTGAGTACACCTCCGAGTGGTTTCTGTTCCCAACGTGAGCCTACTTTGCGTAAGCTCTCGCGTTTTACCCGCTCCCGCACGGCTCAATCAAGGACCGTGATGGACCGGGTGGGACGCGGGTGCCATCCTGAGCCGGTGACTCCCCTCGATGATCATTCCCAGGAGCGGCGGCCTTTGTTCTTTCCTGTGGTCATTGCCACGGCGCTGCTCACGATCATCGGAATGGTCGGCGGTTACCTGCTGGGCCAGCACCGGGACCGCGTCACCGAACCGGTGGACAACTCCGTTCCCACGCCGGTGGTGGTGGCGACCGGCCCGCTGTGCCGCAAGGAGACGCAGAAGATGGGCGCCGACGCGGGGGCGGCCGGTGAGTTGCGTGAGGTGCTGAAGGTGCGCACCGCGCGCAAGACGGTGGTCTACATCTGCCAGGACGAGGCCGGGCGTCTCTATTACCACGCCAACAAGGGCGGCTCGAAATGGATCGAGGGGGAGACGGCGTTGTTCCTGTCGAACGTCTGGCCCACCGGTGAGGACAGCTTCACCGCCGAGGCCTGGGACGGCAACACCTTCTCGATCGACCGGAACCGGCTGCTGATCACGTACGGGGACGGCACTCAGGAGGAGCAACTCGTCGTCGAGTGACCGCGAACCGGGGTTGGTGTTCGCCCGGTGACGGCACCTGGAAAGATTGTCCTTTGATTAATCCACGATCTCGGAGGTAGGGCACACCGTGGCCCAGTACATCTACGTCCTGGAAAAGGCGCGCAAGGCGCACGGCGACAAGGTCGTGCTCGACAACGTGACGCTGAGCTTCCTGCCGGGCGCCAAGATCGGTGTGGTCGGCCCGAACGGCGCGGGTAAGTCCAGCCTGTTGAAGATCATGGCCGGGCTCGACAAGACGAGCAACGGCGAGGCGCGGCTGATGCCCGGCTACACCGTCGGCATGCTCGCGCAGGAGCCGCCGCTCAACGACGCGAAGACGGTCCTCGGCAACATCGAGGAGGCCGTCGCCGAGACCAAGGCCAAGCTGGAGCGGTTCAACAAGATCGCCGAGCAGATGGCCACCGACTACACCGACGAGCTGATGGAGGAGATGGGCAAGCTCCAGGAGGAGCTGGACCACGCCGACGCGTGGGACATCGACTCCAAGCTGGAGCTGGCGATGGACGCGCTGCGCTGCCCGCCGCCGGACGCCGACGTCACCCAGCTCTCCGGTGGCGAGCGCCGCCGGGTCGCGCTCTGCAAGCTGCTGCTCGAGGCGCCCGACCTGCTGCTGCTCGACGAGCCCACCAACCACCTGGACGCGGAGAGCGTGCACTGGCTGGAGCAGCACCTGGCCAAGTACGCGGGCACCGTCCTGGCGATCACCCACGACCGGTACTTCCTGGACAACGTGGCCGGCTGGATCCTCGAGCTGGACCGAGGCCGGGCGATCGGTTACGAGGGCAACTACTCCACGTACCTGGAGAAGAAGGCCGCCCGCCTCTCGGTCGAGGGCCGCAAGGACGCGAAGATGAAGAAGCGTCTCTCCGAGGAACTCGAGTGGGTGCGGTCGAACGCCAAGGCGCGCCAGACCAAGAGCAAGTCCCGCCTGGAGCGGTACGAGGAGATGGCCGCCGAGGCGGAGAAGACCCGGAAGCTGGACTTCGAGGAGATCCAGATCCCGCCGGGCCCGCGTCTGGGCAACACGGTCATCGAGGTCAACGGCCTGGTCAAGGGCTTCGACGGCCGGACGCTGATCAACAACCTGTCGTTCTCGCTGCCGCGCAACGGCATCGTCGGCATCATCGGCCCGAACGGCGTCGGCAAGACCACGCTGTTCAAGACCATCGTCGGCCTGGAGCAGCCGGACTCCGGCTCGGTCCGCGTCGGTGAGACGGTCAAGTTGTCGTACGTCGACCAGAGTCGCGCCGGCCTCGACCCCGCCAAGACGGTGTGGGAGGTCGTCTCCGACGGTCTCGACCACATGATGGTCGGCAAGGTCGAGATGCCGTCCCGGGCGTACGTGGCGGCGTTCGGCTTCAAGGGCCCGGACCAGCAGAAGCCGACCAAGGTGCTGTCCGGCGGTGAGCGCAACCGGCTCAACCTCGCGATGACGCTGAAGATCGGCGGCAACGTGATCCTGCTCGACGAGCCGACCAACGACCTGGACGTCGAGACGCTGTCCAGCCTGGAGAACGCGCTGCTGGAGTTCCCCGGCTGCGCCGTGGTCATCTCCCACGACCGGATGTTCCTGGACCGGGTCGCCACCCACATGCTGGCGTGGGAGGGCACCGACGAGGAGCCGGACAAGTGGTTCTGGTTCGAGGGCAACTTCGAGGCGTACGAGAAGAACAAGATCGAGCGTCTCGGCGCGGAGGCCGCCCGCCCGCACCGGGTCACCTACCGCAAGCTGACTCGTGACTGACAGATTCATCTACGACGTGCCCGTGCGGTGGTCCGACATGGACGCGTACGGGCACGTCAACAACGCCCGCTTCCTCACTCTCTATGAGGAGGCGCGGGTGGCGATGTTCTTCATCGGTGCCAAGGAGCACGGCCTGGGCTCGTTCGAGGAGGGCATCGTGATCGCCCGCCACGAGATCGACTACGTGCGGCCGGTCGACTTCGGCGACCCGGTGCGGATCGAGATGTGGATCTCGGAGATGCGTGCGGCGGCGTTCACCGTGTCGTACGAACTGTTCGACGACGGGGTGCTGGCCAGCCGGGCGAAGTCGGTGTGTGTGCCGTACAACCTGGTCAAGGGGCATCCGCGCCGTCTGTCGGACGCGGAGAAGGACTTCCTCGCCCCCTACACCGAGGTTCGGTCATGAGTTCCCACGGCCTGCTCGGGGTTCCCGACGCAGGCGCGTTCCTGGCCCGTCTGACCAGGCTGGACCCGGCGGCGCCGGTCCGGTTGCGGTCCTCGTCCGGGCGCACCGCTCTGTGGGCCCAGCTGCCGTGGGACGTGCTGGTCACCCGTGAGGTGGCCGGTCCCGGGCCGGGCGACGCCACGGTCTCGGCGGCGCAGCTGCTGGCCGTGCTCGCGGCCGGTGGCGACGAGCTGCCGGAGCGCCGGGACACCCAGTGGCGCTGGCCGTTGCCGCCGGCCGCCAGCTCGGCCGTCGAATCGATCTCCGGTGTGGAGCTGGCGCAGCTCGCGTCGGCGGCGGCCGGGACGCTGCGGGAGATCTCCGCCGGGGGTGTGGCCGGCCGCGCCGTCGGGCAGCGCGCGGTCCGCGACGCGTTGCTCGATCACGTCGCGCTGGTCGTCACGCCGGACGGTGGTGAACCGGTTCAGGTGTCGCAGAGGCTCATCCAGGCGGTCGCCCGGATGGGTTTCCTGGGTCCTCGCGACGCCGCGGCGATGGAGGCGAGGGTCCGCGTCGCGGGCGGCTGGGTGGGAATTTCTGCACCATATGGAGTAGCGTGGCGACAGAGCGTGCATAAATTGACCGTTATGCCGATGGGAACTCACCCGAAAGGGTGACGGCGCATCGTCCTTCCGGTCCCGCCCTCCGGTTGGGGGGATGACCTTCACGACCTGTACGGGTACCGTCGGCCCTCGGATCCCCCGCAACGTCCGGCGGGAGGTCTGTTGGGGAGTGAGGTGCACACCATGCCGTGGTGGTCATGGCGTCCGGGATCGGCCGCGGGTAATGAGCCAGATACCGGTGGCGAGGTGGCGGTGCAGAGCACCGTCCGCGTCGGTGTCCCGGCCCAGCGCGAGCCGGGGCGTACCGGTGTTTCGTCCGAACTGTCCTCCACCGGCTCCGCGGAGCCGGTCCCGGCGGTGTCGCTGACGCGCATCGGTAAGGCGCTCGACCTGCTCGACATCCGGTTCCTTGCCGACGGCGGCGGCAGCCTGCTGGCGATGTGGGAGCGGCATGCCGTGCTGTTCACGCTCGAGGGGCCGGACGACGAGATCCTGGTGATGCGGGCCCGCCCGCACGCGACGGTCCCGCCGGACTGGGCCGACCGGGCGTACCGGGTGGTCAACGAGTGGAACCACACACGGCGTTTCTGCAAGGCCTATGTCGGCGATCCCACCGAGCGCGGCCAGCTGCCGATCTATGCGGAGCTGCAGGTGCCGCTCGCGGCGGGCGCCCATGACGCGCTGGTGGTCGAGTTGCTGGACTGTGGAGCGGCCGTCGCCACCTCGTTCGTGGACTGGCTGCACGACGAAGGCGCCCTCCTCTAAAGGAGTGGGAACATCCCCACGCGGCCGTGGTATTCGCGGCCCAGCTGATCGGTGTCGGAGCCGACCAGGAGACCCTCGGGCACGACCAGGAAGGTGCGGACCCCGACGCCACGGGAGCGGGTGGGGTTCCACGGCAGTGCCTTGCCGGTGGCGGGGCTGACCGCGCCGATGCCGGGACGGGAGACCGCACCCGGGCCGGGGCCGTTGCCGTCCGTGCCGTACGGGTTGTCGAACCACCGCTGGTGGCCGCCGAGGTAGACGGCCGGGCCGGTGACCGCTACGGCGTACAGCGAGTCGCCGCCGGTGCGCTGGACCCAGGTCGGGTTCTGCCGGCCGGCGAAGCGGGTCTCGAAACGGGCCGCCGAGTCGCACAGCTTCTGCGCGGAGGACGCCCGGCCGGTCGCGGCGATCACGATGTACGAGGCGTCCGGGGAGAACTTCACCTGCCGCAGGTACGTGTCGAAGCCCTTCATGCAGGTCGGCTTGAACGCGTCGGTGTACCAGTTGGCCAGCAGCGCCTGGGGGCCGCCGACGTCGTAGAGGGCGATCTGCGTACGGTCGGCGAGGCCCGACCGCAGGAAGGCGCCGACCGCGATCAGCTTGCGCCCGTCCGGGGAGACGTCGAAGTGCTCGACCCGGACCCGCTTCAGGCCGGGCCCGCTCAGCCGGGCGTCGAAGCCCTGGTCCACCACGCCGGTGTTGGCGTTCAGCCGGGCCAGGCCGACCCGCTTCACCCCGTTGATCGCCGAGAACGTACCGCCGGCGTAGAGCCGGTCGCCGCGGATGACCAGCGCCCGCACGTCACCCCAGTTGGTCCGCGCCCCGAACGAGGGGATCCGGGCACCGTCGCGCAGCGACATCCGCGCCACGCCGCGCTGAGCGGCGCCGTTGACGGTCTTGAAGGCGCCGCCCATGTAGACCGTGTGGTCGGGCCCGGCCGCCAGCGAGTAGATCGCGCCGTCCACCTGCGGCGCGAACGTCCGGATCATGCCGTCGTGCAGCCCGAACGCGAAGATGTTCTTCCGGGCGAGGGTCACCCGCCGGCTGCTGTCGGTCACCTTGGTGAAGACGCCGCCCACGACCACCGTGTCGCCGACCAGCGCCAGCGCCCAGACCGTCCCGTCCAGCACGTGCGGGGTGTAGTCCACCGGGTTGGCGGAGACCACCGCCGGGTGCGGGCGGTCAGCGACCGCGGGTGGCGTGGTGATCAGCGCCGGGACGGCGACGACCGCGATGGCGGCGGCAGCGAGCAGGCGACGGCGCATGAGACGGCTCCCGGATCGTGTTGGACAATCCGATCAACGAGCCACTTCCTAGGGCGTTGCTGAGTCCATCGCGTTCACCATGAAGTAGGCGGCGCGCTCCAGGTAGTCCCAGAGCGCCGAGTGGTGCGGCTCGGGCAGCCCCAGCGAGTCGACCGCCACCCGCATGTGGTGCAGCCAGGCGTCGCGGGCGGCCGGGTCGACCCGGAACGGCGCGTGCCGCATCCGCAGGCGGGGGTGCCCACGGCTGGCCGAATACGTGTTAGGGCCGCCCCAGTACTGCATGAGGAACAGGGCGAGCCGGTCCTCGGCCGGCCCGAGGTCCTCCTCCGGATACATCGGGCGGAGCAGCGGGTCCTCGGCGACACCCTCGTAGAACTTGGCCACGAGGCGGCGGAACGTGGGCTCGCCGCCGACGGCGACGTAGAAGCTGGCCTCTTCCGGCACGGGTGCACTCACCGTTCCATCCTGCCAGCCCGTTACGGCGTGCTGTCACTGCCGCTCGTGTGTGACGCGCGACGCCGTCGACCGGGTGGTGTCCTGGCGTGCCGCCGCCTCGGTTGCCGCGGTGAACGTGGCCTGGCTCGGCCAGCGCATGGCCAGCAGCACCATCGCGACGGTCCCGCAGATGCTCCAGACGCCGACCACCAGCGGCAGCCAGAAGATCTCGGCCAGGATGCCGGTGAGCATCACCCCGCCGAACTGGCTGAGCTGGACACCGCTGTTCACCACGCCGAACGCGCGGGCCCGGAACCCGTGCGGCACGGCCAGGGCGAACGTCGCGTTCAGCGTCGGCATCAGGGCGCCCGTGGAGATGCCGGCGAGCAGCACCAGCAGGGCCACAGCCGGCGCCGGCGGACCGAGAAGCGACGGGATCAGCACCAGCGGCGTGGCGACCGCCAGCACCGGGATGAGCCGGGCCCGGCGGTCCTCCGGGACGAGCCGGTTGAACAGCACGCCGCCGATCACGAAGCCGAGCGGGCCGGCCGCCATGATCATGCCCTGGTCGAGGCCCTGCACCGTGGGATCGCGGGTGCCCTCGGCGGCCCACGCGGCGGCCAGGCCCTCGGGCACGATGGCGAACACGGTCATCGTGTAGACGACGATGGCGATCGAGCGCAGGGCCGGCCGGCCGAACACCATCCGGAAGCCCTCGGCGGTGTCGCGCAGCAGGGCGCGCTCCTCGGCGGGCACGTCGGCGGCCGGGCGGCGGCGCACCCCGGTGAGGATCAGCGCGATCGAGGCGGCGAACGTGAGCACGTCGGCGGCGAGCGCGAGCCGCGGGCTCAGCGCCACCGCGACGGTGGCGCCGGCCAGGTAGCCGATCACCTGGGCGGCCTGCGAGGTGGTCTGGGTGGCGGCCAGCGCGAGGGCCAGCCGATGGCGGCCGACCACCACCGGCAGCAGCGCCGAGCGGGCGCCCTGCGTCGGCGGGGCGCCCAGGCTGGAGAGGAAGAGCAGCACCAGCATCACCGGGATCGGTATGCCCGGCACCAGCAGCAGCCCGACCAGCACCATCCGGGACAGGTCGGAGACCAGCATCACGCGCCGGTACGGATACCGGTCTGCCAGCGTGGTGAGCAGCGGCCCGAAGAGCCAGGGCAGGTACCCGATGGCGAACGACGCCGCGGAGAGCAGGACCGAGTTGCTCTCCTGGTAGACCAGCACGGTGACGGCGGCCCGGGACAGGTAGTCACCGACCCAGTTGATGACCGTCGACAGGTAGAGAGCCCGGAACTCGCGCAACCGGAAGAGTTCTCCGAAAGTAACGGGGTCTTCACGTTGCGTGACCACGTCGGCCGGAGGTTCCGGCCGTGCGGGGTGTTCGGACACCGAGCTCTCCATCGTTGTCGACTATCGCCGAGTGCCGACGAAGCAATCTTGTAGCGGATTCTGCCCGATCGTCCGAGTCATCGCTAGGGCAGTTGAGTCAAAAATCGGCCATTCGGTCGAGGGCGGAATCGCAGGTCGTGCCGTAAATGCAGGTCAGGTAGCCCCGCCCGGCCGCTGGTCACCGATCGACGATGAGGAATTCTCCGGGCCGTTGAACCACGCCGGCGGGATCGCGCTGCGCGGTCCCAGACGCGACGCGGCGATGCGCTCGGAGATGCCGGAGGCGTCCAGCGCCTCGGTCAGCGCCCGGCGCAGCTCCCGCTGAATGGTCACCTGCGCGTCGGACGTGGTCTTCGCGATGGTCCGGATGACGGCGCCGTCGACGGTCAGCTGCTCGACGCCGATCACGTCCGGCGGCTCCAGGAACTCTGTCTGGTGCTCGGGCTCGGCCGCGACCGACTCGGCCGCGGTCTTGAGCACGCCGACCGCCTCCTCGGCGTTGACGAACCCGATCGGGATGTCGATGACGACCATGGCCCAGCCCTGGCTCTTGTTGCCGACCCGGATGATCTCGCCGTTGCGGATGTACCAGAGCACACCCCGGGCGTCACGCACCGTGGTGATCCGCAGGCCGACGCTCTCCACCACACCGGTGGCCTCGCCCAGGTCGACCGTGTCGCCGACGCCGTACTGGTCCTCCAGAAGCATGAACAGGCCCGCGATCAGATCCTTGACCAGGCTCTGCGCCCCGAAACCGATGGCCACGCCGACGATGCCGGCGCTGGCCAGCAGCGGCGCCAGGTTGAAGCCCAGCTCGCCGAGGACCAGCAGGCCGGCCATCGTGAAGATCACCGCGCTCACGAAGCTGCGCAGCACCGAGCCGATCGCCTCGGCGCGCTGGCGGCGCCGCTCCGGTATGAACTGGCCCTCCTCGGCGGTGACCGCCACCTTCTCCTTCAGCGGCCTGAGCAGCGCGGGCATGGAGGCTCGCGAGCCGGACGAGGCCAGCCGGGTGATGGCCCGGTGCAGCAGCCACCGGATCAGCATCGCGACCACGATGATCATCGCTATCCGTAGCGGTTTGATCAGGATCACGTAGCTGCTGGTGGCGAACCACTCGTTGTTCGTCCACTCATAGATCCGGCTGCAGAGGACGTCGTCGTCGCAGACCGGGGTGACGTAGACGTCAACCGAGGATGAGGGCTTGGGGACCGGAGGAACGACTAGGAGCACGGGAAGTCAAAGTACCGGTTCCGGCTGAGGTTCCGGCCGAGTGAAGACCTCAGACGTTTACCGCGTGGCCACAGATTGTGCTCGCAATTTGGTTATTCATCAGGGACTATTGGCGCACGGGCTTCGGCAACGAGGCGCGAATCACACACGCATGGGCTACGGGAGCGGTTAGCAGCAACTGACACCGGAAGGTTGATCGCGATGCCTGACATACGACCCACAGTGGGCTCTTCCGCGTTAGTGCTGAACGCTACCTACGAGCCGCTGTGCGTCGTTTCGGTGCGTCGGGCAACCATCCTGTTGCTGACCGCCAAGGCTGAGTGCGTCTCCGACGGTGACGGCATGCTGCACAGTGCGCACCACACGCTGCCCGTCCCGTCAGTCGTCCGCCTCACTCGGTATGTGAAGGTGCCGTACCGGACCCATGTCGGACTCTCCCGCCGGGCCGTCTTCGCCCGCGACGGTGGCCGCTGCGCCTACTGCCGAGGCTCCGCCGAGACCATCGACCACGTCTTCCCGCGCAGCCGTGGCGGCCTGCACGCCTGGGAGAACGTGGTGGCCGCGTGCGCCAAGTGCAATCACAGCAAGGGCGACAAGACCCCGGCCGAGCTCGGCTGGCGCCTGCACGCGCTGCCGGCCGCACCGCGCGGTGTGGCATGGCGGGTGCTCGGGCACCGGACTCCGGATCCCCGCTGGATGGACTGGCTCGACCTGCCCTCGGCGCACGCCGAGGCCGAGGCGGCCTGAGCCGCCCCTCCTCACGCGTCTCTGGAGTCGACCAGCGAGGCGAAGACGATGACGTTGTCGGCGTAACCCTCGCGGCCGCCCAGCCACTCGCCCCCGCAGGTCATCAGCCGCAGGTACGGCCGGGTGTAGTCACCGTAGACCCGCTGCACCGGCAGCTTGTCCTTGTCGAAGTTCTCCACCGAGTTCACCTCGAAGACGGCCAGCGAGCCGTCCTCACGTGACACCTCGATCTCGTCGCCCGGCTTCAGCTTGCCCAGGTCGTGGAAGACCGACGGACCGGTGCGGGTGTCCGCGTGCCCCACGATCAGCGCCGGGCCGAACTGGCCGGGTGTCGGCCCGCCGTCGAACCAGCCGGCCTCGTTGTGCCGCTTGAGCGGCGGCACGTCGACCGAGCCGTCGTTGGCCAGCCCCACCTCGAGGATCGGCGCGGACACCCCGATCGACGGGATCTCCAGCCGTTCCGGGCGGCTGGGGTCGAGGACCGGGAACGTGCGCGGCGGCGGCTCGTCCGGCCCGCGGAACAGCGAGCCCAGGTCGAAACCGGTCGCGGCGCCCAGGCCCATGCCCACCACGAACAGGCCGACGAAGAGCAGCACCAGGGCGATCACGCCGATCGGTCCGGCCGCCCGGCGCCCGCGCAGGGGCCGGGGCGTCGCCGAGCGCCGGGGACGGGGGACCCGAAAGGGGGAACGTCCCTGCACGGGCGGCGTGGGCGGCAGCGGCCCGGTCACCACCCCGGGCGGCGGGGCGACGATCACCTGCGCCGGTCGCTTGTTCTGCACCGATTTCGGGACCCGGCCGGTTTCACTGGTCACGGCGGCCCCTCAGCCGTGCCGCCGCCGGCGCAGCGCCACCACGCCCAGGGCGGCCCCGGCGGCGATCGTGGCCAGCCCGGCGCCGATCATCACCGTCGCGGAGGTGCCCGAGGCGGTGCCCCCGAATCCGGTGGCCGGCCCGCGGGCGGGCTCCACCTTCTCCACCACGTGCAGGGTGCTCGTCGCGGTCCGCCCGTCCGGGCACTTCAGGGTGACCGGGTAGTCGCCGGCCTCGGTCGCGTCCGGCACCTCGGCGTTCGCGGTCAGGAAGCCGAACTCCGGCTGCACGGTGACCGTGCCGATCGGCTCCGCGGTGACGGTCGCGGGTTCCAGATTGTCGTCGCAGGAGGCGCGCAGCGAGAGGTCGTCCCCGGCCGGCACCGTGCTCGGGTTGAGCTCCACGAAGACGGCCGCGGCGGCGTGCGCGGCCGAGACGTTCCACAGCGCGGGTGCAACCAGGACGGCCAGACCCGCGATCAGCGCCGCCGTGGCGGCCGGGACGGACATTCGCATGGGATCCCCCTCCTGCCGTTCGCGGCCGATAGGGCGCGGACGGCGCGTGAGGGTGATTTTCGCACCTCCGCGCACATTCCGCGTAGATCCCGACGGCGTGAGACCCCGGTTCGAGACCCGACGGTCCGGGACGACATGCGCTCCGCTACCGTGATTGATGTTCAGAATCAAGAGGATCTCCCGGCGCCTGGGGGCGTTCAGTTGTCAGTCATCAGCACCGTTCTGGTCTTTGTGATCATTCCGGCCGCCGTCATCGGTGCGGTCGCGGCGCTCGTACTCAGCTCCGACCGGGGCAAGCAGTCGCGCCGCTACCGGCCCGGCAGGCCGTACGACTTCCCGGCCATGTGGTTCACCGCAACGCCGGGGCGCGCCGCCGCGGCTGTCGACGGCCCCCACGGACTGGTCATCGAGGACAGTTCCGGTGCCCCGGTCCGGCCCGGTCCCACAGGAGGCGCAAGTGACAAGTGGTGAGGTCGCCCAGCGGGAGCAGCAGGCCCCCGAGGGTCCTTTCACGACCCGCCAGCTGCTCCGCCTCGACGAGGCGCTGCGGATCGCCGACCAGGCGACCGGCCTGAACTTCAGCATCTACCTCGGTGAGCTGTCCGAGCCGGTCCGCGCCAGCGCGGAGGAGCTGCACCGGCAGGCGCGGGACCAGAAGCACGCGGTGCTGGTCGCGGTCTCGCCGAACCAGCGGGTCCTGGAGATCGTCACCGGGTCCGAGGCGCGCAAGCGGATCTCCGACCGGGACGCGAAGCTCGCCGGGCTCTCGATGGCCGCCTCGTTCGCCGGTGGCGACCTGGCCGGCGGCCTGCTGATCGGCATCGACCAGCTGGCCACCCACGCGGGCCGCAGCTGAGGGTCAGCGCCAGGCGGCAGGTGTGATCCGCACCGGATAGGGGGCGTCGAGCCGACCCTGTTCGTCGCCGTCGACACCTCCGGCGTCGCGGTACTCCGTGCCGTCCAGCGCGTACGCGCGCAGCGCCGGGCCCGGCTCCACCCGCCAGTACGCGGGGATGCCGGCCCCGGCGTACAGCGCCGGTTTCAGCAGCCGGTCGTAACGCCGGGTCTCGTCGGCCTCCACCTCGACGACCAGTGCCACGTCGGCCGGGTCCACCCAGATCGCGCCGGACGAGTGCGGCCGCAGGACGGTCACGTCAGGGACCACGTTGCTGTCGCCGATCTCGATGCCCAGCCGGGCGCACACCCACCAGCCCGGTGGGGCCGCCGCGCGCAGCGTGCCGACCACGGCCTCGACGAGTGAGTCATGCGCCTCGTCCATCGGCGGCGTGACGTGCAGGCTGCCGTCGACGATCTCGTACCGGTGCCCGTCCTGGGGGAACAGGTGCAGATCCGGTTCGGTCCACCGTCCCTCGGGTGCGCTCCACCGCACCGGGGCACCCTGGCTAAGCATCGTCACGGGCCACCTCCATCACCGGGGAGTGCCAGACTACTCACACAGAGTTGTTCCCGACGTGTTACGCAACGGTTAGTGCGGACATTGCGAAAGGTCCCCGTTCCGGTGGACCGGAACGGGGACCGCGCTTTCATCCGGCCGAGCGATCCTTCGCGCGCGCCTTCAGGGCACGCAGGATGCCGTCGCGTCCCTCGGCCACCAGCCGGCGCAGCGACGCGGGCTGACCGTCACGGGCCAGCCAGGCGTCGGTGAGCGCCACCGTCTCCTCGCTGATCTGCAGCGACGGGTACGCCAGCGTGGCAAACTCCTGCGCGGGCTCACTGTCCGAGCGGGCCCACACGTCGCCCACCACGTCGAAGAACTTCTCGGCGTACGGGGCCGTGAGCGCGACCTGACGGGTGCTCTGGAACCCCTGCAGCAGCGACCGGTTCAGCCAGTTCGGCGGCGCCGCCGGCCCGGTCAGCTCGGCCCACACCCGCGCCTTGTTGTCCGGCGTCGGCAGCAGCGCCCGGGCGATGGCCGCCTCACGCTCGCCGCTCGCGGTGCGGTCCGAGGCCAGCTCGTTCTCGATCTCCTCGTCGGTGGCGGCGCCGAGAGCGGCGAGCGCCTGCAGCAGGCTCCAGCGCAGCTCGGTGTCGACCACGAGGCCCTCCGGCCGGGTCTCGCCGGTCAGCCAGCCGCGCAGCTCGACGGCCTGCTCGGCGGTCCGGGACGCGGTGAGGAACGAGCGCGCCCAGGTGAGCTGCCAGCCGCTGCCCGGCTCGGCCGCCGCGACCTGCTCGCGGGCCATATCGGCCAGCATCGCCCAGCCGGTCGGTGCCCAGTCCTGGTCGGCGAAGCTGGTCAGCGACATGGCCGCCTGCCGCAGCGTGGCGGTGGTCAGGTTGACGTCGGTCTCGGCGGGCAGACCGGCGACGACCAGGGCCACGTAGTCACGGGCGGCCATCTCGGCGTCGCGGAGCATGTCCCAGGCGGCGGCCCAGCATAGCGCCCGCGGCAGCGAGGACTCGAAGCCCGCGATGTGGTGCACCAGTGCGCCGAGTGAGCGCTCGTCGAGGCGGAGTTTCGCGTACGTCAGGTCGTCGTCGTTGACCAGCAGGACGTCGGGTGCCTGTGCCCCGGCCAGCGCGGTGATCTCGGTGCGCTCGCCGGCCACGTCCACCTCGAGCCGCTCCCGGCGGACCAGGCGGTCGCCCTCCAGGTCGTACAGGCCGATGCCGATGCGGTGCGTCCGCAGAGTCGGGTAGTCGGCGGGCGCCTCCTGGCTGACCACGACACTCGTGTAGCGGCCCTCGGCGTCCACCTCCACGACCGGGCGCAGGGTGTTGACCTGCGAGGTCTCCAGCCATTGAGCGGCGAACTTGCGCAGCTCCCGGCCGGACGCGGCCTCCAACTCGGTGAGCAGGTCGTCGAAGGTGGCGTTGCCCCAGGCGTGCTTGGCGAAGTAGGCGCGCAGGCCGGTCAGGAACGGGTCCAGGCCGACGTACGCCACGAGCTGCTTGATGACGCTGGCGCCCTTGGCGTACGTGATGCCGTCGAAGTTGACCTCGACGGCCTCGAGGTCCGGCATCTCGCAGTAGACCGGGTGAGTGGAGGAGAGCTGGTCCTGCCGGTAGCCCCAGGCCTTGCGGATCGACAGGAACGTCGACCAGGCGTCGGTGAACCGGGTGGCATGCGTGTTGCACCAGTGGCTCGCCCACTCGGCGAACGACTCGTTCAGCCACAGGTCGTTCCACCAGCGCATCGTCACCAGGTCGCCGAACCACATGTGGGCCAGCTCGTGCAGGATCGTGTTGGCGCGCTGTTCGTACTCGTAGTCGGTGACCTGCGACCGGAAGATGTAGTGCGACTCGGCGTGCGTCACGCAGCCGAAGTTCTCCATCGCGCCGGCGTTGAAGTCCGGCACCCACAGCTGGTCGTACTTGGGCAGCGGGTACCGCACGCCGAACTGCTCGTGGAAGAAGTCGAAGCCCTGCTTGGTGACCAGGAACAGGTCGTCGGCGTCCAGGTACTGCGCCATCGAGGCACGGCAGAAGACACCCAGCTCGATGCCGTCGTGCGAGTCGCGCACCTCGTGGTAGGGCCCGGCGCAGATCGCCGTGATGTAGGTGCTCATCCGCGCGGACTCGGCGAAGTGGACCGTCTTGGCGCCTGGCCCGGCCTCCTCCACACGCTCCTCCGGCATGTTGGACACGACCTTCCAGTGCGCCGGCACCGTGGCGTGCCACGTGAAGACGCTCTTCAGGTCGGGCTGGTCGAAACACGCGTACGTGCGCTGCGCGTCCGCGGTCTCGAACTGGCTGTAGAGGTAGACCTCCTTGTCGACCGGGTCGAGACTGCGCTGCAGCCCCTGCCCGCTCGCGGAGTACTTGAAGTCGCCGTCGACGACGAGCGTGTTCTCGGCGGCGAGCCCGGAGAGCGGCAGCCCGTTCTCCGCCGTCCAGGCACCGAGATCGACCGGGGCACCGTTCAGCGTCGCGGAGCGGATCGACGCGGCGGCCGCCTCGACGAACGTCGCCGCGCCCGGCTCGGTGCACCGGAAAGTGATCACTGTGGTGGACCGGAACGTGTCGGAGCCGGGGTTACCGTGCCCATCGGTCAGGTCAAGGGTGATGTCGTACCCGGTCACCTCGAGCAATCGACCACGCTCGGCGGCCTCGACCTGGGTCAGGTTGTGAACACCGGCCACGTGCACTCTCCTTCGAGCTGACTGCGTTTGTCTTCGAAGCCTATGCGTCTACCGCGACGTAACTCACCCCGACCGGGCCCTCATCAAGGTGGAAGATCGAAGCATGACCGAACGCGCGACCGTCGACATGTGGTTCGACCCGCTGTGCCCGTGGGCCTGGATGACCTCCCGCTGGCTGCTCGAGGTGGAGAAGGTCCGTCCCCTCGACGTCCGTTTCAACGTGATGAGCCTGTCCGTCCTCAACGAGGGCCGCGACGAGCTGCCCGAGCAGTACCGGGCGATGATGGACAAGGGCTGGGGCCCGGTCCGGGTCTGCATCGCCGCCGCCGAGGCGGCCGGGCCGGAGGTGCTGCGCGACCTCTACACCGCGCTCGGCACCCGCATCCACCTGCAGAAGTACGAGATCGACGACGAGAAGCTGTTCACCGAGGCGCTGGCCGAGGTCGGCCTCGACCCGGAGCTCGCCGCCGCCGCGCAAACCGACGAGCGTGACGAGGCGCTGCGGGCCAGCCACAACGCCGGGATGAAGCCGGTCGGCACCGATGTCGGCACGCCGGTGATCCACGCGCCGGGCCCGAACCCGGGCGAGACCGTCGCGTTCTTCGGCCCGGTCGTCACGCCGGCGCCGAAGGGCGAGGCCGCGGGCAAGCTCTGGGACGGTGTCGTGCTGGTGGCGGGCACTCCCGGCTTCTACGAGCTCAAGCGCAGCCGCGACCTGGGCCCGATCTTTGATTAGTTGCTATTGAGGGGCGAACACCTGCGAAAAGCGACTCTTCGCCGCTGACTGGTCGTTGGATGAGGTGATGTACACCTCATCCAACGCGGAGGCGGGCATGCCCGAAAGTGAGCCGGTAGCGACGTCGACCATCGGCGTTCAGCGCGGTGACTGGGCGGATTTGCCCCCTGACGTGGCAATTATGGTCGCCCCGCCGGTGACCGTCACGGCAAAGCCGGTCGACCGGCCGGTGAACGTGCTGCGGAAGGCCCAGTTGAGCAGGTCACGCGGGAACATGCCGGTTGGTAGGCACCGCAGGTTCGTTGGGTAAGTTGCCCCCCATGACGGTCGTGCACCCGATCAGCCGGGCCTGGATCACCACTGGCGGTACCGGAGCCCAGAACTATGACGAGTTCGCCGACGACGCCGAAATCACCCAGATCATCACGGCCAACCCGCACAGCGCGCTGGCCGTGGAAATGCCGCACCTCGCGCCCGACTCGCTCGGGAAGTCCTTCACCGACTCGCTCCCGGACGCCGCTGTCCGCCTGGAGCGGGAGAAGGCCGAGGAGCGGTACCGGCCCGCCGAGCACGTCGTGGTGCTCTACCGCATCTCCGCACCGGGCGAGGCGCCCGCGTACGGTCTCTGGACCCTCGTCGAGACCGCGCAGATCTCGACCAGCGCCGACGAGCCCGGCCTGGTGATCCGTAACGAGGACGTGTTCATCAGCAAGGTCCGCGAGCGTGTCGCCCTCGCGGAAGAGGTCAAGACCCTGCTCTCCCCGGTGCTGCTGCTGCAGACCGGCAAGGGTGAGGAGCTGCACGCGGCCCTCGCCGACGCCACCGGCAAGGCGGGCGAGCCGGACTCCGTCGACGTGGACCCGACCGGGCGTACCCATGCGATCTGGGTGGTCGGCCCCGGCGAGCTGCAGAACCAGCTGATCGAGCTGGCCGGCGGCGGTGAGCTGGTGGTCGCCGACGGCAATCACCGCAGCCTGGCCGCGCAGACCGGGGGACTGCCGCGCTTTCTGGGCGTCGTGACCACACCCGCGTCGGTGGCCATTCAGCCTTACAACCGCCTGGTCAGTGAGCTGCCGGCGTCGGTCGACGAGCTTCTTGCGCGGTTGCGCGAGGCGGGTGCGACGGTCACCGAGCTGCCGCGTGTCGCGGAGTTGCCCAGCAAGGGCAGCATTGAGATGTACGCGGGAAGCCGTTCGTTCGCCGTGGGCCTCCCGTCCGACCCGGCCGGCACGTCGGTGGAGAACCTGGATCACGCGCTGGTCGAGCGGGTGCTGCTGCGGGACTCGCTGGGCCTGGATCCGGGTGACAAGCGGATCGCGTACATCGGCGGGGACTACCCGGTCGAGTGGTTGCGTGGTGAGGTCGACGCCGGTCGTGCCGAGCTCGCGATCCTGATCGCCCCGGTGACGGTGGACGACTTCGTCGAGGTGAACCTGGAGCGGCTGAAGCTGCCCCGCAAGAGCACCTGGTTCACCCCGAAGGCCCGCGGCGGTCTCGTCCTGGCGTCGCTCGACTGATGCTGCACCCCCAGGTCACCGCAGCCGCTCAGCTGCGGCGCCGCCCTCCGGCGTCCGGCGATCCCTACCAACGGCTGCTCGACGCCCGGGCGGCCATGGAGGAGTCCAACGAGGCGGAGACCGGCCCGGCGCTGCCGTTGCCGGTCGTCGCCGACTTCGACGCCGACGGCGTGCCCTGCCGCCTGTACGCGACCAGGACCGGTTCGCCGGTCCTGGTCTACCTGCACGGCGGCGGCTGGTGCTACGGCAGCATCGAGACCGTGGACCGGTTCTGCCGACGGGTCGCCGACCGGTCCGGCTGCGCGGTGGTCTCGGTCGGCTACCGGCTCGCGCCGGAGCACGTCTTCCCGGCCGCGCTGGAGGACGCCGAGACCGTCCTGAGCTACCTGCGCCGTTCCGGAGCCGAGCTCGGGCTGGACGTGTCGCGGCTGGCGATCGGCGGTGACAGCGCGGGCGGCCAGCTCGCCACCGTCACCGCCCGCCGGCAGCGGGACGCCGTCACGCCGCTCGACTACCAGGTCCTGATCTACCCGGCGCTCGATCCGCTGACCTCCGCCGAGTCCTACGACGAACTCGGCGAGTACGGCCTGGACCGGGCGTCGATGCGGCTCGCCTGGGAGACCTTCGTCCGGGATCCGATGCAGCGGCTGACACCCGACGTGGCACCGCTGGCGGTGGAAGATTTGTCCGGAATGCCGCCCACGCTGCTGATCACCGCGGAGTACGATGCGTTGCGCGACGAGGGCGCCGATTACGCCGACGCGCTGATCGCCGCCGGAGTCCCGGTGGTGCACACCCGCTACATGGGCGTGAACCACGGATTCGCCCGCAAGTTGGCCACCATCGACGCTGCCCGGGCCGCGGCGGATCAGGTGGCATCTGCCCTGCGTTCGGCCCTGACCTTCTGAAAGACTTATTTCATGCGTCTCTACCTGGGTTCCGACCACGCCGGCTTCGAGCTGAAGATGCACCTGGTGAATCACCTGATCAAGCAGGGGCATGACGTGGTGGACGTCGGACCGCACGCGTACGACCCCGAGGACGACTACCCGGCGTTCTGCTTCCACACCGGTGTGAAGGTCGTGGCCGACCCGGGTTCGCTCGGCATCGTGATCGGCGGCTCGGGCAACGGCGAGCAGATCGCGGCGAACAAGGTCCCGGGCGTCCGCTCGGCGCTGGTCTGGAAGACCGAGATCGCCGAACTCGCCCGCCAGCACAACGACAGCAACGTGATCGCGATCGGCGCCCGCCAGCACACCCTGGACGAGGCCACCGCGTTCGTCGAGGCGTTCATCGCCACCTCGTTCAGCGGGGACAAACGGCACGCCCGCCGCATCTCCCAGCTCGCCGATTACGAGGTGGCCCGCGAACTGCCCGCCCTGCCGGAGACCACCCCCGCCTCCTGACGTGGTCGGTTCACGCGTGTGGAGTTGGGGTTTGTGGGGCGGCCGAACTCCACACACTGGTTGGGGTTGGGTCAGCGGCGGGGGAGATCCTCGCGTGGTAGCCAGTTACGGCGGACGATCACCAGGTCGCGGTCGGCCTCGGCGAGTTGCTCGTCGCTGGGCCGGGAGGCGTCACGGGCACGCAGTGCGGCGCCGACGCTGACCTGTGACGACCCGGAACCGACGAGGCCGCGCAGACCGCGCTCGGTCTCCCGGTCGTCGGCGCCGGCGCCCGCGCCCGAGGTTGGCCGCCGGGCATAACCGTTGCGCGCCGGGCGGGGCCGCTCGGGCGCCCTGGTCTCGGCCGTGGCCACTCGTGTCCCGTCGTTCTCCGTCGTCACCGTGGACGGCCCGCTCGGGGTGGGCGGCGGTCCCGGGACGCGGGGCGGCGCCGGCACGGGGGGTGCGGGTGCCGGGCCCGGAGGTGGTGCCGGGACCGGGGGAGCCGGGGGCGCGGGTGCCGCAGTGGCCGGGTCGGGGGCCGGCTCAGTGGCTGGCTCGGCGGCCGCCTCGGCGGCTGGCTCGGCGGCTGGCTCGGCTGCTGGCTCAGTGGCCGCCTCGGCGGGGTTCGACGAGGGGCGCACGCGGCGGCGGCGGCGTTCGGGCTGGCCCATGACGCCGACGGTACCGCCGTGAGCGGCATGTCAGAAAATTTCGGTCGGACTCGGCCGCCGGTGCCAGCCGAAGGCGACGGTCGGGTCGTTGGCGGTCAGCTGCCGGACGCGGCCCGCAGCGGCCAGCGAGGCCAGCGAGGTCGCGCCCAGGTAGGCGGCGCCCAGCTCGGTGATCGAGCAGGCCAGGTCGGCGGGGTCGGAGGTGCGCTCGCAGGTGGCGCCGTCCGGTCCGCCGGTGAGCCGCCAGCGGCCGGTGTTCTGCGTCAGGATCGGGTCGGTGACGTCCAGCACGACGTCGACGGGAGCGGCGTAACGGCGGGCGGCCAGCGCGCGGGGCACGTCGATCACCCGGATCCAGAGGCCGTCCAGCAGGGCCGGGCCGAGTCGGCGGGGCTCGTCGACCAGATACTGCAGGGGTTCGTCGGCGGCGGCGAGGCGCACCGTCACGGCGCGGCTGAGGTCGATGCCGAGCAGGAAGCGCCAGAGTGCCAGGTAGGTCTCCGGGTCGGCGGCGGCCACCTCGCGGACCTGCACCTCGGCGTTCGGGCCGCGCTCGTCCCAGCTGTCCTTGACGCGCCACAACGCATAGCCGGTCGGGCCGCCGGGGCCCTCGTGCACCACGGCCCACAGCTTGGTGGCGCCGTCGCGGTCGTCTTTCGGGTCGGCCAGCACGACACGCCACCAGCGGTCGTCCCGGTCGGACCAGCCGACCCGCTCCGGGCGCAGCTGATCGTAGATCTTGGCGACGGCGGGCAGCAGATCCTGAGGGTCACCCATACGGAGCTGCCCGGCGGGCTCGGCCGGCGGTGCGGGGAGACGAACCTCACGGTTCATGATCGAGAAGGTGAGGCGGGCGCACGCCGGACCGTACCCGAATCGGGGGTAGATCTTCGTCTCGCTGGCCCAGAGGACGGCGACCGGCTCGCGGCCGGCCTCGGCCACGTCGTGCAGCTGGCGATGCATCATCCGGGTCAGCAGACCCCGGCGCCGATGGGTGGGCAGCACGCCGACACCGGTCACGTGCGCGGCCGGAACGACGGCGCCCGGAACGGTGAGATCCCTGCTCAGGACGTTGGTGTGGGCGACGATCGCCCCGGCGTCCTCGATCACCAGCGAGCGTTCCGGCTCGAAGACGCCGGCGCTCGCCTCCCGGTGCTCCCGCGCGATCTCCTCGTGGAAAACGGTGTCGAGGAGGTCACTGATCGCCGGGTGGTCGTCCGCCGTACTGATCCGTAGCCGCAGCGCTTCGTTCATGGCTTGTGTGTAACGGACTGCTGTGGGTCGAGGCGACCTATTTGTTGGCTCGCTACGCTCGGGGTGACGCCAGTCGCCGTTTGCAGGCTGAGAGGGGAACGATGCCTGAGCAACCGCAGTGGTCGGAGCGGACGCTCGACATGCCGCCGCAGGACCCGTGGGCCGATCAGCCGACGGCGCAGGCGACACCGCCCACCACACCGTTCGACGCGCAGCGGCCCGCACCGCACCCGGGCGGCCCGCACGGCGCGGTGCAGCAGCCGCCCGCGCAGGTGCCCGACCAGTCGCCGTTCAGCCGGGGCCGGGCCCAGGTCACACCCCGCACCCAGCAGTACAGCGCCGGGCACGAGCCGACCGGCACCGGCTGGCCGGAGGAGCCCGGGCGGCCGCACCGCGAGCCGCGGAGCCTGAGCTGGCACATCCGCCGGCTGCGCCGGGGCAGCGAGTGGAGCAACGCCGCGCTGATCTTCGCCTTCGTCTGCTGGGGCATCTGGGTGCTCTCGACCGAGGGCAGCTTCGCCACGGCAGCGATCATCTTCGTCGTGACGGTGTGCGTGGCCGCGGGCGTGTTCGCACTGTCCCGCCTGGTCGGCCGCCTCGTGCTGGAGCGCCAGATGGGCCGGGTCCGGCACAGCGCCCGCGGCTCGCACATGGTCGCCGGGCTGTTCCTGGTCGGCGTCGGGATCACCCAGCTGCGTCAGGTGGAGTGGGTGATGGACGCCTTCCAGGGCGTCGTCAGCCTGTTCAACTGACCGGCTTGCCACCGGTCACGCCGAGCACCTCGCCGGTCGTGTAACTGGACTCCGGGCTCGCGAAGTACACGTACGCGGGAGCGAGCTCGGCCGGTTGCCCGGCGCGGCCGAGCGGAGTGTCGCCGCCGAACGACTTAACCTTCTCCTCGGGCATGGTGGCCGGGATGAGCGGCGTCCAGATCGGCCCCGGGGCGACCGCGTTCACCCGGACGCCCCGGCCGGCCAGGTCCTCGGCGAGCGCCTTGGTGAACGCGACGATGCCGCCCTTGGTGGTGGCGTAATCGAGCAGCGCGCTCGACGACAGGTACGCCTGAACCGAAGCGGTGTTGATGATCGTGGCGCCGGGCGGCATGTGCGGCACCGCGGCCCGGCAGAGCCAGAACATCGCGTACAGATTGGTCTTCATGACCCGGTCGAACTGCTCGTCGGTGATCTCGGTGATCCCAGCGGGCTGCGCCATCTGATAGGCCGCGTTGTTCACCAGGATGTCCACGCCACCCAACTCGGCCCGCGCGGTCTCGATGATCGCCCGGCAGTGCCCCTCGTCCCGGATGTCACCGGGCACAGCAACCGCCTTCCGCCCCGCCTTCTCGATCCACTGCACGGTGTCCCGAGCATCCGACTCCTCCTCGGGCAGGTAGGAGATGAGCACGTCAGCGCCCTCCCGCGCGTAGGCGATGGCCACCGCACGCCCGATCCCCGAGTCCCCGCCGGTGATGACCGCCTTCCGCCCGGTCAGCCGCCCACTGCCCCGGTAGGTCTGCTCGCCGTGGTCCGGCCGGTCCGGCATCTCCGAGGTCAGACCCGGCGGTTCCAGGTCGCCACCCTTCAGCTCGGGCTTCGGGTACTGCTCGCGGGGATCCACGTGTCTCCTCCTCGTCAGCGGGTCGATGCCCTCCGCTTGCCCAGTCCGGGCACAGATATTCGATCGGCGTCGTGGTCCTCACCCGGCAGCGGCGGGACGAGGCGGCTGCAGCCGTGAATTCGGTAGTTCAGGGGTGGCGGGCCCTGGCATCCTCGGCCTCATGTCTGTGGAACTGATCCGCGCCAGCAGTGTGGTTGAGCTGGGCGTGGCCGTAACAGCAGCGTGCCATTAAGGCGTGCTACGGACGGTCTCCGGCGGGTCATGATCGGGCAGCCGCTCAGTAAACCGGGTGGATCACCACATCCGTCCGCGATCCACTTGTCCAGGCTCTCGGCGATCTCCCCGGTCCCGGTCGCTGGCCGAATGCTGGTAGATCTCTAGCTCTCCTCTCGCTCGGCCCGCCAGACATGCAGGGGACGCAGCCCGTCATGCCGGACGAAGAGTTCCCGGCGAGCGACCGCGGAGCCGGTGCCGTCCAGCACGTAGCCCTGAATCCAGGCCCAGCCGTCATAGGTCGGTTTCCTGCCGACCGAGATCACGCGAAACACCAGCCGCCGCCCGCCGGCGAATTGAACCGATGCCTGCTCGTCGACGATCAGGACGTCACCAGGTCGCGGGATCACGGCTCCTCCACCACACCGGGTCGGAAGACACCGAGACGAGCGGGCTTCAGCGCCGGCACCCGCCCCGGTGCCTGCTCATGAGACCGTGGCCACCAAGTCGCCAGTCCCACGGCAGTCCACGCAGGGCCGACGAGCCATCAACCGGGAATCCCGGCACGACTGAGCCACCATCCGCAGCGCCGTCCGGTGGGTCGTGTACTTCCATCCGTTGCCAGAGCAAGACCGACACGAGATGGTGGCCGGTTCCGTCAGGCGGTCCACGGTGCAGCTCCTCACGATCGGCGGCAGTCGCACATCGCCGGAACAGGACACCGGGGACGATGTGCGATCAGGTCGGCACAGATCGTGGATCAGCTCGAAGATCTCAGCGCACAGCGAGCTACGGCCCGCACAAAGTTGTGGATGACGACCCGCACAAAAGTGCGGGATGGGTTTACCCAAGCAGGTCGGCCACCCAGGCCGGGTCGAAGCGAGCCACAGCCTCAGGGCCGGTGCCCGACTGGACGGGAGCCGCGCCCGGCTTCCCGGTATGGACGTCGACGAGCTTCACGCCAGCGTCTTCCAGCACTGTCAGGCTCCGTTTCCAAGCTGGGTGACCCCAAAGCTTGTTGTTCACGAACGGGACAGCGATCACCGGCAGACCTTCACCGATCGCCGAGCAGAGCTGCGCCAAGGCATAGGTGTTCGCGGCGCCGGCGGCAGCCTGATTGATCGTGTTGAACGTGCCGGGGCAAAGCACGACACCTTCAGTGTCGCCCTCACGCTTCGGCTGACTCGGATCCCGAAAATCCGACTGAGGCGCGGAGCCGGTCAGCTCACGCACCAGGTCGTGATCGAGCCACGGGTGAGCGGCCGGCGTGGCCACGACGACCACCTCACGGCCGGCGGCCTGGAGTGCGCGGATGACGTCGGGCGCCCGCTCTGTCAGGGGCGCACCGCAGACGATGAGCGTCACGTATCCGGCCATC
This sequence comes from Actinoplanes sp. NPDC051861, assembly GCF_040681145.1. NCBI lineage: Bacteria > Bacillati > Actinomycetota > Actinomycetes > Micromonosporales > Micromonosporaceae > Actinoplanes > Actinoplanes sp. NPDC051861. The sequence goes on from NZ_JBFAYE010000002.1 coordinate 807,628, forward strand.
AGCGCAGCACGCCAGCCCGTAAGGCAAGGTTGTGCAACGCACTCGTCCGGCCACCGCGCTTCTGCCGGGCCAACATCCCGCGCACCAGCTCACCCACGATGACGTTGTACCGAACCGACTCCGGTGCGATCCTCTCCGCCTCCAAGAGGTGGAGCACGGCATCCGCGTCCCGCTTGCGCTGAGCTTCCGCCCAGCCAAGGTGAAGGTGCATCTGAGCCCGCCGGCTCTTAAGACCCTTCGGTAGCCGGTCGAGGTCGACGGACTCAGCCGCCCGCAGCGCAGCCGCCGGGTCGCCCAGCTCAGCCGCCACGGACACCCGATGGATTCCGACGTTGGTCGGGCCGAAGGCGGTCCAGGCGTGGTTGCCGTCCGCACCCAGCATGTCCGCGAGAGCCTGCGCCTGATCCAGCCGACGCCAAGCCTCCGCCTGCTCGGTCCGCCGGGAGGCGATGACCGCAGCGATCAGCCACAGCGAGCCGGCCACCGACGCGAGGGTCGGCCGATCTGCCCGCGCATTCCGCTGCGCTTCCTCGGCCATCCCCACGGCCAGCGGTTCAGCGTCCTCCGGCCGCTCGCTGCGGAGCAGCGCGCAGACGACTTGGTAGGCCGCCAGGCCCCTTGCCGTCATTGAGTCGGCCTCAACCGCGGCTGTGGCGCATCGGTCCGCCGCGAGAATGCTCAGGTCGCCGGCACCAACCTTGGTGAGCAGCTTCGCCGCAAGTGCGTAGGCGGCCGAGTAGCCGATCAGAACGTCCCGCCGCCCGTCGAAGGCTGTCCGGTGCAGCGAGTCAGCCTGGGACAGAAGCGCGGGCAGGCCGGCTATCACGTCTTCGTATCGTGCGGCCTGGTATGCCTCGTGCGCGGCAGTCACGGCCAGGTCCAGCTCAGGCACGGTGGTCGGCCGATCGGGAGCGACACCGAGCAGGCTGTCATACCGCGACAGGAACTGGCGTACCTCACTCAAGCTGTCCGGGACGGAACCACCGTTAGGCGCGTACTGCCAGGGCGCTCCAGTTAGCGCCTCAACGTCAACATGCAGAACCTTCGCCAGGTCAAGCAGAACCGAAAGCCGATCAACGGACCGAATCCCGCGCTCAACCTGCGACAGCCAAGATTCCGAACGTCCAACGAGGCCAGCCAACGCGGTCTGGCTCAGCCCACGCCGTCGCCGATACGCCGCAATCCGCTCCCCCACCGAACCGCTCGCCATCGATCAACCATCTCACAGCGATCAAAGCGTCGACACCCTACAGGTGGCTCAACGGACAAGTTTCAGCACTCCGTCTAACAAAACTAGCCGCCATGCAGCGGGTGATGCGCGTCGCCTAGGACGGACGGCCATCTCGGCCTTATGCGTTTCGGCCAGTTCAGTCCTAATAGGCACATGAAACTTCACAAGACACACCTACCAGTAAATCGCAACAATCTCAGTGTCAACCAGAAGTCGGTTTTCTTTCTCAATCGTCTTGGCCGGTCGAATCGGCAACGAGACGGGCGAACCGTCCGGATGAAGGAATGCCTCACTCAGCGCCAGTCCGCGCAGGTGAGCGGCAACCAGCGGATCGACATCGGCTCCCGCTTTTGACGAAAATTCCTCGGCGATCGCCTTGAAGGCCGCCATTCGCGCGTCATAGCGTCCAAACTCATGATGATACTTCAGCGCGACTTCCGAAGCTATCGCACTTGGTTCGGTTGCCGGATCCAACCCATGATGCGCACACAGAAGATTTCGGTAGGCGTTTAGCACCGAGCCTACCTGCTGCAGGCTCTCCGACTCGGAGAGGTCTGATCTACTAGAACCGTCGAACGCACTCCTACTAAGAGAATCCAACTTGAGGTCGAGCCCCGGAACAACGTCACCCAAGACATTGATCAACTTGACAGGAACCCAGCTATCGCGCAGTCCCGTGTGGTTTAATCGGCATAGCGCCCTGAATCTTGAACTCGAAAATAGTACCCGCCTTATATCCTTCCAGAAGAGACGCTCCTCGGTAACACCAACCACAATCAAGGGCCTACTTCCATCCTTTACACTCTCAGGAAGTTGGGCCAATACAGCCTTGTGTACGATCAAATCCTGCCCATCAACCTCGAGCACTTGATAGTCAACGGCTTTACACTCGATCGGAATTAGCCCGACCAGAAGGGTTTCCAATATTCGATTGATCGCTGACAACTGCGACACTCGGGATTGCATCGGATCAGGAAAGATCGTTGGATTATCAGCAAAAATCCCGCCTAGCGCGGACATAATTGAGCTAACCCTAAAAAGGCGATCCGTTTCAAGCTCGACTTCAACCTCGATAAGGTCACCGCGAGCGAAGTCTTCGGCGTTGTGAACCCACTCCTGGAGGTCCGCTGCGGACAAGTCATCAATACTCTCCACATCCGGCGGGCGGGAATCTCGATCGAGAGGGCGCATAGTCAGCCTTCCCTCTTCTCCTTCGTAGAACTCCTTGAAAGCGGCCTGGATCGTCGACTTCCTAAGGGTCTGCGTGGACAAGGTTAATGTCTCTTCTAGCTTGGAAGACACTTCAGCTTTGGCTACTGGAACGCCCCCGCTAACCTTCCCCGCCAACTCGTTCCGTGATGCATTGGTCTTAACGTCTGTATATTCAGCCGCAAGAGCCCCCTGCCGCGAAGCTAGAAGGCTGTAAACACTGACTTCATCCAAGTAAACAAATTCTCGAAGCGAAGCGCTTGTGGAACGAGCGGCTTTAATCCTTCTCTGGCGACGAAGCCGGCCTTTGAAACGTCCAAGCCAAGTCATCGCTTCTCCTTGGTTTCGCGGGCACCGGAAGTCAAGCGGCGTGCCTCTACTCGCTCAAAGCCTCCGAAATAATCCTCGGCCAGAATGATGTCGCGCCCGTCTTTTGCCGCCAAAAGGGCTGCGTCCGTCCATATCGCTGTCAAGTCTGCGCCGCTCCATCCGTCAGTCTTAACAGCAATCAACCCATGCGGCAGGCCTTCAGCGGTTCGGAGAATGCGCGAAGAAGCCTCCAGTATCGCCTTTCTATCTTCATCTTCCGGAAGCGGAAATTCGATCTCCCAGTCAAAACGCCCGGGTCGCAGGAGCGCACCGTCGATATCCTGAGGTCTATTCGTAGTTGCAATAACAACTACATTGCTAACCTCATGGAATCCGTCCATCAGAGTCAAGAGCTGAGCCACCAGTCGACGCGAAGCCTCGTGCGCGTCATCATCTCTTTGGGCGGCGATGGAATCGAACTCATCAAAAAAGATAATGGCACTGTCCTGCTTCTTCGCGTGTTCAAAGATTTTGCGGAGTAGCTCCTCGCTTTGCCCATGCCATTTACTAACAATCTCAGGGCCACTTATCTGATAGAAGGTAGCCTTAGCCTGACCCGCGATGATTCGGGCGAGCATGGTCTTCCCCGTTCCAGGGCCTCCCGTAAAAAGAACTCCCTTTACGCTGCGAGCACCGATCTTCCGGAGGAGATCGCCATACTTGAGCGGCGCTTCCACCAACTCTCGTGCCCTACTGATCACATCAGCATGACCGCCGAAGCTGTCGAACGTGAGTTTGTTATTATCTCTTACGATGAAGCCTTCGACGTCGTTATCGTCGACCTCAGGAAAGTCGATAAGCCGGATCGGTTTTTCATCAAGAACCCTGATGACACCCTCAGCGGAAACCTCGACGGTGTTTCCGACCGAGTACTCCACTTGGCTAGTAGGAACGGCTCTGGGTTGCCCACCTATATCGACAACCGTAACGTCGCCTTGCCTGATGCGGACTACCGAGATCCAGGTGTTCGAGGGCCACACTTTTTCGGGCGCTTCGTCCAAGCGATCTGACAGAACGTGCAAGATCGTTCCCGGTGCGTAGTCGGCAGCATCCGGCGACTCCAACCAGCCGATCTGACCACTGGTGTTCTCGACCCACACCCACCGTTGATCCTCGACATACTTCACCCGAACGACTTGGCCCCAGCCGCTCGCGTTCTCGATGCTTGCCACGGCGACAAGAGTATTACTCCCGATCAAGACCTAACACTGTCTAAAGACTCGGTCAACTGCACTAAAAGAAGGATCCCGTACCAAGACACGCATGAGAATCGCATTCACTTTTAACTCTTGCAAGTCGCACGGACCTCCCTCGCTTCGGCCCAGCCGTGGCTTGCCAGGCGGTGGTTTGCCGAAACGCTCTCCTCAGGATCAAGGCGCCGCGCAAGCGCGGCGCGGGCCGGATGCGCTCGGCCTGCTGGCGGCCTCCGGCCGGCATCGGCCAGCGCACCGGCCAGCTCTCAGCTATTAGGATCGGCGTAGGTAACTGGTGCGTCTTGGACTCTGGTGAGGCGGCAAGACGCGGGTACTAGCCACTTGTCTCCGTTCTCAGCGGTGCAGTCCAGCAAGAGCCTGATTGGTTCGCTGTACTGTCGCCAGCTGGCGTACCCAGGAGCGACTGACATCGCGAAGAGCACTTCGGCGCCGCTGTACATGCGGAACGGCTTGGTCTCGATCTGGTCTTGGTAGTACTCGTCGAAGGCGACAGAGTCCCAGAGAAACGGCCCGAAGTCTGCTTCCCCGCCCGGTAGAGACGTGGTGTCCCTGTCTCTGATCGATGCTACGACCTCAATAAACTCAAGAGTCCGAGAGCCGATGAGCTTCAGGTTGCACACAGCGAGGCTGTTGTCTTCCACAACGCCCTCAACCTCAAGCTCAAACTCGGGACGGCGATCGGCATGCCACCGTGCTCTCTCGATTTCAGTCAAGGCCGCCGTTGCCTTGGCGGAGTTCTGCGCTGTCCGCCACGCGAAGTAGGCCACTACAGCGGCGACGACTGCGACGATGACGCTAGCGAGCGAACCGATAGCACTCAGCAGGTCAGGATCCACGGTTTCACACCGTAGTGGTGATTAGGGTTGGACAAGGGCAGCTACTGCCGCGCCGCTTCGCGGCTTGCCCTCGAATCTCGTGGTCCAGCCAGGTGGGGCGCCGGCAAGGTGGTCCAGTTGAGCGCGGCCGTGCCAGCAGCGTGCCATTAAGCCGTGCCACGGACGGTCTCCAGTGGTCATGATCGGGCACTCGCTCACCAGCCCTGACCAGGTAAACCGGGCGAACCACCCCGCCCGTCCACGATCTTCCAAACTGATTACGCGGGTTCGATTCTCGTCGCCCGCTCGCTTCTGAGCTGACCATGCCCGCTGAGGATCGCGGGCCTGGTCAGCTCGCCTTTCCCCCGAGTGCCGAGCCCCCGGACCCCGCGTTACGGGCCAAGGCTGGCGGGCTAGTGGATCTTGCGTGCCGTTACCGCTTCTTCTTGGCCTTGCCGGGCCGCCTGCCCTTGGCGATCTCCCTGTCCCGGCCGCTGGTCGCGTGTTCGGTGCGTAAGCGCGGCGCGGGCGGTTCCGCTCGGGCTGGCGGGGCTCCGCCGGCATCGGCTGGCGGACCGGGCCGACAGGAACTGGCTCGGCGACCGCTGCTGAGGCTGCGATCATTCGGCGGTGCAGTACGACGGCAAGGTGTACGAGATCGTCTCGGGGCACAACCTCTCCGAGGATGCCTGGCACTACGAGCTGTCAGGGTTGAGTGGGGCGCCTGGTACCGGGCCGTTCATGGCCGTCGCCGTTCCGGATGCGACGCCGGACGGGCTCTTTGCTCCGCGGTCGGCTCAGCACGTCATGGTCCATGCCGGCGGTGGTGTCGTCCCGTGGCCGATCCTGGAGGAACTGCTCGACCAGCTCGACTCCTGTGGCGATCTGATTGACGACGTACGTGACCTGTCCGCCGAGGCAACCGCGCTCAACACCTGGTCACACGGAAGCCAGCAGTTCGAGGTCAACCGCTTTCGCTGCAACCGTGCGTGGTGCTACGAGCTGTACGCGATCGACGCGGCCGCGAACCGCTACATCCGCGTTCGGATTACTGACGCACCCCAGGACAGCGGCCCGTTCGTCCCGATGCCCGCCGATCGCGGGACACTGACCATGCACGGTCGCTGGTCAATCCCCTGGCCGGTCTTCCGCCGTTTCCTCGATGCGTCCAGCTCGGGGACCGGCCCTGACGATCGCTGAGGATGGTTACCTGACGCCGCGCGCTTCCGGTGATCGCTGCCGCGTAGGTTGGCCGCTCTGTGACGGCGGCCCTGGTCAGAGGGGGTCCTCGGACCAGGGCCGTTGGTGTTTCCCGTTAGGACGGCGGCTGATCGGACTTCGGGGTGGGAAGGAGTACGGCTACGCGGCCAGGTTGATCAGTACCTGCAGAGCTCCGCCGCCGGCTAGTGAGAGCACGAGCAGCTGAAGGAACCACAGATACAGCCCCTTGCTGTCCTCTCTCGTGACGGCGAAGAGCGGCAGCGCGAGCGCCCCCGCCACGAAGGCGATCCAGGCAGCGACCGCTACCGCTGCACCCCACGCGACGCTCGGGCTGCCGCCGGTGGCCTCCCTAAGCGCGTACGCAACGAGCAGGCCCAGCCCTGCCGCGTCGGCCAGACCAACGAGGCAGGCCAAAAGACGTATCGCCAAGGTCGACGCGCGCAGCCACCGACTCTGCGAATCACGGATCTCCTCGGCGAGTTCCAAGGTGGTGATGTCCACCCAGTCGGCGTCCGCCGAGGTCACGGTGTAGCCGATGCCCCACCTTCCCCACTCGAGCTCGACCCGCGCCACCACGGAGCCGTTCACGTCGAGGCTGCGCCCGTCGGCACGCAGTTCCTTCGCGCTGGTGCGCAGCTTTTTCTTGAGTGCGGACAGGGCGACGACATGCGACGCATCCCCATCCTTGATCTCGACGTCCACCTCGACCTTCGAGCCTGCCGAGACCTTCGCCAGCCGGCCTTCGGCTGCCGAGATCAAATCGAGCACCCGCTCCTTCGAGCCGAACCACGGGCGCTCGGGCGCCCGTCGGATCTTGACTCCCGACAACACGTGGATATTCCATTCGTCAGTGAACGGATAGGTATATGGATTGCATTTGAAGCAACATCGCGGAATCACGCAGGAATGCTCAGAAGTCCTCGGGTAGGGACTTGCGGTCAGCGCGACCGGGCGGCCCGCCTGCTTCGGGGCCGAACCTCTTTGGGTGCGTCGCGCTGGAGAAGTCATACAGAAGATTCCGACGAAGGGATACTCCCTTGATCGTCACGCTGAGCAATTGACACGCTGGCGCCTGTCCAATTTGTCATTATCAAGCACCAAATGCCGATACCCTGCGCTGTCTCGCAGGTACGTCCCGCCAAAGGTCACGGGTGAACCTGAACACATAATTCGTTAGCAGCCCAGGGCCGCCGACGCGCGCCGCTCGGGCACGACCCAGCACTTCAACCCCGCAGCCATCAGCCGAACGGTCATAGGCGGTCGTCCGCCGTCTGGTTCACGGCAGCATTTTGCCTGCTATAGGCGCCTTAGTGTTACTTGCCCTATATGCCAAGATGCGATTTGGGATGTCAAGTCGACCTTTGGCGAGACAGGCTACGGAATCCGCAGCGAAGCACCGACTGAAGTACTCGATCCGCACCTGGAAGCCGATTTGGTTGACAGACAGTCACCAAAATGCTGACCGTGAACGCCCGTCCCCGGCGCCCGGCCACCGTGCGGATATCAATGGCAGACACGTTGACAAAAGCGCACGAGCCGAGCCGGCGCACCATTCTTCGCGGGCCGATCAGATGACCGAGACGTGGGCGGTGACTATGCGCCAGCCGGTGGGGAGGCGTACCCATGTCTGGGACTGGCGGCCGAGTACGTCGTGGCTGGGATAGCCGAACATTGTGGTGACCACGGCGGTGCTTTGCCCGTACGCATGGATGGTTGTGTCCTTGAGGAAGCGGCCCGGCGGCAGGCCGCTCTGCGTGCGGCGCCACCTGGCCTGTTCCTCGATGTTGGTCTGGTGGTCGGCGACGCCGAAACGCACTGCCTCAGGCGCGAAGAAGCTCAGAATCGCCTCGATGTCGTTGTCGACCAGCGCGCGTTCGTAGGCCTCGAACGCGGCGGTGACCTCGCTGATCACGCCGGGCAGGTCTCGTTCCACGTGGGTCTCCTCTCGCCGGGTGCGGCCTCCGCGTCCGGAGGCCGCACCGGAACGGCTGGGTTAGCTACTTGTCGGCGGTGGCCAGGGCGGGTTCCTCGGAGGGTTCCTCGGAGGGTTCCTCGCCGGGCTCGGGCTCGCGGGGTGCGGGCTTGCGCAGGGCGAACAGGACGCAGACGACGGCCAGGAAGAGGTAGCCGAGTGTGACCTGGCCGTCCGCGTTGAGCTGGACCTTTTCGGCGTGGATCAGGCCGACGAAGGTCAGTGCGGCACCGCTGACCGAGAAGATCGCGGCGTGCCAGAAGCGTTTGTCGATGATGAAGGCGACGATGGCTCCCAGGACCAGGCCGGCGAGGATGGCGCCCTGGCCGAGCGTCTTGAGGCCGTCATAGACGACGCCCGCGCCGGCCAGAGCTTCGGTGCCTACCGCGGCGGCTGTGGTGCCCGCGGCGGCCAGCGAGTTGTCCATCAGGCCGGTGGCCCACGAGGCTATGTTCGGGATCAGTGCGGCGACCACCGCGGCGGCGTGGGCCTTCGGTGTGGCTTGGAAGGCCTGTGCGCCGATGAGGAGGCCGATGTAGAGCAGGATCGGCACGATCGCGGCGGTCGGGAAGATCGCGCCGAGCAGTCCGAACAGGCCGAAGAAGCAGAGCAGGGCGATCACCACGCCGGTGGCCATCGAGTAGCCGGTGCGGCCGCCGGCGGCTTTCCAACCCGGGTGACCGACGTAGACGGCGGGCGGGAACGGTGAGCCGAGGCAGGAGCCGATCACCGCGCCGGCGCCGTCGGCCAGCAGGACGCTGCGCAGGTTGTAGCGGTCGCCGGCGGTGGCGGCGCTCTCCACGTTGGTCATCGCCTCGGTGAAGTTGTAGACGCCCAGCGGGATGGCGGTCGCGAGCAGCGGGGCCATGTCCTGCAGGCCGTCGATCAGCAGGTCGAACTTGAGGTGCGGGAAGGCGAAGGCGATGTCCTTGGCGGCGCTGGTGACGTCCGGGACCGACATGGCGCCGCCGATCCAGCCGATCGCGGTGCCGACCAGCAGCGCGGCGAGCCCGATCGGGAAGTTGAAGGGCAGCTTCACGTCGGTGAGCAGGCCGACCAGCAGCATCGCGAAGACCGGCAGGGCGATCCAGGCGTAGTTCCACATGCTCGCGGCCGGGTTCATCGAGATGAACGTGATCGAGATGCCGGCCAGGGTGCCCAGCAGGGCGGCGCGGGGGGTGTACTTGCGGATGTACGGGCCCACGAACGCGCCGATCAGCACGATCACGCCGATGATGAAGGCCCAGGCGATGCCGGCTGTCCACGCGGCGATCGGGTCCTTCGTGGTCAGGTAGATCGGCAGCATGATCACGAAGATCACGATGAACATGTGCGGGACGCTGGGGCCGTAGGGCAGGGCCGTGACGTCGGTACGGTTCTCGCGGGCGGCCAGGCGGCGGGCGAGGAAGGTGTAGTAGATGTTTCCGGCGACCAGGGCGATGCCCAGCGCGGGGAGGATCACGCCGAAGACGTCGCCGGCGGGCAGTTGGATCACGCCCAGGCAGAGACCGGTCAGGGTTAGGACGTTGACCAGGACGTTGACGCCGAAGCCGAAGAAGGCGTTCGTGTCACCCCGGACCCAGTAAGCGAGTTTCATCGGGCGATCTCCTTGAGAAGCGCGGGGGACTCGGTGACCCAGCCGAAGATGCCGCCCTGGGCGGCGATCATCTGGAGGCCGACTCGCTGGAATTCCGGGAAGTAGGAGCCGACGCAGTCGCTCAGGACCAGGCACTCGTAGCCGCGGTCGTTGGCTTCCCGGACCGTGGTGTGGACGCAGACCTCGGTCGTCACGCCGGTGACAATGAGGCGCTTTGCGCCCATCTTTTCCAAAATTTCCGACAAATCGGTGGCGTAGAACGCTCCCTTGCCGGGCTTGTCGATGACCACCTCGTCACCCACAGGCTGGAGTTCGTCGATGATGTCGTGCCCGTATTCGCCCTGGACGAGGATCCGCCCGAACGGACCGGGCTGGCCGATCTTGGGCGCCCGGGTCAGCTTGGCGGGCGGGCAGTCGGACAAATCCGGTTTATGCCCCTCGCGCGTGTGGATCACCGGGAGGCCTGCAGCCCGCCAAGTGGTGAGAAGCGCGGCGAGGGGCTCGATCGTGCGCCGCAGCTGCGACACGTCGTTGCCGAGCGATTCCCCGAAGCCGCCGGGGAGAAGGAAGTCCCGCTGCATGTCGATGACGAGCAGCGCGGTGGTGTCGAGATCGAAGGTGAATTTTCCCGGTGAGGCGTCGACAGTGGGCATTTCATGCCTCCGTTGCCGCTATTACGTCGTCGGAAGTGGCGACGCAGCCGAAGACGCCGCCCTGCATGGTGACCATGTGCAGCGCGGCGGTGTGGTTGGACGGATCGGTCGCGCCCGTGCAGTCGCTGAGGATCAGGCACTCGTACCCGCGGTCGTTCGCCTCCCGCATGGTCGTGTGGACGCACACATCCGTCGTGATGCCGGTCAGGATCAAGTGGGTGATGCCGTGCGTACGCAGCACCAGGTCCAGGTTCGTGGCGTAGAACGCGCCCTTCCCCGGCTTGTCGACCACGACCTCGCCGGGCAGCGGAGCCACCTCGGGGACGATCTCCCAGCCGGGCTCGCCCTTGATCAGGATCCGGCCGCACGGGCCCGGCCCGCCGATCTCGGCGCCGATCCGTGCCGAGCGCCAGCGCTTGTTGGCGGGCAGGTCGGAGAGGTCCGGGTCGTGGCCCTCGCGGGTGTGAATGACGAGCATGCCCAGGTCGCGGACGTGGGACAGCAGCTTCGCGGTGGCCGGCAGCCCGGCGCGGGTCAGCTCGATGTCGTAGCCCATCGAGTCGACATATCCGCCGGGCCCGCAGAAGTCGGTCTGCCAGTCGATGCAGAGCAGTGCGGTCCGGTCCACCGGCACTGTGCCGTCGTAGGGCCAGGCGTACGGGTTGGCCGGTACCGGGCCGATGCGTGCGGTCATGAGTCGGATCCCTTCAGGCGGTAGTTCCGCCAGCCGCCGCTGGCGGTGATGTCCGGGGTGCCGCGGGCCGCGTACGCCTCACACAGGAAGCCGGTGACCTCGGTACCGTCCTCCAGTTCGAGGCGGCCCAGGGAGAGCGGCGCGGGAATGCCCGCGAGGAAGCCGCCGACCTTGGCGGCGGGTAGCTGCCACAGCTCGACCTCGATGGCGGCGCCGCCGTCGTCCACGCGGACCAGGCCGGGTGCGCCGGAGGGCAGCTCGTACATCCGGTAGCGCGGCGCGGTCCGGGCGGCGCCGAGCAGTGTGCCGCCGCGTTCCAGCAGCTCGCCGTTGCGCGGTTCGCCGCTGAGGTGCAGCCCGGCCACGGCGACGGTCATGGTGTCGTCGACCGGCAGGGTGTGCGCCAGCGCCAGCAGGGTGTCGTCGCTGAACGCCGGGCCGAACAGGGTCAGGGAGGCGGGCCGTCCGTCCGCGGTGAACCCGTTCGGCACCGTCACCGCCGCCAGGTCCAGCAGATTCGCGAACTGTGTGTAGCGACCGAGGGTCAGGTTGTGGCCGATAGGATCAAGAGCGATTTCGGCGTACGTGAAAGTGGTCCCGATCGTCGGCAGCGCCAGAACGTCGATGCGCTCCCACAACCTGGTCGTCACCGCCCGCAGCTCCTGGAGCCGGTGTTGCGCCCGGAACGCGTCGGCCGCGGTGAAGGTGTGCCCGGTCTCCAGCACCTGCCGGGTCACCGGCAGTACCGAGTCCGGATGCGTCGCCAGGAACTCGCCCAGGTCGGCCAGCCGTTCCGCCACCCAGGGCCCGCGATAGAGCAGGTCACCGGCCTCCAGCAGCGGGCCGATGTCGACCGCTGTGTCGCCGGCGAACCGGGCGAACGCCTTCTCCTGGCCGGTGTCGCCGAAGAAGTCCAGGCTCTCCGGCACCCCGATCCGCGGCCGGGCCGGGACCGGGCGGCTGCCGGTACGCGACCACGGGTCGTCGCGCTCCGGCCCGCGCGCGACGCGCAGCACCCGCTCGGCCGTCGCGACGTCCCGCGCGAAGATCGACACGCAGTCCAGCGACCGGCAGGCCGGGACCACGCCGAGCGTGCTGAGCAGCCCGCGGGTCGGTTTGACGCCGACGATGCCGTTGAGCGCCGCCGGCACCCGGCCGGAGCCCGCGGTGTCGGTGCCGAGGGAGAACGTCACGTCACCGTTCGCGACGGCGACCGCCGATCCGGAACTCGAACCGCCGGAGATCAGGCCTCCGCCGAAGACGCTCTCCGGTGCGCCGTAGGGCGAACGGGCGCCGGTCAGGCCGGTGGCGAACTGATCCAGATTGGTCTTGCCGACCACCCTGGCACCGGCCTCGGTGAGGCGGCGGACGACCGGCGCGCTGCGTTCCGGCAGGTAGGCGAAGTCCGGGCAGCCGGCGGTCGTGGGCAGGCCTTCGACGTCGATGTTGTCCTTCACGCCGAAGGTCATTCCGGCCAGAGGGCGCTCCGGATCGACCGTGTCCGGTGCCGTGTCCGCGAACCTGCTGATCCAGATGCTCACATCGTCGATTGTCGACAGTTCTGTTTCCAGGAACGGCGCTGTGTGTAACGGCGCGATTTCCCGTTTGACAGGTGACCATTTGGTCACCTAACTTAGCGTCATGACCGACGACGACAGGGTGTTCAAGGCCTTGGCCGACCCGAGCCGCCGTTTCCTGCTCGATCTCCTCTTCGCGCGTGACGGCCGCACGCTCACCGAGCTGGAGTCCGAGTTGCGGATGACCCGATTCGGGGTCGCCAAGCACCTCAAGGTGCTCGAGGAAGCGGGTCTGGTCGTGACGCGCCGGTCAGGCCGCGAGAAGTTGCACTTCCTCAACCCGATCCCGATCCGGCAGATCCACGACCGCTGGATCGACAAGTACACCGAGCACCACGTCACGACGTTGATCGAACTCAAGCGCACCCTGGAGGACGAGTCATGAGCACGACGCAGGTCTACCGCATCTGGATCAAGGCGAGCGCCGAGAGGATCTGGGACGCCATCGTCGACCCCGAGTGGAACGCGAAATACGGATACCAGGCGCCGCAGTTCTACGAGCTCAACAAGGGCGGGAAGTACTACTCGCTGGCCAACCAGGGGATGAAGGACTACGCCTCGGCCAACGGCTTCGAGATTCCCGACACGATCGTGGACGGCGAGGTGCTCGAGGCGGAGCCCCCGCGCAGGCTGGTGCAGACCTGGCGGATGCTGATGGACCCGAGCACCGCCGGCGAGCCGTTCACGACGCTCACCTATGAGATCGAGGACTCCGGGCCGGGTGTCTGCCGGCTCACCATCACCCATGAGCTGACCGGTGCCCCGGCGCACGCGGCCATGGTGCAGGGCGTTCAGGACCCGGGCGCCGAGGGTGGCGGCGGCTGGGCGTGGGTGCTCAGCGACCTCAAGTCGCTCCTGGAGACCGGAAAGACGCTGAGCGCCGCTTAGAGAGAACAGGCCAGCCCGTGCCAATTCGGCACGGGCTGGCAGACTTGCCCCGTGAGCGACGGGGAGTTGGCGGCGTACAGCCTTGTGGAGCTGGCCGTCGACCGGCTGCGGCGGGACATCCTGAGCGGGCGCACCGACCCGGGGGAACGGCTGGTCGAGGAGCAGCTCACCCGGCGCCTGGGCATCAGCCGGGCCCCGTTGCGCGAGGCGATGCGCCTGCTGGCCGAGCAGGGCCTGGTCGAGCACATTCCCCGCCGCGGCGCCCGGGTCGCCACGCTGTCGGAAGAGGACATGCGTGAGCTCTACGAGGTCCGGGACGTCCTGGAGCGCCACGCCGTCGGTGCGTCGCCCGCCGAGCCGGACCTCTCCCGTCTGCGCTCCGCCCTGGACATGATCCGCAAAGCCACCGAGGCCGACGACCGGCTGGAGCTGGCCAACGCTCATCGCCGCTTCCACGTGGAGGTGGTCGCGCTGAGCGGGAACCGGCAGCTCACCGCGCTCTACGAGACGATTCTCGTCAAGATTCAGCTCTACATGGCGGCGAACATGCGCCGCGAGGCCGAGACCGCTCGGGCCGAGGACGGCGTCCTGCGCCACGCGAGTCTCTTCGCGGCCATCGAGGCCGGCGACACCGGGGAGATCTTGCGCGGGCTTTCTGCGCACGGCGCGCGCACCTATCTGGGCTAAAACCTTCTTCGGGTACGGGAGACCGCACGCCGATTTTGCGCAGCACAAAGGGGCAAAAGGTTCCCCAGTGCTCATAGACCATGATCCGCACTATCTGTATCAATGTCTCCCGTCTGTGCCGAAGCAGATATATTGACTGCCGTGAATCTGCGGGCCTTCGACACGTACACGCGCACAACCCCGCGGGGTGCTGCGCGGGAAGGAATTCCGATCACGGGGGACGGTGGACTGGTTCGTGACGAGCGACATAGACGAGGCGGAGTTTGAGGCATTTGTCCGTACAATTCGGAACTGGTTGCGCCGGGAGGCCTACGACATCTGTGGCGACTGGCACGAGGCGGACGACCTGGTCCAGATGGCCCTCTACCAGGTGTATCGCCGGTGGAACGCGCTCGACCGGCGGACCGAGCTCGGCGCGTACGCGCGGCTGGTCGTCAAGCGCAGCTATCTGACCGAGCGCCGGCGCTCACGGTGGCGGCACGAGGTGCCGGCATCCGAGCCGGCCGACGACTCGTTGATCGCGGCCGCACACGCCGACGTCGATGTCCGTGTGATGCTGCTGCCCTTTCTGAGGCGCCTGGGTTCCCGCCAGCGCGCCGTTCTGGCGCTGCGCTTCCTGCGTGACCTCAGCGTCGAGCAGACCGCCCGCGAGCTGGGCTGCACCACGGGAACGGTGACGAGCCAGACGGTGCGGGCGCTCAACGCGCTGCGCCGCGACTTGGAAGCCTGAAAGTCCCGTGCAGCATCCCCGCCGAGCGAGCGCGTGTACGAGATAACACTCATTGAGCACTTAACGGGAGGAACTACTCGATGAGGATCTATCGCGCACTAGCCACCGCTGTCGCCGGCCTGCTGGCGGTTCCGCTGCTGGCGACCGGGAGCGCCCAGGCCGCCGCCGGTGAGAACTGGCAGCCCGCTCTCGTCTCCACCGAGTCGCTCTACGACGGCTCCGCTGTTCGCATGCGCTTCACCGATGGCATCACCGTCGTCGCGGCCGTCGGGGCCAAGGTGAGCTTCACCAGCTCGGCGAGCGGGGAGAAGACGTCCGACGGTCAGCGCACCTACAACCGGTCCGTGCAGGTCTCCGAACCCCGGGGCTCGTCCCGGGACGGCTCGACAGCGGCGAAGTACGCCGCGGCCGGGCGCAGCGTCTACAGCGACGCGCTCGCGGCCGGCTTCAGCCCCGCGCGGGCCGGCGTGGAAGGCAAGGCACTGCTGGCCGAGCCGCCGATCGCCGCTTCGGGGTGCGTCTACAGCGAGACGAGTTACCCGGACCCGAAGTTCGAGTGGTCCGGCTGCTACAAGCTCTACAACGTCGACGACGCGGACGCCAACGCCTGGTACGGCGCGGGCTCGGCAACCGCGCGCGGCTGGGGCACCGGTGTGCTCGGCGGCGGTAAGGAACTGCAGCGGGGCTACAGCGAGATCTCCTGGAGCGGCAGCGGCGTCCAGATCATCGAGGCGTCCCCGTCCGCCAACGCGACGAGCGGAACCAACTGCGGCCAGTTCACCATCGGCCTGAGCTACGTGGTCGAGCTCAACTACCAGACGCCGCTCTGCAAGGACGGCTGGTGGGTCACCTACAACCCGACGGTGCACAAGGTGGAGTGGCACGGCGCGAGCGCCGGCGGCTCGAACGACAACCGCTCGGCCTCCGGCGCCAGCACGGTCCGGCTGCCGTGGAGCACACCGACCGTCTACATGAATTACCGGATCGGCTGGACGTACGCCTGCTTCTGCTGACCCCCCACCTGATCGCCCACGGTGGCCACGCCACCGTGGGCGGTCTCTTACGGAGACTCCGGATCATGAGGACCCTTCTGGCCGCCGCCACTGTTCTCGCCGTGGCCGGCTGCACCGCGGCACCGCCACCGCCGGCCCCGATCCCGTCACCCGACATCGGGCAGCCGGTGGTGCTGGACGCGAGGGTCGCCGGTTGGGAGACGTCCGCGTGGCTCGGCGACGGCTCTCTCTGCGTACGTGGAGCGGGGGTGGACGGCAATCCCGAGGCCGCCAGCGTCTTCTGCGATCCGGCCCCCGCCACGCTCAACGACGGGGGAAAGCCACTGCCGTACCTCGCACCGGCGGATCCGCAGGCCCGGCAGATCCTCCTGGTCGGCACGGTGAGCGGCGAGGTCGCGGAGGTGTCCACGACCATGTTCGGCGAGACCGCGACCGGAAAGGTTCATCCGCTACCGGTCACTGACGGGCGCAGCGTAGGCGCGTACGCGGTCTGGCTCCCCAGCAGCGGCGACAACCAGCCCGGCATGACCCTCGACGACATCACGGCGGTGGTAGCCCGCGACGCCGCAGGCAACGTCGTGACGCGGCTGCCGTGATGTCATCTCGTTACGGCAACGGCCTCGACCTCGACAAGCTGGCCCGTGTAGCCGAGCACCGTGACGCCGAGCAACGTGCTCGGCGCGTCGTGGTCACCGAACCGGGCGCGCACCACGTCCCAGGCGGCGGCGAGGTCCGCCCGGTCAGTGCTCGCGACGTAAACAGTCGTCCGCACGACGTCTGTCAGCGCGGCCCCCGCCGCCTGCAACGCCACCTCGAGGTTGTCCATGACCTGCCGCGCCTGCCCGGCGACATCGCCGAGCGCCACAACCTGGTCGTGCTCGTCGATCGGGCACGCGCCGGCGGTGTGCACCAGCCGGGCGCCGGCGGGGACCACTGAGGCGTAGGCGTACGGGACAGCATCGGTCAGGCGACCGGCACGGATCAGTTCCACAGACATGAGGCCGACGATGCCATTGCCGCCGCGCGCAGCACCAGGGAATTCACGGCCGCGCCGACCGGGCTGGTCATACGTGGCGTGGGGATTTCACTCTGACACTATGCAGACCCAGATCCCGATCGATCCCGCAACCGAGGGCCGCCGGCAGGTACTTCTTCAGATCTGGAAAGAGACCCGGGAGCACTCCCGCCAGCATGAGTCGCAGCGAGCCACAGCCACGAACATGATCCTCCTCCTTGCGGCGGCGGACATCGGAGCCATGGCGACCCTGCGTTTCGGCCCACGAACCCTTCCCCTCGCCGCTGGTCTCGTTGTGCTCGGCGTCCTCGGCTACCTTCTCGCCGCGAAACACTACGAGCGGGCGCAATTGTCGACGGCCATCGCGGTTGAGCTCGAGATGCGGCTCGACGCCATGGACCCCGCACTCAAGATCCGTGACTCCAAGATCGCAGCCTCGGGCCGGCACGAAAGCCGGTACAGAAGGATGCACCGAGTTCGCCTGAACAAGATCTGGTCATTGCTTCACGTGCTGCTGGGCATCACCGGTGCTGTCACGTTCGTGGCGATCCTGATCAGCAGCCCGTAGCCGCCGACGCAGGCCGAAGGCCGCCGGCGCCGAACGGCGGCTCGGTTCCGGAGCGGTATGACAGCCTGCTTGGCGTCGCTCCGGCTCGGCTGACCACTGGGCTTGAAATGGACCAGGCCCGGGGATCGCGAGATCACCGGGCGGCGGCCCGGGAAGGCCAAGACAGGCAAGATCCACTAAGGGGTGAAACACAGCGGCCCTGGTCGGAGGAATTTCCCTCTGACCAGGGCCGATGTAACCGAGCGGGCGACGAGAATCGAACTCGCGTAATCAGTTTGGAAGCAACAAGTCGATCATGCCACTGCGGCCCGCCCGGTCTCAGGAAATGCCGATGACCTGCTGCTTTGTCTCAGCCTCGTCCCGGTGTATGCCTGGGCCGGGTGGACCGTTCCGGTCGGTTCCCTAACAAGATCCCTATCATTCGCCCGGTGCCCGGTGCCCGGTGCCCGGTGCCCGGTGCCCGGTGCCCGGTGCCCGGTGCCCGGTGCCCGGTGCCCGGTGCCCGGTGCCCGGTTGAGGCAACGGTGGCGGCCTCGTCATCTTGACCGTTCAGGTACGGCCCCTCAGGGCAGGAATTTGGCTAGCTGGCACTTGAGAAATTCAAAGTTCCGGTTGTCGGTGATCTGACCGAATACGGCTTCGGGCGCCTGCGCCATCCGCAGCATCCGTAAGACGTACAACCAATACACCGATTCCGAGAGAAAGTGTTGTTCGGAGAGTTGCTCGGTTAGCCGCACGGCCTTGTGGTGTGCCATGTCGTTGCGGTCTTTGGTCAGTTGCCGCGACCAGGCATCGAGGTGTCCGCTCAGCAATTCATCCATCGGCCTGCCAGCCACCCGTGCTGACCGTAGAAGACGCTCGCGGAAGTGGATCTGGTCACCGTGTTCGCGAGTGTCCATCCCCTCGACCGCGGCGACCCGGTCAAGGTAGAAGTCATGAAGTTGCCCATGGTTCCCGGTGCGGGTCGACATGACTCGTCCGAGCGAAGAGCGGTGCTTACGGACCGTGTCCAGCCAGCGGGCCAGGCCGGGGAGGCCGCCGAACTGTTCGAGGTTGAAGTACAGGTCAGCAGCGCGCAAAGGTTTGGCTCGCGGGTTCGCAGTAATCGCCCACCGGGCCCACAAGTCGATCGGACTGAGAAGCTGCCCGTCTGATACGGCTTCTTTGACCCCGGGCAGGGCTGACATGTCTCGGACCACGTCGGGATGGCGCAGCGACAACTTGTCGAATACCGCTGGGCGGCCCGTAGCGATCGTGATCAGATCGTGAAGGTCGGATGCCGAATCGATTAGGTCCTCGAGCGGTGCTGGGGTGGGGCGAACCACGGCGAGAGTGAACCATTCCGCGATGTGCAGCCCGTCCTCGACGAATTCGGGTCGTCCGAGGTGATGGCGGAGTTCGACCGATCCGCCGTCCGCGAGCGGTGCCGAATCCGCCGATAGAGGGGTGGCTCGCACCTTGATCTCGCGGCTGTCCACGGCGACCGCCCCAGAGATACCGCTACGTGGCACCCAGATGTTCAGTCCGGCGGGGCGCAGGATGATCGTGGTCGCCGAAGGTGCCTGGCCGTCGGGTACGTGAACACCGCGGAGCACCGACCGCACGTTCACCTGCTGCCAGTACCCGCGACCGAAGACTGCGCCGCGATAGTTGACTTGGACGCCGTCCTCCAACGTGTACCGCTGGCCCTCGGCCTCGCCCAGAATGCGGGGGTAGCTACCGGCTACCTCGAAGTCGTCCTCGGACACCTGTGCCTGGGACTCGCCATTGTTGTGTGTCCAGGTGGCAACATCAGTGACTTCCCGCAGTGATCCGCCGATCAAGGTCAGGTGCGAGCCGTCGACTGGGTCGACAACCAGACGTCCGGCCAGCTTGCGATCTGAGTGCTCCGGAAGCCACCACTCGCCGACGACCTCAAAACTCTCCATGGCCTTGCCTCCCCATGATCACGACCGCAACCGGTCGTGAGGAGAGTTAAAACGACCCGCGCTTCGTTTGGTTACGCCAAGGTCGTGGAGTTGCCCGGGCGAAGTCGGTGGGCCGCCGCCCTGGCGGATCGCGAAGATGGGGCTGACTGACTGGCACGACCTTCACCTGGAGGTTGGACGTGCGGCTGACCAGGGAGTCGTCGAGTCGGGTTAGCAGCCGCCACACGGTGGTGCCGGCGCGTCACGACCATGCGGGTGGGCGAGCCGATGTCGAGCACTGTGACCGCCGTAGCCCCGAAGCCACGCCGCCCAGCCGGTTGACCTTGCGTCGTGCGTTGGAGGTGTGCAGTCTGTGGACTCGCGGTGTGTTGGTGCCCAGCGCCTCGCTGAAATCGGATTGGAAAGTCGATCTGGCGGTCGTACGCTGCACGTCCATGACGGCGGTTCCTGAGCGTGTAGCGGCCCCCGCCCGCCTGTTGCGGGCGTGCCGTGACGTTTACCTGGCGGCGTGGGACGAGGGCCTGGCAGAGGCGCGGGAAGGCTCGGCAGCTCACATCGACTTCGGCGCGGTAGAGGCCGGGCCGGGCGGACCGTGGCCCGACTGGCTCGCCCCGCAGACTCGAACGATGGCGGTGACCCTGGTCCGCCAGCAAGCCGACCTATGCGTCTCGGTCGGGATCCTCATGGAGGCCGGTGAGATCTTCGAGCCGGTCTACAGTCTCGCCCGCTCGGCTTTCGAGTTCGGCGCGCGGGCTTTCTGGCTACTTGAGCCCGACACCACGTTGCGGGAGCGATGCGCCCGAGGACGATTGATGGAACTCACCAGCTTGTACCACCTCAAGGACGCGGCCCGGCATCGGCCTGACCAGATTGCGGCGGCTGGCGATATCGCGGCGCTGAAGACGTCATGGAAGGCGCTGACGACCTCCGTACGGGGGATGTTTGCTGACCTCGACCTGGCCGAGTTCGGCAAGTGGAGTGTCGAGGGCGTGCGATACGAGAGTTGGACGGACGTCGCTGGCCGGTGGCTCGAACGGTCTGGCGCCTCTGTCGACGGGCGATGGCTGTACAAACACCTATCGGTCCGCGCGCACCCTCAAGGACTCATCGCCACACCCGGTCTGGGCGTTGGGACCGAGGGCCAGACCATCCGATCGGTCAGTATCGACGAGATCGGCCGGCTCGCCTTCGTGCTCCTGGTGCCGTTCTGGCTCTCGCTCAACACCATCACGAGTTACCACGGCCTCGCGTCAGACGCAGCCACCGCGCTGGAAGGTGAACTGCGCGAACACTTCCCCAGCGCCTTCGCGTAGAAACCCACCATCGTCAGGCGCTTTGGATACCACGTACGCCGGGCCGGCATGGTCGAGTTCCGCCCTGCGGCTGCGATCGGTGCAGCACTAATACCTGCCAGGGGCGATGGAGTCGCTGGCTGCGAAGCCGGTGTACTCAGATTTCCTCTAGCAATGCACGCTTTGTTTGAGAAGCCCTGGTCAGGTGTCGTGCCTCCCTAGCATTCCCTAGCAACTGGTCCGGTGCCAGTTACGTCGTCGCCGCAACCGCAGGCGCAGCGACGGGCAAGCTCAGCCGGGTGGTCGACGTACGTAACCGGGTTGCGGAAGGCGTCGAGGATGGGTTGGCCAGCTAGCTGATCGTGTATTGGGTTAACGGAGCCGAGGATGTCGCCGACGATGGCCCATTTTGCCGCCACCGACATTTTCCATGCCGGTCTTCGCCACCACGATGACCACCTGTTTGGTGACCGTGGACGAGAACGCGACGTACCGTTGAACGCCGGGCGCGGGCGCCGAGCAAGCCAGCGCCCGCGGTTGCGTGCGAAACAACTGCTCGGGCGTTTGGTCGGGGCTCAAGCCGACAAAGTCCCTGCCCATCGGGTCGTCGGTCACCCCTAGCCGTGCAGGTCCGAGCTTCATGTGGATCACTCACCTGCTGAGTGTCCGGTTTGACGCTCTATGCAACTTCTACTAATTCTAGTACAAATCTTGTTGCTTGTACGATTTGTAGCTCGCCTTCACATTGACCGGCTGTCGCACGCAGCGAGCCAATTTTGTCGGTGGTCGCGTGTAGCCTCCGGCCCGTGGCAACTAGCAGGCGCAGAGACATCCCAGACCCGGTCACGAACCGACTGTTCGCCCTTTCGGGGAATCAGTGTGCGTTTCCCGGCTGCACTAACACGGTCACGCACCAGGTTGCTGCGGGAGAGCAGCCGGTTACGCTGGCGCAGCGAGCTCACATCGTGGGTGTCGGCCGGCAGGGTCCACGATCTCGTGCGGCCTCGGGGCCAGGAGAGCTCGACACGGTCGAGAACCTGACGTTGTTCTGCGGCAGGTGCCACCTGATCGTAGACCGCAATCCCCGGATCTACTCGGTGGAGGTGCTTGCCAAGTTCAAGGCCGACCACGAGGCTCGGCTAGCTCCGCAGGATCTCCGGCCTTCCCCCGCGCCGCTTGACCGAGAGCCCGTGGACCTGTCTCTGCTCCCGATCTCCGAATTGCCGAGCGCCGTGTGGAAGGCGTCCTCACGTTTCCGGACCGCCGCTGAGGTCGCCGAGCGTCTGCCACGGCCGATCCGCAGCCAGGTTCTGCCCTTCGTCCTGCTCAAGAGCGAGATCTGGGCGTTCCATGACCTGACCGATCCCGCAGGCCCCTTCAAACAAGCGGTCGATCCGGCATCGGCCGAGAAGGTCGAAGCCGCCGCGCTACTAAAGTCCGATGATCGCAACATCTACGTGTGGCTGCTGAACTCCGCGCTGCGGAACGCGCTGCTGCGCCGCGGCGTACGTCACGAACGGAACCATGATCGGTATTACTTCCTCCCCGACCACGAGACCATCACCCGCCGCGTAGAGGCAAAGACCAAGACGGGCCGGAACCAATCGGCCAAAAAGGTCGTACGGCAGGAAGGTGAGCGGACCGACGCACCGCGCGACGTCTGGTGGCACCTGGCCGCCCAGCTTCGCTTCGAGGAGTTCGCACCGGGCTCGTGGGGGCTGACCATCAGGCCGGAGTTCCACCTGACCAAGGACGGCCGTGAACCGCTGGACCCGCGCCGCGTAGGGCGCAAGGTGACCAAGCGGAAGTCGCGCATGTATAACGAGGGCTACTTCGACGCGGTCCACTTCCTGCGCTATTTCCTCCTCGACGGAGGCCCTCGTCTGGTCCTCCCCGTGGGTCGGCAGACGATCACCGTCGAGGGCGACTTCCCCAATACCGATGGCACCTGGCCCCGAATCACCGACAAGCGGTTCGACCCGATCTCCATGCTCGATAGCGACGACGAGGATGACGTCCTCAACGCGTTGGCGGACGCGCTCGAACTCGATGACGAATGGGACTGGGGCGCCGAGCACAGCGAGGATGACCGATGAGTCTGGCACTGAAACCGCTGCGCCCTGTCGTAGAGTGGCTCGACGAACCTCCGTTGGCCTTCGCCAATGGACTAACCCACATCGACCCCAAGGTCGGGATTCCCGCCGCCGGACCGTGGTCGCGGGACCAGCCCAACCACCCTGCCTCGGTCACCGCCGGGTTCATCGGCACCGCCGACTGCATCGCCAAAGCCCGCGCCTGGCTGGCGCGGGCAGCCCAGGGCGTCGACGGTGACGACGATCATCACCCGTTCTGCGGCTTCCAGCCCGACGGGCCGTTCGCTTCTCAACTGCGGACCAACGGCCCGGAGGCGAAGATCACGGCCAACGAGATCCGCGAGCTGACGGCGGATCGGCTCAAGCGGCTCGACGGGCTGAAACATCTGCTCGACCTGATTGATAACCGCCTAGCCAAGCTCGCCAGCCTGGACGCCCCGCCCACCCTTGTGTTCATCGCGCTTCCGGCCGACATCACAAAGCGTTACTGGGCTGTCCATCAGATGAATCGTGGAGTGGAAACGGTCTGGAACCTTCGAGCCGGCATCAAAGCCCGCGCGATGCAACGCGGGCTGCGCACCCAACTGCTCCTGCAGGGGACCATCGAATCGGACCTCGAAGCCCACACCTCCGATCTCGATCACCCCGCCGACCTTGCCTGGAACCTTTTCACGGCCGTCTACTTCAAAGCTGGCGGGTTCCCGTGGGCGCCGGTCGGGATCCCCGAGGGCACCTGCCACCTGGGCGTGACGTTCTACCGCCCGCACGGGGAGAAGTCCGCCATGCGGACCAGCGTCGCGCAGGCATTCGCCGAGAACGGCGACGCGTTCGTCCTCCGGGGCAATCCGTTCACGTGGGACGGGAAGTGGCCCCATCTACCCGCCGACGAGGCCGCCCGCCTGGTCGCGGACGTCATTGACCGATACACCCAGACCATGCAGCGCCCTCCACGCCGGCTGGTCGTCCACAAGCAGTCACGGTTCTTTCCCGAAGAACTCGCGGGTTTCCAGGACGCCCTCAACGGCCACGAATACGACCTGGTTGCACTGGCACCGTCCACCGGCGTGCGGATCATGCGTCACGGTGAGTATCCGCCTCCCCGTGGAGCGTGCCTCAGCCTCGGCGACCGCCGTTACCTTTACACCACCGGATACGTCCCGTCGCTCGGGCGCTACCCCCACGGCCACGTCCCCACGCCGGTGCAAATCACCGACCACATCGGAGACTCCGCCACCGGCGACCTCCTTCGCGAGGTCCTGCTGCTGACCAAAATGAACTGGAACTCCGCCCGCTTCGCCGAAAAGATCCCCGTCACCCTCCGCTTCGCCAAGGAAGTCGGCGCGATCCTCCGCGACCTTCCCGACACCTTCCCACCGGAAGCGCGATATGCCTTTTATATGTAGATAAGCGTCCTACCCAGCCGCAAGGGGCGGGCTTCCACGTCGGTTCGCCAGCACGAGCACTCCCGGAAATTCGCGGTGGGCGGCAGTCGAGCTGCTACCGCAGCGAGCAGACCGCACCGCTCATTGTCCTTCCTCTGCCAACCAAAGATCGATGCTCGCGCGGCGAAGGCGTTCGCGATACGCCTCATAGCCGGGCATCGTTCGTTCGACAGTTCGCCAGAACTCAAGACCGTGATCAGGTCTTTCGAGATGCGCCAGTTCGTGTACGAGTACGTAGTCGATCAGGGTGGGCGGCAGTTGCATGGTGGCCCAGTGGATGTTGACGTTGCCGTCCCGGGAGCAGGATCCCCATCGATAGCCAAGGGGGCGCACGCGTAGTCCCGCTATCGGTGCACCCATGCGCGACACCCACGGCTGTACTCGCTTGCCGAGCCAAGATTCGCCTACCCGCCGATACCAGCGGACCAGATCTCGGGCTCCGCCGCCTCTGGCGAGTGCGAGCCGCCCTCGGACAAGTCGGACCTCTCCCGACTCAACGATCTTGAGGCGGTGTGACCGGCCGAGATACGGGAATCCTTCGCCCGAAACGTACTTCTTGGCTGGCGGCCGCACACCTAGCTGCTGCTTCTCGGCAAGCTTGCCGTACAGCCAGGTCCGCTTGGCCTCGATGATCCTGATCAGTTCGGTCACCGTGACCTGTGGCGACACCACGGCCGTAATTGAGGCATCCCGCTCGACGGTGAGTCCGACGCTTGTGCGGTGCTGGCTCACCGACACCGTGATCTCCAGATCACCGACCTGCAGGAGTTCAGGCAGATGGTTCATGATCGTCGGCACCGCGCGTCACACCCTAGGGATGAGGCGACTGTTGCTCTTGATCACGTCAAGGAGTGTAGTAGCCAGTTGGTCGAGTTGGTCGTATTCGCCCAGCCCACGTTCATGGAGCAGGCCGAAGATGTCGAGCCGAAGCTCCTCTTGGTCGGCCGGTTTGCGCCAGAAGTCTTGCCGGTGGATCACGTGGGCCGCCCGCAGGTGGATGTCCCGGGCAGCATCGGCGAACCGAACGTCATTGAGAGCCTCCTCTGGCGAGGTGGCTAGCTCCGTGGTCATCGTCCGGTACAACCGCGCCTCAATCTCAGACAGACCGAAGGGATTTTCGGGTACATCCTCGAAGATGTCGGTCATCAGGTCTCTAAGCGCGAGCAACTGCTGATCCCAGTTGTCCTTGATTTCGGTCAGGATCTGCTCCAGGCGTTCGCTTAACCGCTGGTGGCGCGCCGGATCTTCGCCTCGGTGGACGGAGATGTGGTGCCGGATAGCATGCTCCATCTCTGATGCCTTGGCGCGGGGACCGCCGGCCATCGCCTCGACCTTCGCAGCGAACCCCGGCGCGGTCATCGTGATCGGCGGCAACTGTTCCTCGATGCCCAATGAGGCAATGTGATCATCGATCAGCGTCCGAATCTTGGCGCCGTACGCTCCGGGGTCAAAATCGCCGTCATCGATCCGATACCGTCGGGCGGCCGTAACCTTGATGATCATGAACCGCTTCAGGTCTGGCAGGTAAGGCTTCGCCGCTGGGTCGGGCAGCACCGTGTTGACTGTCCTCGCGAACCGTGCGAGCTCCGCGTTGAACCGGTCTCGCAGCTCCGGATTGGCGAGTTCCTGCACACACCCTTCGATGTCCGCCGGGTCATGGAACATCATCCGCAGGCGCTGCGCTTGGGGCTCAAGCTTCGCAATCTCCAGCCTGGCATCCCGCAGCGTGCCCACCGCGTCGTCGCCCTCATCGCCCTCGAAATTGTCGGCGGCGAAGATGCGTAGCGCTTCCAGTAGATTCTTGGCGACTCCGCTGTAGTCGACGACCCGCCCATTGGGTTTGCGGTCAGCCTTTCGGTTGACGCGAGCGACTGCCTGAAGCAGGTCGTGCTCATATAGCTTGCGGTCGAGGTAAATGACCTGCTCAATCGGCGCGTCGAACCCGGTCAGCAGCATCGTCCTGACGATGAGGAACGCGATGTCGTTGTCCCCGAAGGGACGGATGAAGCCATTGACCCGGGCCGTCTGTTTCGCCTCGTCGGTCCACTCGGTAAGCAGGTGCTCGTCCTCCGCGTCGCCCTGCGAGATCACCGGCACGAAGTCGATCCGCTTGAGCAGATCGAGGAACCTGGCGGCCCGTACAAGGCGGGCTCGGCTCTTGTTCTGAATCTCTTCAGGCGGCGTGGCCAACAGGCGGGGCGGCAACTTCTCGATCGCCGCGACCAGCTCACTACGGGCAGCGAGGAACGCTTCCCGGTAGCGGACCGTCGTTTGGCGGTCGTGGACCACCACCTGTGCCTTGAACCCTTCAGGCAGCACATTGTCCACATAGTGCAGCAGCATGTGTTTTGCCTTGGCGTCCACGAGCTGCTGCGCGGTTGACACGCGGCCCTTGGTGGCCCAGCGCTGCTGAAGTTGCTGCCGCTCCTCTGGGTCGAGGTCGATGAACTCGTCCTCGAAGATGTCGTCGAGATCCTGCCGGTCACGGACTGCAGCCTTCACCTTCACGCCCTCGTAGAGGATGGGAACGATCACCTCGTCCTCCTCGGCCTCCTTCAGCCGGTAGGTGTCGATGAACGGACCGAACAGGTCAACGCTTGTCTTGCGCTGGCCCTTCCTCGTCATGATTGGTGTTCCGGTGAAGCCGATCCGGGCTGCGTTAGGCAGCGCCTCCCGCAGATTGGCGCCGAGCGAGGCAGTGTGGGACCGGTGTGCCTCGTCGATCAGCACGACGATCGACTCATCTGTGTTGATCTCACCCAGCGGGGTTGTCGCTGCGATGCCCTCATTGCCCTGGTTCTTCTGGATCATTACGAAGACGATGGCCGGGCCGTGCATGCCAAGCAGCTTCCGTGCGCGCACGGCGGACTTGGCGGTGTCCACCTTCTCGCCGCTGAGCTGCATCGTCCTGCTCAACTGATCCTGCAGCTGGCTGCGGTCGGTGACCACGACCACCTTCACGTTCGCCAACTCTGGGCTGAACCGCAGCCGGCGCACCAGGAACGTCATGGTGATGCTCTTACCGGATCCCTGCGTGTGCCAGACGATTCCGCCCCGCCGATCCGCCGTGCCGTCCTGCCTTCGGGTTTTGCCGGTCCGAAGCCGCTTGACCGCTCGCTCCACCGCCCGGAACTGCTGATAGCGCGGCGCAACTTTGACCGTCTTCCCTTGGTCTGTCGTCATAACCGTGACGTAGTTGTGCAGGATATTCAGCAGGTTGGCCGGGTCGAGCACACCTGCGACAAGGATCTCCTGTCGGCTCAGTTGGGCGGCGCTCTTGCCCAGCCTCGCGGCCAGATCGTTCATTGCCAACGGATAGGGATCACGCCACGGCGTGTAGTGCTCGTACTCGGCCGTGAATGTGCCCAAGCGGGCATCCTCACCGCTAGTCACAACCGTGAGCTGGACAGTTCGAAAGAGCTTCTGGTTGCCTGTGCGTGTTTCGCTCACGACCTGCTCGGCGTACCGGCGTATCTGGCCGACGGCCACGCTCAGATCAGTTTCGGTCGTCTTCTTGCACTCCACGACCCCCAGCGGGATACCGTTCACAAACAGCACCGCGTCGGGAACCATCGAGCCATGGCCGCCTGGGATATCAACTCGAAACTGGTTGACCACAGTGAATTCGTTGTTCTCCGGATGCTGCCAGTCGATGTAGTACACCGATCGCGACTTGCCGTCTTCCCAGCCCTGCATGCCATCAACCGTGGTGCCCTTGAGCAGCAGTTCGGTGACCGCTCGGTTGATTTCCAGCAGACCGCCCGGACGGGTACGGGTCAGGGCGCTGACGGCCGTACTGATCCGGCTCTCGTCAAGCCACTCTGCACCGTGCAGATCCCTATTGATCCGAAGTAGGGCGGACCGCACCTTTTCCTCAAGAAACACCTCGTCGAAGCCGCGTCGACCCGACCGGTGGGGATCTGTCGGAATCACCGCATCAAACGGAGCGCCCTCTAGATGCAGCCAGCCCATCCCCTTGAGTTGCCCGACGAGGGGCTTCTCCACCAGCGCATATTCCAGTTCACTCACCACGATCCCACTCCCCGTCCGCAGTCCCACATCCATCAATCGAGCAAAGTCGGCCGGACGCGCCATCAACGGAGCCGTCCCGAATATCCGGCCTCAAAGGTCTTCGACTACGCTCTCGGCCTCCGAGAGAAGGACCTGCCCTGCCAGCAGGTCTGCCATCAATCCCTGTCTGAGCAATTGGAGCTTGGCCAGCCTCTTCCCTTCGGCCTCGATTCGGTCGCGGACGAGTCGAATCTTTCTTACAATTTTTGTTTGCTCCGTCCTTGCACCTTGATAGAAAGGCATAGCTGCAAGCATCTTAGAGTTGATCGTATAAAGACCTGAGCTCGTAGCGCACGTTCGCCGCCAATACGCACCAGCTAGCGCCGAATTCATCCACAGCTCAGCGAATTCGGAGTCTATCTGGTTTGAACGCAGCCGAAAGAGGTGGTTCTGATAGAGCAGTCCAACAGCTTCCCCCGTTACACGGGCACATCTGCCGATTTCTTCCGGATTAGCATGCCCTTCGACAACAAGCAGATCCCCTTCCTGCAGGGCAAGTCTTTGACGCTCTTGGGGGGACGCCTGTAGAGAGGCAACGTCGGCTAGGTCGATTTGCTGTCGATGAACGTTAGCCACTCGCAGGTACTTCGACGGGCGCCGAGTGGGCTCTCGGCCGGGGCCAAGAGTTACTCCAGCTTGAATCGAAAAGCAACGCCCTACTGTTGAGTTTATTGCATTCTCTAGGGCGCCCAGCGTCTCCCGCTTGATGCTATGTTGAAGCGTTTCGAGTTTCCTTAGAATCGACATCGAGTGGGCGATTAGGGCGTTCATCGTTTCGAAGATCTCAGCGATCCTGCGCTGTTCCTCGATGGGAGGAAGGCTTACCGAATACTCTGCCAGTTCCTCACGGTTGATTTTCGGAATACCACTGCGGCCTGATACTGCCTCGGCGAAGTTGCTGAATCCGTCACTCAGAATAAGTGCTAGTAGATAGCGGGAATCGAGTTCCCTGGTAGGGCGCAGCGGGTACATGTCTGCGGAACACAGACCTTTAAATGGTGACAGCACCGCCTTGCGAAGTGCCGGTCGGATCTTGCTATATACGACGTCACCCGGTGCGATAACGTACTTTCCGCTGATCGCCCTCTGCTCTGCGGCTGTCCGAACTTCAAGGAGTCGCCCAGTGCAACTCTCGACATGATCAGGGGCGATCAATATCTGCCTGGAATATGGATGACGCCGAGGGTCGACTTGTCCGCTCGGCAAACCCACGACATCCAGCAATCGTCGCCGCGTCCATTGTTGGGGAAGTTCAGGCATAGCCGAGATCCTTTAGATAATCATCCAAACGAGCCGCCGAGACTTCACGATGGGCCTCCATGTCCCGTAGCGTAACGGCGTATTTGTCGGCCCACGTATGGAAGGCCAATTCTAAAAGCCTACGGGCGGCTGCTGTATGCGAGTCGAGGCGAGTGGTGAGCTGTTGTCGGAAGACGTCGAGAACAAGCTCCCGACGGCTGTCCTCGTCCAGCGCTGCGACGGCCATCCTCAGTTGCGGAAGAAAGTCGTTCTCTAGTGCACCGACCTTCCTCCTCGCGGCTGCCGCAGCGGCTTTCAGCTCTTTCAGATCAGCATCGGAGAGCTGATCCCCCGACTCGTCGTCCTCGTCCTCGTCGTCCTCACTCGGTTTAGAAGTTGCTGCCTTAAGCTGAGTCGCTATTTCGGCGTATCGCGCTTCGGCCTCTTCGAGTTCGATCAGGTATCTTGGGATAAGCGCCGGGACGACTCGGTGGCTGCGGGCCTTGCGCTTCTCAGCAGCAATCTTCTGCTTGTCCCAGTATTCGACCTCCTCCTCGTCTAGTTCGAATGCAGACTCGATTGTGGTGAGCCAGCCTTCGACGACGCCTTCGAAGCCGTTGAGGGAGAGGGTCTTGATGTCGTACTGGGTCTCACCCCACCACGCAGCCACAACGCCGGCCAATTGGAAACGGTCCAGCACGCCCAACGGCAGTAGCTCAGCGACGAAGGACGCCAAAAGCTCCGCGCGGATCTCCATAACCTTCCCAGAGTCCGGCAGCTCGATCAGGCGCTTGCTGTGCCGTACCCACCAATCGGTGAATGCATCGCTGAGTCGTACCTCGGCGGCCGTAGTGAGCGCAGGTAGACGCTCGGCGGTAGCCTGCCAACCCTCGGGCAGGAAATCGTAGTAGTCGGCGTCTTTCTCGCCGAACAATGCTGCGGGGTCGATGGCGAACGCAGCGAACAGGTGGGTCTTATCAGCAACCTCCGCCTTGGGGACGCCGCCTTGAAGGTGTGCGCGGACGTCCTGCGGCTCGGACGGTGGGGTGTTGTCAACGTAGCGGCGGATGTTCAGATTGAAGTCATTTTCCCTCAGCTCCGCCATATCGACAACGCGGGCAAAGCCCGGAATGTCCTTGTACTCTTCGAATGCTGCGGCAATCTTCTCAGCGTGTTGAGGTTCCAGGTAGTTCTGCGCTCGACCGGGGGTGAACTCACGGTCGGCATTGATGAACAAAACTTTGCCGCGTCGCTCTTTCGGTCGGGGTGCCATGCCGCGAAGAACGAGGATGCAGGCGGGGATGCCGGTGCCGTAGAAGAGGTTCGGTGCAAGGCCGATGACCGCCTCCAAGCGGTCGTCCTTGACGATGCCCTTGCGGATGTCCTTCTCCTTGCCGCCTCGGAAGAGCACGCCGTGCGGCATGACGGTGGCGCCGACGCCGTCCGGCGTCAGGACGGCGAGCACGTGCTGGGCGAACATGAGGTCCGCTTTCTTGCCCGTCTCGGGCGCAAGTCCGTACCTGAAGCGCTCGGGGTGTTCGATGTCGGCGTAGACGTAGTTCTGCGAGAACGGCGGGTTAGTGAGCACCCGCTGGAAACGCATCAACTCGCCGCCCTCGTTGTGAAGCGGGTTGGCGAGAGTGTCGTCGTTCTCCAGGCTGGCGTTGAGCACACCGTGGAGGATCATGTTCATTTTGGAGATAGCCCAGGTGCCGCCGTTGTATTCTTGCCCGGCCAGGGTCAGATCGCGGAAGTCCTTGCCATGTTCCTCGACGTACTCCTTGGCGTGTATTAGCATGCCGCCAGAGCCCGAGCACGGATCGTAGATACGCATTCCCGGCCCTGGCTTGACGAGGCGAACCATCATCCGGACTACACCACGGGGCGTGTAGAACTCGCCCCCCTTCTTCCCTGCGGAGTCGGCGAACTGGCCGATCAGGTACTCGTAAGCCGCACCTAGCAAGTCGGGGAACTCGAAGTCCTCATTGCGTAGCCGTACTCGATGGAAGTGGTCGATTAGCTGTTGAAGCCGCCTGTCGGGGATGGTTGACTGGCCGACCTTTCGCATGAAATCGATGTGCCCGAGCACGCCTTCGAGGGCGGTCGAGTTGGCCTCCTCCAGAAGGCTCAGGGCGGTATTGAGCCGGTTGCCAACGTTTTTTTCGCGTGAGTGGTCCTTGAGGTACTGCCAGGAAGCCTCTTCAGGCACGTAGAAGCTCTCGCCGCTGTAGAAGTTGCGGGCGGCGGCCATCTGCTCGGCCTGGGCCTGGCTTTTCCCCTCCGACTTCCACTTCTTGATGAGCTGATCGCGGACCGCATCGAACTGATCGGAGGCACGCTTCAGGAACAGCATCGCGAAGATGTATTCCTTGAACTCTGAGGCATCCATCTTGCCGCGCAGGATGTCCGCGGCCCCGAACAGGTGCCGTTCAAGCTGCGGCAACGTCAGCTTCGCCACGTAAGGACCTTCTAACCACGAGTGAGATCGAGACTGGAAGGAGCTTAGTCGCAGGGTACGACAAGACCACATCACATGGTCGGCAGAACGTCCTGCGAGAGGGGTGGCCGCCTGAGAGGGCGGTTTGTGAGCTTTCCGTAGTTCGTCATCGCTCGATGTCGTGACCTTCGAGCTGGGCCGATGTCTGATCGGCTGGCGTGCGGGTTGAGCTGGTCATGGGCGAGCGGAAGGCGTATCCCAGTGACCTCACCGATGAGCAGTGGCGGTGGTGGGCCCATTCCTGACTGCGTGGAAAGCGAAGCATCCGTCGGTGTCGGGGCATCAGAGCCGCTACGAGTTGCGGGAGATCCTGAACTCGATCTTCTATCAGAATCGGACCGGTTGTCAGTGGGCGTATCTGCCGCATGACTTGCCGCCGAAGTCCGCGACGTACTACTACTACTACTTCGCGTTATGGCGTGACCACGGCACCGACCAGGCCATCCATGATCTCCTGCGCTGCCAGGCGCGGGAGAAGGCCGGCCGCCGGGAGGATCCGTCCGCGATCATCCTGGACGCCCAGTCGATCCGGGCCGCGAATCATGTTCCGGCTGCGACCACCGGCAAGGACGCCCGGCAAGAAGGTGCCCGGTCGTAAACGTGGCCTGGCCGTCGATGCGCTCGGGCTGATCATCGCGGTGGTGGTGACCGCGGCGTCGGTGACCGACACCCTCATCGGCGTGCGGCTGTTGGACAAGGTCGTCGAGCACACGCCGACGGTCACCCGGGCGTGGGTGGACGCCGGGTTCAAACACGACCTGGGCATTCACGGTGCGCTGCTCGGTGTCGATGTCGAGGTGGTCAAGCGATCCGACACGAAGCCGGGGTTCGTGCCGATTGCGAAACGGTGGGTGGTCGAGCAGGTCAACGGCACGTTGATGCTGCACCGGCGCCTGGTCCGTGAGTACGAGAGCCGTCCGGAGTCGTCGGTGTCACGCACTCTGTGGGCCTCGGCGGCCAACCTGGTGCGCCGGGCTGACCGGCACCAGCACCCCGTCCTGGCGGTGAACGGGCGTGAACACCACGACCATTCTCGACTTGATCGCCGCCCGTGAAACCGCCGCAGCCGCCGCCATCGAGGAACTGCACGAGCAGCAGGCCAAGCTCGCCGCCGAGGTGGCCGCCATCGAGTCCGAGTTGGCCGACCTGGCGACCACCCGCCAGACGTTGACCAAGATCCTCGAACACGAGGGTGAGCGCATCCGAGCCGACCGTCGTCAGCGAGCCCTACCAGCAGATCCTCGCCGTGTTCACCTCCGACCGCGGCGCCCTGCGCGCGAAGGACGTCTGCCGCGCTCTGGGCATCGGCACCGAACCCAAGGACACGGAAGGCATCCGCGCCAAGCTGAAACGCCTGGTCAACCGGCAAGTCCTGACCGAGAGCCAACCCGGCCTATTCATGATCAATCCGAACCGGGCATAACCTTACGGATCGCCCTCTCAAGGGGTCACTGGGACAACCACCCTCAACGTGTCTCCGCTGACGGCTTTACGGTGTGGGCCCTTGGACACGCCAACGTCCTCAAACCAATGCATTGCGCCACCATGGCCGAGGCAGTCAGAATCTGCCTGTGGCCGATGCTGTAGCCACCTGGAGCCGCAAGTGACATCGAATCGACACGCAGCGATGCTCGCCGCCACCTCGACAGGTAGGGGTAGTCTCCGTCTGGTTTCTTTTGTCAGGTGGCTATGACGGTTGCATTTGGCCCACCAGGACGGCTTGGCGTGGCTCCACCAACGGCGTGGTGTGACGGTTTGAAGCGGCTCCACTATGACGGCTTGAAGTGGCTCCGCCTGCCGGCCAGTCGCCGGACTCCTCGTTGAGGCGGGTTACACGCTCGAACGGGCCATTGTGAAAGGGAAACTGGCGGTCGAGCGCGGCGGCCTATTCGGCGAGCTGCGCCCGGAGGACGGTGTGAGTTGACCGTGCAGGGACAACACGCGACTGGCGTCGGCGCAGGACCCGATACGGTGTGGCCGTGACCGCGGAGATCGAGGTGAAGTACCGGGTACTGGACGTCGATGCGTTGCTGGCCGCGTTGGAGCGGCATGGCATCGCACTGTCGGCGCCGACGGTGCAGGACGATCAGGCGTACGCGCCGGCCACGTGGCAGGACGGCGACTCCCGCATCGGCGTGACGTTCGCCCGGCTGCGCCACCAGAGCGGACGCTGCCTGTTCACCACGAAGACGCCCGTCGACAACGCGCTGGCGTGCGTGGAGAACGAGACCGAGGTGGCCGATCCGGGGCAGATGCACAGGGCGCTGCTCGCCATGGGATACCGGCCCACGGTGCGGGTGCTCAAGACCCGCCGGACCGGCAAGGTCGGGGACTGGTCGCTGTGTCTGGACGACCTGTCCGGCAAGGGTGCTTTCCTCGAGGTGGAAGCTGTCACCGACGGCGAGCACCCACTGGTTCAGGTACAGGACCAGCTGGACCAGTGGGTGCTGGGTCTCGGTGTTCGGTTGGAGCGGACCGGCGCTACCTACGACGAGGTGGTGTCCCGCTCGGCCGCGTCTGCGTGACCGGGGAGGTGTAGCTGGACGGCCTTGAGCAAGGTGTCTGCTACCTGGTCGGGGCCGTCTTGCCCGATGTCGATGGTGACGATGGTCCACCCGGCGGCGGCGAGCCGGTCGGCGGCGTAGCGGTAGCGCGATATCTCGTCGGTGACTGCGCCGTTGTGGAAGCGGCTGTAGTTGCCACGGTCGGCAGCACGCTGACGCAGTTGCGCCGGGTCGCCCGTCAGGATGAAGGTGAGGTCGGGTTGCAGTGTGTAGGCGTTGAGGTGCCACACCATCTCGGGCCGTACACCGTCGGCTACCTGTAGCACGTGTGACGATACGACGTATCGGGCGCTGAGCACGGTGCGGCCAGCGGCGAGGGCGGGCCGGATCGTGGTGTCGAGGTGGTGGTAGCGGTCGGCGGCGACCAGGCACGCCAAGGCGTTTCCGTGGTAGTCGCGGGTGCCGGTCCGGGCCATGGTGCCGATCGGCCCGTCGGATGGCTCTCGGGTCACCACGACGTTCTCGCCGGCGGCGGCGAGTCGGCTACCCAGCAGCTGCACCACGGTGGTCTTTCCGGCGCCGGACGGCCCGTCGACCACGATGAACCGGCCGGTCATGCGGTCACCAGCCGGGCATGCTGCTTGCGGGAGAGCGCGGCCAGGTGCTGGCGTACCTCGGTGACCGGCACGTCGCCGAATTGGATACCGACGGAGAAGTTGAACTCGTCGCGGCCGCGCATCGCTTCGTCGACGCCGTCGTCGGTGAGGTCGACCGCGCCGTACGCGAGCAGCTGCTTGGCGGTGTACCGGCTGGTGGCCATGAGCCTGGTCCACTCCGGGGTGCCGGGGTAGGGGCGGAACTCGAAGACGCTGGCCCGGAACCGGCCGGGCTGCCGATCGGTGATCTCCCACAAGTCGTGGACCAGGCGCACGGTGGCCTTCAGTTCGTCGGCGGTCTCGGTGGGGAAACCGAGGATGAAGTAGCCCTTCACGTTGATGCCGTGTCGGGTGAGCCGCTCAACCACGTTGCGGATCATGTCGGGGTGGATGCGCTTGTCGATGTGGGCGAGGATCCGCTCGCTGCCCGACTCGATGCCGAGCGCGACCTCCCGCAGCCCGTTCGCGACCAACTGGTCGAGGCCTTCGTCGCTGGTGCGGTCGAGTACGTTGATCCGGCCGGTGGCGTCCCAAGCCGCCCATGAGCCGACTCCGGCGGTGGCGAACGCGTCGCTCATCTGGTTGATGACGCGCTGCACGCCGAGGAACAGGTCGTCGACGAACCGGAATGCGGTCACGCCGTGCTGCTCGCGAAGCTCGTACATTTCGCGAAGGATGTTGTCGGGCGTGCGGACCCGGATCGTGACGTCCGGGTTTGCCGACACCGCAGCGCCGCAGAACGAGCAGTCGTAGGGACAGCCGCGTGCGCCGACCATGTTCGCTTCGATCCGGCCGTCTTCGGCGATCCGGGGGTCCTGGACCAGGTAGGTTCGGTCGACGAACGGCAGGGTGTTGATGTCGGGGGCGAGGTGGTGGTTCATTCCCGGTCGGCCGCCGGTGACCGGGATTTTGAGGATCGGGTCGATCCACATGACGCCCGGCAGGTCGGCGCGGGCGCGGTGGTCGCGGAGCAGCTCCACCACCCGGGTTTCGCCTTCCCCGATGACGAGCGCCTCGGTGCGGCGCATGCGCGGATCGGTGAGGATCTCTGCGGGCATCGCCTTGGCCTGGTGACCGCCGAGCATCACCTTGATGCCCGGGTCCAGGCCGGCCGCGATGGTCGCGGACACTTCGTAGGTAGGCGCCAGCAGGTTCAGCCCGACCCAGCGCGGCTGCAGAGCGTTGATCTGGGCGACGACCTCGGCGACGGGAATGCCGTGGGCTTCCGCGTCCAGGATCGCCATGTTGAAGCCGCGCTGGCGGGCGTAGGTGGCCAGATAGGCCATGCCCAGGACCGGCAGGGTGAAGTCGTTGACGCGGGGTCGGATGGCGTAGTCGCGGAGCGGCGCGTTGACGAGGAGCAGATCGATCGGGTGAGCCGGATCGGCTCCGGCGACGGTGCTGTACGTGTCACGGTGCACGGACATGGGCGTCTCCCCAAGCGAGAATCAGTGCGGTGAGTGCTGACAGATCGGGGCCGGTGACCTCCTTCCAGTGGGCGGCGAAGTCCGGCTCCTGGTCGGGCCAGAGGGTCCCGGGCGCGGCGCGGCGCGCCCAGGTGCGTACGGCCAGGTCGGCGTACGGGTACAGGGCGAAGTCGCCGGTGTGGTCGGCGGCGGCTGCGCCTGCTGTCCATGGGCCGATACGCGGGACCATCTGCAGAGCGGCGACCAGCGCGATGGGCGGCAGCATCTTCCACCCGTCGGCGTTTGTCAGGTAGGCGGTCGCGGCGGCGGTGAGGGCGGGGTGCTTGAATCTCATGCCGAGGTCGGCGAACGCCGCCTGCCCGAGTCCTGCGACCAGTTCGGGCGCCGGGAACAGGTGCTGCGGGCCGTGTGGGGTGTCAACCTGCTCGCCGTGCGCTTGGCAGAATCGGGCGTACATCTGGCGTGCCTGATCGGCGCGGATGACCTGCCGGATGATCGCGGTTCCGATCGCGTCCCACAGGTCCGCGTTGCGGACCCGCAGCACAGGGCCCAGACCGGCGAGCGCGGTGGTGAGCGCGGCGGGCCAGGGCTTCGGGCGGGCAGGCACGATGAGCTCATCGACGACAGGCCGGGCGTCGGCGGGATTCCCGGCTGGCGTGATGACGAGCTGGCCGGGAGTGCCATACCAGGCGAGGTGCCACACGATCGGGCCGGACCGCATGACGCGATGCGTTCCGCTGAGGGTGGCGATCCATCCGGCATGATCACGCATGAGAGTTGCCATGGCTGCCTCCAAAGTGTGCGTAGCTGGTGATTCAACGCGTCGGAGTAGGCCTCAGCGACTAGGGACCGCCCAGGTGCTGACGCAAGGGCTTCGCGAGTGTTGAGTACGAATAGCGATGCGTTGCCTGTCAGCACAAGGGGCGCGATCAGGGTTTGCGGGCAGCCGCGCCGTAGATGCCGACCTCCGAATCAGACAGGTTCTGCAGCCCGAAGAACTCACTGCGGTCGGGGCGCCATCGGGTGATAGCGACGATGCCGGGGTCGATCAGATCCAGCCCGGTGAAGAAGCAGCCGATTTCGTCGCGGCTGCGCGGGAACAGCGGCAGCCCGGCCGCGCCGCTAAGGGAGGCAAGACCGTCGGCGACCGACGGCGGGAGCAGATCAATGCCGAGGTGAGTGACGGATAGCCAACTGCCTCGGGCCAGCGGGGCGAGTAATTCGGCGACCAGGTGATGCGGGTCATCGATGTCATGCAGCACGGCATGGAGCAGCAGACCGACCGGCCGCTCCAGGTCGAACCCGGCGCGTGTGACCTGCTGAAGCAGATCTGCAGGCTTGCGCAGGTCAGCGTCTACTACTTCAACAGCCGCAGCCTCGTGCGGCCCGGCCATCAGCGCGCGGGCGTGCGTAAGGACCAGAGGATCGTTGTCGGCGTAGATGACCTTGCACCTGGGATTGATCTGATGGGCGATCTCATGCACGTTCTCCGCGCAGGGGAATCCCACTCCGACGTCCATGAGCTGATCGACACCGGCGGTTGTCAGCTCCCGCACCGCCCGCTTGATGAACTCCCGGTTCGCCCTATACGCCGAGGTGAGAGATGGGAGGAGGTTCGCGAGGGCGCCGCCGAGGGCACGGTCGGCGAAGAAGTTGTCCTTGCCGCCGAGCAGATAGTCATACACGCGCGCGCTGGCCGGAACGTTCGAGTCGAACTGCCCGGTCATCACTGCCACCTCCTCTCTCATCGTTGATCTCAGCGCGGGCCCGAAGTTCCGGGCGGGCGTGGCCGGGCCGCGTTCCGGCCACGCCCGCAGGTTCCCGCCGCGAGCAGGTGAAGAACGGCGGGAGCTCATGCCGGACCGTCACGCCGCGCGGCCCGGCATGACCGTCATTGATCGGGACTGGCTGCGGCGGGTCGCAGGCAAGGACTTTCTGAGCCGGTCGCCGGAACGAGATCGTCGGCGCCGAGAGCGAGCAGCAGGCACGGTCGGGTGATGTTGAACAGCGGCACCCATCCGTACATGCCGTTCACCTGAGCCAGGCGCCATTCGGTCACGCGCAGCGATACGACATCCCGGCAGCCACTGGCGTGAACGGATCGCGCGTCGGCTCCTTCAATCAGGCCGGTCGCCCACTGTTGAGCTTCGAACGTCTCGTCGGGACGAAGGGTCTTGCTCGTGTCCCCGACGATGAGCCGACGGTGATCGGCGGCCGGTTCCAGGAGCAGCCAGCGTCCTTCGGCCCGGCCGAACGTGAGTAGCCGGTGCAGCCATCCCGCCGCAGCAGCCAGGTCCTCCTCGCTGGGCAGTTTGATGATCAAGCCGGTCGTGGCGTCCGGCCCCCGTACGCCCGGCCAGGCGGCCCGCTTCACGGGTGTCTCGCCCCGGCAGCATGGAAATTCGCCAGCCGC
Organism: Actinoplanes sp. NPDC051861; assembly: GCF_040681145.1. Lineage (NCBI taxonomy): Bacteria > Bacillati > Actinomycetota > Actinomycetes > Micromonosporales > Micromonosporaceae > Actinoplanes > Actinoplanes sp. NPDC051861. The sequence continues at coordinate 846,643 of NZ_JBFAYE010000002.1, forward strand.
AGTCATCGCTGGACGCCTTCCGGTTCCCGCCACATCCGATGGAGGACGATGTCACCGGAGGCGGCGATCGTGGGCGGATCCATATCGGTGTAGCCGTGCCGTGCGTAGAGCCTGCGATTGTCCTCGCCGGTCGCTTCCAGGTAGGCCGCGACACCCGCGTCATCCAGTTGCGCGTGCGTGTGCTGCAGCAGCAGGCTGCCCAAACCGTGGTTCTGGCGGTCGGGGAGCACCGCCAGGAACAGCAGATGCCGGTGCGGGTCAGTGGGGTGGGCTTTGTCCATCTGAGCGTCGAGGTGCTGGAACTGGGGAAGGTCGGGGCCAGCCAGCTCCGCCAGACGTCGCGCGTAGTCGTGCGGTTCGGTGGCTGCGGTGGTGCGGTCGAACCAGACCGCAGCAGCGCCCTCAGTCATGACGACCTGCCCGGCGTCGCTGATGGCGTGCGCGATCCACAACTCGTACCACGCGCGGGACACCGGCCACCGCCGGGCGAGATCGGGGACCAAGAAACGGATGACGTCCAGGTTCAGGAAGGCGTCCGCGACGATGTTCGCGACCTCGTCGACGTCATCCGGGCCGGCGACTCGCAGGCTAGGAGCCACATTCGTAGTGCCCATCGGTGGTTGCCTTTCGTCAGTGGATTGCGGCCAAGCCGGACGTCGTATTGGTGCTTCGGGTGCCGCGGCCGATGCCGTCGTAGACCTCCGGCTTCGTCCGCCGCAGCACCAGTCCCCAGCAAGTTCCGAAGGTGAAGATCAGCAGGAACGCGATCGGCACGATTCGGGCAGGCCCGCTGCCTGGCGCGACGCCGAACAGAATGTCGAGGTTGGCGAACGCGAGCGTGGCGACAACCACCAGCACGACGGTGGCGATGCCCGGCGCGATCGACCGCTGCCACACGGTTTCCGTGCGGGCGTAGCGGCCGAAATAGCCGATCACCGAGATGCTGGTCATCGCATAGAGCAGCAGAATCCCGAGCCCACCTGCGGTGCTGCCCCAATAGAAGAGCTGGACGAGAGGGTCCCAGCCCGCCACCGCGTACACCGCTAGGACAAGGAACGCGAACCCGGTCTGCGCCATGGAGGCGTTTCGCGGCGCCCCTTTGAGAGTGGTCCGTCCGAACAGCCGCGGCAGCACCCCTTCACGGCCGAGAGCGAAGGTGTAGCGGGTGATCGCGTTGTGGAAGGCGACCAGTGCAGCGATCAATCCGGTAGCCAACAGCAAGTGTCCGACGTCGAGCGCGAGACCACCGAGGACCGCGGTGGCCTGGTTGAAGAACAGGTCTCCGCCCTCGGCGGCCGCCTTCTCGACGACATTTGGGCCGGCGGCGGAGATCTGCGCCCACGATGCGAGCGCATACACCACCATGATCGCGCCCACCGTGGCGTACGTGGCGACAGGAATGGTGCGACGCGGATCCTTACTTTCCTCGATATACACCGAGGACTGCTCGATACCAGCGAACGATGTCATCCCCAACACGCCCAGAATCCCGACGGTCGGCTGCCACAGATTCCCGAACGACAAGGCCGTGAAGTTGAACGTGAAGCCCGGGCCCAACATGATCGCGATGCTGTAGAACAAGATCAGGACAGTCTCAGCCACGACCAGGACCACCATCACCTTCTCCGACACCTTGACCTCGCTCGCGCCCAGCACCGCGACCAGCGCCCAGGCCGCGAACGCGAGGACAAACCAGGGAACGTCGAAGCCGATCCATCGGCTCGCCAGCGGCGCGCCCATAGCCCCGAGACCGCCGTAGCAACACAGCTGGAAGCAGGTGTATGTGGCGAGCGCAAACCATGCCGTTCCAACACCCGCTGGGCGTCCCACACCATGCGCGACGTAGGCGTAGAAGGCCCCGGCGTTCGGAATCCGTCTGGCCATCGCCAAATACCCGACCACGAAGACAAACAGCAATGCTGCGACGGCGCCGATCGCGATCGGCACACCAATCAAGCCGGTAGACGCAACAGCGGTCGGCACGACCAGCGTCACCACAGTCAATGGCGCCACTGATGACGCGATAGCTGAGCCGATCGCGAAAGGCCCGAGGCGATCGCGAGCCAGAGCACGCGAAAAGTTGCTTTCTACAGCGGCGGGAGTTGAGTAAGGCACGCTAAAGCTCTTCCTCAATAGTATGGGTTCAACAGTGGATAAATGGACTGTTAGACGACCCCGCGGCAAGGCTTAATCGGCAGGCTGACTACCGCATAGCGCCCTCGCCTACAGACGCTTCCGCCGCAAGTATCAACGCCCACAACATCCCGTCCAGCCCGTTCTTGAGCTGCCCGTTCAATGCTGCTCGGTCCGCTGAGGTCAACGTGGCCAGCGCATGTTCGTGTAGCCCCGTTGCCGCCATCAAACCCGCGAGCAGTAAACATGCCCGGTCGAGCTGGTCACCTCGACGCACCGCAACCGTCACCGCGCTTGCCGGCTGTCCCGCTACCGCCGAATCGAGCGGTCGATAACGCACCCTCGATCGGCCGAACAGCCTGTGCGACTCCTCACGCCGGACCAACCCATCGCGCGACAGCCGCTCGACAACTCGATCCTCAGCGCGGCGGGCGTACGCCAGATACGACAACCAAGAGTCGAGATCATGACCCCGTCTCCGACCGGAGCAGCCCCTCCTCACCATTCCAGTCCCGTTTCGGGCTCTACCCGGTACTGGGCCTCTTGCCAGTGTTGACTCCAGCAGAGGTGGCAACGACGACCAGTCCCGTTCCTCCCGTGCCATTGCCTGGAGCACTGCACGCAGCGCGGGATCTTCCGGGAATCTCGCAGTCGTACGAAACAACTCGCCGCCCCGCACCTCAAGGAAGCCGCCCTCGATCGACTCAGCCAACAGTCCCGCTGCCAGGCCGATCCCCAACGGCCAGCCCACGATCCGTGGCTTGACGCCAACACTGTCGTGCGCCGCAAGCCAGAAACCATCGGCGAGCCTGCCCGGCTCAACAGACGACATCGGAAGCCCTCCAGGAGAAAGTGTCATGTGGAGCCTGAACGTATGTATTGATGGACGAGCTAGATCAAGAACGGGCTCGAGGCACGGCGCGGAGACCGGGTTGCGCCACGTCGCGGGTCCGGATGAGGTAGCGCTTGCATGCCAATCATGGTCATGAAGGCGCGACGGAATGAACACCCGGCGTGATTAGGAGCTTTCGACGAAGTTCCCGGTTCAACCGGGAACTTTTCTTGCCCACGTCCCCGCACGCGCTTCAAAAGCCGTCATGCCTGGAGTAGGTTCAGTCACACAGTCCACCAACTTGATCTTCACGAGGCCTTTCGAGGGGGCGCTGTGAGGGAAGACGCCGGCACGGCTAACCCAGTTGGGCCAGCCGGTGACGGGCCTGAATTGCTGCCGATATTGAAGGCAGCGCAACCTCAGAGCCAAAAGCAGGAACGTGCCTACTTAGCTCAGGTTCTAAGGTCTCAAGGCCGGACCACCGGTGAGATCGCAGAGGCTTTCCGACTGCGGTACCGCGTGAACGCTCGGGTTGCTTTCAGATATGCATATGGCTGGAGCCAAGCACGTGTCGCCAGCGAATGGTGCGATAGGTGGCCCGGCGACCCCAAAACCGGAAAAGTAATTTCCACTTGGGAAGTGTGGCCTAACGGCGGACACGCGCCCTCATTGCAAACAATTGGCCGACTCGCAGAAATCTACGAATGCAGTGTTGCTCAACTACTGGCAGATTTCCCAGATCACGGCCACACGCAGGTTGGCGGCACGGAGTCGGAAAACGCCGTGCATGGAGCCGATAAGCCAAACTCATTGTCAGGGTTGACTGCATTGCCGGAGGTTGCCGGGCTTGCCGATCCGCGTCATTATTCTGCGGCGCATAACCGTAACCTCGCAGAAGAAAGTAATAGAGAAATGCAACGCAGGAGCGCAGTCGGTCTTGGTGTGCTTTTGGCATCAAGCCTGGGTGGGGTGCTGACAGGCTACGGAAAGACAGGATGGCGAGTTGGAGCGGCAGACGTAGCGCGCCTCGATGGCGAGTCCGCGCGACTGCGTAGTCTCTGCGCCCTCCATGGTGGAAACAGTCTTTGGCGAGCGGCATTGGGTGTGGCCCGGGAGGGCTACCAGAAACTTGAGCAAGGACAATACAGTCACGCGGTAGGAGAGTTGCTGCAGCAAGCAATCGGGCGAGCTGAAATGTGTGCTGGTTGGCTTGCCATGGACAGCGGGCAGCATGACGTTGCCCGGTCGAGCTTCAATGAAGCGCTATCTCTGGCTCGACAAGTGAACGACGCCCATTTAGAAATACATGCACTCTGCAATCTTGCGCTCCAAAGCAACTTTCTCGGCATGCCTCGTCAAGCTCTGCGTTTTACTGAGGCCGCAGAGCGAGTATCAAAGGACGTTCCGCCCAAGGTCAGAGCAGTGTTGAGCTTCAGGCGGGCCACGGCCTTCGCCTTGATGGGCGACGAAATTTCGATCGCGGGGGCCATTCTGGAAGCGCGCCGCGGGTTGGATCATGCATCGCCCGACCCGACATCGGAATGGTGGGATTTCGTAACTCCGGCTGAGATCAACGGTATTGAAGGGACGTGCATGCTGCACTTGTCTCGACACAAGAGCGATCCGCATTATGCCCGGCGAGCTGTTCGAGCTCTTGAGTCGGCTATTGCGCAACATGGGCGGAAGTTCATTCGCAACAAGGCACTGTACCGAGTGAGGCTCGCCGAGGGTCATTTGAAACTCGGCAATGTTCCTGAAGCCGCGCACACCGGTGCGATAGCTTTGAATGAGCTTGGCAACGATTTGGCCAGCACAATCGTCGCAACCGAACTGGACGGTGTCGCCAAAGCGTTCGCCCCCCATGCAGGAGCGACTGAGGTTGACGCCTTCCTTTCACGCTACGATGCAGCAAAGGCTTCGAGGATTGGTGAACTTGTCTAGGCCGCTGGAGACTGAGCTGGGCGGGAGCTTCGAGACTGCTCGCGACAAAGCTGACTTGATCGACGTCTATCGTGACGCATATCGAGACAAACTAGCAGACGGCTTTCTGAACGAACAGCGGCACTGGGAGAGAATCGAAGCATATGCTTCCGCTGACGGATACGCCCTCATTGAGGGCAGAATATCTGGCTACATGGTTGGATACGCACTCGGCTACAGATTATCCAAGGATGCAAAGTGGTGGAACGGACTTATTACGGAAGTAGATCCATCCCTAATCTCGGAAGATGGAGCACGTACCTTTGCCATCACATACATGATGGTGAGGAATGAATTCCGCCGCCGCGGATACGCCAGAGCGCTGCACGATGAATTGCTGAACGCGCGTCCTGAACGGCGCGCCGCACTGCTGGTCAATCCTTCGAACGTGCCAGCTCGAACGGCGTACGAAGCGTGGGGATGGCGCAAGATTGGCGAACTTCAGCCTTTCAGTGACGCACCCGTCTATGACGCGATGCTTAAAGATCCAATTTGATCAACGGATTTATGATCTCACTACTGGATTAGATTCTCTGATCAAGTAGCGAGCGAACACTTCTCCCCGTATTTTGGCCCATGCGCCTGAGACGTCAAATCAGGAACGTTGCCCCCTATGTCTGCGTAAAGCTATGACCGACACGCGAGTTGCACTCGTCACCGGCGCGAACCGCGGCCTTGGCCTCGCCATCGCACGCGGGCTCGCACATCGGGGGCTCCACGTCGTGCTGACCGGAAGGAACCAGGGCGCCGCTGAGGCGGCAGCGGATGACCTCGCCAGGGATGGGTTGTCTGTGAGTGCGCATCAGCTCGATATAACGGACGCTGCCAGCGTGGTGCACGCGATTGCAGGTACGGGCAAGACGTTCGGTCGCCTAGACGTGCTCGTCAATAACGCAGGAATCGCGATCGACCGCGGGCAGCTAGCCAGTAGCCCCGACTTCGAGAAGGTCCGGGCGACCCTGGAAGCCAACATCCTGGGCGCGTGGCGTTGCAGCGCAGCCGCTATCGCGGAGATGAGACGGAACAACTTTGGACGTATAGTCAATGTCACCAGTCATCTGGGTTCGCTTTCCACGATGGCAGATACGAACGTCGCTTACCGCGTTTCGAAGGCTGGCCTCAACGCTCTCACTCGAGTACTGGCAGCGGAGCTTTCCGGTACCGGGGTACTTGTGAACGCCTGCTCTCCCGGACGAATGAACACCCGCATGGCGTACGGGGAGACAGACCGCACGCCCGAAGACGGCGCTGATACGCCGATCTGGCTCGCGACCCTGCCGGATGACGGCCCTACCGGAGGGATGTTCGCCGATCGGAAGCCACTCAGCTGGTAGGCATCAGCGTACGGCTCACGACACCCGGCACATGAGGCCGTCTCGAATAACGACTACAGCGACACCCTCGGCGAGGCCTCCGAAGCTGTGGCTAAGTTCCAGCAGGTGTCGGCTCCGGAGCGGGGCATCCCTAAAGGTCAAGCAGCCGGCGCGTGGGATTGCCCTGCAACTCGACCGCTTGCTGTTGCAGCGAGGTGTTGTAGGGATCGATGGCGATGCCCTGGTGAAGCCAGGAGAGGGCGTCGGCGGGGTTGGCTTGTTCTGCTAGGAACAGGCAGGCGTCGAGGGCTTCCCGGCGTAGTTTCTCGCGGGCGGATTGAATCCATGGCCAGGGCCGGCTGGCTGCGAGCTCCCCTTGGTAGAGCTGAACGAGTTTGCGGCAGGCGCCGACGCGAGCGACGCTGCCGATTGCCTGGGTCGCAGTTGTCAGGGCTGCACGCCACTCGTCGAGATCTGTCTCGATCATCTCTGTGTTGAGGTAATAGCGGTCTCCCATGCGTTGGACTGGCTCGGTCAGGACCGGCTGCAGTTGTCGCCGCAAGTCGCTCAGCGTTGTGTGGAGGCGCTGGCTGATCGATCCGGATGGCAGATCCGGCCAGGCTGCGGCTATGAGCTCGGAGCGGGTAGCGCCGGTTGGGTGGACGGCGAGGTAGGCGAGGATTTGCATCCCGGCGGATCGGCGGAGCCGAACGGCTTGGCCGGACACCATGAGGACACAACCGCCCAGCAGTGCGAGCCGTGCCGGAACAGGTCGGCCATACTCCGCACGCCTAGCGCTGGTGTTGTTTTGGATCAGTGCTGGCTCTCGGGGTGTGGCCGGGTGTCGTTGCCTGGCGAGGGCAAGAAGGTCGCTGGCGGCTTGCACGTCGAGGGTGCAGAGTCGCCGGGGCGAGGTGATGCCGGTTCCGGTGACGGTGCCGTCTGCGGCGACATGCCATCTGATGTGGGCTGTAGGCGGGTCGCCGATAGCGAGCACGGTCACCGTTTCGGTCGGTGATCTGGATTCCGTCATTCCGGAGCTCCACGGGGCATTGCCTCGGCGGTTCGCGGCACCGATATCGGCCTGTGGCCGTTCCGGCTCGGTGGCCGGGAGGACCGTGATGCCGACGGCGGCGAGTGTTGAGTTGTCGAGGCTCGGCAGGATGTCGTTGCGGTGTGCCGACTGGATCGCCAGGCCCGTGACCGGTGGTGTCGTGAGTGCTGCGGTGACGAGGAGGCCTCGTGCAGCGGCCAGCGCTCCAGGGCCGTGCAGGTGCAGGGCACCAGGCGGTAGGTGCTCGGGCAGTACCGGTTCGGGTTGACGGGGCGAGGTGCTCTGCTCGACAGCGGCGGTGACGGCTTGCACGGTTGCTGGTAATGGCTGAAGGTCGGCGTCGCTGTCGTGGGTTCCGAGCCGTCTTACATCAGGTCGGTAGGTTCGCCGCCGGTGCATCCAGATTGTGGTGGCGAGGGCAGCGATCACGGCAGCGGTGCGGTAGGGCATCCATCCGCCGCCGGGCAGGTCGATTCCTTGTTCGCCGCGTAGCGCGGGCGTGAGAGTGCTGGGGCCTTTCCTGGCGGGGTCCGCCGGTGGCGGGTCTGCGGTGGCAGACGGTATGCCGGGGGCGTGCTCGACCGCTGCCGCTGGCATGGTGAGGGCAGCGACTCCGGCCATCGAGCCGACGGTTACTTGGGCGGGCGTGGGCAGCGGCAGGGAGCGCAGCTGTCGCCATCGGCGGCTGAGCGAATGCAGCCCGCGCCGGGTGAGGTAGCCGAGCAGCAGCAGCCACAGTGAGGCCGCAACGATGATGACGCTGCCGCCGACCACGTCGGTCGGGGTCCGGGGGCCTTGCAGCCAGTCACTCACGCCGTCGGCGGTGAGCGGCGGCCACGGACGGTGAGAGAGCCAAAATCCGGCCAGCAGCGGCGGACCACCGAGGAAAGCGAGAACGATCAGGCCGGTGACCGCACGAGCGAACCAGCGCATCGTTGCCCCTGTTCAGCGGCGTCCGGCGAGCAGCACCCATAGCCGGGTGAGCAGCCAGACGACGACGGCGGCGGTGTAGAAGAAGCCGAGCATCCGGAATCCCCACCAGCCTTGGGCGACGATCATCACCGGGAGGGCGAGCACGATACTCAATCCGATCCGGAGAGCGAGGTGGCGGACCACGGTGCAGGCGATGGCGACCGCGAACATCGCCTCGCCGATGTAGCTCAATGTGGGTCCCCAGCCCCAAAGCCAGTACGGGAGGCGGATGACCGACCAGAGCGCGCTGATGACGGCACCCGCAGTCGCAAAGATCAGCGAACTCGCCGGAAAGCTCAGGAATCCGTCCCAGCCGGCCGCCGGAGTGAGCCGCCGACGTGCGGCGGCTACGGCGAGCAGCGCCGTGCAGGCGGCGACGGGCAGGCTGGGCCAGACCGCCCACTGCACGGTCCATTCCGGAATTCTGGTGAACGCACCGTTGAAGTACGACGTGGCGACCAACGCGTAGATGTACGCGATCACCGGGCCGACCACCACCGTGATGCCGAGCGCGGCAGTGATCCTGCTGATTGATCCGGTCCGGCCCGGCATGTGCGGGTTCTGATCCAGCAGAGCGGCGAACACCGAGGCCGCTTGGAGCAGACCCACCTGGATGAGCATGACGGCGACGGTCAGCTGCGGCCAGGCGGCATAAGTCTGCGAGCCGAGTGGCCGGTAGGTGCTGAACGGCTGGCTACCCATCATGTCGGCCTTCACCAGGAAAAAGGCATACAACAGCACCGACGCCAGTCCGGGCACACCGAGCAGCAGAATCCGCCGCAACGGCGGCAGCCGCAACGGCTCCTCGTCCCCCTCCAACCGGGCCGCCGCACCAGACGGATCCGCATCGGCCGCACCGGTCACTGCCACCATGTTCGGCTGCGCCGGAACTTGCGGCGCTACGCCTAGTTTCGCGGCGATCAGGTCCGCAGCGCCGGGTAGTGCGGCAACACCGCCGATCAGGTGCACGCCGTGGACCTCGGCGAGGGTCAGATCGGCGGCGGCGACAGCGTCGGCGGCCAGTTCCCCGGCGCGTTCCAGGACGGGCTGGGCGGCCTGCATGACGTGCGCATGCGTGACGATCGCCGGACCCGGTGCGCCTGGCAACGGTACGGTCACCGCCACCTGATCAGTCAGGGACTGCTGCAACATACGAACCGTCGCGAGAGTCGTCCACCGCTGCCCAGCGGGCAGCTCGTCCAGGGCCGTCCCGGTCAGCGCGGTGGTGAGTAGCGTATCGATGCGATCACCGCCAGCCGTGGGGTCGTGGAGAGTAGATATCACTCCGGTCTGCTGCGCGCCCTGCCGCAGCACCGTGGCCTCACAGCCAGCCCCGATGTCGATGACCAGCAGCACCCGCTCGGCATCTCCAGAAGCCGCGACGGCTGGTGCGATCCCCGGAGCCGCCGCGACCGGCACCTCCACGAGCCGCGACACGTGCAGGCCCCCAAGGCGAGCGGCATGCTGGAACCACATCCTGCGCCGCGGTCCCCAACCGGCGGGAACGAGCAGCTGCGCCCGTTCCACGCGCTCACCCGCCACCCGAGCGGCCTCGGCGGCCACCTGCCGCAGCGTGGCCGCCGCCAGCTCCGCCACCTCCCGAGACGCACCGGCGACCTCAACCTGCCCGGTACCGGCCCGCAGTGGCGACAACACGAACCCGTCTGGGTCGGTTGCGGCTCGCCGCCATGCCTCCGCCCCCACCGACACCTGACCAGTGCTGACGTGCACCGCTGACGACAGCCACCAGCCGCCGTCGAACTGCAGCACCACCCAGGAACCGTCTGCCCGGATCAGAACTGCACGCGTGATGGCCGCCCCGTAATCGATCACCAGCGATGGAGTCACCGGACCAGTGAAACAGAAGATCGCGAATGCGTCATCACACATTCACAGTCCGTGAGCCGAATCTGCCTGTTACCGCAACGCCTCTGACCAGCACTGTTAGGCGCTGTCAGGAAAGTGTGAGTGTTTGTGAGTGGCGAGAACGGCGCCGCCAGCATCAGAAGCCCTTAGCGTCAAGGTCACCTATCCAAGCCCACCGGTGCAGATGCCTCGCTGTCCGTCCGGCCGACGATCGGTGATGAATTCTGTTGAAGCCTCGGGGGTGACCGAGTTGATTCGTCTTTTCGCGGCAATCAGAACCATGATCACTATTGTTGTGATCCTGGCCGGAGTACCCGTCGTGATGGCCACGATCAGCGGCCCGCCGTGGCCGGACCAGAAACCATCCGCCGAGCAGGTGCAGGACTACCTCGAAGCCCCGTTGGATCCACACCACGCTGCGACGACCGGGTGGGCGCTCGCTTGGGTCCTCTGGGGCCTTGTGGCGATGGGTATTACCTCATTGGCGGTCACCCGGGCGCGGTCACGCGATTGGCAACGAACGTGGGAACGCGTGTGCTTCTACCTACCGAGCCCGTTGCAAAGCGTCACGGCCGGTCTGCTGGGAACTGCCGCCGTGGCGACGTCCGCCACCGCGTTGCCTGCCCACGCCGTTACTCCCACGGCCGCAGCAGCGCCAGATGACCACCTACCGGCTGCCATTCCCGCCAGCCACCAAGACCCCGCCACCGCCGACTACGGTCAACTGACGTCCGGGGAACGGACGCCGACGCCGACAAACGCCGCTGCGGTGACGGTGCAGCGAGGCGACACCCTGTGGGAAATCGCGGAACGCAAGCTCGATGATCCCACCCGCTGGCGCCAGATCTACAAGCTCAACCGTGGTCACGAGCAGGCCAACGGGTACGCGCTGAAGGATCCCGACGAGATCCACGTCGGTTGGGTGCTCACCATGCCCGCGCGCGACACCACCCCGGCCGAGCCCGCCCCGAGCACCCCGGCGCCACCAGCGGACACGACCCCGTCCGATGGCGGCGTGACCGAGCCGGGACCGAGCGGCGCGGCCCCGCCCACCGCCCCGGCGTCGCCGGGACCGGCGGTCACCACACCCGCCCCAGCGACGAATACCCCGGGCAGCCTACCGGCCACGGGTGCCCCGGCGGCCGAGGCACCGACGAGCCCTGCACTCTCTGACGAGCGCCCGACCGACGACACCGCCGCGCCGGACAGCGGTACGGAGGCCGCCGACGATGAGGCTGGTATCAGCCTGCCGTCTGAGGGTTGGATCAGCATCGGCCTGGCCGCGTTGATCGCCGCCGTCGCCTCCCTGCTACGCCTGCAACGACGCCGCCGCGCCCGGCTCGTCTCTCCCATCACGGCCCGCATCGCCGCGCAGCCCGCACCGGTTCCCGAGCCCCTTGCACCGGTCGACGCGGCTGGTGCCCGCCATGTGCCCGCCGATGATGACGAGCCACACCGCCCCGCCGCACCGGCCGTGCCCGCCCCGATCGGCCTCGATCCGGACGGGGTCGAGGTCAGCCTGTTCAACCTGCCCGGCCCCGGCCTCGCCCTAGTCGGCGACGGTGCCGAATCGGCGGCCCGCGCGGTGCTGGCCGCCGTCCTCGCCACCGGCGCCACGCAGAGCGCCGAGGCGCGGCCGGTGGTGGTCACCACCACCGGCCTCCTCGCCCGGCTACTGCCCGCCGGAGCCGCACTACACGGGCTGGACCCCGACGGCACCAGCTACGACGGCGAGCGCCTCATCGTGCTTTCCGACGCCGCCGCAGCCGTCACACACGCCGAGGAGGAGATGATCGTGCGGCGCCGGCTGCTCGACACCTTCGACCTCGACTCCATCACCGCGCTGAACAAGCGCACCGACCACGCCGAAGTGCAACCGCCGTATGTCCTGCTCATCGAGGCCACCGCCCGGCACGCCGCCCGTTTGCGTGCGGTTGGCGCTCACCGCTCGGCGCTGCACCTGCACCCGGTCGTCCTCGGTGAACTCGACGGCATCCCCACTGCCGAGACCGCCGGGGTGGCGCGGCCGTCCGCCCTCGCGGCCGACGCCCTCGCAGCCGTCCTGACCATGCTCACCGACGCCACCGCGCGCCCGGAACCCGGCCACGACATCGACCTCGACCCGCCCCCGAACCAACCGGCCGCGGCACCGCACGAAGCGCTCGCCGAACAGGATGAGCCGGTTCCCGCCCAGCCCTCCGAGGCGTCGGCTCCGGTGCGGCTGCGGGTCCTCGGCCCGGTCCTGGTCGAAACCGAGACCGGCCCGGTAAAGACCGGGATGCGCAGCGGCTCCTACACCGTCCTCGCGTCCCTGGCCGCGCACCCGAACGGGCGCACCCTCGACCAGCTCGCCGCCGACCTGCACCCCGACACCACCCCGAGCACCGCCGGAAAGCGCATCCGCACCGACATCAGCACCACCCGCAGGGTGCTGCGCGCCGCCACCGGCAACGGCGAAGCGATGTTCGTCGTCTACGACCCGGCGACCGGCCGCTACCGCCTCGACCCCAAGCTGATCACCGTCGACCTGTGGCAGATGCTCACCGCCATCGAGACCGCGAACACCGCCGACGACGACAGCCAGTCCCTCGCGTCGCTACGGGAGGCGATCGAGTTGTACGGTGGCGACTTCGCCGACGGCGCCGACCAGACCTGGATCACCGACTACGCCACCACCTACCGCCACCAGATCCTCTCAGTGCTGGCCCGCATCGCCGAGCTCCTCGAAGCCGACCACCCCGACCAGGCCGTAACCGCCCTCGAACGCGCGCTGGAGTTCGACCCGGTCAACGAGGAGCTGTACCAGCGCATCATGCGTATCCACGGCCGCGCCGGACGACCGGACGCGGTCCGGCGCACCCTGTGCCGCCTCGAAGATCGCCTGGCCGACCTCGGCGGTACCGAACCGTCTGAGGCCACCCGCCGGGTTGCCGAACGCCAGCTCCGGCCCGCCACCGCCAGCGGAGGCCACCGATGACTGACAACGCGAGAAAGGACGGCCAGGCCGTCAGCACCACCGTCACCGTCTCCGACGGCAGCCCTCAGCCGAGCGCGAACCATGGAGTCTGGTCGCCGGCCCGGTGGGCGTACTCGTTCTATGCCATGGCGGCCACCGGTGCCGTGATCGGCCAGACTTGGGTGGCCCTCGATCATCTGCCCTGGCCGCCCGCAGTGCCGGTCTGGCTACGAGTGCTGGCCATGTTGCCGTTCGCGCTCTGCCTGGAGCTGCTGGCCATCGCGCTCGCGGCGATGGCCGACGAGCGGATGCGCCTCGGCGAGCGCGCCTACGGGCTGCGGGCGTTCTCGGCCGTGGTCGCCGTTGTGGCAGTCGGTATTCAAGTCGCCGGTCACTGGCCGGACTACTACTGGTCGAGCGTGTTCGGGGTGTTGTCGGGCTCGGCGTACGCGCTGTGGATGCTGCATGCCGCTGCCCGCCGCCGAGACGCGCTGCGCGCGGCGGGCAAACTCGCCGACACCGCCCCGGACTACGGCCTGTGGCGCCGAGTGCGTCATCCGATTTGGACCGCCCGCGCCGCCGAACTGGCCCGCGAAGGTCGCCGTGACACCACCACCGGCGTATGGCGCCCGCTCGGCTTGTACGAGTCCCTGCGCGCCGCCGAGCTGGCCATCGGCGACGAGAAACGCCGACCGGCGGTTGCCGGCGCCGTCGAGCACGTCGTTCGCGCTGACCAGCGCGATCCGCATATGGCCGAGGTCGCCGTCCGCACCTTGGACCTCGACCGGCTCGCCGCCGAACTGGCTGCCCGAGTCGATTACAACGCCTGGGCCGACCGGCTCGCTCCCGCCATCACCGCACCCGCTCCGCTGCCAGCGGACAGCGAGGCCGACAACCCGGCCGAACTACCGCCTGCCAACGACGAAGCAGCACCCGAACAGCCGCACCCTCCAGCCATGTCGGACGCTGGCGCCCCCGTCGCCGGAGACGAACCGCGCCCCGGACCGCTCGACCGCGACGACAGCGAAGAGGCATACAGCGGCCAAGACGACCGCGAAGGCGACGAGAACGGAGACCAGGACGGCAACGAGTTCGACGTGGACGGCGATGTCGACCTCGCTTCGGATCTCGTTCCGCTGCTACCCGCGGCACGCGTCGCCCGCGACGAGTTGCTCAGTGAGGGACGCACGGTCAGCCGCGACGCCCTCGCACACTGCCTTCGCCGCAACGGCACGGCCATCCGCAACAACCGCGTGTCCGAGCTACTCGGCGCGCTGCGCCGCGAAGAGAAGGCCCTCAACAGCGCTCATCCGAAGGTGCCGGCATGACGAAGCACGCCGGGCCCGCACTCGCCGGTTCGGCGGCGTTGAGGAGGCCGCACATGGAAGACCTCAACGCGGCCCCTGCCCTTGCCGTGTCCAGCCGTTCCTTCCGCCATCGATCTTGGCTCACTTTTCACCCGCTTCTGGCACCCCTCTGGAGCCTCTCCGCGCTGCGGTGACCGGCAGGGTATGCCAAATGAGATCCAGTCCCAACCTGCAGGTGGACAGCCGAAATGAGAGCGACTCCGCCGGTCACCTCGATCATGCTTGGCCGGCCGAGGTCGTGCCACCAGCAAATGAGTTGTCGACGAGAGCGCACTTGATCATGCCGAAAGAAGTGGCTCGCGTATTTCATCATCATTTGCGTTGTTTTTCAATTCGCGAGCCGATCTAGACGGCAACGCCAGGCATTGACAATCTCTGCGAGCATGTTTCTTGGAGGGGTTGCGCATGAACCGTAGTGACATCAACGGCCTGGTGGAGAAAATTCTTCGAGGAACCTCATCCCTGGAAGATGCCGCTGATATCAATGATCCATATTTGTCTGCAGAGGCCTTGGCCGTAATTGCTGAAACCTACTGGGCGGCCGGAGATCTGGATTCCGCCCGTTATTCCATCTCCATCATTCGAGAGCCGTATCGAAAATGCGAGTCACTGATCACGCTACGCGGAAGCATATCTGCGTCATCTTCATTAGCGAATGATCTAGAGGCAGAAATCACGAACCTGATCACTCAAATAACCGACGAAGAACTGCGGGGATTTCTTGCCCTTGCGCTGTGCGCGCAATACTGCGCGGAATCACGCTACGAGGCAGCTTTCGACTTAGCCGTTACCTCTACGGTATCAACCTCCACTGAAAAAGCTTTGACTCGGATAGTTCACGAGATGCTCGCCGAAGACCAGGTTGATGTTTCGTTGGCGGAGAATATTCTAGCCAGCGTCTCGGCTATTGTTCCCGAAGGCTGGGAGGAACGGGACTTCACTTACTATGGCGCCCTTGCTCTGCACATGCGTGGATTGGCGCTACGGGATGTTAGCCTCGCCGACTCCGGAACAGCCGATTCCCGCCATGAAGGCCAAACCGCGATGCAACTAATCCAGTCCAAGAGATTCGGAACAAATTGGCGGCGATTCTCTAAATCACGGCGGCAGCGACAGTAGTAAAGCGGTCTTCCGTCCGAAATTGGTCACCCATGCCTGACACCGAGCCGGGAGTCCACTAATGTACGTACCACCTCGTACGGTAACCTCGGAGCATCTAACCGAATTCTGTCGAGTTGTCGCGCACGGCGAATATTTTGGACTCATTTCCCTTTGCGACGAGCTGGATTCAAATGCCCTTGCCTTGTCCAACCCTCTTTCGAGTGACGTTACAAAATCGGAAGTCTACCGCCTGGCTTCGGGTAGGGTAGATTTCGACAAGTGCGGCATTAGTCGCTCAAGCATATCCATCGTAGATGGACTGACTAGGCCGGATTTCCGGCGGAACCTGCGCGGATTTGCGAAGCATTACACGTCTGTTCCGTTTCATTCGGTATATCTGCGCACTGCGCAACGGGACCAGGACCTCCTCCTTTCCGAATTTTACGGCTTTCTTCATGAGATCGCCTCAAAGACATTGGACATCTATATTAGGCCCGGCGACTTGCTTCCGCTTAATACGGAGAACGGCCGCGAATCCGACGTGATCACCACGTACTCGTGGTGGGGCCCAGAGGGGGAGGTCGGATCGGAGGCGTTACGCAAAAATGGCGAAGCCGCCGAGAATTCGTTGCTCGTATGGGGCAAGGATTTTTCACCTGCCCTGCTGCCGTTGGGTAGATTTATCAACCCTGTAAAAGTGAGCGCTATCGCGGCTTTGGTTGCCGCCCTCGAATCCGGGTTAGGAGTTCGGGCTGCCTGTGATCTCGCTGCTATGAAACCCATCGAACGCTTTGAACTAGCAGCGTCCGGGCGGCCGGACCGCATAATCGTGCGGCGTTGGGTTGCGGCTCTGCAAACGCGCCATGCCGAGTTCCCGGAGGACGGCTATGACGAGGTCGCTAGAACGCTCAAGCAACTACTTCTTCCGTCACCACTTGGTCTCGCATATGCCAGCACGCGGTTCCGAGTGATGGCAGGGCTTCTTACTGGAGGCATCGTATTTGCCGATAAGGCAGAAGTCGTTATTCAAATCCCACATGCGTGGCACACTCTCGTCAGCTGGTTTTGATTGCATACAGATGTGCTGTTTGCTTTATCGGATCATGGTCGGAATTGCTAATCATCATCTAGGACATGCGCGAAGTACGCATCTCGAATTTCTGATGCCGCCCGGCGCGAGGGCCTATTCAGGTATTGACCAGTCGCAGGCTGACTTGACGCGGCGACATCGCCCGCAGCTTACTCAACTAGCCGCCGATAGGGCGCGCGCCTCGCAGCCGTGGAAGATCGGGCGCCGGACGGAGTGCATCGCTCGGGGAGAACCTCACGAAATGGCCCTCCGTCCGGCATCTGAGCAGCGTAGATGGCTGCGCCATGCAAGCCGGACACTGGTCCGCCTGAGCACGGATCTGTCGCCGACCGTCTGTCAAAGTTTCTTTTGGACCGCCCGAATCGGGCCTTCTGCCGCGGGGGTGTCGCGTCCGCCAGTATGCCGCCCCTGTCGGCTTGATGCCTCGCCGTCGGTCGGCATGGATGGATGCCAGGCGCCCGATTGACGGGCACCGCCCGTGCTGACCAGGAGGAACCGATATGACCACCCCTGCGCCCGGACGGCGCATCATCGAACTCAGCGAAGAGGCATTCGATGTTCTTGCCCGCACCGCTGAAACGCAGGGGACCGATTTCGACGGCGCGTTGCGGTACCTGATGCAGGCTCCGGCTGTGCCGACCGCCTCGCAGAACAAGGATCAGGACGCGGACGAGTGAACTGAGACGCGAGGCGCCGCCGGGCCGAAGTGGCCGGCGGCGCCTCGCATGCCTTAGGGGTTAGCTTGTCGGGTCCCCGTCGGCGGCGGTGAGCAGCCGTTGCGCGGTCCGTTCGGTGATGCCTAGGCGGTGGGCCAGGTCGACGCCGAGGCCGCGCCGGTCGCGTCCGGCTTCCTTAGCCTCAGCGAGTAGTTCGGCGGCGGCGTGAAGGCGGGGGTCGTCGGCGTAGGGGTGCGGTTTCCGGACGCTGTTGGTGGTGCCGGGGGTGCGGCCGGTGGATTGGCGGCCGGTACGCGCGTCGGCGTGCGCCCACACGGTGCGCCGGTACCAGTAGCGGCGGATACGGCCGCTCGGCAGTTCCTCCACGAAGTCCGGGTGATCGATGAGTTCGTCCGGCAGGTTGCGGTGCGAGGCGTAGCCGAGGATGGCGGCGGCGCCGCCGGAGGTGACGCGGTCGTTCGGGCCGCCGCTGCGGTCGATCTCGGTGAGCACGGCCTTCTTCGCCGTGAGGTGCGCGGCGTGGAACGCGGTGATGTCGTCGAGCCAGAACCACTCGCCGCCGCCGTGGGCGAATGCCTCGGGAAAGCCGAACCGGTCTCGGTTGCGGTGCCAGTGGTTGACCGTGGAGCGCGAGGCGCCGGTCTGGGCGGCCACGCCCGCACGGTCGAGGGCGACTCGTCCGTCGATGCTGCTTTGCGCCACGAGGATCATCCTTACACCTCCGGTCATGCTGAGGTCGAGCATGCGAGGCCGGGCGGGGCGGGGACCGTGGGACTACGATCGCTCGCACACCCCTCCCGGGAGGTGCGGCTCGTTGGGCGCGGTGGCCCGGGACTCGGGTGAGGTGACCGGCGGGGTTGCGCGCACCCTCGGGTGTGCCCGCCGGTCACCGACCCTTCTACCCCTTGCTCCGCTGGTCGATCGGTCGGCCGGTGCCGTCGCTGGTGTCCGCCCGGTCCGGCGTCTCTTCCCACGCCATGAGCGGATACTCCGCGGTGATGCGCCCACGGCCGGGCCGCAGGGTCTTCAGGACGGTGCTGTAGTTGCCGTGGAGTAGTCCCCGCACGGTCATGAGTTTCTTGCCTCGGGTCAGTTTCGAGGGCATCGCGTCAGTGACGCGGGCGATCAGCCCGTAGAGGTCGCGGCCTTCGATCAGTGCGGCGCAGCCGTCACACGCGCTCCATCGTTCGCCCCAGATCCGCAACGGCCCTTGTTCGGTCTCGACGGCGTGCGTCCGAGCCGCATCGTGGCGGCGCTGGTAATCGGCCACGTCCACGGTTCGCCGGGTGACGTACGTCGTCTTGGTTTCCTGGTCGGCGCAGACGTAGACCCAGCGGGCCTCGGGGCTGGAGCAGAAGTCGCACTCGATGATCGGATCAGGGACCTCGGTCACCGGCGCCGGCCGGGGCTCATGGTCGGGGGCGTCACGGCGGAGTTCGTTCGGGTGCTCGAAGGTGACCACTCCGTTGGGAGTCTGGCGGCGGTGTAGTGCGCGGCGGCAGGTGCAGCAGTGAAACGGCATCTCGTCGTGCGTCGAGGACGTCCGTGCGGGGGTGAGGGTCACCGGTCCTCTCCTTCCGCCTCGTCGCGGAGGATGCCCCACGCCAGGCTGGCCATGAGGGTCAGCGGCAGACCCGCGATCTTCGCTTGTGCTCGGGGGGTGGCTGCCTCGTAGACGGTGAGGATCGCGGCTGCGGTGGTCGCATCGACGACGACGACGTCGATCTTGCGGCTGTGGCCGTCGCGTGTTTCCCGCAGGGTCTGCATGATGTGCGGGTCTCCGGTGACCGCGTCGTCCGGGACGAGTTCGATCTCAGCGGCGTCCGGGCAGTCTGGGCAGCTGACCAGGCTGGGCTCATCAGTGATGCGAGCGTCCGGCACGTTGCTGCCGCACACCGCCCCGGCGTGCCAGGCGGACCGGCCGTGCGTGAAGGCGGGCCTCATGACCCGGCCTTGCCGTTCTCCGCCTCGTCCGCTGCATGGCAGAAGTCGGTGCCGAGATAGGTACGGAATACGGCCGAAAGCGCGTCAAAGGCGGCGCCGAGTTTGCTGTGGAGTACGTCGTGCCGCTCGGTGCGGCCGATCGCGTGAAAGAGGCTGCTCCGAGCGGCGATGAGATCGGCCATGACGGCCTCACGGTTGAAGGCCGAGGCGTCGACCGTGATCTCGTGCGCCCCGTACCAGGCGGTGGAGCCGTCGCGGTATTCGACGCGGTACCGGGAGCCCTGCTCGATGTGGGGCTGAGGGACAACGTCGATGACGACGCCGGGGCGCTGCTCGAACGGTTCGAGCCCGTAAGGAACGGTCACCACGTCCCGCAGAAGCGGGAGCGGCTCGACCATCATGCTCTCGATTAGATTCTGGCCGGGGTTCATGAAGACTCCTGATGTCAGCGGGTGGCGTGGTCGGACTCGCCGCCGCCGTTGACCTCGAAGGCGATGACGGCGTCGTCGGTTTCGGAGGTTTCGGCGTGCAGGTACAGATCGCGGGCGCGGCGCAGGACTCCGATGGAGAGGCCGTGAATGTCGAGGACGACGTAATCGGTGCGGTCACCGGAGGCGTGGTCGCGCTGGTAGATACGCAGGTTCAGCGCGGTGATTACGTCGGTGATCGCGGGCTCGACCTGGCCGAGTGCTGCGAGGGCTTCGCTCAGCCGGCGTCCGTCGAGGGCAACCTGGAAGGCGCCGACCTCGTGCCCGCCGGTGCCAATGGCGTCGGTCATGCCCGCCGCCCGGTGTCGGGCGTGTCCGGGCCGGTTGCGGTCGGCGTGCTGGCCTCGGCGGTGGTGAAGGGGCCGAGGACGCCGGACAGGGTGCCGCCGAGGCGCTCGTCGGTGATGGCCGCGCAGGCGATGAGTCGGGCGCCGGTGGCGAGGGCCTGCTCGGGGGTGTATCGCACGCGCACGGCTCGTTCGGCGTTGTCAGCGAGTGCGCGGATCAAGACCTGGCCCGTCTGCCACGTGCATACGAGCAGTTTCTTGTCGGGCATGGCGTACACCGGCAACTCGAGCGCCTGGCGCAGGTCGGTGCGCAGGGCGAAACGGGCGGCCTCGACGGCCGAGTCCGATATACGGACAGCGGTCTCTGCGGCGGCCTTCTCTGCCGGGGTGCTCGCTGAGCGGACGGCGGCTCGATCGCGGTCGGCGGCCTCGGCGTACGCGGTGGCAAGGGTGAAGAGGCGTTCAACAAGGGTCACGGTGTCTCCTGGTTGGAGGGGTCGATGGTGGCCCGGGTGGAACGGCCGAGCCGCTCCACCCGGGGCCTGTTCATCGGGGGCTCGGGACGGCCGCGCGACCGGTGGCGGTAACGGACTGCGGGGCCAATGCAGGCAGGAGCGGGTCGACCTTGGCGCCGGTGCGGTCGAGGCCGATCGCGGCGTGCGCGGTGAGGTGGAGGGCGACCGAGACCGCCTCAGCGCCGGTGAAGATCGCGACCACGGGGCGGGCGCGCTGGTCTCGCGCGTGAACCTCGACGTAGCCGTTCGGCAGGGTTCGCACCGGCAGAAACTCCTCGATCTGCACCGAGCGCGGAGCCACAGTCTCGATCGTGTCGACGAGGGCGTCGTACCGGGCGCGCGACTCCCGCTCCCAGTAATCGGCGAGGGTGGCGTGGCGCTCGTGCTCGGCGTGGTCGGCGGAGTGCTCGGCCAGAACGCGGGCGACTCGCGCCTTCGCGTACGCCTCGCACAGATCGTTGACCTCGGCGAGAAGGTCGACAGAGTTCGGCGTGCCGGCCGGAGTCACGGAGTCCGCGGGCATGAGGGGTACCTCCGTTGTGGAGTCGGTTCGAGGGGTTCGAGGCGAAGTCGCGGCCGTGGCGGGGTCCGCCAGGCCGGGGATGACGGGCACCCTGGGACGGCCGGAAAGTGCCGTTGGCGGGCGTCGTGGGCGGGATTGCGTGGGCGGGCGGGAACGTGCCGTGCCGCCCGGTTGCGCGTGGTCACAGGGATGCGGCGCCGGTGCGGCGGTCGTGGTGGCGCCCGCCGGTGGCGGGGCCGAGCGCCGCCAGGTGCGGCGGTGTCGGCCCCGGTACCGGGCCATGCTCAGACCGCCAGCAGCTCGAACGCGCGGGCCTTCAGTTCCGCACCCGGGCCGGTGACGGCCCGGCGGGCGCGAACGGCGTCGGTGCTGGCCTTCGCATAGTGATCCACGTACTCGGTGATGGCCTGGAATCCGGCCCACCGGGTGCCCTTGATCGCCTTCTGCGTGTCCGCGTCGCGGATGAGGAACCGCAACGTGGCCGAGCGCTGTTTCGCGTTGTTCCTCGCCACGTCCGAGGCGTCGTTCTCGGTCGGCCACAGCTGCGCGACGACCTTCTCGAACTCACCCATGGTCAGCGACTCGTTGATCATCTTTTCGGCTTCGCGCTCGAAGTCGTCGAAGTGCTTCCACATCAGCCCGAGCGCCTGACGCGCCTCGCTGATCTTGGAAGTGATGTTCGAGGTGTGCCGGAAGGTGTATGAGCCCTCGCTGCGCGCGTACGCCATGCGCTGCGTGTTCGCGCACACGATCCGCACCGGAGTGGCGTCCACCCGAAGCGAGGCGGTTCCGTCGTGCGAGGTGGTGGCCGCCAGGTAGAGGTCCATCCGGTCGACTCCGGCGATTTCCATCGTGGTCGGCAGCTTCATGGTGACGAAGACGCTCTTGCCTTTGCGCATCGAGCCGGCCGTCTCGAAGTGCGCGCCGGAGGCGTCGACAAGCAGGTCGAGAACCTCAGCCACCTGCTCGTTCTGCACGGTCGTGTAGTCGTCACCGACGATGCCGAGATACTCGGTCTCGCCACTGTGCGGGTTGGTCCGTACGGTCATCCACTTGTCCGGGCAGTCGATCTTCGTGACGCCCTTGTCGTTGACTTCCATGCCCTGAAGCGGGATCTTGCGGACCTCCCAGCCGCCGAGCCACGCCTTGCTCATGATCTCCTCGGCGGTCATGCAGTCCTCGGTGACAGTGCCGAGGTGGTGCCAGGCGGTCAGCCGGGCGGAGGCGAAGGCGGTCTGGCCGTTGGCGAGGGTTTCCAGCTCGTGTGCCACGGGTGTTTCCTTCCGGGTTCGTAGGGTCGGTGGGCGGCGGGCCGGGGTTGCGATCCCGGCCGCGCCGTCACAAGCAATGATTCCTACTTGTGGGCATGGATCAAGTCGATCCGTGCCGGTCGATCGAGGTTTCTGCGGCGAATTTGACGCCCGCCGCCAGCACATCCCTACCGGGTGCGCGGGGTGGTGATCAGGCGCCCGTCCGGGCTGTACTCGTACTCGTGAACGGACTTGAAACGGCGCCGGCAGATACACGGAGAAACCGTGCGAGGGAATGAACTCCGTCCGGTAGGAGCGGGTGATCCCGAGGACGTACCGGTCGGGTTTCTCGCCGTGCGAGCCGGGCGGGATCATGCCCCCGCCGGGCCGGTCCGCGCGTGCCCGACGGTGCCGGGCAAGGGCGATATGCGGGCACAGCGACAGCGCGGCCGTCGTGCACTCTGGGTGTCCCGGCGGGTCGGTGTACCGCAGCAGCTCCGCCGCCCGTGGGCCGCCGAGGAACGCCACCCAATACCCCATCGGATCACCGCACAGCGAACACCGCCGCGCGAGCGCGAGCTCCGTGGAGGTCGTGGTGTTGATCGTGGTGAAGTCCACGTGCGACCCGTCGGGACCATCGTGCACGTTGACCGACGGAATCGGCAACCCGCGCCGCGCGTCACGCGGACGGGCGGCCAGACCCGCCGGAAGGCCGGACACCGCATCATCAGAAGGGCGCGGCCCGTTCACGGGTTCGCCTCCGCCCACGCGACATAGCGCCGTTCTGTCTCGTCGGCGTAAGCGATAGCGGCAGCGGCATCGGAGACCGGGTAGGCGTACTCGGACTTGCCACTCACGGTGCGCACGAATAGACCGGCGGGGACGCTACCGCCCGCGTAGGCCAGGCGGGTTTGCAGCGCGTACACGTGCACCGCGACCTCCCAATCCGACTCCCCGCCCACGGCGATCGGCTCGGCCGATTCGCGCAAGGCCTCGGTTTGCCGGTCGGACAGCATCGGCACCCCGTCCTCGGGGCTGGGGCGGGTCACCGGTCGCCCCCGTCCCGCAGGTCCACGATCACGAGGCCGGGGACCGTGGCGATAAGCCGCGCTCGGATGGTCGCCCACCGGTCGGCGCGAACCGTTCGCGCGATCGGTTCGAGGCTCGCGCCGACCATCACCATGTACTCGATGGCGGCGGAGTCCGGGTCGGGGAACACGGCGACCATGTCGCCCCCGGCCACCACGTACACCGGCGCCGCGCCGGACGCCCCGTCTACGGCTGTGGTGGGTGCCCCGGCGGGGGCGGCGCCTACCCGGCGTCGGATGCGCCGTGCGGGCGGGGCCGGGCGCGGGTCGGCGGGCCGGTAGCCGTTCGCACCCATCACCGGGCACAACGCCTCACCGTCGGCGTGCGACCAACGCGGGCGCGGGCCGGTGGCAGCGAACCACCGGCGGGGCGGGCACTTACGGGCTGACTCACCGCACCCCGGGCACACGAGGTGCCGCACAGCCCGGCGCCGATTCGTTTTCATGTTACGTCTCCAAGCGTTGAGGTGGTGGGAAATCGGCCGCAACGGCGGCGGGGCAGGAACGCTTCTCGCGTCCCGGCCCCGTGGGTTGGTCACGCCGCCCGTGCCTCGTCGGTGGCGTCACCGGCGGGCGCGTCCGCGCTGTCGTCGGAGGCGCTGGCGTCGTTGGCCGTCGCCGTACTGGCGTCGTCGGCGGTCCCCTCGTCGGGGGCGGTGTCGTCGCCCGCCGCCTCGTCGGCGGCGGTGTCAACGGTCGGGTTGTCGGCCGTCGCGTCGTCGGCGGTGTCGGCCTCGTCTCCGCTGATCACCGGGGGAGCCATCAGGGCGGCCACCTCAGCGACCGGGGCGGGTGCGTCGTCCGCGAGGGTGTACTTCACCGGCGCCTCGTTGGTCATCACGACCACTCCGGCAATGGTGAGCTTCTGCAACGCGTTGCCGCACGCGCCGGAGCTGCGCCCGCCCAACTCACGCCCGACGGTGCCGGGGGTGACCTCGTGGCCGGTGCCGAGGTCCCGCATGAACGCCTCCACCAGGTTACGGAGGCCGTTCTTGGCCAACTTCTCGGACCCGTCGGTGTTGATCTCACCGGTGGAGGCGTCGGTGCGGCCGGTGCGGCGGGCCGTGGCCGTGACCGTGACACCGTTCTTCACCCGGTGCTTGTGGCCGCACGAACACACGCACTCGCGGTACGGGGCCGCGTTCGCGAGGTCAACCGTGCTCAGGTCGGCATCCCCGCGAACCCACCGGTCCGGGGTGTCCTCCTTGTTGTCACCGCCCGGAATCCGTACCGCCGCCCCGGCAACCTCCATTGCCATCAGCACCCGCGCCACGACCGGCGCCCGCAGCCCGGACTGGTCGGTGATGACCGCCGCAGCAACACCGTGCGGGTGGTCGCCCAGAATCCCCGCGACCATCACGATCTTGAAGTAGTCGGCTCCGCCCGACGGCGCACCCGACACGGGCGACTCCGGCAGGCCAGTGGGGGCCTCATCGGTGGTGCTGTCGTCGCTGGCGGTGGGGGCCTCGTCGGTGGTGCTGTCGTCGCTGGCGGTGGGGATCTCGTCGGTGGTGCTGTCGTCGGTCATGGTGGGCTCCTCGGTGGCGGCGGGGCGCCAGATGTCGGCGGGCTTGCGGTTGCCGTTGGCCGGGCCAGGGGTACGGGTCGCGGTTCCGGCCACCTCCATGGCGACTAGGACCTTCGACGCGGTGGAGGCGCCGACTCCGGCGGCGGTGGCGAGGTCACGGGCAGTGATGCCGTCGGGGTTAGCGGTCAGGGCGCGGGTGACGTACTCGGCGGCGGGGGTGGCGGTGGCGGACATGGGAATACCTCCATAAGAAAGGGGAATGACATTGCGATTCCGCGCGGCGCGGTGCGCCTCCGTTGCGGTTTCGCCGGGGCCGTTTTGTCGCCCACGTCCATGGACGCTCTGCATCGGCGCATTGTCAACCCGCATTCCCATGACTCTTTTGAAAACTGTACCGCTAATTGATTGTGGCTCGTGCGCGGATGGGAAGCCGCACCCAATGCCGCATTCAATGGCCCTAGCGCCGCCCCTCCGGTGCGTTCGGATGCGAGCGGGTGCAACGGCATGGATACAGGTTGTGGCGCGCGTGCGGGGCCGTGAGCCGGGCGCGGGAGCACCCCGAAATCCTCACGGATTCCGGGGTGCTGGCACCTTCAGCCGGGCCGGGCCGGCTACCTCGGCTATTTGATGAAGTCAAGTCGATGTGCCATGCCGAAAATCACTTCACCGGTTTATAGGGTGACGCCTTTTTTGGCCATGAATGGCACTGGGTCGGCGGCATTACTTTCCGTTGCCGGATAGCCCTCGTGGATCTCGAAATGCAAATGTGGCCCAGATGAGTTGCCGGATGATCCGACGTAGCCGATCGGCTGTCCGGCGGTCACGGTCTGACCGACAGTCACGAGGGGTTGGCGCACCATGTGGCAGTACCGCGACACGATGTTGCCCGCATGCCGCACCTCGGCATAAAACCCGCACCCACCGAGCCCCGGATAGCCGTCGGTGTCGCACAGCGTCCGGCCCCGGAACGGGGCATCCCACGAGCCGCCGCCTGCGTTGCACCGCACCCGCACCACCACCCCGGCGGACACGGCCCGGATCACCGTGCCTTTGTCGGCCACGATGTCGGCGCCGTCATGGCCGGGCCGTTCGGGCGTGCGGAACCCTGACTCGGCCTCACCGGCCACGGGACGGGTCCACCCGGACGCGCTCACGCCGTCGCACACCGGCATCGTGCCGCCGGTGAATGCCGCCACGATGGCCGCAGCGTGCGGCTCGTGTTTGGCGTAGGCGTCCGGGTACGCCGACCGTTGCACCGCCTGAGCCGCGCGAGTGAGCGGCTGCGATTGCCACCTCGGCACGGTCAACAGGCGTTCATAGAACTTCCCGGCGGCGTAGCCCGGCGTCATGAGCTGTGCCGGGGTGCCCCATCCCTGGCTAGGCCGTTGCTGAAACAGCCCCAACGAGTCGTGATCGTTGCCCGGCCCGAGGTGCCCCAGGTTGGTCAGCCGCGATTCTTGGAGGGCGGTGGCGACCGCGATAACCCACCCGCGCACCGGCACCCGCATCCGCTGACCGACGGCCACGATCACGGAGGCATTAGCCGTTTGATCGGCGGTCAGACCCGCCGGGGCTGCGCCGGGGGTGATCACCGTACCGGCACAACCCAACCCGCCTCCGGCACCCCCGCCATCGCCGAACAGCGACCCGGCCACCCCGGCGGCGGCCCCCGCGATCAGGACCACCAGCGCCACGAACCCCACGGCGACGCCGGTAACTAGGCGTCCCACACCGCACCCCCGGCGGGCGTGAGGTCGGCCAGGGTGACCCGCCCGCCGCGCCCGGCCACCCGCCACACCGGCCCCGCCGGGCCGTCGGGCGCGTTGTCGGCGGCGGCGGTCGCCACGGTCACCCCGTCCGGCACCCCGGCCCGGGTGAGGTAGGCGTGCATGTTGACCTCACGCGCGCCGGTGGGCAGCCAGAACAGCACCGGATACGCCCGCGCGGGCGGTAACGCGGCGTAGCCGGTGAGCTTCCCGATGACCCGCGACAGCGTTTCGGTGCCGAGGTCGGCCTCCAACCAGAACGGCACCGCCCGCCCGCCGTCATGCCACACGCCGTGACCGTCGGGACGGACGACGGTCCCGACCGCCTCACGGCACCGGGCCTCGTTCCACCACCGGCTCAGCCGGGCCGCCGGGGCGGTGCGGGCGTACGCGGACAGCGCGACGAAAAACCCGTTGGTGGTCACGAGGTGCGCCAGTGTCGGGGACATGGCGATGCGGGCCGTGGCGTCGCGTACGGCGGCGGGGCGGGGCAGCGTGGCGCCTCGTCCGGCCGCCAGGATCGCGGCACCGATGGGGCCGAGGGTCCACCGCCAGGATTGCGAGCCGGGCCGCTGGTAGTGCCGGAACCGGTAGAGGATCTCGCGGGTGTAGAGCTGCCCCAGCCGGATACGGGTCCGGGCAAGCGAGCTGAAGGCGAGAGAGTGGATCTGCTCGGTGGTGAAGGTCTTGTGCTGGTCGAGCAGTTCGAGCAGGAGCCGGTCTCGGGGGGTGAGTCTCGTGAGTTCGTCGGCCACGACGGACGCCGTCAGGCGGGCGCCGGTAGGGGCAGAGCTTGACGGGCTGGCGGGAGGGATATCTCTTATCAGTCGGTTCCGGTCCACCAGTCCTCCGCAGGGTCCGTGACGTGCGCGTACGGCGTGTCATAGGGGGTGTGCTGACCGGCGTGTTCGTCGTCGTGAGCCGCCTCGTGAGGTACCTCGTGAGCCGTCATCTGAGGGGTCACTAGTGACCGCTCGGGGTGCAACGCGAAGTTGTTCGGCTCCACCGGCGGCTGCACCATCACCGCGGAGGGCTGCTCCTCGTCACCGGCCGGCGGTGCCGTGCTCGCCACCGCGAGCAGCGCCCTGCGGTCGGAGTGCGACAGCCCGGTCTGCTCCCGCGCGGCCCGGCGCAGCGCCGCAGCCCGGCCCTTGACCGGCGCAGGCGACGGCTCGGTGTCAGCGGTCACCGGTGGCACCACCCGCCCGTTCGCTACCGGCCGCAGTACGACCTCGTAGCCACCGAGACGGATCAGGTCCCCGTCGTCGAGGTAGGGGCGCAGGTGCCGGGCCTGGTCGATGGCGTCGCGTGGGGCGAGCGCGAAGTACACCTTGTTTCGGGCGTTGGCGTCGATCGCCGCCGCCATCCCCACGGAGAGCTGGCCGAGGTATTGGTGGGCCAGGACGAATGAGGTGTGCAGGCCGCGGGCTTCGGCGAGGGCGTCATCGATGCCGATCGGCAGGTGCAGGAAGTTGTGGCACTCGTCGAGCACCACCATCGCGTCCGGCCGCTCGTTCTCCGGGATGCGGGCGCGGGCGGTGGTGGCTTGCCAGAGCCCCGCCAGCAGCAGGGAGCCGATCAGGCGGGTGCCGTCCTCGCCGAGGACGCCTTTGGGTAGCCGGCACAGCAGCACGCCGCCGTCGAGGATGTCGGCGAAGGAGAATGTCGTGGCCGGGACTCCGAACAGCGAGTTCGCCATCGGGTGCGCCAGCACGAGGCGTAGCCGTGACAGCAGCGGTGCGACGAGCCCGGAGCGGTGCCCGGCCGGGAGGCTGTCGAAGCCTTCCCAGAACTCGCCGAGGGTGTTGCCCTCCCATGCCTTGATCGCGTTGGTTACGGCCTTGACCCGGGTGGTGCGCCACGCCGTGTCGGACAGCAGCCGGGGCAGCTGGGCGAGGGTGGAGCCTTGCAGGTGGGCCAGGGTGAGCAGGGCGTGGTAGCAGATGTCGGCGGAGCGGTGGCCCCACCAGCGCGCCCACACCTTGCTCATCACGGAGGTGAGGTTGGCGGCGACGTCGTGCGGGGTGCCGCCGTGCACGGCCGGATCCAAGAGGTTGACCGCTGGGGGCGCTTGCCGCTCGTCCGGGTCGATGAGCACGAGCCGGTCACCGGCGGACTCCGGCAGCCGGTCGAGCAGGTCCCGGATCAGGTCACCCTTGGCCGGGTCGAATGCCGCGACCCCTCGGCCCGACTCGACGTCGTCGAGGATCATGTTCATCAGCATGGTGGTCTTGCCGGTGCCGGTCGGGCCGAGCGTGTGCACGTGGTAGCGGCAGTCATTGAGCGAGATGCCGATCCTCTCGCGGGGGCTGGCGTTAGCGACCCCGATGACTTTGCCGCCGAGCCCGCGCCGCTCGTCGACGGGCACGAGGTTGAGGCGGCGCTCCGGCGAAGCCGTGCCCGGGTTGGTGGATGCGGTCACGGGATGCTCCAAGCAGTCGGCGGGTCCTCGTCTGTGCCGTGGTTGGGTCTCGGAAGGACGTTTCGGTGCGGCGGTGCCGGAGGGGCGGGGCGACCGGTGGCGGGTCCGGCGCGGAAGACGTCACGGTTGCCGGGTCGGCGTCGCGACGCGGCAGCCGGGAGGCCGTAGGCGGCCGGTTCCGCCGGGAGCCCTGCGAGGACTGCGGTCTCGGCGACGGCGGCGACGCTCATCCGCGACTCGGGCACCCATCGCTGCGCCGCCGCGGTGGTTCCGCCTCGCAGACGCCGGCGAGCGAAGTGCGCCGACAGCAGCCCGAACCCGCTTGTGATGTCGGTCGCTGCCGACAGGGCGGCGGCCTTCGTCGGCCCGGCTCCGGTGGCGTAGACGGCGACGAGCAGGTGCGGCGCGGCGTTGAACTTGGCCCGTGCCTGCCGCGCCAGCTCGGCCTGATAGGGGTCGTGCCGGACGGAAGCGTTGCGGCGGGTCGCCGGGCCGGGAGTGAGCAGGTCGAGCACCCCGAGGATCAACGCCCGTAGACCGTCGGTCAGCAGTCCCACCGCACGTGAGGCACCTCGCGCCTTGGCCGCACGTTCGGGATGGGTGGTGGCACGGCGCAGCATCCTCATCCGGTGGGCCGGCGCGCGACTGATGTGGACTTGCAGCAGGCCGCCGCCGGTGCGCCCGGCCGAGGCGAGCCCGTCGTAGACCGCCCGTAGCCGGTCCTCGTCCGGCGGCGCGGTCTCCCAATCCCTCGAGCTGGTCGTGGTGGTGTCGTCCACCAGCGGCAACCAGTCCGGCTGCGTCGGCAGCACCGCGACCGTGGTCGCGGTGCCACCCGGCGCCCTCGGCCGAGCGGCCTGCTCCGCGCGCACCCCCGGCCAGGCCCGCTGCAACAGCCGCAGCACGGCAGTCGGATTCACCCCGGGCGGCAGCCACATCCCCACGCGCATGCCGTGCGGGTCCGCCTCGACCTCCCACACGATCCGGGCCGGGCGCAGCGTCCACCGGCCCGGCGGCGGCAACGCGGTCGCGAGCAGCCGCCACAGGTCCACGGTCGCGGCCGGAGTCGCGGTGACCGGCGGAATGATGTGCAACCAGCGCGCTCGGGCGGCGTGGGCACGCCAGACCCGGCGCCGCCACACCCGCCACGTGATCACGAGCGCGACCAGGACCACGAACCCGGCGAGCAGCAGCGGCCAGCGCTGCCGGACGAAGTCGGCCACGGCGCCGGGGGCCTTCGGTCCCCAGGTGCCGCACAGCAGCTCGCCGAGCACGCCGCCGGGCATCCCGGCCTGACCGGGCACACACCCGGCCACAGGCGGCGGGGCGGGAGACGGCGGGGCCAACAGCGCCGCCAGGGGGTGTGACAACGTGAGGAAAAGGGACATGGGGAACTCCGTTCTCGGTGCCGAGACGGCTAGCGGCGGGCGGCGGGCGGACCGGTCACGACCAGGTCGTGCTCGACGTCGGAGGCGAGGCTGTGAAACGCCACTCGCGATGACCCCGAGGCCAACAGCGCGTCTCCGCGTGAGCAGGAGAGAAGGAATGCCTGCTCGCCTTCGGTGAGCCCGAACGCTTCGGCCACGGCATTGATCGCCTGCGGTGCCTGGCGTAGCAGCACCTGTGTGGCCGCGTTCGAGACGACGGCCCGGCCTACATCGGTGGCGAGCACGTCGGCGGCGTCCTGCGTGATCACGCTCAGTCCGGCGCCGTACTTGCGGGCGCTCTTGGACAGCCGGAACAGGAACTGCGCCCCGAGTCCGGCGCGCAGCATCAGCCACGCCTCATCGACCAGCACCAGCCGCCGGGTGGTGTTCCCGGTGCGGTTGGCGGTGCTGACGGTGCGCCAGATCGCGTCGAGGATGAGCAACGTCCCGACCGGCTTGAGTTCCTCTGGCAGGTCCTTGATGGCGTAGACCACCAGGTGCCCCTCGGCGGCCGTGGTCGTGGGGCCATCGAACAGGCTCTTGAAGCTGCCGGCCACGTACGGGTGCAACCGAGCCGCCAGCGTGCGCCCGGCGTCGCCCGCGTCCTTGAGCGCCTCGGCGACATCGGCCAGCAGCGGCGCCGGGCGCCGCCACGTGCGCGGGTCGGTCGTGATGCCCTTGGCCCGGTAGGCGGCCAGCACCGCCACGTCCAGCGCGGCGGCCTCCTGCGGCGCGATCTGGCCGGTGCCCGTCTCGCCCCCGGTGAGAACGGCGACGAAGGTCTGCAGGAACAGCGCTCGCCGCACGAGGGCGTCGTCGCCGTCCCCGGCCGACAGATCGAGAGGGTTGATCCGCACTCCGGGGGTACCGGGCCGGATGATCGTCCCGCCGACCGCCTCGGCCAGGCGGAGGTATTCGTCTTCGGGGTCGATGACGAACGCCTCAACCCCCAGATAGAGGTTGCGCAGTAGGTCGAGTTTGGCGAGGTAGGACTTGCCCTCACCGGAACGGGCGAGGATGACGGAGTTGTAGTTGGACTGCGCCCACCGGTCCCACACCACGACCCCGGGTGAGTGCAGGTTGAGGCCGTAGAGCACGCCCATGCCGGTGTCGCCCGCCGTGGTCGGCAGGTCCGGCGACGTGAACGGGAACGCGGCGGCGAGTGCGTCGGTGTCGAACACCCGCTTCATGCCGAGCGCGTCGAAGGCCAGGGGCAGGCCGGTGATCCAGCCTTGAAGCTGTCGCCACGTCGTCGGCGCGACGTCGAGCAGCAATGACGAGGCCAGAGCCCGGACCTCACTGACCCGGTCGGCCAGTTCCTCTTCGCTGTCGGCGTGCACGGTCAGGTACAGGCCGAGCCGGAACAGGCGGGCTTCGCCTCGGGCCACGCGGGTGGCCAGCTCGGCGGCGTCCGCGGCCGCCGCGTCGAGTTCCGGATCGTCGAGCCGCCCCTTCGCGGCGTCCTGGCGCCGGGACGCCTCGAACCGGCCGCGCTGCTTCCGCAATCGCTGGGAGGCGATCACGGGCGGGACAGGCTCGATGTGCAGCGACACGTCCACCCGCCCGGGATAGGCGAGCAGCGGTTCGAGCCAGCCGGGTCCGACCTCGGCCGGATAGCCGGTCACGGCGAGGGCGGCGGTGTAGCCGTCCCCGACCCGTACCGACCGTCCCCCGACTTCCACGGTGTCTGGGGTGCCGGGGATGACCGTCCCCATCTCGGGGACGGCGTTGTTGCGATGGCGGGAGTACACGCTCACAGCTGCTCGCTTTCATCACGTTCGGGGACGGGCCGTCCCGGCGTCGGGGACGACTCGGCGGGAGGGTTGAGCGCGCCGGCCAACGTGGCGGCGGCGTCGAGCGGGTCGAGAACCCGCGCGGCGACCTCGCATCCCGACAGTGCCCGCACGGTCTCGGCCGCCTGGTGGACGGTGTTGCCGGGGCTGCGGGTGCTGCGCACCGCGACGGTGACGTGCCGGTGCAGCAGCTCTCGGCGCGCAGCGAGGTCATCGAGGAACTGCGCGTGCGAATGCGCCGCGTCTTCGAGGGCCGGATGCGGCAGGCTCGGCGCCCGCGAGACCAGAAGGTCACCGAGGTGGGTCAGGTCGACGCGCTGGGCGCGGACGAGGATCTGCGCGGGGCCGTCCAGCGAATGCAGCCAGCGGGCGAACCCGGCGACCAGGCTGTTCTGCTCGGCAGGGGTGCGCAGCCCGAACGCCACCGTGGAGGCGGCCACGAGCCCGGTGGTGCCGTCCGGGCCGAGGTCGATCAGCCCATCGGCGGTGATGCCCCTGGCCGGTAGCCGCAGCGGGGCGGGCAGCGGGAGCCGGTCACCCGGCCCCCGCGTAGTGGTCACCCACGCCGGTGCTGAGGTGATCGGGCCTTCGGAGGGCACGAGCTGATGCGGCGAGCGACGGTGCCGCCATGCGGCGAGCAGCCACATGTCGAGGCCGATCCCGTCGCGGCGTCCGACGGCCAGGAAGAACGCCGCCCCGAGGACCGGCACGCAGCAGGCGGCGAACACCAGCGGCGGCACCGCCGTGACAAGGGCGGTCCAGGCCGCGTACAGCACGAGTGCGGTGACGGTCAGGATGACCAACTGACGGGCCGTCAGACCGAACGCAACGCGGTCCGCGCGCTCCACGTCAGCGGGCACGCGGGCGCGCAGCGGTGCCTCATCGTCACGGCGGCTCATGACTTACCTCCTCGGGGACGGCGTCGCACCGGCGGAGGGGACGGCGCCGCAACCGGGCTCGACGGCGGCGGGGACGATGGGGACGACGCGGCCGGTCGGAACGCCGGATTCGCGCTTCCGGTCGGCCGAGACCGGGACGGCGGCGGGTCCGCCGGTGCCGGGGTCACCGGAGCTGGACCGCCTCCCGTGGCCGCCGGAAGCGATCGGGTTGCCCGGGATGGCACCGGGGCGGGTGTGGTGGGCCGCTGGGCAGCCGTGGCCCTTGTGCTCGGGGTCGGCGGGGCGGACGAGAACACCGGAGTGACGGGTGCCGGCGGCCGACGCGGTGCACTCTGCGGCTTCGGCGGCGTCGAGAAGGTTGCCGCAGGTGGCGGCCCTGCCGGAGTCGGGCTCGCCGGGGCAGGTGTGGCGTTGCTGAACGCAGCTGGGGCGGGGCGCCCGCTCGGCCGTGTGGTGGTCACCGATGAAGAGACGAGGTGCGAAAACGACGCGGCCGGTGCCGGGCCGGTCGGGGGCGCCGCCGGGGTGGCCGGGTGCGGTGCGGTGCTGAATGCCGGGGCACCGGTGGTGCCAGCGGGCGCCGATAGCGGCGTCTGCGTTGCCGGGGCGTTACTGAACGCCACCGGGGCGGGCGGGGACGGCCGGGCTGGGGCCGGGCGCGTGGTGCCCGAACGTCCCCCGGTACGGGAAACGGGCCGAGCGGTGCTCGCCGATCTTCCGTTGCCGGTGACGGTGGCTGCCCGCTGGCGGGCGGGCGTCGTCGCCGTACGGACCGCGCGGGAACCTCCACCGAGCAACCCCGCGGCGGCACCGAGGGTCTTGAACATCACGTACGCCTGCAAGAGTTGCCCGAACAGGCCCCGGCCGTGGCTCTGCATGCCCATCGGGGCCAGGACGAACTGCTTCATCAGGCCCGGCAGCTTGATCAGCAGCCACAGCATCGTGAGGCAGACCAGCACTCCGAGCAGGTTCTCCCCGCTGGCCGGCCCGCCGAGTGCGGCGAGGCCGCTCGGGGTGAGGAACACCCGGATCGTGGTCAGCACGATCAACGCCTGGGCCAGTTGCAGGCCGAGGCAGGCGGAGAATGCGCGCCACCAGGTGTAGGCCAGGTTTTCGGTCTGGGGCGTCGCGTGGAAGATCAACGCCATCGGTGCGAAGCCGGTGAGGACGATCATCAGCGCCACCCGCATCACGAAGGTGACGATCACGACGAGGGCGAGGACCAGCGCGGCGATGACCAGCAGCACGAGGAACAGGGCCGGGCTCCCCGCGTTGAGCGGCTGGATGAGGATGCCGATCATCGCGTCGGCCGCTGTTTTCGGGTCCACGCCTTGCCCGAGGATCGCGGCGGTCAGGGCATTAGTTGCCGTAATCGCCTTGCCGCAGACGATGAAACTGACGTTGGACAGCACCGCACCGAGCACCAGGCGAGGGGCGATCTGCTTGAACCCAAACTGCGATTGCAGAGACTCGCGGGACGTGATGATGAAGGCCCCGGCGATGACGAACAGCACGTAGATGCCGTTCGCGACGACCAGGCACGTCGTCCAGATCGCCTTGACATGAGGGCTCGTGCTCAGGTCCGGGGTGGACAGCACGGTCGAGCCCAGCGCCTCCATCACCGGGTTGATCGCCTTCTTGGCCATCCACGCGAAGAAGCTCTGCACGGCCTCGCGAATCTGTCCGGGGATGTCGTACCAGTCCGGGTCGTCCCCGTCGGAGGTTGTCGCGGCGGGAGCCGGGGACGGACCCGGGGACGGCGTGGGCGTGAGCGGGGACGACGGCTCGCTCGGTGTCGGCACGTCCGGCGCAGGGGTCGGAATCGGAGACGGCACTGCAGAAGCCGGGGACGGCTGCCCCGAAGCCGGTGACGACCCGCCAGGCCCAAGAGCGGGCGCCGGGGACGGGGCGCCCGCCCTCAGCGCGGGAGCCGAGGTCGGGTCGGCCCACGCCGGCACCGCGAAAGCGAGGCCGAAGGCCAGGGCGAGCACGACGAGACTCAGCAGCCGTATCTGGCGGGAAGCGGTGAAGTGGGCCGCCACTACGCCACCCACTGACCGACGATGGTGACGAACAGCGGAGCCAGCAGCGCCAGCCCGTAGCCGATCGCGGCGGACCTGAGCGCGAGCTTGGCCTTCTCGACCTCGCCGGGATCTCCGTTGGCCGCCGCGTAGCGCAGGCCGCCGACGGTGAGAAACAGCGTGGCGACGGCTACGAGGATGCCGACCAGCCAGGTACGGATGTTGGTGACTACCTGCTCGATGGACTCGGCCGCGTAGGCGGCGTCCGGCACCAGCGCGACAGCGACAACGGTGCTGGTCGCGACGGCGGCGGCCGGAGCCAGACGGCGCACCGTGCGGCGCAGACGGCGGCCGGGCCGGTCGGTGACCGGGCGGCGCGGAGTCGGGGTGGGGCGGCACAAAGGGCGGTGGTTCATGGGACCGGGCACCTCCAGGGCAGCCCCGCCCCACACCCCAAAGAGGCGTGGGGCGGGGCAGGCGAGCAAGGGGTGGTGGTGACCTCGACCGGCGCGGTGGCCGTCCTCCTTCGAGAGGTGTCGGCAGGGCCGTTGCGGGGTGTCAGCGCCGTCGGCGGGGCGGTCGAAGAAGGTCACCAGGTACGGGAAAGTCCCGCACTAAGAGATACAGATTTTCGCCCTCGTTTGGACATCAGGCCGCGAAGATGCAGGTCAGCCGCGGTGCACCCGGTCGGCTGCGAGGGTCATCGTGGCCTCGGCGATCACGGCCATGTCCTGGTCGGACAGCGCCCCGTCCTGCACCGCCGCGACCAGGCGCTCTTCGGCGCGCGAGCGTTCCTTGACCACCGCCCAGTAGCTGCGCTCGACGTGCGCGGCGTAGTCGGCCACCGGCACACCCTCCAGACGGGTGGCGCCGATCAGCTCCGCCTCCGCCGCGCTGATCACCCCGGCCGCCACGGCGCGAGCCAGCACCAAGTCCGGGTGCCCAGCCGCCTTCATCGGGGCCGGGACCAGCGCGGTTGTACGGATCGGCTCCTGGGCGTGCAGCGCCGCACGCGCGGTGGCGAAGGCCGTGGACAGCAGACGCTGCGCCACCTTCGCGCCGCCCGGCTTCACTGTGCGCAGCGCCGCGACGAAGGCGGTCAGCAGCTCGGCCTGTACGTCACCGGCAGAGTGTCGCAGCCGGTTGGCCCCCTGACGCAACCCTGGCATCGCGACACCGACAGCGCCGACCACCCAGGCCGGGCCACCCGCGCGGGCCTGCTCGATCAGTAGCTGCCACACGCGGTCACTCGTCGGGTAGCCGCACGAAGGGTGCATCAGGATCGCGGCCAGCTCTGACAGCGCGATCCGCCGCGCAGGCAGTCCCCCGCCGAGGGCGGCACCGTCGATCGACAGCGGCTCCGGACTGGTCGTCAGCAGCCGAAACGAGTTCGCTGCGACGTCGAACGGCTGCTCGCCGAGGACCAGACCCGGCGCGTCAGCACCGGCGGCAGGCAGCACAGGACGCAGGTACTCAGACATGGAGAATCCCCCGAGATGTGGGTGTGGGATGCCGGCGCCTCGCTGAGGCCGTCCGGCGGGAACAGCACCCATCCCGCCACTCGGGTGTCACAGATCTTGAACAGGGCGGATCTTGTTCAAGGGCCACGGGAGTGTGTTCAACCCCGTGCTAGCTCGCCGGTCGTGACGCCACCCCAGCCCACGCCGCAACCCGGCGCCGCGCCCACGTCGAGCTCTTCGAACTGTGTGTTCAATCCCGGCGAGCCGACGTGCGACGGTGAATCCCGCAGAGGGCCAGACGTGCCTCGAACATCGATGTCTGCGCGGACACCGGACGCCACTTGACGGCCATGGCGAGCGCCGCGCGAGACGCGTGTGTTCAACCCCGGAGAAGCCACGAGCCTGCCCGGGCACCCCTTTGTCGATCTTGTCGCACCTCGAAGCCGATCTTGTTACACCCAAGATGATCTTGTTATTGGCGGTGGTCGCCCCTGAAGCGTCAGAAGCCTCGTGTGCGATGCCGAGGCGGCACCGCGCACGAGGCTGTGACCTGCGTGTTCAACGCTGATGGTTCTGTTAGAAGTGCCGCCACTCGGGCACCGACAGGTGTCACAGGCTGAGGCCGATGTCCAAGACGGCCCCGAAATCTGTATCTCTATATGTCAGCGTTCGTCGGCGGACTTGGCCACCGCACCCATGCCGCAGACCCGCACCACTGACACCCGCCCGCCCCGGGCGCCCGTCGGACTTCTCTTGCACCCCACCCACCCTCACCGGCCCGCCGACCTGAGCGGGCGAGCACTCCCCGACTGGTACGGCATCCACCCCGACCACGTCGCGCACCTCATCGCCCGCTACACCCGCGACGGCGACACCGTCCTCGATACCGACGCCCACCCGACCGTTACCGCAGCCGCCGAGCACCTGCACCGCTACCCCGGTCTCACTGCCACCGACCGTGACTGTTCACGAGGCTGGGCTGAGCCTCTCGACCACCGGTCGGTAGCGACCGCCGGGCTCGTCCTGGCGACGCTACCGCGCCTGAATGTCGATAGCCGCGACCCGCACGCCGTGAGCCAAGCCCTCGGCGCCTGGCGAGAGCTCCTGCGTCCTGGCGGGTTCCTCGTCGTCGTGCTGACCGCCGGGCCGGGCACCGGTGCGCTCGGGCACCGCTCGACGGTCATCGCCGCCGCCCGTGCTGCCGGACTGCTATACCACCAGCACATCCCGGCCCTGCTCGTGCCGCTGCCCGAGATCGAGCCTCGCACCGATACCCGGCCCGCCGCTCGGCCACGGCTCATCGCGGGCCGGCACGTCCGAGCGCATCGAGACCTTCTCGTCTTCGCCACGATCACCCCGGAGGCCGCTGATGTCTGACGCCCCGACTCTCCGCCCCGGCCTCGTCCCCGCCCCGCGCGCCGCTTCCACCGCCGTCCCCGGACCGGTGCCCGGCTTCGGTTCGGACCCGACCGCCGTCCCCAGCTCGGGCGCCGCCCCCGTCCCCGGCGTCGTCCCCACCTCTGGCTCCGTCCCGCCAGCCGTCCCCACTACCGTCCCGATCGCCGCCCCGACATCGGCACTGCGCGCCGACGGGCCTCCAGGATCGGTGTGGCTGACCGGACAGCAGCAATCCCGGGCACTGCGTCGAGGCCGGTACACCCCGGAGTCGATCACCCATCCGGGTAAGATGCTGCCCACCATCGCCCGGTACGCCATCCACACGTACACCGATCCCGGCGACCTCGTCCTCGACCCGATGGCTGGCATCGGTACCACCATGGTCGAAGCCATGCACCTCGACCGCCACGGCGTCGGCGTCGAGTACGAATCCCACTGGGCAGCGCTGGCCGCCGTCAACATCGCCCTCGCGGAAAAGGATGGCGCTCGGGGCACCGGCGCGGTCTACACCGGTGACTCCCGGCACCTGCCCTCACTACTGCCGCCACAGGTCCGCGGCCAGGTCGCGCTCGTCATCACCTCACCGCCGTATGGATCGTCCACCCACGGCCACGCCCGAACCCCTGGCCCCCGTCGCGGCAAGGTCCGCAAAATCAACCATCGGTACGGCGGCAGCGACAACCTCGCCTACCGCGATCACGACACCCTCGCCAAGGGGTTCTCGGACATCCTCGCCGGATGCAATGCCGTGATGCGGCCCGGCGGACACGTCATCGTCACCGCACGCCCCTACCGGCGACACGGCGAACTCGTCGACGTCCCGGGCATGGTGGTCGCCGCCGGAGAAGCCGCGGGCCTAGAGCTGGTTGAAGAGTGCGTCGCTCTGATGGCCGGCGTCCGCGACGGGCTACTCGTTCCCCGAGCGTCCTTCTTCCAGCAGAAGAACGTCCGTGACGCCATCGACAGGGGAGACCCGCAGTGGATTCCCCAGCACGAGGACGTCTTGATCCTGCGACTCGGCTCCGACGACGCGTTGGCGGTGGTCAGGTGACCGGCGGCGTGGGACTTGACGACCCCGACGAGGCAGAGCGTCCATGGACGTCGCGCATGTCGATCATGCCGTCCGGGTCCGGC
Organism: Actinoplanes sp. NPDC051861; assembly: GCF_040681145.1. Classification (NCBI taxonomy): domain Bacteria; kingdom Bacillati; phylum Actinomycetota; class Actinomycetes; order Micromonosporales; family Micromonosporaceae; genus Actinoplanes; species Actinoplanes sp. NPDC051861. The sequence continues at coordinate 885,927 of NZ_JBFAYE010000002.1, forward strand.
GGCGGGGGGATGACAGCCGCACGGTTGCGGGCGCTACCGGTTGCGTTTCCGTTCGATCCGGTGGTGCCACTGGCGTTCGGGATCAGCCGCAGCGCTGCCTACCGCGCGCTCGCAGCCGGTCAGCTTCCCATCACCCCGCTACGGCTCGGCCGCAAGTTGATCGTCAGGCGCGCCGACCTACTCGCTGCGCTCGGCATTTCGGACGACGAGCCCATCGACGGCGAGTAGGCGATGTGCGGGCGCTGGGGCCAGGAGTGCCCCGGCGCCCGGTCACCTGGCTCGTGAGAGCCACAGTTGTGGAGGGAACGTGAATCGACCGTACGTCTTTCGGAGTACTCGCGTACCTGGGGTGTTCCAGCGCTGTCAGAAGGACTGCCCGAAGACCGCGTGCAAGCGAGGCCACAGGTGGAACTTCACCGTAGAGCTGACCGTGCCCGGAGGCCGGCGGCAGGAGACCAAGGGAGGCTTCAATAGCGGCAAAGATGCTGCCGACGCCCGTGCCGAGGTGATCCGTAAGCACCGGGAAGGAACTCTGCCGCAGAACGGCAGGCTAACTGTTGCGCAGTGGCTGCGCGACTGGCTCGTGACACAGGAGGAGCTTGTCGGCCTCCGCGATGGCACGATCGTGGACTACAGGCGCCACATAGAGAGCTATTGGATTCCGAGGGTTGGCAATCACAAATTGGCGGACCTCCGTCCTCGTCACGTGACCGACACCTTGCGCGTCGTCATGCGAGAGCGGCAGGCGCAGATTGATGCGGCCGTGGCGCTGAATGCGCGCTACGCGCGAGAAGCGGCAGAAGCCGATAAGGAGCGGGTTCGCGCTGGCCGCAAACGGCCAGTCAAGCCGAAGCGCGTTGCCGTGCCGAGGCCCTTCGGCCCCGCCACAGCGCAGCGTGTACGCGCGACCCTCCGGGCGGCGCTGAACGCCGCTATGCGCGCTGAGGAAGTTCCGCGCAACGTGGCCGCGCTCGCAACGGTGCCGAAGGTTCGGCGTCGGCGCGTAAAGCCGTGGAGCCCGGAGCGGCTGGGAAAGTGGCTCGACGCCATCGAGGCCGAACGGCTGTACCCACTGTTTCACCTGGGGGTGTTCGCCGCGTTGCGGCGAGGCGAGCTGTGCGGATTGAGCTGGGACGACGTGGACCTCGACGCGGCCCGGATCGTCGTCGGCTGGCAGATCACCGGCATCAGCTACCGGAAGGCACGTAAAGCGGAGAAAGAAGGACTGAAGATCAAGTATCGGGTCCGCCTCAAGACGAGCGAAGGCGAGGATCTTCCTGTTGATCTCGATTCGGGAACAGTCGCTGTCCTTCGCGCGTGGCGAAGGGTGCAGGCAAAGGAGCGGCTGGCGCTCGGACGGGCATACCGCAACACCGAAAACCTCGTCTTCACCAAGGCTGACGGATCACCCCTCGACCCGACCCAGGTCTACCGGATCTTCAAACGCCTGATCAAACTGCACGACATGCCGGACGTCCCCCTGCACAACCTGCGGCACGAGGCGGCATCTCTCCAGATCGAGGCCGGCGTCGACATCGCCGTGGTCTCCAAAAGGCTCCGCCACTCCAAGATCGGCCTGACGAGCGACACCTACGGCCATCTGGTGGGGTCCGTCGGCAAAACCGCAGCCGAAGCGGCGGCGGCCGTGGTTCCCCGGCGGCGGGCGGGGTAGCGCGGGCCAAGATCCCTAGCAAAAACCCTAGCAATCTGGCTTCATGATAGACGTTCTTCAATGTTTATCTAGATCAAAAACGCTGTTACCAGCGCGAACGCTCGGAGCGGGCGACGAGAATCGAACTCGCGTAATCAGTTTGGAAGACTGAGGCTCTACCATTGAGCTACGCCCGCATGAGCCCCGAGAACTCCCGGGGCTCGGACACAGCTTACTGAATCATCTACCGTCCGCGCGAACCGGATTCCCCAGCAGGTGACTCCAGCGCACACGTAGGCGAGCCGACCGCATACACTGGCCGTCGCCACGGGGTGTGGCGCAGCTTGGTAGCGCACTCGCTTTGGGAGCGAGGGGCCGTGGGTTCAAATCCCGCCACCCCGACTGTCACCAACTGTCCGCAGCAACAAGGAGTACGCCTGTGAAGAGCACCGTCGAGACTCTGAGCCCGACCCGGGTGAAGCTCGCCATCGAGGTGCCGTTCGAGGAGCTCAAGCCGAGCCTGCAGAAGGCGTACCGGGAGATCGGCGCGCAGGTACAGGTGCCGGGCTTCCGCAAGGGCAAGGTTCCGGCCGCCGTGATCGACCAGCGTGTCGGTCGTGGCGCCGTCCTCAACGAGGCCGTGCAGGAGGCGATCCCGCAGCAGATCCTCGCGGCGGTCCAGGAGCACGAGGTCAAGACCCTCGGCCGGCCGGAGGTGGAGATCACCGAGTTCGCCGACAACGCGCCGCTGAAGTTCACGGCCGAGGTCGACGTCCGCCCGGACATCACCGTTCCGGATCTTTCCACGATCAAGGTCGAGGTTCCGGCCGTCGAGATCGGTGAGAACGAGATCGACGAGCAGATCAACGGTCTGCGCGAGCGTTTCGCCACGCTGAAGACCGTGGAGCGCGCCGCCGCGGAGGGTGACTACGTTCAGCTCGACCTCAACGCCACGGTCGACGGCGAGGAGGTGCCGGGCGGCTCGGCCACCAACATCTCCCACGAGGTCGGCAGCAAGCAGCTGCTCCCGGGCCTCGACGAGGTGCTGGTCGGCCTCTCGGCGGGCGACGAGGCCAACTTCACCACGCAGCTCGTCGGCGGCGACTTCGCCGGCCGCGACGCCGACGTGAAGGTGGTCGTGCGGACCGTCAAGGACAAGCAGCTTCCCGAGATCGACGACGAGTTCGCGCAGCTGGCGAGCGAGTTCGACACGCTTGAGGAGCTCAAGGGCGACCTGCGCGAGCGGCTCACCCGGGTGAAGAAGGTCGAGCAGATCTACGCCGCCCGTGACGAGGCTCTCAAGCAGCTCGTCGAGGCCGCCGAGATCCCGGCGCCCGAGGGCGTCGTGAAGGACGAGGTCGAGGGCCGCAAGCAGGCGATGACCGACCAGCTCGAGCGGATCGGCGCGTCGCTGGCCGACTACCTGGCCTCCGAGGAGAAGACCGAGGAGCAGATCGACCAGGAGCTGACCGAGGCGGCCCAGGAGGGCGTCCGGATCCAGCTGCTGCTGGACACGGTTGCCGACGCCGAGGACGTCCAGGTCTCCGACGACGAGTTCGGCCACGAGATCGTGCACCGGGCGCAGCGCGCCCAGATGCAGCCCCAGCAGTACTACGACCAGCTGGTCCGGTCGGGTGCCGCGGCCGCCGTCTTCGGCGACGTGCGGCGGGGCAAGGCGCTCGCCTCGCTGATGGAGCAGGTCACGATGACGGACACCGAGGGCAACACCCTGTCCCTGGACGATCTGCGCAACGGCGACGACGAGCACGCGGGTCACAACCACTGATCTAGGTGCATGGGCGACCACCGTGCAGCGCTTTCGCTGCGCGGTGGTCGTTGTCTTTTCCAGGGGTACGCGCATCGCGTGCGCTGTCAGCGAACACCTGCCCGAGCGGGAAGCTGATGCGCATCCGACCAGTTAGGTTGGTCGTACGACGGACAACCTGCCGGCCGGAAGCTCGGCCGACACAGTCAGCTGTGAAGGGCTGCCATGACCGATCTCCACATTCCCGCGAGCCCCTCGCTCCGGCGGGGCGAAGCACTCAGTGGCAACCTCGACGACTCGGTCTACAACCGCCTGCTGCGTGAGCGGATCATCTTCCTCGGCAGCGAGGTGAGCGACGCGGTCGCCAACCGTATCTGCGCGCAGCTGCTGCTGCTCTCCGCCGAAGACCCGGAGCGCGACATCAATCTCTGGATCAACTCGCCGGGTGGTTCTGTCTACTCGGGCATGGCGATCTACGACACGATGCAGTTCATCGACAACGACGTCTCCACCGTTGCGATGGGCATGGCCGCGTCGATGGGGCAGTTCCTGCTCTGCGCGGGCGCGCCCGGCAAGCGTTACGCGCTGCCGCACGCCCGGATCATGATGCACCAGCCGTCCGGTGGCATGGGCGGCACGGCCGCCGACATCGCCATCCAGGCGGAGCAGATGCTGTACACGAAGCGGATGTTCCAGGAGCGGATCGCCCACCACACGGGACAATCTCCGGAGCAGATCGCGGCCGACTTCGATCGGGACCGGTGGTTCACGGCCACCGAGGCCAAGGACTATGGCTTCATCGACAGGGTGATCACCGGGGCCACGCAGGTCCCGGACGGTGCCGGAACGCTGAACTGAGGAGCTGAACCATGACTGACCTGACCATGCCTCCCGGGTTCGCTCCGGTGCACAACCGCTACGTGCTGCCGTCGTTCTCCGAGCGCACCTCCTGGGGTGTCAAGGAGTCGAACCCGTACAACAAGATGTTCGAGGACCGGATCATCTTCCTCGGCGTGCAGGTGGACGACGCGTCGGCCAACGACGTGATGGCCCAGCTGCTGACGCTGGAGAGCACCGACCCGGACCGCGACATCCTGATGTACATCAACTCGCCCGGTGGCTCGTTCACCGCGATGACGGCGATCTACGACACCATGCAGTACGTGCGTCCCGACATCAGCACGGTCTGCCTCGGCCAGGCGGCCAGCGCGGCCGCGGTGCTGCTCGCCGGCGGCACCCCCGGCAAGCGGATGGCGCTCCCGCACTCGCGGATCATCATCCACCAGCCGGCTACCGAGGGTGGCTACGGGCAGGGTTCGGACATCGAGATCCAGGCCCGCGAGATCATGCGTATGCGTACGCAGCTCGAGGAGATGCTGGCTCACCACTCCACCCAGCCCGTGGAGAAGGTCCGCAAGGACATCGACCGCGACAAGATCATGACGGCGGACGAGGCCAAGGAGTACGGCCTGGTCGACGTCGTCCTGGCGACCCGTAAGAAGAGTCTGCAGACCGTCGGCGTCTGAGGATGAGTGCGCGATGTCAGGGGCCGGCCGGGTGCAGTTAGACTGGCCGACCCCTGACACGCCCGTTTTGGGGGGTCGGAGAACAGCCCCTTTGCGGGTAACGTCGAGTCCGCAGCCTCAGTTACGCGGGTCGGCGGACGATGAGATGGCAACGAGGCAATCCGTCCTCGGACACGGACCGGTCTACGGCCGGCCAATGAACGCAGGGAGAACGTAGGTGGCACGGATCGGCGACGGTGGCGACCTACTCAAGTGCTCCTTCTGTGGAAAGTCGCAGAAGCAGGTCAAGAAGCTCATCGCGGGCCCCGGGGTCTACATCTGCGACGAGTGCATCGATCTCTGCAACGAGATCATCGAAGAGGAGCTGGCTGAGACCGGCGAGGTGAAGTGGGAAGAGCTTCCCAAGCCGATGGAGATCTGCCAGTTCCTGGACAACTACGTGGTGGGCCAGGAGCAGGCGAAGAAGGCGCTCTCCGTCGCGGTCTACAACCACTACAAGCGGATCCAGGCGGAGTCGAACGGCGCACCCGGTGGGGGCAGCGACGTCGAGGTCGCCAAGTCCAACATCATGCTCATCGGCCCCACCGGATGCGGTAAGACGCACCTGGCGCAGACCCTGGCCCGCATGCTGAACGTGCCGTTCGCCATCGCGGACGCCACAGCGCTGACCGAGGCCGGCTACGTCGGCGAGGACGTCGAGAACATCCTGTTGAAGCTGATCCAGGCGGCCGACTACGACGTCAAGCGCGCCGAGCAGGGCATCATCTACATCGACGAGGTCGACAAGATCGCCCGCAAGAGCGAGAACCCGTCGATCACCCGGGACGTCTCCGGCGAGGGCGTGCAGCAGGCTCTGCTGAAGATCCTCGAGGGTACGGTCGCGAACGTGCCGCCGCAGGGTGGCCGAAAGCACCCGCACCAGGAGTTCATCCAGATCGACACGACCAACGTGCTGTTCATCGTCGGTGGTGCCTTCGCCGGGCTGGACCGGATCATCGAGCAGCGCGTCGGCCAGAGCGGCGTCGGGTTCGGTGCTCGCCTGCGGTCGATCTCCGAGCGGAACACCGACGACATCTTCAGCCGGGTCATGCCGGAGGACATGCTCAAGTTCGGCCTGATCCCCGAGTTCATCGGCCGTCTCCCGGTCATCACGACCGTCCGCAACCTGGACCGCGAGGCGCTCATCCAGATCCTCACCGAGCCCCGCAACGCGTACGTCAAGCAGTATCAACGTCTCTTCGAGCTCGATGGTGTCGAGCTGGAGTTCGACGAGGGCGCGCTGGAGGCCATCGCCGATCAGGCCATGCTCCGCGGCACCGGCGCCCGTGGTCTCCGCGCGATCATGGAAGAGGTCCTCCTCTCCGTGATGTATGAGGTGCCCAGCAACCCGGACGCCGCCCGTGTGGTGATCACCCGCGAGGTCGTCCTGGAGAACGTGAATCCGACCATCGTCCCGCGCGAGTTCGTCGGCCGCCGTCGCCGTGCCGAGCGCGAGGAAAAGTCGGCCTGATCGATTTCTGTCATCACCGCCGTCCCGTTGGGGGCGGCGGTGATGTCGTTCTAGGCTCGGTTCATGCGCGTCGCCGTCTGCCAGCTGAACGCCCGTGAGGACCGTGCCAGGAACCTGGCCGTCGCCAGAGAGCTGCTCGAGCGAGCCGCGGCGGGAGGTGCCCGCTTTGCCGTACTTCCGGAGTATGTGGACTTTCTCGGCCGGTCAGCCGACGCACCCAAGCCGGAGCCCGTCGACGGCGAGTTCGGCGCCTTCTTCTCCGCCGCGGCCCGCGAGCTCGGCATCTGGGTGCACGCCGGCTCGTTCCACGAGACCGGCCCGGACGAGGGCCGGACCTTCAACACCACGTTGATCTTCGCGCCGGACGGCACGCTCACTGCGACCTATCGCAAGATTCATCTGTACGACGTGGAGATCGCCGGCCGGGTTTCCTACCAGGAGTCGCGCTCGGTGGCACCCGGTGCGGACACCGTGGTGGCCGACGTGGCCGGAGTGCCCACAGGGCTCAGCATCTGTTACGACCTACGTTTCCCGGAGCTGTACCGGCTTCTGGCGGTTGCCGGCGCCCGTGTCCTTGTGGTGCCCGCGGCCTTCATGCTGCACACCGGACGCGACCACTGGGAGGTGTTGCTGCGCGCCCGCGCGATCGAGAACCAGTGCTACGTCCTGGCCGCCGGGCAGATCGGCGACCACGAGCCCGGCCGGACCTGTTTCGGCCGCAGCATGATCATTGACCCGTGGGGCACGGTGCTCGCGCAGGCGCCCGACACGGTTGGCGTCACGTACGCCGATCTGGACCTGGAGCGATTGGAAACGGTCCGCCGCGAGCTACCGAGCCTGGCCAACCGCCGGCTCTGAGGTGCAGGTCACAAACTCTGCACGAGGTAGCTGACGACGACCAGACCGGCCACCGCGCCGCCCACCAACAGGAGCGCCCCGCCCATCCGAGAGGGGCCTCGCAGAAACAGCTTGTGGACCGACACAACCACTGTCACCAGCACAAGCAGGCCGATCACGAGCTGCCAGAGCGGCACCAGGAGGCCGAGGAACGCGTCGACCGCCAGCGTCTCGGATGCGTCCATGACGCCACTCTGTCACGGTTTCCTTTCCCCGTGTGTCACCGCAGCGCCGAGGCGACCATGAGCGTCGATTTGCGGTCACCCGCCGGTGTCCCGTAACTTCTTCTCTGCCCACGGGAAACCGGTACGGACGGTTACGAAAGTGACAATTCGGAAGGTGGCTCCGAGGGTGGCTGGAGGCGAGTTATGCTTGGCTCTCAGCGGTCCGGGCGGTGCTTCCATCGGGTTGGATTTTCTAGCCCAGCGGGTTTGCGGAAGCGACACTGACCGGGTAGAGTGACTAGGCCAGCAGGGAGCCGGGCAGACGGAAACGTCGGCCGGTCTGCTTGGAAATCACTCTTCCCCTAACGGGGAACACTTGGGCGATGTCGGCAGGATCTCGGATTCTGTGCGGCGAACCACGACCAGGTGCTTTTGAACGGTTGCCTTGAGGGTGGACCTCGTGATCGAGGTTCTCTTTCGATGTGCGGTTGTTCTTTGAGAACTCAACAGGGTGCTTGATAAGCCAGTGCCAATTATGGCAATACCCCGGCCGGCTTCTTCGGAAGCTGGTGGGAGATTCCTTTGGCAACATTTGTTGTTGCCAGGTTTCGCTTTTCAAAGATTTTTATTGGAGAGTTTGATCCTGGCTCAGGACGAACGCTGGCGGCGTGCTTAACACATGCAAGTCGA